>NZ_NXLL01000003.1 GCF_003364115.1 Helicobacter sp. MIT 00-7814 | reverse complement strand
TTAGAATCCAGCTTTTTAGAATCTTAATTTTTTAATTCCTTTTTAAAGATTCTATTTTTCAGAATCCTTTTGTTTGGCTCAATCCCACTTAGATTCTCTATATTTCTTTTTTGCAGGGGGACAAGGGGGCTTGAATTGCGAAGTCGCTCCCCTTATCCCCCGCTCAAAGTCGTGCTTTTCGCCCCCAAACCCCCGACAACGCTAGAAAGTGCGTGCCGCACACTGCATTTTATTTGATTGAAAAATTTGCTTTGCAAATTTTTAGGTTTGCGCTTGTGGTGTTTAAATGGATTCTAAAAATTGCTAAGAATCTATGCAAAAAAGGGTAAAATGCTCGAGCAATAATTTGATTTAAAGAAAAGGAGACTTTATGCGTGCATTGTTGATAATAGCGGTATTTTGTGTAAGTTTGTTGGGCGCAAAGGATTTGCGGGTGTTTGGTATGAGCCCGCCAATTACGGCACTTTTGGAGGTTTTGTATCCGCAAGGGATTATCGGGCTAAATTACAAGCCATACCCGGAGGATTTGCCCTATATGCCAAAAAATGCAAGCACATTACCCGTGCTTGGGGGCATTATGCAGGGCAATCCGGCATCTTTTGAAGCGTTGGTGGCGCTTAAGCCTGATATTATCTTTTTTGCAAAAGGCACAGCACCCGAGATTATGAAACCTTACAATAAGCTTGGGATTAAGACAATCGAGGTTGAAACTTGGGACTTAGAAAAAGTCGATGAGGCAATCGAGCAAATGGGTGTGGCACTTGGCATACAAGAGAGGGCAAAGAGGTTTGCGGAAGTCGTGCGCGCGAACAAAAAGTTTTTAGAGCAGAAAAATGCGCAAGTCACAAAGCGCCCAAAGATTTATTTTGCGCTTGGTGAGGGGCTTTCTACGAGTTGTGCTAAAGAGGGCGAGGAGGATTTGGCGTATAAAATTGGCGGGGTGAATGCGATTTCTTGTTCGGATTTTAGCAATTCTAGCTCATTTGTGAATGTGAATCTTGAAACGCTCGCGCTAAAAGATCCGGATATTATCTTTGTGCGCGAGATTGGGCTGTATAAAAGGTTTTTACAAAATCCACCAAAGCAGTGGCAGATTCTCTCTGCGGTGAAAAATAAAAAGTTGTATTATGCGCCTTCAACGCCGAGCAATTGGCTTTTAAAACCACCAAATGTAATGCAGACAATCGGCAGAATCTGGGCGTTTGCAAAGGTGCAACCCGAGCTTGTGAGTGATGCACAGGCGCAAAAAATCGCGCAAGATTTTTTCCTAGAATTTTTGTCGCCACTAAGCGATGAGGAATTTAAGCGCATAGAGGGGAAATAAGCCCCCCCCCATTTTTTTGTGCTTTTTTAGGTGAGTTTGAAAATATAGCGCAACAAAGTGCGAGGGCGTTTAAAGCCACTCGAGCAACACATCATTAAGCTGTGTGCTGAAGTCCTTTGCGCTTTGCAGGCTTTGCCCCTCGACAATAAGCGCGCTGTCAAAAAGCAGATTTGCCACCTTTGCCATTTTCGCGTCATCTTTCACATTTTTGAGCTTTTGGAAAATCGCGTGGTTTATGTTTAGCTCCACGCTGGGTTTAGATTCTGGCATTTTTTGCCCCATTTGTGCGAAAAGCTGCGCCATCATCGGATTGTCATCTTGCTTGATAAGGCTTAGCGGGCTTGTTTGCATAAGGCTTGTTAGGCTTACTTCACTTACGCGCTCACCTAGTGCGTCTTTGAAAGCCTTGATTATGCCTTCAAATTCTTTTTGCACTTTTTCATCGACACCATCATCGCCAATCTCGCTTATCGCGTCTTTTGAGCTGATATTTTTGAGCGGGACTTTGTCATACTCGCCAACCATAGGAATCACCATTCCATCGATTTCATCACTAAGCAAAAGCACTTCAAAGCCCTTGTTTTGGAACTTTTCTAGGAGCGGAGAATTTTTTAACAAATCCTTATTTTCGCCCAAAAGATAATAAATGCTTTTTTGCTCTTTTGGCATAGAATCTTTATAGCTCTTTAGCGAGATAAAGGCGTTTTTATCGCTTTCAAAGCGCAAAAGATCTAAGAGTTTTTCTTTATTTTCATAATCGCTATAAAGCCCTTCTTTTAGCACTTTGCCAAACTGCGCGTAAAATTCTTTGTAAAGATTCTCATCTTTTGTCATTGCAGAGATTTCGCTCAAAATCTTCTTTGTCGAGGCGGATTTGATATTTGCTAAAATCTTGTTTTGTTGCAAAATCTCACGGCTGACATTCAAAGGCAAATCGCTAGAATCTATCACCCCGCGCACGAAACGCAAATATGTCGGCAATAACTCTTTATCATCATCTGTGATAAACACGCGCTTGACATACAGCTTCACGCCACTTTTATAATCCACGCGGTAGAGATCAAATGGCGCTTTTGATGGGAAGTAAAAAAGCGTGGTGTATTCCAAATTCCCCTCTACCTTTGTATGCACCCAGCGCATAGGCTCGGCATTATCATGCGCGAAACTTTTATAAAATTCTTTGTAGTCCTCTGCTTTGAGCTCTGATTTTGGCAGATTCCAAAGGGCTTTGGCAGAGTTTATTTGCTTGACTTGCTCGACTTCTTTTTGCTTTAGTTCTTTTTTGGAGTCTTTAGAATCTTTAGTTTCCGCAGAATCTGCTTCTTCCTCGCTCACCATTTCTTTGTAATGCAAGAAAATTGGGAATCCGATATGCTCGGAATATTTGCTAATGATATTTTCAATCTCCCAGCGTGAGGCGAAGTGCTTTTCATCTTTTTTGAGATAAAGCGTGATTTGCGTGCCAAAGTCTTCTTGCACGCATTCGCCGATTTCATATTCACCTTTGCCCTCGCTCACCCACGCATAGGCTTTGTCCTCGCCGGCTTTTTTGCTTTGCACCACGACGCGACTTGCCACCATAAATGCCGAGTAAAAGCCCACGCCAAACTGCCCAATAAGCGCGCTGTCTTTTTTCTTATCACCACTTAGTTGAGAAAGAAAACTTTTTGTCCCGGATTTTGCAATCACGCCTAAATGCTCTTTCAAATCCGCCTCATTCATACCTATACCATTATCTTTGATGGTGATAATGCCCTTATTTTCATCAAAGCTAATGTCGATACGCGGGGAAAAATCAAGCTTTTTGAGCTTCTCATCAGTGAGTGTGAGATAAGAAAGCTTATCCAGCGCGTCAGATGCGTTGCTTACAAGCTCGCGTAAAAAAATCTCTTTATTTGAATAGAGTGAGTGAATCATCAAATCCAAAAGTTGTGTAATTTCAGTTTGAAAAGAATGTTTTGTTGCCATAAATTGCTCCTTTTTTAGTTGTGTTTGAAAATAAAAGTGCGGATTCTAGCACAAAATTCTAAAAATTGCTAATATTTGAGCGAAAAAATTTAATAATCTTTATACAAGTGCTATAAACTTTTATTATAAAAACCCCTTAAAGTTTGCAAAATACAGAATCTTTTCTCATAAAATTTTTTCATAAAAAATGAAAGTTTTAACAAAAGAAAAAACAAAACATACTATAATGCGATACAAATTTTGTTTTTTAAGGTTTAAAAAAATGACGCAAGAAGAATTAGACGCATTGATGAATGGTGGGGAAGATACGCTAGATTCTCTTGATGGCGCGCAAGGTGAAGAAGCGCAATCTAGCGACCCCAAAGATTCTAAAACACAGGAAGAAGGGGAGTTTGGCGATCTATCAAATTACCGCGTAGAAGCGGATAAGAAATGGCCACCACCGCCACCTACAGAAGATCATAAAGTCGTGCATCAGCTTGATGATGTGACAAAAGATTCTGAAGCTAAAGGCACGCAGATTTTCGATCAGCTCGAGATTATGAGTAGTTCATCAGATGAAGCAGCGAAGAAAAATAAGGCGCTTAAAAAGATTTTGCAATCTCAAGAAGAGCTTTTTAATAAGCTGTGCGAGGCGTTTCCACATATCCAAAGCTTTACAAACGCGCTAGAAGAAGTGAAAGAAGCGCAAAAACTTTCAAAAGAAATCAACTCTTCTTGCGATGATATCGCAGATGCGTGCATGCAGGCGATGGATTTGATGCAATACCAAGACATCCATCGCCAAAAAATCGAGCGCGTGATAAATGTGATGCGTGCGCTCGCGCAGTATATGAACTCGCTCTTTGAGGGCAAGATCGATGATAGCAAGCGCGTAAGCTCGGCTGTGTATATCGCGGGCGATGACAAGGCAGATGTCGCCAATGACGATGAGATCGAAGCGCTCATCGCGTCTTTTGGGAATAAGTAGATTCTGACTTTTCCCGCATTTTTGAAAAATCAATTTATTTTTAGCATCATTTAAGAATCTAGCAAAATATATGTAAAAAATTTAAGGAAAACTATGCAAATTTCAAGCACCACGCAATCTACTTCTGATAATAAAGCCACTTCTAATAATAAAAAACGCGCAGAATTGCTTTCCCCCGCCGGAAGCTTTGAAAAGCTCAAAATTGCGCTTAACTTTGGCGCGGATGTCGTGTATGGCGGGGTGAGTCATTTTTCACTTCGCACGCGCGCGGGCAAAGAATTTGATATGCCAACTTTCGCGGAGGCTGTGCGCTACACGCATAATCTTGGAAAAAAAATTTATGTCACAATCAATGGTTTTCCCTTCAACGCGCAATTAAAGCTTTTAGAATCTCATATTGAAAAAATGGCAGAGTTAGAGCCTGACGCCTTTATCATCGCAGCACCGGGTGTGGTGAAGCTCGCAAAATCTATCGCGCCACATATTCCTGTGCATCTTTCCACTCAAGCAAATGTGCTCAATGTCCTTGATGCGGAGGTATTTTATGAAATGGGCGTAAAGCGCATTGTTTGCGCGCGTGAGCTAAGCTTGAAAGACGCGGTAGAGATTAAAAAAGCTCTGCCGGATTTAGAGCTAGAAATTTTTGTGCATGGAAGTATGTGCTTTGCCTTTTCTGGGCGCTGTCTTATCTCTGCCTTGCAAAATGGACGCGTACCAAATCGCGGAAGTTGCGCGAATGACTGCCGATTTGACTATGAATATTTTGTGCGTGATTTGCAAAGCGATAAACTTGTGCCTTTTGATGGGCGCGAATTTTATGTCAAAAACCCCGATAATGGCGTGATGATGCGCCTAGAGGAAGAGGAGGGCATCGGCACACATATTTTTAACTCAAAAGATCTCAATCTTGCAAGTCATATTAAAGAGATTTTAGATTCCAACGCCATTGACGCGCTTAAAATCGAGGGGCGCACGAAGTCCGCATATTACGCCGCTATCACTGCGCGCACCTACAAAGAAGCACTTGATGACTACTACAGCGCGCGCGAGCTGCAAAGTAGCCATTATCAAGATGAGCTAAACACGCTTAAAAATCGCGGATTTACAGATGGCTACATTATCCACCGCCCATATGAAAAGCTCAATACTCAAAATCACCAAACCGCCATAAGCGAGGGGAGCTATCAAGTCAATGCGCAGGTGAGCGAATGCGGGACAAAAGCGCTTTGTAAATTTAGCATTTTCCCAAATGAGCCAAAGCAGATTGTCGCACCGCTGGGAAGCGAAATCGTGTGCGTGAAAAATAACATTGGCGAGATTTACAAAGAGGGCGGGGAGTATTATTTGCGTCTTTTTAAGATTGTGCTAGAAAATGGTAAGGAGTTAGATTCTATCCACAGCGGGAATACAAACTACTTTTTACTACCTAGCGCCCTGCCACCGCTAAGCTTTTTGCGTCAAAAGATCGAGGCGTAAAGGGGCTTAAATTTAAAAATTTTTACTTTAAGTTGCGTGCTTTAAACTAATTTTTATAAATCCCGCGCTAGACTTTCGACTTCCAAAGTCCAAAGTAGGGGAACGATCCGAAAGGCTTTGAGATTTGAATTTAAGGAGTTTCACATGAAGTTTTTTCTCGTGCTATTTTTTGGTGCGCTTGGGTTGGCATTTGGTGCAGAGCCTAGCGGAGCAGACACAGTTGCAGCGTTTTCAGTAGCAGGCGCGGTTATCGGTGTGGGTATCGCAGCACTTGGTGGTGCTATCGGTATGGGACACGCAGCAGCAGCGACAATTTCAGGCACAGCGCGTAATCCCGGCATTAGCGGTAAATTGCTTGGAACAATGTTTATTGCACTTGCTCTTATTGAAGCACAAGTTATTTATACACTTGTTTTGGCGATTATCGCGCTTTACACAAATCCATTTTTACCAGCTGGATTTATCGCAGCTGCGTAAAAAAACGCAGATTCTCTTTAGAGAATCTGCAACTGCGCTGGTGGTGGAATTGGTAGACACACCATCTTGAGGGGGTGGCGGGGCGACCCGTGCGAGTTCAAATCTCGCTCAGCGCACCATTGAAACTTTTAAAATATTTGCAAAACACACTTCCTGCCGGAGTGGTGAAACTGGTAGACGCGCTAGACTCAAAATCTAGTAGGGGCAACTCTGTGTCGGTTCGAGTCCGACCTTCGGCACCATCTGAAACTTTCAAATTCACTCAAAACACTTTATTGCAAGCACCAACAAGGCAATTTATTTTTACTAATAAATTTTAGATTTTAAATTTCCCTATATTTATTTTTATACTAATAGTTAAAAAAACCTTTACTTTTTTGGAATTTTGTTGCAATTTGTTTTTAAGTTGCTTGTTGTGTTGGTAATAGTAGGTAGAATGGCGTATTTAGTCTACTTTTTGTGCATTATTAAAACAAGCATATATTTTTATAATGTAATTTGTATCATCTCGTCTAAAATGCTTAAAAAAGTTTAATTTTGTAGCAGGGTTTGTTAAATAAAGTTAAAACTTTTTTGTATTTTAAGCTTTCTTTAGTGTTAATTTTGTATAATTCGGGCTCTATTTTAATCTTAAATTAAGGAGAAAGAATGAAAAAGGTAACTTCAAGCTTCCTTGTAGGTGCATTAAGTGCTTCACTTTTTGCTTCAGCGGGATTGGCAGACGAGAAGGCGTTGCAAAAGCAAATCGATGAGCTAGAAAAGTTTGTCGAGGAAGTAGAGACAAAAGCAGAGCTAAATAAAATCCGCTTTGGACTTGACTTCAACGCTACAATGAATAATGTTTTCACAAGAAACCCAGCTACTAACACAAACACAACACAGGCAAATAAATGGGCTATGGGATTGTATCTCAATATGAAAGCAGATATCAACAACTACACAAAATTCACAGGGCGTCTTTCAATGACAAAGGCATTTGGCGACTTGACTTTTACAAGTCCTGTTATCGGCTCACTTGATGCGGGGCGTGGTGTAGGCGGAAGCTCAGCGATTTATGTAGAGCGCGCATATGTGGATCTCTTTTTAGGTAATCACTTTGCTTTGACGGTTGGTCGTTTGCCGGGGACTGATGGTCCGGGCTCAAACCTCCGCAATGGCTCTGCTAGAATGAGCACCTATCCAGCTTTGGCGGTAAATGCGCTTGGTGATGGTGGTGTGCTTACTTACAATCCTTTTAAAGACAATAAAGATGTAGCGGTGCGCCTTGGATTCTCAAAAGTGTATCAGCCACTTTATGCAACAGAGTTTGCAGGTGCGGGAAGTATCTTCTCTAGCTCTAAATCAACTACAGCAGATGCAAATATCGTATTTGGGACACTTGAAACACCATTTTTGCCAAAAAGCTTTGGCACAAGCCTTGCGATGCTAACTTTTATCAACCTTAGCAATTATTCAGCACCGAGTGCAAGTTTGCTTGCTGTAAATTCTAGCCTTACAGGTCTTGTAGGCAATAAAGATGCAGTAAATCTTGGTGATATCCGCTATCTTAATGTGCATTTTGAAAATGACAGATTGCTAGGCAGTGGATTAAATTGGTTTGTATCTTATACTTACTCACAGGGTGCAAATTCACATGTGACAAATTTAGGTCCAAGCGCACCAAGTCTTTTTGCTGAAGAATCTGGCTATGCAGTGCATGTAGGCTTGCGCTATGACTTTAGCTCACATTTCAAGCTTGGATATGAGTATTTCCATGGTAGCCAGTATTGGTATGCATTCTCTCGTGTGAGTGTAAATGATCCATTTAACTTCCGCAATACACGCGGTGATGTGCATGATGTGTATGCGATTTTCCAAATTGATATTAATCAATTTTTCCGCCTAAGCTACACAAATCAATACAATAAATATGGCGTAGCTCCACTTTTCGCAGAGACACAGCCTACAGGCACTACAAATCAGAATCTTGCATTGTCGTATTTGCTACGATTCTAATTAAAGAAAGGAGAAACCTATGAAAAAATATCTTTCAATCGCTCTAATGGCGGTAATCCCGAGTTTTGCGTTGGCGGATTGTGCGTCTTTAATGCAAAAATATGATGCGCCAGATCCAGCTTCAAAAACAATGAATCAGATTCAGCGCTGGGTGTCAAAAAAGGTAACTGATAGCGCAGATGCAAAGGCGTTGGAAAGTTGTATGGTAGCGCAAGCTGCGGACAATCCAAACAAAGAGCAAGTCGCTGGTAAATAGATTTAAACTTATATAGAAAAAGGGGTGTCAATTGAGTGTAAATGCTAAGAAAGAGGGCATATTAAGTAGATTTAAGAATCTTAGCCTTTCAAGTAAGCTCAATACCGGGCTTTCGACTTTGTCAGCGTTAATTGTGCTTTTGGCACTTTCCTTTTTTTGGTTTAAATCCACTTTTTCAGACTTTGTAAGCTATGAAGCAAAAAGCTTGCAAAGTGTGCAGGAAAACTTCAATGCGCTAAACGAGCTTTCTACTCACGCCACAGGGCAAATCAACACGATGAAAGGGCATATAACCGAGACAAAGCAAACGATGGATTCTTATGAGGAGCTTATCGAGCAGTTTGAGTTTATCGGGCAAATTAACGCAAAGCTTATCTCGCTTCTTATCAACCCAAATGACGCAAACAATAGAAATATTATTCTGCAAATGACAAAAAGCTGGAATGATAGTTTTATTAAAAATGACGCGGATTTGCAAAGCTTTTATCCTAAAATCGCAAGCGCGCTTAATTCTCAAAATGTTAGGGATTTGTGCCTAAATTTGGAAAAATATTTTCAAGAGATCCATTCGATTTTGATTGAGCGCATTTATGATACGACAAGTGGTGTGAGCAAAAAGCTTGACAGCTCGACAAAGAGCATACAAGAGATTGGCGATAGTTTGAGTAAAAATTCTACCTCTCTTTCTGCGGTGCTGGAAAATCTAGGAACGCTAGATTCTATACGAGATTTTGCAAAAAATCAGTCAAATTTTATTTTCTTTATGTTGTTGGTGATTTTGCTTATCACAGTGGCGACTGTGTTTATTATCTTTAAAATCTTAAGACGCTTTGGGGCGGATTCTCAAAGTGTGGTTTCCTATTTGCAAGATGTGAGCAAAGGTGGGGAAAAACTTCGTGCAGGTGGGACTTTACACCTTGGAAGGGGCGAAAAAGATGAACTTCATATTGTAAGCCTTTTTATTAATTCTTTCATTGATAAGATGAAGCAGACTATCGAGGTCGCGGGGCATACAACAGAAGAGATTATGCGCTTAAATCAATATATTGCGGATTTAGAAAAAAACATTAAAGACATTGTTGCGCGCACGAGCAAGAATACGCAGTCAGGAAATAACATTGTGGAGGCGCTAGATTCTAACATTGAGCTTTCAAATGCCTCACAGCAGAGAATCTCACAAAGCAAAAACTACCTTGATGATACAAGCTCACATGTAAATTCACTCTTGCGAGAGCTAGAGCAAACGGTGCAGAGCCAAGATGAGCTAAACTCTAAACTTCAAAGCTTGAGCGAAAGCGTAACGCAGATTAAAGATGTTTCTTCGCTTATTTATGATGTGGCGGATCAGACAAATCTACTCGCGCTCAATGCTGCGATTGAAGCTGCGCGCGCAGGTGAGCATGGCAGGGGCTTTGCAGTCGTGGCTGATGAAGTGCGCAAACTTGCAGAATCCACGCAAAAAAGCCTGCATGAAATCGAAGTGCGCATAAATATCGTAATGCAGTCGCTTGATGAAATTAGCGCTTCAATTGCGCAAAATTCTAAGACATTTAATGATCTCTCGCGTGAGGCAGACACTTCAAAGGAAAGTATTCAGACGATTCAAGACTTTATGCTTGAAGTGGTGCAAAATACAGACGAGCAATCTAAGGGCTCTGCTGCTATCACACAGCAAACGCGCGGGATTATTAATGAACTCAATGAAATTGATGGGCTTTTGCATAAGTCTTCAGAGGTTATTAAAAGCGTGGTTGAACGCTCTGAGAAGCTTAAAGAAAGCGACGCGATATTAAGCAAAGTTATTAATGGATTTTAGGAGGCGTGCGCGATGACGACACGATTTGCCCCTTCGCCTACGGGCTACCTTCACATTGGAGGCTTGCGCACAGCACTTTTTAACTATCTCTACGCACGCAAAAATAATGGCAGATTTTTATTGCGCATTGAGGATACGGACTTAGCGCGCAATTCCCACGATGCGGCAAAAGCAATTGTGGAATCCTTTGAGTGGGTGGATTTAGAACATGATGGGGAAATCGTGTATCAAAGCGAGCGTTTCGCACTCTATGCGCGCTATGTCAAGCAGCTGCTAGAGGAGGGCAAGGCGTATTATTGCTATATGAGCAAAGAGGAGTTAGAGACTTTGCGCGCGCAAGCAGAAGCGCAGGGCAAGAAGTGGAAATACGACAATCGCTATCGTGATTTTACAGGCACGCCACCGGAGGGAATTACGCCGGTGGTGAGGATAAAAGCGCCATTGCAAGGGGTGATTAGCTTTGAAGATGGCGTGAAAGGGCGCATTAGCGTAGATGCGAGCGAGATCGATGACTTTGTTATCGCGCGCAGTGATGGTAGCCCGACTTATAATTTTGTCGTGGCGATTGATGATGCGTTGATGGGCGTGAGTGATGTCATACGCGGAGATGATCACCTAAGCAATACGCCTAAGCAAATCGTGGTGTATCAAGCACTAGGCTTTGAAGTGCCGAAGTTTTTTCATGTGCCGATGATTCTTAATCCGCAGGGTAAAAAGCTAAGCAAGCGCGATGGCGCGATGGGCGTGATGGAATATAAGAATCTAGGCTATTTGCCAGAGGCGTTGCTAAATTTTTTGGTGCGTCTTGGGTGGAGCTATGGCGATGAAGAGATTTTCAGCATGGAGCGACTTTTGGAAGTTTTTGATCCTTACAAGCTTAATTCCTCGCCTTCAAGCTACAATGAAGAAAAGCTTCTTTGGCTCAATCATCACTATATCAAGCAAACCCCAGCGCAAAAATTAGAATCTTTGCTACTTGATTTTGGTGCGCAACCTTTGCAAAGCTTTTCCTTTGTGAGTGAGCGTGAAGAGAAAGAGAGAGAATCTGCGCGCGAGGCACTTTTTAACGCGCTAAAAGAGCGGAGCAAAACGCTTGTGGAATTTGCAAAGAATTTCAATGAAGTGCTGAATGCGCCTAAAGAGTATGATTCTAAGCTTTTAAGCAAGCTAGATTCTCAAGGGGCGGAGTTTTTGCGTGCATTGAGCGAGGCGCTTAAAAATGCAAAGTTTCAAAGCGAGCAGGAATGCGAGGAATTTTTACATACATTTTGCGAGGGCAAAAATTTAAAACTCGGGCAATGTATGCCCCTTGTGCGCTTAGCGCTTTTGGGTAAAGGCGGGGGCATAGGCGTGCCTTGCGCGCTTTTTGTGCTAGGGAATAGTGAATCTTGTGCGCGCATTGAATCTTTGCTTGCAAAAAATCCAAGCTAAAATAGAGCAAAACGCAAGGTGTGGAAATGCAGGCTAAAGAAGTGCGAAAATATAAAATGCAAGGCGCGTGAGAATGAATGAAATCAAACTGCAAAAAACACAAGCGCTTTTGCAAGAGGTGCTAAATCTTGCGCTTAGCGAGCTTGCCAATCCTAAGCTTAATGCGCTTTCCATCACGCGCGTGCTGTGCTCATCTGGCAAGTATCATGCGAAGGTGTTTATTGAATCTAGTGATATTGCTCAAAGTGAGCGCGCGGGGATTTTGAGTGCGCTCAAAAAAGCAAGCCCAATGCTTAGGGAATACGCGCTAAGCGCGACTTCGTGGTTTAAATGCCCGGAGCTTAGCTTTTATTTTGATGATTCTATGCGTGAGAGTGGGAATCTGGACGCGATTTTTGCGCAAATTGCCAAAGAGCGACAAAAAGAGGAATAAGAAATTTTAAAAAGGAAATAAATGCAGGTGGATTTGGAGCAAAAAATCCGCGCACTTGCGGAATCTATGGGCTTTGTGCTTTATGATATGGCATGGGTGAAGGAAAATGAGCATAGCATTTTGCGCGTGTTTTTGACTAAAGAGCTGGATTCTGAATGCTTGAAAGCGCTAAAAAGCCTGCAATCGCGGGATTTTATAGAATCTAGCGAGTTGGAATCTTTGCCAAAGCGAGAGGGGATCACGCTTGAGGAATGTGCGCATTTTAGCGAGGCGCTTTCGCCTATGCTTGATGTGGAGCTAGCGCATGCAAACGCGTATTTTTTGGAAGTGAGCTCACCGGGGCTAGAGCGCGTGCTAAAAAAAGAGGAGCATTTTTTTTATAGTTTGCTTGAGGAAGTTAGCATTAAGTGCGCGGATAAAAGCGAGACAAGCGGGCTACTTGTCGGAGTAAATGAAAATGCGAATAGCGCGGAATTTACAGGCGCGCTTTTGCTAGAAATAGTAGATTCTAATAAATCACGCACAAGCAAAAACGCCACAGCACCTACTACAAAAGAAAAAATTTTTATCCCATTTGCAGAGATTAAAAAAGCAAAAAGTGTGTTTAGATTTTAAGCGTATTTGATGAGAATCTAGCGTGCTTTTATCTTTTAAAAAGAATCTTAGCTAGTGCCTATTCTTCACGCAAGAATTCTAGCGGATATTTGCATTCTTTGCATAGTACATTAGTTTCTAGTTTTTGTAGCTTTTGGTGGGCTTCTTTTTGGAATCTGTGGATTTTGCAATGGCATTGATAAATGTAGCTTTTTGGTTTGTCTGCAAGGTTGCAAAACTCGCCATTTGTTTTGCTGTCGCCAAAAATTTGCTTGATATTATTATCCGCTACTTGCAGGGCGCGCCACCGCTCGATATTCATATCCTCTTGCATAATATGCCCGATAAGCCAATCACGCGTAATAACAAGCAGTTTTTCCTTAAGCTCACGCAGGGAATGAGCATTTTTCACCAAATGCGCCATATCCACCATGATGGTTTTGTGAATCTTGCTATGCTCGCTTAAATGCGGATAGCCAATAGATTGCATATATTTTTCCTCATGCGAGAAATGCTCGCGCATATAGTCGAAAAACTCGCTTAGCACGCCTTTGACTTCATTGCGATTTGTTGATTTATGCGCCATTTGATAGACTTTTTCAGCGAGTTCAAAAAGCCTTTTGTGCTCGCTATCAATAGTGTCATTATGGACGGAGTATTCATCACTCCACGCAGGCATACCCATTCTACAAAGTTCCTTGTTTTTGATTGATAGAATCGCAGATTCTCTTGCTTTCAAGCATTTAGAATCGGCAATTCTTAAAATTAAATAAAATAAAAATTCCTATTGTAATGTTTCATTCCTTAAATTTTTCTATAAGGTTTTTGCCCAACCTCATAAAAGTTATTCCCCTGCGTGTCAATCGCCACAATCGCTGGGAAATTTTCAATCGTAATGCGCGCCACCGCTTCAGGTCCGAGCTCTGGATAAGCTAGCACTTCGTATTTTTTAATCGTTTTGGAAATAAGCGCGGCAGCACCACCTACAGCCACCATATACACGACGCCATTTTCCACCATAGAATCCACCACTTCCTGCGAGCGATAGCCTTTGCCTATCATACCGCTAATGCCTTGTTTTATGATAGTTGGCGTGTATTTATCCATTCTCCCGCTTGTGGTGGGTCCAGCCGAGCCGATAGGATTCCCGGGCTTTGCAGGGCTTGGTCCGAGATAGTAGATTGTCTCTCCGCGTAAATCCACCGGCAGTTTTTCGCCTCTTTGCAAGGCTTCGGTTAGGGCTTTGTGCGCGGCGTCTCTTGCGACTAAAATCGTGCCAGAAATCAGCACAGATTCTCCAGCTTTTAGGCTTTTGGCGACTTCTTTATCAAAAGGTGCGGTAATTTTCCTTATTTGTGTGTTGCTCATTGTTGCCTCCTTGAAAGCTTATAGTTCCGCGTCGCAGTGGCGCGCTGCGTGGCAGTTGATGTTGATTGCTACGGGAAGTCCTGCGATATGCGTTGGATACCACTCTACATTTACTTTAAATGCCGTAGTGATCCCGCCTAAGCCCTGCGGTCCCACGCCTGTGGCATTTGCCATTTCTAGCAATTCATCTTCTAGCTTTGCATAGCGTGGATCTGGATTTTTGGAATCTGTCTCTCGCACAGCGGCTTTTTTGGCTAAAAGCGCGGCTTTTTCCATCGTCCCGCCTATGCCTACGCCTATCACCATTGGCGGGCAGGCATTTGGTCCGGCTAATTTGACAGCTTCTAAAAACACCTTTTTCACGCCCTCAATGCCATCAGCTGGCACAAGCATTTTTAGAATGCTTTTATTTTCGCTACCAAAGCCTTTTGGCGCGACTTGGATATGGATTTTATCTCCCGGCACTATTCTTGTGTGGATTACTGCGGGCGCGTTATTTGTGGTGTTTTTGCGCTCAAAAAGTGGCTCGCTTACGACAGATTTTCTTAAATAGCCCTCTGTGTAGCCCTTTTTCACACCTTCATTTATCGCATCTTCTAGGTAGCCACCCACAATATGCACATCTTGCCCCACATCGACAAAAACCACCAGCATGCCGGTATCTTGGCAGATTGGCATCATATTATCCTGCGCGATTTTGCCATTTTCGATAAGCGTGTCAAGGATATTTTTCCCCAAAGGTGAAGTTTCAGAATCCTTTGCTTTTTTAAACGCCCTTTTTATGTCATCTGTTTGCACGCAACAAGCTTCAATCGCGAGTTTTGCGACTGCTTGTGTGATGTCTTGGCATTGCACCTCTCTCATTGTTTCCCCCTTATTTTGTATTGCGCTTGTAGTCTATACTTACTTTGCTTAAGTATGTATTAAGGTTAGGATTATTCGCCATATCTTGCTTTGTAGGGGGTAATTTTTGCTTTTTTGATTGCTTTTTTGGGAGTTTTGAGATTTTGAGATTGATTATAGAAGCGTTGGGGTGAAAAGATTTTTGCAAAAACTTTTGCGATGTAATGGCGTAAGTCCAAATGCCTCAATCGCGCTAATATGGGCTTTTGTGCCGTAGCCTTTGTGTTTGGCAAAGCCATATTGCGGATAGATCTTATCAAGCGCAATCATTTGAGAATCTTTCGCGCTTTTTGCGAGGATTGAAGCAGCAGAAATAAGGAGATTTTTATCATCGCCTTTGATGAGCGTTTGCAGTGAAATCCGCGTGTTCGTGTGAGAATCTGCAAGGTTTCTAGGAAGTCCAAAAGTCGTGTTCCCATCAAAGACAAAAAGCTTAGATTCTGTCTTAAAGTCAAAACTTGCAAAATGATTTATAATCTCTCTCAATGCCTTTTGCATACACGCGCTTAGGCTAAGCGTGTCGATTTCTTGCGCGCTCAAATCTACAAGTTTATAAGCGATTGCGCCTTTTTGCGCGAGTTCTTGTAAAATTTCTGCTTTGGCAAAGCGCGCATTTTGCGTGAGTTTTTTAGAATCTTTAATGCCAAGATTTTCTAGCGCGCTTTCTTCACCTGCCACCCCGCACACAAAAAGGCTCGCGCACAAGCACCCGCGCCCAGCCTCATCAATCCCGCAAATCACGCCTAATACAGCACCACATAAGTTTTGCGCGGTCCATGCACGCCAAAAACGGTGATAAGCTCAATATCCGCCGTGCGCGAAGGTCCAGCGACAAAGATAATATTTGTCGGCAGATAATTAGAATCCCCGCTACGCTTGCGCTCGTAGCCTTTTGCAAACTCAATTCCTGCAAAAATATGCTGAACGATGTTTTCCTTTGGGAGCAGATAAATGCAAGTATTGGTGATAAGCGAGCTTAGGCGCGGGGCGTCTTTGTTCGCACTCAAACACAAAATCCCCAAATCCGCAACCCCGCAACGCGCCTGCACGATGGAAGTATCGATAGAAAAAAGTTGCGAGCGGATTTCATCAACGCTTTTTGTGTAAGGCACAAGATTCGCACTAGCCCCCACACTCGCGCTAAGCGCGCTAGAATCCACATCAATATCAACATTATAAAGCACCTCTTTTGCCTCATTTTCGCGCAAAATCTCTGCAATCGTGGCGGGCAGATTTTCTTTGCTAGATTCTACGATAATGCCCTTGTTGTTGCTGTGATTTTTCTTAAAAGTCTCAAGCAATTCGCCCTCAATCTTTATCGCGCCCTCAAAGTGAGGTGCGTGATTTTGGATATGCGTATTTTTACTAATAGAAGTACTTAGCCTACTTAGAATCTCGTCTCTTGCGGTATTTGCTGTGTTATTCATAAATCACCCCTTGCATTTTTGAAACTTTTGTATGTAGCCCGCCACTGATTTGCGGGAATTCGCGGTATTTCACCCAGTTTTTGATAAGTGGCAAATACGGCGCGACAAATTTACCTAAGAATCCAAAAGTCCCAACCATACCCATCGCAAAACGCCATTTTCCCGGGCTTGTCGCCATAACAGCAAACTGCCTCATTTGGCTAATTTCAGCGGGATTTTGCGTGCTACCATCATTCCCAGCGACCGTTTTACGCCCCTGTCCTACGCGCTCACTGCGTAAATCGCGGATTAAATCCGCTAGCGGAATTTCAACCGGGCAAACCTCCGAGCAACGCCCGCAAAGCGAGCATAAATCAAGCATAGGCGAGCAGGTGTTGATTCCAAAAAGTTGCGGGCTAATCACCTCGCCAATAGGTCCGGGATAAGTGCTAAGATACGCATGCCCGCCGATTTTATCATACACCGGGCAGTGGTTTAGACAGCTTCCACAGCGGATACAGCTCATCGCGCGGTAATAATGAGAATCTTGCAACATATTTGAGCGATTATTATCAAGCAGCACGATATGCACTTCTTTTGGTCCATCAAGCTCGCCATCTTTGCGCGGGGAAGTGATGATGTTGTTATAGCAAGTGATAGGCGTGCCAACCGCGGAGGGGGCAAGCAAAGTATCCAAAATCGCGGCATCTTCAAAGCTTTCCACCACCTTTTCAATCCCGCAAATTGCGACATGAATATCTGGTGCAGTGGTGCTCATACGCCCATTTCCTTCGTTTTCGATAAGCCATATCGCGCCCTCATTTGCGATTCCAAAATTCACGCCACTAAGCCCCATTTTAAAGCCCTCAAACTCCTTACGCATATATGTTCGCGCAATGCCATTGAGCTTTTCTGGTTCAGATTCTAAAGGTGCGTTTGGGATTTTTTTATGAAAAAGTTCGCCGATTTCATAGCGGTTTTTATGAATCGCTGGAACAACGATATGCACGGGCGTCTCACCCAAAAGTTGTAAAATCACCTCACCTAAATCTGTTTCAATCGCCTGTAAGCCTTTAGATTCCAAAAATTTATTAAAATGAATCTCCTCGCTTGCCATTGATTTGCCTTTGAGAATCTTTGAGATTCCTTTCTCTTGCATGAGGTTAAAGATAATCTCATTTGCTTCGTTGGCATTGCGCGCCCAATGCACTTTCATGCCATTTCTCGTGGCGTTTTTTTCAAAGGTTTCTAGGATTTCATCTAAATGGCGCAGATTCTTTTGTTTTAGCTCCCTGCCTTTATCGCGTAAGGCTTGCCAGTCGATAAATCGCGCGTTTATAAGCTTCTTGCGATTCCCGCGCAGGGTATCCATCGCATTGAGCAGGTTTGTGCGTAGTTGCTTGTTGTTTAGCCCCTCGTTGATGGCTTCGTGGTATTTTTGCTTAAGCTCTTTGCCTGTTGGCTGATTGTGTGTAGCGCTCATTTTCCCCTCCTTTTTAAGAATCTACTTAGAATCCGCAATGCCAATGCGCGTGGCAAGGAAGTCGTAGAGATGCATATATTTCACGCTCACGCCTTGCTTTTTCATCGCACCGCTGATATTTAGCCCGCAGCCCGCATCGCCCGCGATTATGTATTCTACGTTGCGCGCTTTTATGTCTTCAATTTTGCGACTTACCATTGTGTTTGAAACTTCTGGCTCTTTGACGCTAAATGTCCCGCCAAAGCCGCAGCATTCCTCTTCGCGCTCTAGCTCGATAAGCTCGACATTTTTCAAGCTTCGTAAAAGCGTTTTCGCAGAATCTATACATTTTGCAACGCGCATCGCATGGCAATTACTATGCCAAGTTATCGAGGTTGGCGCGCCCTTGTCTTCGTAGCTTGCGCCAATTTTGATTAGGTATTCGCTTAGTTCATAGATTCTAGAACAAAACTTGCGCGCGCGCTCCTCATATTCCGTGCCCTCAAAAAGCTCAAGATAATCAACCCTTAGCATTCCCGTGCATGAGCCACTTGGCAGGATAATGGGAATATCTTGCTCAAAAAGATTCATATTATGCAAGGCGACTTTTTTGGTTTCCTCATAGTAGCCAGAGTTGAAAGTGGGCTGTCCGCAACAGGTTTGGTCTTTTTTGAAAATGACTTCAACCCCTTCTTTTTGCAAAAGCTTAATAGCATTTATGCAAGTATTCGAACACGCCGCAGCACCGATACAGGTGGAGAAAAAATACACTTTGTTTGATTCCTGCATGATTTCCTTCCTTATGTGAAATTGTGACGGGCTAGATTTTATAATGCTGTGATTAATGAGATTCTATAAAAAGAAAATTTTGCAAATAAATTGCTTTTTCGTAGCTTTTTATTTTAGTTTGAAAGGTTTTTTATATACTTTGAAACAATGGCGAGAATCTGCCTACTTTCCACAGAATCTGGCAAATTTTAAACTTAAATAAAAACTGAAAATGTGTAAAAAAGTAAAATAAAATTTAAACTTTATGCAAAATATTTTATAAAATATTTACTTTCTGCATTATAATGCGCGAGATTTTTTGGAATTTGTTTTTTGGAGGAGTTAATGGAGACTTTAGCTGATTTAGGAAGCCTAGCGCAGGCAAGTAGCGCAATTTGGGAGCAAAACTACAATCCCTTTGACAATATCTTTATAAGCGCGCTTGTGGCGGCTGTGCCGATTATCTTTTTCTTTGTGTGCCTTGTGGGTTTTAAGCTTAAAGGCTATAGCGCGGCGTTTTTGTCCGTGGTTTTGGCAAGTTTGGTGGCAGTTTTTGCCTATGATATGCCGATTTTAAAAGTCCTCTATAGCCTGCTTTATGGTGTGCTTTTTGGGCTTTATCCCATTGGTTGGATTATTATCGCCGCGATTTTCCTCTACAAGCTCACGGTGAAATCTGGCTATTTTGATATTTTGCGAGAATCTATCATCACAATAACGCCTGATATGCGCTTGCAGGTGATTCTCATCGCATTTTGCTTTGGCGCGTTTTTGGAAGGGACAATCGGCTTTGGCGGTCCTGTGGCAATTACCGCCGCACTTCTTGTAGGAATGGGGATTAAGCCCATTCAAGCAGCCGGGCTTTGCTTGATTGCCAACCTTCCGCCTGCGACTTTTGGCGCGGTTGGGATTCCGGTTACCGCGCTTGCAAATTTGGTGCAAGTTGATGCGCTCAAAATTTCCACAATGTCGGCTATTATGCTTGCACCTTTTTCATTTTGCATTCCCTTTTTGCTTGTGTTTTTGCTAAGCGGATTTAAGGGCGTTAGGGAAAGCGCACCTGCGTGCTTTGTGGCTGGATTTAGTTTTATTAGTGCGAAAATCATCACAGCGTCATTTTTTGGTCCAGAATTGCCAGATATTACCGCGGGCATCGTGTCTATCACCGCGCTTGGCGCATTTTTGAAAGTTTGGAAGCCAAAAAACATTATGCTTGCTGAAAATAAAAGCGTGCAGGGCGTTGATTCAAAAATCGCGCAAGATTCACTAGATTCCAAAGTTTTGATAGAATCACTCAACGCGCCAAAACCACGCACCATAAGCGTAAAGCAGACTTTATTAAGTGGCGCGCCTTTTGGGATTCTCATTTTTATCATTGTCATTTGGACGCAGGATTGGTTTAATGCGCTCTTTGCAAGTGGCGGGGCGCTAGAGTTTTTGACGCTGAAATTTAACTTTAAAGAGCTAAGCGAAATCTATCAAGTTGCGCCAATTGTCGCAGAATCAAAGGCAGTAAAATCGCTTTTTGAGATTCCACTTATAAACAGCGTTGGGAGCGCGATTTTCCTTGCTGCGCTTTGCACCGCTATGATTTTAAAGATTAAGCCAAAGGTCGCGCTTAGCGCATTTAGCGAGACTTTTAAGGAAATGTATCTTGCGGTGGTGACGATTTGCCTTGTGCTAGCCTTTGCCTATGTGTCAAACTACAGCGGGATTTCGGCTACATTGGCACTTGCGCTTTCAAAAACAGGGGAAAGCTTTATATTCTTTTCGCCCATTGTGGGCTGGCTTGGCGTGGTTTTGACAGGAAGTGTGACAAGCTCAAATGTGCTTTTTGGCTCGCTTCAGCAGCTCACCGCCGGACAGCTTGGCATTAATGAAGTGCTTTTGCTCTCTGCAAATGCCATAGGTGGCGCGACAGGGAAAATGATTTCTTTGCAAAGCATCGCAGTGGCGGCTTCTGTCGTGGGGCTTGTGGGGAAAGAGGCACAAGTACTCGGCTACACGCTCAAATACTCGCTAATCCTCGCGCTTGGTAGCGGTGTAGCTTGCCTTATCACAGCATTTGCGTTTCCGTTTATTGTTCCGTGAGGTCAAAAGATTCTGATGACGCATAAAAATTTGCTTTGCAAATTTTTAGAGATCTTGCAGTGCAAAATCTCGGTTTGCGCTTACGAGCGGATTATTTAGAATCTTTCCCAAAGCACAATTCTCAACTCTTATGCTTTTTTGCGCAGTTTTTGCGAAATTTTGCTAGAATGTCGCGTTAATTTGCCTTGAAAAAGCTTAGGCTAAAGGAGAAATGAGAATGAAACATTGTATTTATGCTGTGCTTTTATGCGTCTTTGCAAGTGCGCTAATGGCTGAGAATAAAGAAGCGCGCAATGAGCTTAATAAGGGAAATGTAAAGCGTGCGTTGCAACTTTTTGCGCAAAGCTGTGATAATGGCGATGTGCCTTCATGCTATGAGCTTGGGATTTTGTATAGCAATGGTGAAAATATCAAGCAGGATTATCATAAAAGCGTGAGTTATTATGAAAGCGCGTGCAGTGCGGGATATTTGCCAGCGTGCAATAATTTGGGCGTTTTGTTTTTCCAAGGTTTGGGCGTGAGACAGGATTACCAAAGAAGTTTAGAGTTATACGATATGTCTTGCCAGAGGGGCAATGCAGATGCGTGCAACAATCTAGGTGTAATGTTTGAAAACGGCTATGGAATCGAGAAAAAAGATCCCGTGCAAGCAGGGCTTTACTACACTGATGCCTGCATTGGCAAAAGTCCTAAGGGCTGCTACAATCTCGCAGTTTTGGCGATGGAGGGCAAAGGCGTGAAAAAGGACAAAAGCATGGGAAAAGAATATTTTGGGCTTTCTTGTGACTTTGGCTATCAGCCCGGCTGTGATAAATACAAACAGCTCAATCTCAAATAATCTAGCGCGAGGGAAAGTATGAAAATAGCAAAAATCCTAATTTTTGGCGCGTTAATCGTGCTTCTAGGCGCGTGTAATAAAGACTTGCAAAAAACTTCACAGCTCGCAGATGATAGCTCTAAAAATTACGAATCTCCACAGCTTGCACAAGCTATTAAAGCGCTCAAAGAAACTTGCGCGAGCGGAAATATCGAGGATTGCTACAAAATCGGCGCGTTGTATGCAAAGGGTGAGCGTGGCGCGCATTGGTATTCTAAAGCCTCGTATTATTACAAAATCGCTTGCGAGCAGGGGCATTTGCTTGCCTGCACGCATCTTGGTGGGCTGTATGAAGAGGGCTTGGGCGTGAGACAAAGCTTTCAAGTTGCGTTTAGATTCTATCAAGCGGCATGTTCTAAAGGCGAGGCGGATTCTTGTAATAATCTCGCGCGTATGGTAGAGCGGGGCATACTTGTGAGTAAAGATGTCGCTTATGCGGCAAGCTTATATGAAAAGGCTTGCATTGGCGGAAGTGCCACAGCGTGTGTGAATCTAGGCAGAATGTATTATAAGGGTAGGGGAGTTGGGAAAAACAAGCTTACCGCAAAAAGCTTCTTTGGGCAAAGCTGCGATATGGGCTTGCAAGAAGGTTGCGAAATGTATAAAAGTTTGGATTAATCCATGCAAAACGCGCACAACGCCATTTATCCTAGCTTAGAGCAAATCTTACAAATCCCAAATCTTAACACCTATAAGCGCGTGCCTATCGCAAGAGAGCTTTTTTCTGACTTTTTGACGCCCATTGAAGCGCTTAGAATCTTAAAAGCGCACTCAAAGCATGTGTTTTTGTTAGAAAGTGTCGAGGATAGGGAGCGCTGGGGGCGTTGGAGCTTTTTAGGATTTGAGCCCAGCTTAGAGATTGTGTGCAAAAATTGGGATATTTCTATTAAGGATTTTCAAGGAGTTGAGCAGTTTAGTGGCGAGCCAAAAAAGGCGATTGAAGAGATTTTAGCGCGTTATAAAAGCCCAAAAATAGAGGGTTTGCCGCCTTTAAGCGGTGGGCTTGTGGGGTATTTTTCTTATGAATATATTCGCTATGTGGAATCACGCCTTGATTTTAACGCACAAAATAGCGAGTTTAACGATGTGGATTTGATGCTTTTTGATACGCTTCTTGCGTTTGATAATTTCAAGCAAAAAATCGTGCTTATCACAAATATCGAGCTTGAAAATTTAGAATCTAGCTATGCGCAAGGCGTGGAAAAGCTAGATTCTCTACGCACGCTTTTGCATAGTGGGGAAAAATGCGAGATTGCGCCTTTAGAGCTTTCTAATGAGCTAAAAGCGGACTTCAGCAAAGAGCAGTTCTCTCAAATGGTGGAAAAGGCAAAGGAATACATAAAAGAGGGCGATATTTTTCAAGTTGTGCTTTCAAATCCACTGCGCGCAAAGGCGCAAGGCAGCCTTTTTGACGCGTATAGAATCTTGCGCGTTTCTAGCCCTTCGCCTTATATGTTTTATTTTTGTAGCGATGATATTGAGCTTGCCGGAGCTTCGCCTGAAACGCTTGTAAAGCTAGAAAACACCAAACTTTACACTTATCCGCTGGCTGGCTCGCGTCCGCGTGGGAGTGATGAAGCGGAGGATAAGCGCCTTGAGCAGGAATTGCTAAATGATGAAAAAGAGCTTGCAGAGCATAATATGCTTGTGGATTTGGGGCGCAATGATCTTGGGAAAATCGCGCAGATTGGGAGCGTGAAGGTGGAAAAATATATGGGAATCCAGCGCAATTCTCACATTATGCATATTGGCTCGACTATCAGCGCGCAAATTGCAGAGGGTAAAAATGCCCTAGATTCAATCGCGGCGATTTTGCCTGCTGGCACGCTTAGCGGTGCGCCAAAAATCCGCGCGTGTGAGATTATCCATGAGCTTGAGGGAAGCGAGCGCGGGATTTATGGCGGGGCGATTGGGTATCTTGACTTTTCGGGGAATATGGATACTTGCATTGCCATTAGATTAATGTATAAAAAAGGCGAAAATCTCTGTATTCGTTCAGGTGCGGGCATTGTAATAGAAAGCCAGTCGGAGAAAGAATTTGAAGAATGTCAAAACAAAGCAAAAGCCGTGCTAAATGCCGCTAAGATGGCGCAAGATGGTATAGACTAGAGAGGGGATAGATTAGATTTTTTTGCAAATTTAATGCAAAGCGCGTGCTTTTAATCCATTCAGAATCTACTACTAGAATCCACAAAAAGGAAGCCTAAATGATACTTTTAATCGATAATTACGACAGCTTTTCCTACAATCTCTACCAGCTTTTGGGCTCTTTTGGCGTGGAGATTGAAGTCGTGCGCAATGATGCGCTAAACACGCAAGAAATAATCGCGCTCAAGCCCTCTCTCATCGTGCTTTCACCGGGTCCTGGCAAGCCAGAAGATGCGGGCGTTTGCATTGAGGTAGTTAAAGAGCTTGGCGCGCAGATTCCCATTTTTGGCGTGTGTTTGGGACATCAGGCTATTGTGTGCGCCTTTGGCGGGAAAGTCAGCTATGCAAAAAGCATCATGCATGGCAAAACTTCGCTTGTGAGCCTTGATACGACTTCGCGCCTTTTTGTGGGATTTCCAGATTCTATGCAGGTGGCGCGCTATCACTCGCTTTGCGCCATTCCCCCACTTCCGCAATGCCTTAAAATTACCGCTAGCACGAGTGATGGCGAGATTATGGCGATAGAGCATGAGAGCTATCCTATCTTTGGTGTGCAGTTTCACCCAGAATCTATCCTCACGCCCATGGGTGAAAAGATGATACAAAATCTCTTGCGCCTTTGCAAGGTGTAGATTCCCATACTTTTTAAAGCCTATAATTTTTGAAAAATCCTGCAAGGAGTGCCTTTGCGCGTTGGTGTAAAAACTTCTCTCAAACTCGCAATATTTGGAATCTGCGCATTTTGTGTGGGCTATTTTTTCTATAAATTTTTTTATGTAGATTCTCTGCTTGGCGACTTTCGCACTTCGCGCGATCCTTTTGTGCGCGATTACAGCAAGGTTTTGCTAGATAGAAATGGCGAGCTTCTAAGCGTGTTTTTAAACCAAAACGAGCAGTGGCATTTAAAAGCCAGCGCGCCAATCCCGCATAAGCTTAAAGTCGCGGTGCTAGAATATGAGGACAAGCGCTTTTTTTCGCATATCGGGGTGGATTTTTTGGCGATTGCGCGCACGCTAAGGAATAATTTTTCACGCACTAGGCGCGCGGGTGCGAGCACTATTACCATGCAGGTGGCAAAGTTTCTTAACAATAAACCCCGCACTTACAAAAACAAAATCGATGAAATCATCTACGCCACGCGCCTTGAGTGGCTGTATAGCAAAGATGAGATTTTAGAGCTGTATCTTAACAACGCCTCTTATGGGCGCAATTTGCTCGGATTTTCTAGTGCGTTGCTTTTTTACTTTGGCTTGCAGCCTCACCAGATGGAAAATCTCACTTGGGCGCAGGCAGCGCTTTTAGCGGTTTTGCCAAATGCGCCCGGGCTCATTAACCTTGAAAAAAACCCTCACACGCTCAAAATAAAGCGCGATGCGTTATTAGAGCGCTTGCATAAAAAGGGGCATTTTGACGCGCAGATTCTCCACCTCGCGCAAAATGAGCCTATTCCTTCAAAGTTCATCCCGCGCACAAATTTAGCCCCGCACCTCGCCCTGCGACTTTTTAAGGATTCTCACACTCATACGCTTATAAGTAGCGTTGATAAGCAAATCCAAAATCGCTTCGAATCGCGCGCGAAGCAGTATGCTAAACGCCTGCAAAATGAGGGGATCGCAAATCTTAGTGCGCTTCTTGTTGATACGCAAAGTAAGGAAGTGCTTGCATATGTGGGCTCGCAGGATTTTTTTGATATGGAAAATTATGGGCAAATTGATGGAATCCAAGCCTATCGCAGTCCGGGCTCAACGCTCAAACCCCTGCTGTATGGGCTTAGCATTGACGAGGGGCTTTTGCACCCTTACTCAAAGCTTGTAGATATTCCGCTTTTTTTTGGCGCATTTGCCCCGCAAAATGCCTCAAAGCGCTACCACGGGCTTATAAGCGCGCAAAATGCACTCGCCCAGTCGCTCAATGTCCCTTTCGTGCATTTGTTGCAGGAATATGGCTATGAGAAGTTTTTTTTCACGCTTAAAGGAATTTTAGGCTTTAGCGATGAAAATTACGCGCGCTATGGGTTGTCTCTAATCCTTGGGACAAAGGAGCTTAGCGTGGAAGATATCGCCACGATTTACCTAGGGTTGGGGAATTATGGGTTGTTTGAAAAGATTTCTTATTTTCCGCGCAATTTAGAGAATCTGCCGAGTTCGCAAGTGTCGCAAAATATTCACTCAGCGCAAAACACAAGCAATCCCGCGAGGCGTTTTTTGAGTGAAGGCGCGGCGTATCTCACGCTCGCAGGATTAGAGCGCGTAGAGCGCGTGGGGTTGGAAAATTTCCATAAAGATAAAAAAATCTTTGCATGGAAAAGTGGCACGAGCTATGGCCGGAAGGATGCGTGGGCGGCTGGGACTTCACCAAAATATACGCTTGTGGTGTGGGTGGGAAATTTCACAGGTGAGCCAAATAGCAATCTCTTTGGTGCAAAATCCGCTGGAGGCTTGCTTTTTGAGCTTTTGGGTGAGCTAGAGGGGTTGGATTCTGACTTTGTGCCAAAGGGGCTAAAGCCTATTGTGCTAGATTCTCCCACAGGCTATGCGCTAAGTGATGAGCTAAAAGAGCTAGGTGTGGAATCTCTAAACGCGCTGTATCCGATAGATTCCGCGCCTTTACGCGTTTCGCCATTTTTGCAAAGTGTGTGGGTGGATATGGAAGGCAATGAGGTAAATTCGCTAGATCCAAACTTCCTGCAGGCGCGCAAAATCGCACGGCTCAATCTGCCAATAAGTGTGCTAAATTACTATAATTTGCAAAATATCAATTTGCAGGCGCATCTGCGCTCTAAGCCCACGCGTGCGCTTAGGATTCTCTATCCTAGCAATGGGCTTAAAATCATCGAGCCAATCGACTTTGAGGGCAAGCAAAAGCTCATCATTCGCCTTGCAAATCTTAGGAAGCAAAAGTTTTTTCTCTATATAGATTCTCAATTTTTCCCTCAATCTTCAGATACCACGACAATTGAAAGCACGCTAGAAGCGGGCATACATAATATCTATGTCGTGGGAGAAGATGGCAGTGAAGATTCTGTGAGCTTTGAAATCGTGCGTTAATTTGCTGTCCTAAATCTTAGAATCTCACACATACTCCCCATACACGCCAGCAAGGTAACTAGAGAGATGCGCTAGCACATCGTCCCATTTGCCCATTTCGCTTTGTGTGAATCCCAACAGATTCTCATACCACGAGGTATTTACGCCATTTTCATAGCGCCAATCATAGCGCTTGTGAAGTAAAATAAGCGTGCTTTTCCCCATGCTCGCGCTCAAATGCGCCAAGGCTGTGTCAATGCTTATCACCAAATCCATACGCTCCAAAATCTGCCTCGTGTCTAAAAAATCGCCCATTTGCTCACAACAATCAGTAAGTATAAATTCCTCGCACACTTCTTTTTCTACGCTAACTTTTGAGAGTGAAAAAAGCGCAACCTTTTTTTCATTCCCAAAGCACGCGCGCAAAGTCGCAAAAAGCGCCTTTGGATCGATATTTTTTAGCTTCACTTCGCTAA
This sequence comes from Helicobacter sp. MIT 00-7814, assembly GCF_003364115.1. GTDB lineage: Bacteria > Campylobacterota > Campylobacteria > Campylobacterales > Helicobacteraceae > Helicobacter_F. Next base: position 69,561 of record NZ_NXLL01000003.1, on the reverse strand, counting down.
ACCCAGAATTACTCTCACAGCACACGCCAATCTTTAGCACTTCAGGCTTGCGCCCATAAATTTCCTCATCGCTTCCCCGTGCAAGCGCGCGCCTAAGCATTGTTTGATATGCCAAGTAGTTTGCATTTGCGCTGATTTGCTTTTGCGTCTCTATCCCAAGCGCTAAGGGCAAGGACAGCAGGGAAATGCTTATATCAATGCGTTCAAAAATGCTTTCAGATTCTATAAAACTCGTGCAAACCTTAATAGGCGCAAGGCTCGCACCCTCTGTGGTATGAAAATCTTGTATATTGAAATCTTGTATATTGAAATCTTGCACATTCAAATCTTGCGTGCTAAAAATATCAGCAAAAAGCCTTTTTAGCGGTTCTTGCACGAGGAAAATAATTTCTTTCGCATAAACTTGCAAAGGCTTCAAAAACCGCGCAAACATAATGCAATCACCAAAACCCTGCTCATAATGCACGCACACGACCTTATTTTTAAAGCTTTGTCTATCCTCTTTGCCCGCATTCCATAGATTTGGCAGACTTAAAGGCAACATATTTTCAAACTTTTTTCGCATCTCATATAGCGCGAAACCCTCGCTAAAATGGTGATTTTTCAGCAAAAAATGCGCGTAATTAGTAAAAAACTCCACCCTTTGAGAATCTAGCTCTATAGCGCGCTCAAAATACTGCTTCACACGCGCAAAGTCCGCATTTGTATAGCCTAGCACATTCGCATAGTTAAAGAAAAAGTCCGCGTCATTGCTAAAATGTGGTTGCAGATTCTCAAAAATTTCGAGTGCTTGCGAAAAATAACCAAGCTTTGTGTAAATGCTAGCCAGATTCAGCCCAGCATGGGAAAATCCGCGCTTGTATGCCTCCTCATAAAGCTCAATCGCTTCAGAAAAATGCTCCAAGCGCACCTGCGCATTTGCAAGATTAAACATCACACCCAAATCATTTGGGCTAAGGCGCAGGGCGGTGGTGTAGTGCGACACGGATTCTATAGGCATGGACGCGTCAATGTAGGATTTTGCAAGATTAAAATGTAAGGTCGCATTTTCGCGTAGCAGGGGCATTTCCTCTAGCGCAAGGTGCAGGATTTTCACAGATTCTAAAGGTGCGTTATTTCTGCGAAAAGATTCTGCCAAATTTAGCCACAAAGCCTCGCACAATCCCCACGCTAGCTGGAATTCTTGAAGCAATGCGTTATCATTATTGAGTTCTTGCGTATCTAGGTTTTGCATTTGTTTTTGAGAATCTCGCAAACGCGCGCGCGCAAGGCTAAGCCCCTGCTCGAAATACTCTTGCGCCCGCCCAAAGTCCTTGAGTTGTAACATCACAAGCCCAGCGAGATTCCAGCTTTGTATATCCTCGGGGTATTGGCTTAAAATCTCCACGCACAGCTCCACGCACGCGCCATACTCGCCAGCCTCAAGACTTTGCGCGCAAAGCTGCTTCTTGCGCTCCAACTCATTTTGCCAAAGATCGATTAATTCCATAAAATCATGCCTTGTGGATTTTATGTTTGATTAAGCAAAATCCGCTCCAAGTTTGAAAAGGGGTTTTGGTTGTCCTACGCGTTTAATTTTCAATCCACGCGATAGTGCGCGCCTTTGCTTTTTTGGCGTTTTAGGGCGGACTGCACGATGTTGCGCGCGACAAGGAGTCGGAGCTTTAGCATGCGTCCGATGTTTGATTCTAACATTACCTCAATCCCGCCAAGCGCGCTATTTAGGCTATCTTTGCTTCGTATAACGCCAACTTTTTGCCACATAATCTCGCGCAGCAAGTCCCTTAGGCGCATATCACCTTCTTTTTCTAGCGCTTCGTCTAAAAGCGGAAAATGGCGCGTGGGGTTAGCGCGCGTGGAGTTAAGGATTTCAAGCGCGGCGCTTTTACCAAACACAAGCCCTTCTAGCAAAGAGTTTGACGCAAGGCGATTAGCCCCATGCACGCCATTATAGGCACATTCACCAATTGCATAGAGATTTTTTACCCCTTTTACACGCGCGCTCATATCTGTCAAAATCCCGCCCATGCAGTAGTGAAATGCCGGCGAAATAGGCACAAGCTCATGGGGTATATCAAGCCTGCACGCGCTTAGTTCCCTGTAAATATTTGGAAATCTTTTCTTAAAAGTCTCGCCCTTAAAAGCGCTCAAATCCAAAAATGCCCTTTCATTATTTTTCGTGCAATAATCCACAATCGCGCGTGCCACGATGTCACGCGGGGCGAGCTCGCCTCTTTTGTCGTATTCAAACAAAAAGCGCTTGCCTTGAGAATCTATCACTTTCCCGCCTTCGCCCCTCACAGCCTCGCTGATAAGGAGCTTGCGCGCGCTTTTTGCCTCGACATAGACGGTTGGGTGGAATTGCAACATTTCCATATTTGCCAGCTCCAAGCCATGCTCTAAAATAATGCCTTGTAAGTCGCTACTTATCGTATAAGCGTTTGTATGGTATTTGAAAAGCCCGCCAACACCGCCACTTGCGATAACGACATGATTGCTATAAATTTGCACCATGCCTTTTTTTGTTTCGACATTTACACCATAGCACACATCATCTTCTAAGAGCAAATCCACCACGCGCGCGCTTTTCCAAAGTGTGTGCTGCAAGGAATGTATCAAAAATGTATGCAATACTCTACCTGTGCCATCGCCCCCAGCATGCACGATCCTAGGCAGGCTGTGTCCGCCTTCCTGCGTGTAGGCAAGCGCGCCATTTGGCTCTCTATCAAGCGCTAATCCAGAATCCACAAGCTCTTGCAAAATCTTTAAACTCTCTTCGCTTAACTTTTGCACGCTTTGAGTATCATTAAGCTCGCTTCCGGCTAAAATCGTATCCTTCACATGAGAGGCTATATCATTAGTATCGCGCGCCACGCTAATGCCACCTTGCGCGTAGAAAGTATTGCATTCCCACGGCTCACTTTTGCACAAAATTAGCACTTTTAGATTCTTAGGCAAATGCTTCGCGCAATACAGCCCCGCCACGCCTGCACCGATAATTATCACATCATAATGCAATGCCATAATTTAAGTCCTTAAAAATTAATATCCCTAAAATGCGTCCTCATCTTCTTGCGCCACCTCTGGCTGAATGCTCTCAATCTGCGAAGAGCTCGTAGGCGCATCATTTGACTCCTCGCTATAATAGGGCTTGTTTTTATACCCGCACGCGCTCATGCACACCACAAGGGCGAGCAAATATGCTATCATTACGCCATGAAAAACATGAAAAAATCGAGTCATATTATCTCCATATTAAAGCGCAAATCGGAGTTTTCCGCGCTTGCTGTTTATGATGAAATAACGCTTTTTAAAGCCGCGTATCTCACGCCACATTTAAAAAATGCGCTAGATTTTATTTATTACAAAGATGAGATTCTCTTTTTTGTCGCCAAGCACCCAGCTTTTTGTCAAGAGTTTAATTATACCGCTAAAGGAATAATAAATGCCTTGCAAAGCTATCCGGATAAATTCCCCACATTAAGCAAGCTAAAAGACGCCAAAGCCTTTGTCTCGCGCAAATATAAAAAGCCTCTGCCTTCTTTTTGCCAAGATTTTGCACCCAAAAAGCCCGCCCAAGCTACTTTCAAAGAACACGCGCAAGGTGATTTTGTCAATCATTGCAAAGATTCTAAACTTAGCGCGATTTTTGAGCGCATAAGAGAATCCATCAAAAATGCCAACTAAAAAGCGCCAAAAAGGGCGTATTAAAAGATTTTTTGTATAATGCCCGCTTTGATTTTGCCAAAAATTAGGAGAATGCGATGTTAGTTACCCCGCGCACGCTAAGTGGTTTTAAGGATAGGCTACCACAGGAGGCTATGGCGAAAAATACCTTGCTTAATCGAGTGAGCGAGGTTTTTTTGAAATTTGGCTTTATGCCGATTGAAACGCCACATATCGAGTATGCGGATATTTTGGTAAAGCAGGGAAGTGAGGAGATTCAAAAAGAGCTTTATCGCTTTAATGATCGCGGTGGGCGCGATATTGCGTTGCGTTTTGATTTGACCGTGCCACTAGCGCGCTTTATTTCACAATACCAAAATGAGCTAGAGCTTCCTTTTAAGCGCTATGCAATCGGCAGTGTTTTCCGCGGGGAGCGCGCGCAAAAGGGGCGCTATAGGGAATTTACGCAATGTGATTTTGACTTTATCGGAAGCGAGTCGCTTTCTTGTGATGCGGAGATTTTGCAGGTGATTTATGCCGCGCTTGTTAATCTTGGCATTGATGAATTTAGCATTTGGCTTAATCATCGCAAGATTCTAAATGGTATTTGCAAGCACTTTGGAATCTCTGAAGCTAAGATGATAAATGCTGTCCTACGCGCGATTGATAAGCTTGATAAAATCGGTGTTGAAGGCGTGATAAATGAGCTAAATTCTGAAGTTGGCATTACAAAAGAAAAGGCGCAAGAAATTTTGCAATACACAAGCATTAAGCAAAATGGCGCTGGAGAGGAATTTTTTAAAAGCATTGCGTATTTGAAAGAATGGAATGATGAATTAAAAGAAGGCATTGAAGATTTGGAGATGCTGTATAAGATTCTCGCGCCTTTGCAAATGGATAAAGACTGCTATCGTGTGAATTTTTCTATCGCGCGCGGGCTTGGGTATTACACAGGTATTGTGTATGAAACGGTGCTAAATACGCTTCCTAGCATCGGAAGTGTGTGCTCTGGCGGGCGGTATGATAACCTCACAAAAACTTTTTCAAAGCAAAAAATGAGCGGTGTGGGCGCGTCTATTGGCGTGGATAGATTGCTTGCTGCGATGAAAGAGCTCAATCTCATCGGAGGGAAATCCACTTCCGCGCGCGCGTTGCTCGTATGTATGGATAAGGAATATTTGGGCTATGTGCATGCTTTGGCAGAATCTTTCCGCCGCTCTGGCATTGCGATTGAAATTTACCCTGATATTGTGAAGCTCAAAAAGCCCTTTAGCTACGCAGATACGCTCGGGCATGAGTTTGTGTTGGTGATTGGAGAGAGTGAATTTAAGGCAAAAAGCGTCACGCTCAAAAATATGACAAGCGGTATGCAAATGGAGGATATTAGTTTTTTAAAGGCATTAGAATTGCTTAAAGAGGATTAAGCAAAAACTTAAAATGTAAGGGTAAAATGCTAGCTTAAACCCTAAAAGGATTAGCGATGAATACAGATTCTAAAAGCGCGCCAAAAACGCGCACAAAAAATACACGCCTACAAAAAACTAACGCGACAAATAATCCCGCGCGCAAAGTTCCCCTTCCAACGCAAAATGAATGGAATCTAAAAGCTTTATTCCCTTCTCAAAAGCACGCCCAAAGCGCGTGCAATAAGCTTCAAAATGACTGCAAAGCCTTTAATAAAAAATTTTGTAACAAGCTAGATTCTATCCCGCCAGCGCAGTTTGAGGCCATTATCAAAGAATATGAGAATCTTTGCGAGCAAACAGGGCGCATTCTCACTTATGCGTTTTTAATTTTCGCGCAAGATACGAGCAAAGGCGCGCTGTATGCTGACTTTGAAGAGCGCGCACAAAAGGCGCATAACGACTTGCTTTTTTTTGAATTAGAGATTGCGAGATTTAGCGATTCTTTGCGTGGAGAAATCGCCAAAAGCGCGCCACGCTATGCTTTCTACTTGCAAAAACTAGGCGTGCATGCAAAGCATACGCTCACGCTCAAAGAAGAGCAGATTCTGCTAAAAACCTCGCCCATTGCGTGTGAAGGCTTTGCGCGCTTGTTTGATGAGCATTTAGCGCAAATGCGCTTTAAATTTGGCAAAAAGCAAATAAGCGAGGAAGAAATACTTTCTTTATTGCATAATAGCGAGCGTAAAACTCGCAAAAGTGCGCAAAAAAGCTTCACAAAGGGTTTAAACAAATCGCGCCATTTGCTAACCTATATCCTTAATGTCGTGCGTAAAGATGTCGCGCTTGAAAAAGAACTGCGCGGGTATCCAAGGAGCGAGAGCGCGCGCCATCTCTCAAACTCTATCTCGCAAAAAAGCGTGGATAAGCTCATCGAAGTGGTGAATGCAAATTTTGGCGTGGTGCAAAAATATTACAGCCACAAAGCGCGTCTGCTTGGGATTAAAGAGCTTAAAGATTACGACAGATACGCACCGCTAGAGTTTAAAAAGCAAAGTAAAGCTACGAATCTGCCCTATAATGAAGCGCTAAAGCTTGTGCTAGAAGCATTTGATGAGTTTAGCCCGATTTTTGGCAAAATCGCAAGAGAGGCGATTAAAAATGGTTGGGTAGATTCTCATCCTAAGCCAAATAAGCGAGGCGGGGCGTTTAGTCATGGTTGTGTGCCAAGCGCACACCCATTTGTGTTATTAAATTACACAAACTCAAGGCGCGATGCTTTCACAATCGCGCATGAGTTCGGGCATATGGTGCATCAAGAGCTTAGTAAAAAAGTCGGCTATCTCAATATGGACACACCGCTTACCACCGCAGAAACCGCGTCTGTGTTTGCTGAAATGCTTCTTTTTGATAGATTGAAGCAAACACTTAGCAAAGAGGAATTGTTACCACTTTATACCGGCAAGTTAGAAGATGTGTTTTCAACGCTTTTCCGCCAAATTGTGATGACAAACTTTGAGCGCGCAATCCATAGCGCACAAGGCGAGTTGAGCTCGCAGGAATTTGATAGAATTTGGTTTGAAGAGAATAAAAAAATGTTTGGAGATTCTCTCAAACTTACCAAAAATTACGATTCGTGGTGGAGCTATATCCCGCATTTTATTCACTCACCATTTTACTGCTATGCGTATTCTTATGGGCAGTTGCTCGTGCTAGCACTTTTTGGCTTATACAAAAAGGCGCAAAGCAAGCAGGAGAGGGAAAAATTTATCAAAACTTATATTGAGTTCCTTTCTCTTGGCGGGAGCAAAAGTCCAAAAGATTTGATTAAAAAATTTGGGTTTAATATCGAAGATTCTGAATTTTGGGCGCTTGGTATGAATGAAGTGTATAAGTTATTTAGCGAGTTTGAGGAATTACTCTAAAGGTGCGTAAATGGTGTTAAAAAATCCACAACTTCAAAAACTTCTCATAAAGCACGCAAAGGAGATTCTCGCGCTTTTGGTGCAGGAGGGTATTTCTTTTAGTATTTTGTGCGATATTTCAAAGACGCATTTTGATCCGAGTTTGCCAGAAGATATTGCAAAAGATATTGATGAGCTTAGCCTTTTTGTGCTTGCGGGCTACACTTTTGAGAGCATCGAGTTTGAGACGCATTGCATTAGCTTTGAGGCGGGCTTTGGCTCGCAAAATTTTGGCAGTGTAGTAAGCATTGAGTATGAAGGAGTTGTGCAGATTCTCTTGCAAGATCCACAGCTTTTGCAAGAAGTCTCGCTTTTTGTCAATGTGGGCAATTCTAAGCTTTACAACAAGCTAGAAACCAGCGAGGAGGAGATAGAGGAGGGCTTGGAGCATTCTTTTTTAGCGCTTGCATCAAACCCAGCAAATTTCCACCTTTTAAAGGATAGCGATGAATAAAATTTATGTTGAGCTTTTTCGCTTTGAAGCGGGCAGGGACTATTTGCCATATTATCAAAAGCTAGAAGTTGCGCAATCTTCGCTTTTTTGCCTTAGTGATTTGCTGAAATTTTTTCAAGCAAATCAAGCGCATGGCGCGGACTTTGCTTTGGAGCAAAACTTTGCGCCCATATTTACAAGTGCGCAGGAGAATCTTACGCAAAAAGGCGCTTGTTTAGATGGTGATTTTCCAGCTAGCGATTTTCTAGGTATAGATTCTCAAATCCCAGCTTTTCGCATTAATGGCAAGGCGTTTTTTAAAGATTGCGCGCTTTCTAGCGTTGTGGCGGAATTTGGCAGGGAATTAGTGTGCGAGCCATTAAGCATAAAATACGCGCTGAAAGACTTTTCGCTTAATTATGATGCGTTGCTTCCTAAGTATAAAGAATTTTTTCAAAAGTTTTCATTTATAGAGGAAAAGCACGCCACACAAGCGCTTTTGCCATTTTTGAAATATAATTTTACCAGCGCACAGGAAAATATCGAAAATGAGAAATGTGATGAATATTTGGGCGATGGATTTTTCTACTATGTGTGGCATTTGTGCAAGCTCTATAAGGCGCAAAGCCACGCGCTGATAGAGTATATCGCCACGCATAAAAATGGCTTGCTAAACTTTGCCAAAACTGCAGATAATGCGCCCATTAGTGAGGCGATTTTTAGCCTTATGGCGCAGTATTTTAAAGCCAAAAAGTGTTGTTTTTTAAAATGCTGTTTTTTTAAAAAAACCCTTCATCTGCCACTTAATGAATCACGCTTGCTAAATGATACGCTAGGCACAAATCCTGCAAGCGCGTATAGTGCGGATTCTCAAATATTGCTTTTTAGCGCGTATGCGCGCGGGCTTCAAACGCCTCAATTTAAAACATTGCAAAAAAATGCGCAATTACTTTTAAAAGGCTTCAAGCTTCTTGCTAACCCCCCAAAACTGCGCGCTTATAAAGGTGCTAGGCAGAATTTGCGGGATTTAGAGCGTGCATTTTTTGATATGGCATATAATCTTGCGCTTGCCCAAAAGTACAATGCACTGCTTGTGTTTATCGAGGAGGACGCGTATTTGTGGGCGCTAAGCGTGCAAAGGGAATTGCGAGAATCTGACAATTCTCTTTTTGCATTACTTGAAAAGCAAGGCGTGGAGTTTCACGCGCCTAAAATGCAGGAAAATCAAATCGCGCTTTTAGATTCTTTGCTTGAAAATTCCACTTTGAATCTAAATGCCCAAAAAGGCGCATTTTTAAGCGCTAATCCTGCTACTTCTTTTTCATTTACAAAGCGTGCAAATATGCCAGCGCCAGCAAATTTCGCCACCATGCAGGATAAAAACTTAGCGCAAAAATGCTTTAGCAAGCAATTGCTTGACTTAGAAAATCTCGGCATTGATTACATTGCCACTTCGTCGCTTAGCTGGCTTAATGGCTTGAAAAATGCGCAAAAAAGCCTGCCGCAAGATTATGCCAAGATTCCTATCATTAGCCACCTTGAGCTATATTTGCGCGCGTTAGATTCTTAAAAATCAAAGCCCTAAAGGAGCAAGCTTACAATGAAATTGTTTTTGAAATTTTTCACTGCGGCACTTGTGGGCGCGCTGTGGTTTCACTTTGGCGGGAGCGATCCATCGATGGCGCTTGTGTTTTTTATGATTGTGCTGGGCGTGATGTTTATGAAGCCAATCCAATACCAAGATCCCCAAAGGCGCGAACAATATATGCAGAAAATCCGCGAGAGCAGGGAACGCAAGCTGATGATAGAAAAAGAGCGCTTAGAAGAGAAAAAGCGCGCTAAACAAACCGCACGCGAGCAAGAAGAGCGCTTACGAAGAGATTTTGAAAATAAAATTAATAAAAAGATATAAGAACCAAATTTTGCTGATGAAGCTTAAAGAAACTTGTGAATCTCTGAAAAATTTATAACTATACCCCCCCCCTTGCATCAAGCGCGCGATTGAGCGTTTTAGCCAAGTCTCGCTCTAAGTCGGGATTGAGCTTTTTCAAATCCTCATCAACCTGCAAAATCAACTCTGTAGAGACATTTTTATGCACCACCAGCGCGAAAAGAAAAGCCTTTTTCTTATAATCGCTCAAATCCATAGAATCATACTCATCAAAAAACATATTGACAGCCTTTTGCAATTGCTGCGGCGTGCTTTTTTGATTATCCAAAATCGCCATGATAGAATCAATCGTATGCGTTGTGCTCTTTTCCTCCATTGCGGTTTGCGTGTGCTTTTTGGGCGAAGGACCGAAAAAATAAAGCAACACAATGAGCATAATCAAAATCGTAGAAAAAAAACTCACTAATATAAAAAATGCCTGTGGCGAGAGATTTTCCATTGCTACACCTTTGGAGATTTTCAAAGCTTTCATTATAGCCTAAAATTTTTTTAAAGTCTAAATTTCAAGCGCAAAATTGCAGAATCTTAAACCTCAAACAACGCGAGAAAGTAAGATTTTTACTTCATTGTCACTATAATTTTCCAATTATGAGAATGCTTCTAAAAAATGTTACTTTTTATCTAATTTTCAAAAAATTTTGAGAAAAAAGTGAAAAATTAAGCTTCGTTTTTTTTTTTTTTTATGTAAAGTGCGGGTTGCAAAAGAAATTTTGCAATTTTAAAAAAGAGGTAGCATGATGATTTCAGTAATAAAACATTTTAAATTGATAGGGTTGTGTGCGCTGTCTTTGGCGCAAATAGCGCTAGCCGAGCAGACGCAAGTGCTTGGGGCAGATTCTCCTAATAGCACAGAATCTGCGACGCCAAAAGAAAAGGTGCGCTTGAATAAAATTACAGCGGTTAGTAGCGTGAATGCGGATTTGGAAAAGTTCCAAAGTGGGGAAAGTCTCAATCGCAAGATGCTAGATTCTAACCCCAGCGGGAATGGCGACATTACGAGCATTTTGCGGATTTTACCAAATGTGCAGTATGATAACGCGCAAATGCGCTCCACGACACCCGGCGAAATCGATCCGGCAAATATCAGCATTAGTGGTGGGCTGTTTTATCAAAATAACTTCCAGCTAGATGGATTTAATATGAACAATGACTTAGATCCAGCCGGCTCAAATGGCTCAAATCCCGTGGATATTACTGCGCTTCCCGGAAGAAGCCAAGGGCTTAGTATTGATACAAGCCTTTTGGAATCTATCAAAGTGCAGGATTCTAACATAGGCGCGGCGTATGGTGGATTTACCGGTGGTGTTGTTGAGGCAAACACAAGGCGTGCGACCAAAAAATTTGGCGCAAAAATAAGCTATCAAGTCACACAAGGGAACGCCGCACCCGGCGCGTTTTCTATGACAAATTATCATATTTATGCGCCAAATGCTCAATCTTATGAAAACTTCCTAAATTCTACAAGCGCGGGAAGCCAGCCAAACTTCATAAAGCATATTCTGCGCTCAAGTTTTGAATCTAAGATAAATGATAGAAGTGGTGTTATTGCGAGCTTTACGACGACACAGAGCTTTATCCCGCTGAATGCTTATACAGGAACGCAGATAGATTCTACCCTTGATAGCTCGAGGAAAACGCAAAAGAGGCAGAGTTATAATTTTTTCCTCAAAGGTTATTATGACTTTGGGGAATCGCTAAGAGTGGAGGCGAGTTACGCCTATGTGCCTTCTTATAATCAATATTTCATCGTAAATACTAAGGATTCAGATTTTAACCTGCAAAGTGGCGGGCATCAAGCGGGGCTAAAAACTATGTGGGAAAATAGGCTGGGCTTGCTAAGTGTGAATGCGAATTTTAACTTTTTGGAAAATTCAAGAAGTGGCTCGGCGCAACATATGAAAGGCTGGCGCTATAGTGCAGATAAAAACTGGAATCCTAACGGCAGTAATGGCGAGGGTGGCTATGGGAATGTGGATACAAGGCAGATTAATTTCACGCTGAAAGCCATACAGGATTTTGAGCCTTTGACGCTTTTTAGTTTTTGGGAAAATAAATTTAATGCAGGTGCAGAGGTTGGCTATGTAAATGCGTATTATAGGCGTTATGAGGATACGATTTTTAGCGGTTCTGCCTTCACGCGTCCTATGGCACAAGGGGAAATATGCACGGATACGGAATGGTGCTCGAATGCGCCGGTTTATACGAATGGCTTGCCTGCAAGCTGGGCTGATAACAACGGACAATATATATATAGAGGCACGCTTTATAAAGCTGGAAAAATCAATGTGGATAATGCCACCGCAGCTTTGTTTGTGGAAGATTCTATGAAGTTTAGCATGGGGAGGGCAGGTGATATTAATATGAGGCTGGGGCTTAGGCTAGATTATGATACTTATATGGGGAAAGCGCCCATTGCACCGAGATTTAGCCTAAACTATATCGCGCCATGGTCGGAATGGGAAAGCGGTAGAAATTTTGCGACACAGCTTAGCTTTGGTGCGAATAGATACTATGGGAGAAATCTTTTTACTTATGCACTAATGGATGGGCGCAGTGCGCTAGAATATGAACTTAGTAGATTTGATCCAACTACTCCATTGGAAACCGATGCAGTGCAATATAAAAATGACACAAACTTCAGCAAACTGCGCGTTCCCTACAGCGATGAGCTTATGGCTGGCGTGGTGCAGAGAATCTATATGTTTAACTTAGGCGCAAAATATATACATAGATTTGGCAGAGATGAAATTAGGCGTGGGTGCTTTGATCCAAATGGGAATCTAAGCGCTTTAAATTGCCGGTCTAATAGCCCCGGTTTGACTTCTGACTTGAGATTTGCCTACATAAACGAAGGCAGAAGCGATAGCGATATTATCACGCTTAGTTTGCAACAAAATGAGGCGCTAGAGTTTTGGCGTGTTAAAAATTATGTGTTATTTGCTTTTGACTGGACAAATGTCAAGCGAAACTACGCGGATTACGCGGATAATTTAACTAGCGCACAGCTGGCAAATCAATGGATAAGCTATGACGGGCAGCTGATACGATATGCTGATAGACCGGCTGATAACTATGTGCGCCCTTATACTTTTAGGCTGACAACGACGCATAATATTGATTTTGGGAAAGTTAGGTTATTATGGAATAACTTTTTTAGATATAGAAGCAGTTATGTGGTGATGGCTAGCACCTCGGAGGCTAATAGAGACCAGTTTGATACAAATGGCGATGGCGTGCTTGAGCCTGTTGATACTTTTAAGCCATTTAATGTGCGAGGTGCTTTTACTTGGGATATGCGCTTTGGGTTTGATATTAATATCGCGGGACAAAATACGCTGTTTGTGAATCTTGATATTTTCAATGTGCTAGATAATAGGAATATGGCTGTTTATAACCTTACTAGCACGATTGGTAGTGCTAACTTCTCTGCCGTGCCTGTGTATGAAGTGGGAAGGCAGTTTTGGGTAGAAGTGGGCTATAAATACTAAGAATCTTAGGCAAGTAAGCAAGGGAGGGAGTTCGTGAAGTATGTAGCTGCTTGGATATGTGGCACTGTGGTGATTGTCGGGCTTTTGGTGCTAGGGCAGGGGGTGAAGCACTATGCGCCCACTCAAGCAAGTGATGAGATTAGGGAGTTTTTGGCGGATTTGGATACGCGAGATTCTAAAGAAATGCAAGATACCCAAAACAAGGATAAGAAAGAGTATATCAATGCTTTGCGTGCAATGTATCTCAAAGAGCCGCAGTTTTGGGAGCGCGCGTGGGTAGATGATGGCGTGGAGTATCGTGAGATTGGCGCTTTGCCAGATACCCCACCATATCCGGAATCTAACCCCTACACGCGCGCAAAAGCCGAGCTTGGCGAGAAGCTTTTTTACGATCCGATTCTTTCGCTTTCTGAGCAAATCGCGTGCGCTACCTGCCATGATAGCGAGCTTGGCTTTAGCAATGCACGCAGTGTATCCTTTGGGCATAATCGCGCTTTGGGCAATCGCAACGCGCCAAGTGTGGTGATGAGCGCTTTTGGGAAAGAGAAATTTTGGGACGGACGCGCGCAGGATTTAGAATCTCAAAGCCTTATGCCGATTGAAAATCCCATAGAAATGGCAGATTCCATGCAAAATGTCATCGCAAAGCTAAAGGCGAGCAAAGAATATGAAAAAGCCTTTAGAGAGGCATTTGGAGGATCTAGCGCGCAGGATTCTATCACGCCTAAGCATTTAGCGCAAGCGCTTGCCACTTATGAGCGCTCATTAATGCCCAAAAATTCGCGTTTTGATAGATTTATGCGCGGGGATTCTAGAATGTTGCGAGATGATGAGGTGCTAGGACTGCATATTTTCCGCACAAAGGGGCGCTGTATGAATTGCCACAATGGTGTGGAGTTTAGCGATCATAAATACCACAATCTTGGGCTAACTTACTATGGGCGCGAGAAATACGAGGATTTTGGGCGCTATAATGTGAGTAAAAATCCTAGCGATATGGGTGCGTTTAAAACGCCGACTTTGCGCGAGGTGCGCAAAACTGCGCCATATTTTCATAATGGATTGTTTCCGACTTTGCGCGGTGTGCTCAATGCGTATAATTTCGGAATGTTTCGCCCAGAGCCTATGGATTTTCAAAAAAATGATCCATTGTTCCCGCAAACTTCACCTTTGCTAAAAGAGCTTAACCTTACGCGAGAGGAAATCGATGCGCTTGAGGCATTTCTAAAAACGCTTTGAAAAGATTTTAAAGTGCTTAAAAAATAAGCGTGTGCAATGAAGCAATGAAAAGGGTGCTTGAAATTAGAAAAAATGAAGTGAAAAGTTAGTAGGAGTTGCAGAGAATCTAAAGGGCTAATCTCTTAGATTCTCTTTAAATTTGATTTTGTGTTTTTTGAAATTACTAAGCTTTGCCCGCAGAGCCTAGCACTTGCATACGCTCGACGATGACTTTTTGCATTGCCTGCATTCCGGGCGTGAAAAATTTGCGCAAGTCAAATTGTGTGGGATCTTCGTTTGCCACGCGGCGCACTTCCGCCATGAAAGCGATACGCAAATCCGTGTCGATATTTACTTTATTTATCCCACCTTTGACTGCTTCTTGGAGGAATTCAAAAGGCACGCCCTTGCTACCTTTGAGATCGCCACCAGTGGCTAGAAATGCCTCGCGCACATATTGCGGTATTGCACTTGCGCCATGTAAAACTAGCGGAATGTTGGTGCGGCGTTTGACTTCTTGCAAACGTGCAAAATCAAGCTTTGGCTCTCCTTTAAATTTAAACGCCCCATGACTTGTGCCGATAGCGGGTGCTAGATAATCAACCTTTGTCTCTTTGACAAACTCTTCTGCCTCGTCTGGATTGACTAGCACGGCGTCTTTTTCATCGACTGAAATATTATCCTCTATCCCCATGAGACGCCCAAGCTCTGCTTCTACGCTCACACCTTTAGAATGCGCGTATTGCACGACTTCTTTAGTCATTGCGACATTTTCTTCAAATGGGTGGTGTGAAGCGTCAATCATCACCGAAGTAAAGCCCGCGTCAATCGCTTTTTTGCAAGATTCAAAGCTAGTGCCATGATCGAGGTTGAGCGCGACTGGGATTTGTGGGTAGCGCTTGCTTAGGATTTGCACGAGCCCTACTGCCATATCAATTCCCATGTATTTTATCGCGCCCTCACTTGCTTGCACGATGATGGGCGAGTTTGCCTCAAGCGCGGCGTTAAAGATAGCGTTTAGCATTTCAAAATTTACAAAGTTAAACGCGCCCACGCCATAGCCCTCTTTGTGGGCTTTTAGCAAAATTTCACTGCCACTTACTAGCATGATTCCTCCTTACATTTCAAAATAGAAGTTTCAAAAATAGAATCTTATTATTTGCTTATTTGAATCTTCGCGTTCTTGCGTAAATCTTGGACTTTTTCGCCGATTGCTTGATTAAAGGCTTGCATTTGCATATCTTGCATGATAATTTGCTTTGCTTGATCGTAGCCAATCACCTTTGGTTCAGTTTTGCTTTCCAAATAAATCACATGGTAGCCAAACTGCGTTTTTACAGGTGTTTTGGTATAAGTGCCGGGTTTTAAATCAAATGCTGCTTTTGAAAACTCAGGCACCATACGCGCGCGGTGAAATGTCCCTAAATCTCCGCCGTTTTGTTGCTGTTTGCCCACAGGATCGATTGTTTTTTGATTTGCTAAGTCGATAAATTTTGGCTCAACCTTGCCTCTAACTTTATTAAGCTCTGCGATAATAGCCTTTGCCTCATCTTCGCTTGCTACGACAATATGGCGTGCCTTGCCCTCTTGATCGATAAAGCGCGCTTCATTTTCTTTGTAAATTTGGCGGATTTGCTCATCGCTAAAGTTTGGCATTTGGATTGATTGAGCTTGCTTTTGCATCCAAGAATCTAGCAATAAGCGCTTTTTAAACGCCTCGACTTTATCAGTGTAGTCTTTTGTCGTGTCCATTTTTTCCGCGCGTGCTGCATCAAGGACGATGCGCTCATCAATGACTTGATTAAGCACGATTTGTTTTTCTTGCTCGTTTAATTTGTCAAAATCAAAGTTTGGGAACTCTTGCTTAAAGCCCTCAAAGTCCTTTTCTGTAATCGCTTTGCCATTTACCGTCGCATAAGTTTTTGCCATCAATGCAGGTGAGAGTATCCCAACCAACGCCAAGCTTAAAAGTAATTTTTTCATAATCCACTCCATTTTTTTAAATTTGCTTTAATCTCAAGGCTTTAAAAACCTTAAAAACGCGTATTGTAGCTTGTGAATCTTAACAAACTATTGACTTACCCTAAGGCAATTTCTGTGCCAAATCTTTGGCTAGCTCAATGCAACCCTCGATATTTTGCTTTTGGCTTACAAACGCCACTATATCAGAATCAAACGCGCTAAAAGTCGTCATACCAATAGCCACCGCCACATAGTTTGGATTCCACCCAAAGTTTTGCTTGAAAAACGCAAACGCGCTAGGCGAAGTAAAAATAAGCA
This sequence comes from Helicobacter sp. MIT 00-7814, assembly GCF_003364115.1. GTDB lineage: Bacteria > Campylobacterota > Campylobacteria > Campylobacterales > Helicobacteraceae > Helicobacter_F. Next base: position 53,158 of record NZ_NXLL01000003.1, on the reverse strand, counting down.
CACTATCGCCCTTTGGCTTTAGTGCGCTATCAAGTTTTTTTGGTTGATTGATATAGGCTACGATTTGTTTTAGCTTGATATTTGCGCTTATAAGCTTTTCATCAAGTTTTGAGACGATATTTTGTGCGCGCAAGTAGAGCGGATTTTTATCAGCTAAAAGCTCGATAAGCTCTTTGGTAAAATTCGCTCCATGCGCGTCACTGCCGATATGTGCGATATTTGCGCCGGCATTTTGCAAGGCTTTTGCGCTTGCATGTCCGATGACATAGCTTGGGATATTCACCCACGCGCGTAAAGGTTCGTGTTTTTTGGCAGATTCTATCAAGGCAAGAATGGCGTTTTTTGAAGTAAAAATAAGGCTATCAACGCCTTCCAACGCATCTGGTGCGATGTCTTCATAAGCGATTTCACTCACTACAAGGCTTTTTACTTCGCTATTTTCCTTCGTCCCTATAAGCACAACTTCTCTCAAAAGCGCCTCCTGCTAGCAAATCCTAGCACTAATCCCAAGCTTCCAAAAATGATGAGCAAGATCCCTAAAAATATACTTATCAAAAATGAGAGAATCTGCGGGAATATCGCAAACACAATGCCTAGCACAACGCATATCACGCCAAAACTAAGTGTGGGGAGAAATACCGAGCCATCAAATTGCTTGAAAGAGCGCGCAGTGAGAATCCACAAAATCCCATTGCAAAGCACGCCAATGCCGATGATAAGCGCGATAATTTGCTCGCCCATCTCTTCACCCCCAACAATAAGCGCGACAAAAAGCGCGATGGCGATAAGAATAGAGACAATCCCATCGATGAGAATCCACGCCATTTTGCGCATGCTTTGTAAATAGAAAAACACGCAACCAACGCCTAAAAGCAAAATAAACAGCGCGCCAAAAAATGCAATGGTAAGCATTGTCTTTGCTGGATAAGCCATACACACCACGCCTAGCACGATAGAGCAAGCACTCAATATAAGTAACGCAATAGAACTTTTATTTCTCAAAATCACATACTCCCTTAAATTTAAAATTTCCCAATCTCTCGCTGCACCTTAAGTAGAGGCGTTTAGAGAGCTTGCTTTAAGCGCTAAAAGCAAGAATAAAGGCTGAATTATAAAATATTTTTCTAAAGCTTCACTTAAACGCGTTTTATTGTGATACAATGCAAGCCATGAGTAAAAAAGAACAAACAAAAACCCTAGCCCGTGTCTTAAAGTCCGTGATGATAGCACTTCTACTTGCACTTTTTGGAATCCTTGCCCTTGTGATAATGCATTACAAAACTTTTGATTCTATACAAGCTGTGTCTGTGAGCGTGAGCCTGATAGTAACTTCTGGGCTTTTGCTTTTTGTCGTGAGGATACTTATTAGAGAAATCCACAAAATAGGAGAAATGTAATGATTGGAATCCTTACAGCGATTTTAGCCCTTGCAAGCTTTAGCGCGATGAGCTCATATATCGTGTATGCGCTTTTCAAGCTAACGAGGGAATAAGCTTTAAAAAGGTTTAGATTCTATGAGGTAGAGGCTTTGAATAAGAAAACATATTTTTGGCTAAGCTTTGCAATTATGGTGGCTATCACGCTCAATTTGCGCGCGCCTATAAATTCTATGGGTCCGAGCATTGAAGCGATTAAGGAATATTTTAATATTTCAAGCTCTGTGGCAGGATTGCTAAATTCTATCCCACTACTTGCGTTTGGGAGCATTTCTTTTGTGGTGGCGTATTTTTCAAGCGTGCGCCTTTTGTTTATCGCGCTGTGTTGTATTGCGCTTGGTGAGATTGTGCGGAGCTTTGGCGGAGTTGGCGGGCTTTTTGTTGGTATGGGGCTTTTGGGTGCGGGCATTGCGGTGGCAAATGTGCTTGTGCCAAGCTTCATACGCAAAAAGTTTGGCAAGAAAACACCCGCGATGATGAGCGTGTATTCGCTTGTGCTTAATGCCTCTTCTATCATCGGGATTCTGCTGGCATTGCCACTTATCGCACTTTTTGGGATTAGAATCGCAATGGCATTTTGGGTGGTTTTTGCACTTTTTGCAATTGTGCTTTTTCTACCAGAAGTGAAAAATCATCGCTTTTCGCGCCCTAAGGCAAAACCGGCAACGACAAAAAGCCTCTTTGTTGAATTTGATGCGTGGAAAATTACGCTATTTATGGGATTGCAGGGCTTTGTGGCGTATAGCACTTTTACATGGCTTCCTGTGATTATTGCTTCAAAAGGCTATAGTTTGGAGTATGGGACAAATATTTTGCTTTATATGCAGCTTATTTCCATGCCTGTAGCATTTTTTGGTCCATTATTGCTAGGGCGTTTGCGTGAGATGTATCGATCGCTTTATATGGCGTTTTTGTGCGGGCTGTATGCGATAGGCTATGTGGTGGTGCTCTTTTTTGATTCTCAAAGTGCGATGATTGTGAGCGTGCTTTGTATCGGAATCCCGATGGGTGGGGTTTTTGGGCTAGCGCTTTTGTTTATTTCGCAAAAGAGCGCCACACTTGCCATTGCGACAAAGCTTTCTTCTATGGCACAGGGCTTTGGCTATCTTATTGCTGCAAGCGGTCCATTTTTAATCGGCGTTTTGCATGATTTGAGCGAAAGCTATGTGCAGGGTATTGTGCTTGTGCTTTGCGTAGCATTTGCGCTCAATATTTTTGGAATCCTTGCAAATAAATGCAAAGTTATCGGCTCATAACTCTTTGACAAACAGCGCACTTTGCGCTTTTGGCACGCTTTTTGTCGTTGGGATATCTAGCACGCGGTAATTTTTTTCATATTCTAAATAGCGCAGGGTGATGGTGTCATTAATTTTGACTTCTTTTGAGCTTTTTGCCACAGCGCCATTTACCAGCACCACGCCATTTTCGCACATATCTTGCGCCACTGCGCGTCGTTTTAAAATATTTGTCGTGTTAAGAAATTTATCAATACGCAAGAGGAATCCTTAAGGTTAATTTTTGGTGTATTGTAGCGTGGATTCTTTATTTAACGAGCAATTTTCCTCAAATGCAACAAATAAAAACAAATCGGAATAATAAAAAGCGTTAGAATACTACTGCTTATCATGCCCCCTAGCATTGGCGCGGCAATTGCTCGCGTGATTTCACTTCCAACATTTTGAGAAAACATAATTGGTAAAAGTGAAGCGATAATGCAAAAAACAGTCATTAGTTTTGGACGCACACGCAGTGCCGCTCCCTTTAATACGCATTGTTTTAAATCCTCTTTTGTGGGATTATTTATATTTTCTCTCATCTGCGCTAGTGCTTCTTGCAAATATAAAAGCATAACAATGCTAGTCTCACTTGCTACCCCCAAAAGGGCTAAAAGCCCAACAACACCAGCAATGCTAAGATTAAACCCCAACAAATCAATTGCCACAATGCCACCAAAAATAGCAAATGGCAAGCTAAAAAAGCATAAAAATGTATAGGCAATATTTTTTAGTGCTAGAAAAATTAAAATAAAAATCACAAAAATACTTAGCGGGATAATATATTGTAATGTCTCTAGTGCCTTTTGTATATACTCACTCTCTCCACTAAACTCATAAAAATATCCGCTTGGCAGCTCTAAATCAGAAAGCAAAGCGCTAGCTGCGTCTTTATAAGCTTTTGCGCTTACATGCTCTTTTGGTGTAATATAGATATAATTTACACTTAGACCATTTTCACTTTTTAGCTCGCTTGGTTCATTTGCATAATAAATCTTAGCTAGCTCTCTTAAGGGGCGGAATCCACGCGAAGTTTTTACATAAATTTCCTTAATAGATTCTATATCATTGCGTTGCGTATCAAGTAGTCGCAAGCTTATTGGATAGTTTTTTACACCATCAATTTTTCTGCTTAGCTCAATCCCGCCAATGCCTGCATTTAAAAGAGTGAAAATAGAATCTTTGCTCACACCATAGCGCGCTAATTTTTCATCATCTATTTCTATATCAATGTAATATCCGCTATTTCCACGCTCTGCAAATACTGAAAGTGTTGAATCTAGATTTTTAAGTTTAGATTCTATTTTTAGTGAAAAATCTTGCAAAATCTTTGTATCATTTCCATAAAGCTTTATACCTAAAGGCGTGCGAATGCCCGTTAAAAGCATATCAGTCCTACCTCGAATGGGATAAGTCCAAGAGTTTGTAAGCCCTTTTATTTGCAGGGCAGATTCTAGCTTATCTCTTAGCTCCGCATAGCTTATTTGTTCCTTCCACTGCTCCTTTGGTTTTAAGTGAATATAGACTTCTAACATTGAAAGAGGTGCTGGGTCTGTGCTTGTATTTGCCCTACCAGCTTTGCCAAAGACGCTCTCCACTTCATCAAAACTTGCAATAATAGAATCTACTTTTTGCAAATATGCAAGGGCTGTATCGATGCTAGGATTTGTGTTTGTTACAGGCATATACATGATTATACCCTCATTAATTTGGGGCATAAATTCCCAATTTAGCTTTTTATACGCGTAGAATGAAAGCCCTAAAATAACCACGCAAAGAGAGAGGAAAATCCATTTAAAACGCAGAGTAAAAAGCAATAAATTACGATAGATTTTAACAAAAAAGAGATTTAGCGGATTTTTTTCCTCGCTTAAAATTTTGCCTTTAATGAAAAAAAGCATTAAAATTGGCACAATGGTGATTGAGAGTAATGCTCCAATAAGCATTGTAAATGTTTTTGTCAAAGCTAATGGCGCAAAAAGCTTTTCCTCTTGTCCGCTAAGCGCAAAAATTGGAAGGAATGAAACAACGACTATCATTAAAGCAAAAAAGATAGGTGCGCCAACCTGCCTTGTGCTTGAGATAATTATTTTTTGCCGAGTAGAATCTGAATAGGAATTTTGTATGCTTAGATTCTTATGTGCATTTTCTATCATTACAATTGCCGCATCAACCATTGCTCCAATGGCAATTGCGATGCCCCCTAAGCTCATAATGCTTGATTGTATATCAAAAACCCACATTAAAAACGCGCTATAAAGCACGCAAAGTGGAAGTGTGATAATCACCACCAGAGCGCTTCTAAAATGCAGTAAAAAAATCGCTGTAATCAAAAGCACAATAAGGCATTCCTCAATAAGCGTTTTTGTAAGTGAAAAAATGGATTTTTCTATAAGCTCGCTTCTATCATAAACAGGCTTAATCTGCACTTCGCTATTTTCATTAAGTTGTTCTACTTTTTGCTTTATTCTTTGCAAAGTTTCATAAGTATTCCCGCCATATTTCACCATGACAATGCCACCTACAACTTCTTTTTTACCATTTACATCAGCAGCACCCCGCCTTGTAGCAGGCAGGATTCTCACTTCGCCAATATCTTTAATTCTAAGTGGTGTATTGCCCTGCGTTTTTATAATGATATTTTCTAAATCTTGCGTGTTTTTGATATAGCCCTTTGCTTTTATTATTTTTTCAAATCCACCCTCAATTAGCACGCCACCGCCACTATCATTATTTGCTCGCTTAATAGAATCTATAATTTCTTGCAAACTTAAATCATAGCGCAGCAGCTTTGCATTATCCACGCTTACTTCATAATTTTGCTCAAATCCCCCAACACTAGCTACTTCGCTCACACCATCAATGCCTAAAAGTGCGTATTTATAATAAAAATCTTGCAAACTTTTTAGCTCGCCTAAATCTTTATCCTCACTTATCAGTGCGTATTGATACGCCCAGCCAACAGAAGTAGAATCGCTTCCTAGTGAGATTTTAGCCTGTGCGGGGATATTTTGCGTTTGACTAAGTTGCTCTAAGATTCTACTTCTAGCCCAATAAAGGTCTGTCTTATCCTTGAAAATCACATAAATAAGCGCATTTTCAAAGCCAGAAATTCCGCGCACATTTTCCACATTTGCAATTGCTAAAAGCTGGCTCATAAGCGGATATACGATTTGTTCTTGAATTGTTTTTGGGGCTTGATTTGGAAATTCTATTTGCAAAATAACTTGCGGCGGTGTTAAATCGGGCAGGGCATCAAGCTTTAATTTTGGCAAAAGCGCAATTGAGGAGCAAAGCAGCAAAAAAGCCATAATTAAAATAATGAATTTATTTTTAACACTCCATAAAATTATAGAATCTATGCTTTTATTTTTTTGCTCTTGTGGGCTGTTTTGTGAGTTTTTAGATTCACCAGATTCTGTAAAATTCATTCAAAATCTCCATTATTTTGTGCATCAGAATCTAGTACAAAAAGAGCATTTTTCACAACTTCATCACCTTCATCTAACCCCTCTATCACTTCATATAAATCACTTCCTAGAATGCGTTTCACTTCCACAATTTGCGGTAAAAACTCCTCATCATCTTTTATAAAAACAAAATATTTATTATTTTTAAAAAGTAGGGCTGTTTTTGGCAGTGTAAGCGCAATTCTTGGGGCAGATTCTATAAAAATATAAGCAAAAGAATTTGGGAAAAACTGCACTTTATCTCCGTCTAAAAACTTATTTTGCAAGATAAAACGCGCTTTTAAAAAATTATCAACCACATTTGGATAAATAAGCTCTAAAGCAATTTCACTCCTTCCTTTAACTCCTTCAACCTCAACATAAGCCTTATTTTGCGCATTTTGCAAAAAGCTCAAATCCTCCTCATTAATATCTGCTATCACCCATAAAGAATCTAAATTGACTATTTTAAAAACTTCCTCTCCTTTTTTTACACCACTTCCAATATTTACATTTTTTGTAAAAATATAGCCGCTTATTGGCGCGTAGTATGTGATTTCATTTAAGATTCTATGCCCGCTTTGAATCTTTGCAATCTCTTTTTTATCCACACCTAAAAGCTCTAGCTTTTCCCTTGCAAGCCCTTTAAAATGACTTCCAGAAGCTGCTAAAAGCTCACTTTGCGCATCAAGTAATTCAGTAGAAAAAAGCGTAAAAAGTTTAGAATCTTTTTGCACTTTTGTGTAAGTATTTTGCACGAAAAGCTTTTGTATAAAGCCATCTACACGCAGACTTAGGCTATATACACTCCCTTCGTTTTCTTGTAATTTTCCATAATATCTTTTAGAATCTTTTACTTGCATTTTTTTAACAATTGTGGTTGGGAAAATACCAATTTTATTTTGTGTTTTTTTGCCTTGCTTTACTGTATTTTGCGTGCTAGATTCTGCATTTAATCCCAAGAATAAGGAGTTTAGCATAAGCAACAAAATTAAAAATTTCTTCATTTTTTTCCTTTTAATAGATTCTATAAATTGCCCTTAAGCCTCTCTAGATTCCAATAAATAATTGCCATGTTCGCTAGAATTTGAATCCTTAAAATTTCTGTATCAATTTCCTCATTTAAGGCATTATAAAGTTCTACAAATCCGCTAGTTTGGCTTGTTGAATGGTGTTTATAGAGGTTAATTATTTCCTTATTTGCAGGGAGCAATGTATTTTGGATAATGTCTAGATTCTCACTTAATTGCTTAAATTGAGATAAAAGCGTAAGGCTTGTGTGCTTTATCCTATTTGTTGTGCTTAGAATCTGCGTTTGTGCTAAAAGCTCTTGGCTCTTATTTTGATTAATAACATTTACCTCTTTTCCATAAATTGGTAGGGGCATTGAGATACCCACTGCAAATAAATCTGCGCGATTATAGCGCGACATATAGGCTATATTGAGCCCTAAATCTGGGATTAGGGATTTTTTTGCAAGGCGCACAGAATCTGAAGCAATTGCACTTTGCAATTGTGCTATTTTAATTTCAATATTTTGTGCTAAAAGCTCTTGTAAAAATTGCTCTTTTTCTGCCTTGTTTTTTATGGCTTTTGCAAGATTTTCAAACATAGAATCTTGGATTGAAACAATAAAGTTTGAGTTTTGCGCAGAGTTTTGATTTTGCATTGAGTGATTATGTGGAGATTCTGTGCTATTTTTTGTCTCTGCAATATTTGAATATTTGGATTCTATTCCCTCACATTGTATCGCCTGCGCGGAAGTGAATTCCGCTTCGGCTCCGCTTCGCGCGCATACTTCGCCATTTTTTGTTGATAAGATTTGTAGATTCTGCAATGCTTTTTGGGGATTTGTAGAATCTATACTCTCAAAACTTATCTCACTAGCACCAATGTGGGAGTTTTCAAGTGCGTTAATAATCTCATTTTGCTTTATTTGTAAGCGAGCTTTTAAAAGCTTTAGTTTTTGGACTTGCAGGGGATTAAAATTCCTTGAAATTTTAAAGCTATCTAAAATCGTATCAAGATTTTTTATAGAATCTTGGGTTAGAGAGAGGATTTTTTGATTTTTTTGCGCTTCTATATAAGCTGAAATGAGTGAAAAAGCATATTCATTTTTTAGATTTTCTAGCTCTAGGAGTTTTAGATTTGCTTCTTTTTGCGTGATTTTTGACTTAAAAGAACGCTTTAGATTTAAGTCAAGATTCTGACTTAGCCCAATGCCTATGCTTTGCATATCATTTGCACCTAGCAAAAAAGGTTGCATGATTTCAGCATTACTATAATTTAGATTAAAATTTGGATTATCCCATTTTGCCTCCGCCTTTGCTCGTGCTTTGAGAGAGGCGATTTCTAGCTCTAGTTCTTTTATTTTTGGATTATTATTTAGGTGGGCTTGCAGCTGCGCTAAATTGCTATTTTTTGCAGAATCCACCTCGCCAGCGCACACGCCACACAAGATTCCCTGCAAGAAAATAATAAAAAAAGCGCGCAAGAATTTTTTTCGCAAATGTAAGCCTTACTTAAAAATCAATGCTTCCTTTGGCGAGGTAGTTTTTGTCGTCGATTTTGAAGCTTGCGCGGATTTGCCAAGTGCCACCATGCGGGAAATGCACCACGCCTTTATAGGCTTTTTCGCCATCTTTGCTTATTTGTGAATCTTCGCTCATTTTTGGCATTCCGGGCATTTCTGGCATCATAAATTTCACTGCCACATCGCTTGCCTCGATTTCATCGCCATTTTGTTTGATGCTTACGCTAAACTCATTTTTGCCGGAAGTGAAGTTTTTTGGTGCGCTTAAAATTATTTCATATTCTTTTGTTTGCAAAACCTTTTCAAACGCGCTAGCTTGCGAGAAAATCAACGCCACAAAAAGAAAGATTTTCAATATATTTTGCATTGCTGCCTCCATTTATTTTGCTAAATTTAAGGGGTAAAAAAGGGTGTTAAGTTTAGCTTATTTGCCTACACAAAAAGCAAATAGCCTAAGCTTAAGGCGCTTAAAATCCCAAATTGTAGGGATCTTAAGCGATGAAATTGCGATAAAATTAATGCTTGTGCTCGTGCTCGCCATCCCCGTGCATAGGGCAAGCGTGACCTTCCTCGCTCAAGCCAAGCTCTTTTTTCTCAGCGTCGCTAAGTTTTTGGATTCTTTTTGCAAATGCTTCTTTTGTGTCAGATTCAAGCTTGCGTAGGTCTTTGACTTTCATATCGCCGGTGTTTTTCTCATAAGAATCTTTAAGCTTTTTTACAAAATCTGGCTTTTGCTTGTCGTCCATTTTTGCAATGCGCTTTTTGATTTCAAGTCTTAAATCCACCGCATCTTCAACTTTTTTAAGTGTGCCATTGAGCTTGATTAGCTCAGATTCGCTTTTCTTGCTATAATCTGCACCATAAGCCATACTTAGCGCAAAAACGCTTGCTAAAACTGCCATTCCTAAACCTTGAACTTTCATATCCACTCCTTTAAAAGTAAGAATTAAACTTAGAATTCTAAGTATTTTAAGCTTAAAAATTTCTTAGCAAAAGTAATTTTATTTTGAGAAAATTTAAGAGCAAAAAGCGTGAAGTTTTGCCCCATAAGGCAGATTTTTATGACTTTAGCGCGTAAATTTAAAGCTAAAAATGTATAATTTCCCCCACACAAGGTTTTTCTAAGATTTAAAGGACGCGATACAATGCAAGCAAAAAATGCTTCTATACTACTTATGCTAGGCGCGGTGTCAATGGCGCCTTTATATGCGCAAAGTGTGGATATTGGTAATTTTTATTATCGCGATTTTTTGGATTTTGGGCAGAATAAGGGCGCATTTCAAATAGGCGCGCAAAATATCACTTTGCAGGGCAAAGATGGCTCGGAGTTTAGCTTCCCAAATGCAAGCACAAATGCCTCAAATTTAGCTTCAATCCCGGATTTTTCTGCAAAAAGTAATTTTGGCTCTTTCACCTCACTTGGCGGGAGCTACGCCGTGACTGCTAATCATATCCGCTCGATTGAAAATCAAACCGGCTGGCGCAAGTGGGGGCAGACTACCTATGAAGTGGCGGGCAAGCTTTTGGGACAGGGGCTAGATTCTCAATTCTTGCGGTTTAATCGCTTTATTATCGAGGGCGAGGCAGAATTGCTAGAAACTGACATTACTAATCACACAACTTCGCATGCTGTCATCAAACAGCCCGGCACTGCGCAATACAGCCAACAAGTAGCGCTTGAGCAGGCAAATGAAAAGATTTTAAATGAGCGCCTAGAGGAGATAAAAAACGCAAATGGTGGCACGCTCTACGCCTATGGCGCAGGCTCGGGACTGCTTAGCTTGCAGGTTGGAAGGGATTATTTGACAAGTGATTTGCCTATGACAGAAGATGGGCGCTTAGGCGGTGTGCTAAGCACACTTAGCTTTGTGAAAGGCTACAGCTCATTTGCCAATCTCACTTCCGTGGGTGAAAATGAAAAAACCGATGGGCGCGGGCTAAATATACAGCTAGGCGTAAATCAGACATTTAAAAACACCATAAGCATGGGCGATAGCGGCGGTGCATTTTATATCTATGATAGCACGAAGGGCAAATGGGTGGTGCTAGGCGTCGTTTCTGGCACGGAGGGTCCGAACAACACACGCCTAAGCTTTGCGGCGCAAGCGGATTTTGAGAAGCTAAAAAAGGAACATACGCAATCTATCAATCTAGCAAATGGAAGCTATACGCTAATTTCTAGCTATATAACAAAAGAAAGTGGTAATGGCGAGGATTCAAAAAGTATTTATGATAACAAAGATATAGAGTTTAGCGGTGGTGGGAGCGTGAAGTTTGGCTCGCTTATCAAGGGGCAAAATATCGGCTTTATTTTCAAAGATGAGGCGAATGCCACGACTTATGATTTCACCGCTGATAAGGTGCATTTTGGCTATGAGGGCTTGGGGCTTGATGTGGGTAAAAATGTGGAGGTGAATTGGGCGCTAAAAAATGAGGCACTCGGGCAGAATCAAGCGCTTCATAAAATCGGTGAAGGCACGCTTATCATAAAAACCAACTACACGCCTGCGACTAGTGGCGCGCTAGGCTATATGCGTTTGGGTGAGGGTAAAGTATTGCTGGATACAACCACAAAGGCGTATGATGGTATTTATATCACCAGCGGGCGCGGGATTCTCGCACTTGCAGAGGGCAAAGCAGAGGCACTAGGCGCGATAAAGCAAAGCGCCGGTGGCGGCAGTGGTGGAAATAGCTACATACTAGCGCAAGATTCTGTAAATAATCTAGGATTTTACTTTGGCAATAATGGCGGGAAACTCGATCTAGGTGGCAATAGCCTAAGCCTCAATGTCATCTCTGCAAATGACGCAAAAGCAGTGATAACAAATACCGCAAGCACCGCGTCAAACTTCAGCATACAAGGCTTTAGCTATGATAAAAGTGGCAACAAAACAACCACAAAAGCGGACTATATCGCGCATGCAAGCTTTGAAGGCAATCTAAACCTTATCCAAAAAAACGCCACCAAAGGCGATGAAAGCCTTGTATTTGATGGAAATATCAATATAGATGGCAAGCTAGAATCTCAAAATTCTAATATTATCTTGCAAGGACACCCCACAGCGCATGCGGTGGTCGATGAAGCAGTGCGAAAGCAAGTCGAGGAGGCGGAGAAAAAGACAGGCTATACATTGCCTGCATGGATGGATCTCTCGCGCCCTTCTACCTTGCAGCAGCCTGATTGGGATAAGCGAAGCTTTAAAATCGCTGGTGGGATCGAGCTAAAAAACTCAAACTTTACCCTTGGGCGTAGCGCTAGTTTAGAATCTAACATCACAGCAGATGCAAGCTCTAAGCTAAATTTTGGCGGCAAAATAAATCATTTCATCGACAGAAGCGATGGGAGCAACACGCGCGGTAATGGCTTTAACTTCTATCAAGAAGTAAGCAAGGGCGTGCTAGAAAATGAGGCAAACGACACCATAAGCTACAAAGGCAAAATCACCGCAAGTGGCGCAGCGATAGAATCTAGCATACATGATTTTAACGCGAGCCTTGATTTAAGTGCCAGCGCTAGTCTAAAGGCAAGCTATCTCACGCTTAGCAAGGAGCAGGCGAGCATAAAGCTTAGCGGCGCAAGTAGTGCAAGCGTTGATAATCTTATCATCAGCGGGCTAAGCGCGCTTGGTGGCTTTAATATCGAGGCAGGCTCTAGTTTTGAAATCAAGCAGTCGTTTGTTTTTGACAATGCAAATAACTTCAGCCTTGGCGCGCTAGATTCTGCAGGATTTACAAGTCAGCCGACTAATTATGACCTAATTGCGCGCAATGGCTCTAGCGTGGATGGAGCAAATAAAGATCTCATCGCTAATATCGCGCTTATTGGTGGCTCTAGCGTGACGCTAAAAAATCTCACGCTAAAAGACACCAACACGAGCGGGCAAAGTGAAACTAGCAAACTAAAAAATGAAGTCATACTAAGCGGTGAAAATACCAAACTAACGCTAAATGAGAATCTCACCGCACAAAATCTCGCTGGAGCGCTGATACAGCTAAATGACAAGGCGAGCCTAAATGTCACAAAAGATATGATTTTCTCTCTCAATAGCGCGCGTCCTAGCAAAAATGACAAGACAAATGCGCTAGATTCTAACCAAACTTACATCTTTGTAAATGGTGGCGCAAGCCTTAGCGCGCGGAATCTAAGCGCTACAAATATGAATATAAATCTAAGCGTGGAGAAAGATTCCACCTTTGGGGCGCAAAAAATACTCGGCAATAACTCGGCGTTTAGCATAGCGCTTGGAAGCGCGCAAAGTTTTGATATAGAGCTTAGCGGGGGCGAGATGAGTTTGCAAGCCATCATAAATTCTACGGCTATAGATTCTGCAACTTTGAATTCTGTGGCTTTGGATTCTGGCGCGCGTGCAGATTCTGGCGCTTCAACTAGCGCGCAAGCCACACAAGAATCCTTACAAAAAGCTTACGAAAATATCACGCTAACTATCAATATCACCGCAAGCCAAAATGCCAAAATAGAATCTAATCTAGCAAGCCTCACAAGCAGCGTCACTCTAAGCGACACCGCCTCGCTAAACCTAAATAATGGCGTGCTAAATCTAGATTCCGCGCATAACGCTATCACGCTAAAAGACAGCGCAAGCCTTAGCGCGCAGAGAATCTATGCCAAAAGCCTTTCAACACTCGCGCTAAATGTAGATTCTGGCGCAAAACTAAATGTAAGCGAATTTGTCTTTGATAGCTCAAGCGTGCAGGTGGCGCGCTATTTTGGAGAAAATCTCTACGCGCAAAATGCCTCAAAACTCAAGCAAAGCGAGCAAGTCTTAAATCAAAACCTCTATCTAAGCGGTAACTCTAGCTTTGAAGGGCTTTATCACACGCCTACTGACACTGCGACGAGTAGCCTTAAAATTTTAGGTGCAAATGATACAAGAAATGTTGTTCTTACTGAAAATTCCACGCTTAAAACCACAACGCTTTTGGCTCAAAATTTGCAAACGCTCAATCTTTCTATACAAAAGGATTCTGTGCTTGAGATTGAAACGCTAAGCGCGCAAAATGCTTTGGTGAATTTGTTTTTAGATTCCACACATAAGGGCTTTAAGCTTGAGGCGTATCAAAATAGCCAAATTTTTGCAGATTCTTGGGATTTGAGCGCGGGGAATATCCCAAATGCAGGCGCAAATGACTATATTTTAGGCGATGAAAGCTCGCGCGTGCATTTCAACACTCTTTCAATCACGCAAGATAGCGTGCACAGCCCATTTATCCTTGATGCGAATATTTCTATCGCAAAAAATTTGGAGCTAAAAAATGTCGGCGCAAATACCATGCAAACGCAAGATTCTACGCGTTTTTTTGCGTTACAAGTGGATAAGGAGCTGACATTGCAAGAAAATGCAAAGCTTAGCGTGAGGCTAGATTCTAGTGTGGCGCGCGATGATAAGGATCTTGTGCTAAATACTTACCATACTTTTGCTCTAGCGACAAAGCTTAACGACAATCGCTTGGACAAGCGCATCGATTTTATTTTCGCTAATGAGGACAAAAAGCTGTATGTGGTGAGTAAGGTTGTTGGCGATGAGATTAAGGTGAAGTTTTTGCAAGATGATCCAAAGAGCTTGAGCGAGCTTGGCAAGGTGGATTCTCGCATTCTTATTTTGCAGGCAATTTTGGGACACAATAGCAATGATGATACGATAGATAGGGCAGTGCGGACTGATGATAACGCGCTTTTGACACAATATGTAAGCAGCATAGAATCTGATTTGCAAAAAATCTCTCAAAGCACGCCAATAACGCTAAGCAATCAAATACTTTTCTCAAGTAACGAGTCTATAAATGCGCGTATTTTGCAGGTGCAAACCACGCACGCGCAGGCTTTGCGAAAACTTTCTAAAAAAATCTATCTTGCAAGTAGCGATGAATTGGGGTTTGCAAAAAGTTTGCTAGAGCTAGAGCGCGCTAAAAAGGAGCTTGAATATAAAAATAATGTTTGGCTTAATGCCGGCGGTGGCTACTTTGGCGGGAATGGGACGAGCAATTTTTATGGCACAAATATAGGCTATGACAGAATCTTCAATTTTTCTCAATCTAGCTTGCTGGCGGGCGTTATGTTTGGCTTTGGTGGCTCAAACTTTGCAAATTTTGACATCAAAGACAGCGCGAAATATTACAATCTTGGATTCTATGCGAACTTTAAACGCGCAAAGCACGAGGCACAAGGGAATCTCAATGTTATGTTTTTGGATACAAAGCGCAGCTTCTCAAGCACGCTAAGTGTGAGCGAAAATGCTAGCAACACCACGACAGGCGCACTTTTTCACGCTTATTACAAATACAATATTCTTTTGTCTCAAAGCGAGCATTTTACGCACACGCTAAAGCCTCTCGCACTTTTGGCGTTAAGCTACAATGTAGATAATGGCTTTGTCAGTCAAAATTACAAGCAAAAGCAATTAAACAACGCTCTTTTTGCGCTTGGCGTTGGCGCGGAATATGTGCTAAGCGGGAAAAATTCCTCTTATGCGTTGCAACTTTTAGCGCGTCAAGGCTTGCTAAATACGCAAAAGCAGGCATTTGTAACCCTAAGCAACGCGCAAAATTTCATCGCGTATGATTTGGCGTATGCAAATACAAATTTTATGCTAAATTTCATCGGGCAAAGTGGCTTAGGCAAGGGATTTGGCATTGATTATGGATTCGCACTTATGGCAGATACACTAGGGAGCTATGGCGCGAGGGGCGATGTGCGCGTGAGTTATAGATTTTAATTTTAGATTCTATCGCGCTGGCTGGAATTTTTAGAATCCACCTTTAGAATCCGCATATCTTGCAAGCTCACAAATAGCGGCTGTATTGACATAAAAAGCTTTTTTAGGTAGAGTTCGCGGATTTTAGGCGTGCAAAAATTTTTAGAGACGCGCAAAAAAATAGCGAGATTTGGCAAAACGCGCGCACAAGGACACGCGCATAAAGCAAACACAAATTTAAGGAATCCTTTTGGCAAACAAACGACTTTTTTTTATTAGCATTAGCCTTATTTGCGTGGGCGTGCTTATGTCGTATTCGCTTGCGGTGTATTTGGTGGGTTTTTTTAATTACGAGCCATTTCATTTTCTTAAGCGCGAGCTTTTCGTCGCAATCATCGGAATCCTTTTGATGTGGCTGTTCGCGCAACTTGAGCCAGATGAAAGTTTCAAAAAAATCGGGCTTGCGCTGTTTTTGCTCTCGCTCATTTTAATGATTGGGATGCATTTTTTGCCAACTTCTTTGGTAAGTTCCGCTGGTGGTGCAAAGCGCTGGATTCGCCTGCCTAGCTTTTCTCTCGCACCTTCGGAATTTTTCAAAATCGGCTTTGTGTATTTTTTGGCGTGGAGCTTTTCGCGCAAATTTAGCACCAAAAAGCATGTGCGGTTGATTGATGAGATTAAGACTTTTATTCCGTATTTGGCGCTGTTTTTTGTGGCGGTGGTGCTGATAGCGGTTTTGCAAAATGACTTGGGACAGGTGATTGTGCTTGCGCTTACACTTGGATTTATGCTACTTTTTGCGGGCGGGAGCTTGCGACTTTTGGGGATTATCATGCTGACAACGCTAAGTGTGGGGCTTGTGGCGATTGTGACAAGTCCGCATCGCATTATGCGTGTGAAGCTGTGGTGGGCGAACGCGCAAGATTCTATCCTCGCGCTTTTGCCTCAAGGTTTGGCGGAATCTTTGCGCGTAGAAAATCTTCCTGAGCCTTATCAAATCTACCACGCGAGCAATGCCATCGCAAATGGCGGATTTTTCGGCAATGGCTTGGGTGAAGGCGTGATAAAACTTGGCTTTTTAAGCGAAGTGCATACGGATATTATTTTGGCTGGGATTGTCGAGGAGCTGGGCTTTGTGGGGCTGTTTTTTGTCGTGGTGCTATTTTGTGCGATGCTTTTTTATATTTTTAAAATCGCAAATCGCGTGCAAAATATGACTTATTATCTTTTTTGTGTGGGCGTGGCGCTGTTGCTTGCGTTTTCGTTTATCATCAATGCTTTTGGGATTTCTGGTATTACGCCGATTAAGGGCATCGCGGTGCCATTTATCAGCTATGGTGGAAGCTCGTTGCTTGCAAACTGCCTTGCCATTGGCTTAGTTTTAAGCATTTCACGCAAAGCGCATCTTTAAATATATCACTTTGGCGAACAAGTCCGCCAAAGCTCCGCTTCGCGTGCATATTTTACCTTGATTCATTGCCCTTAAAAAGCCTTTAAAGATTTTTGGCTACAATAGCGACTTTTTTAGATTCTATTTTCAAGGAATGACTTTGCCGATTTTGCCAAAATATGAGTTATGCTGTGGTTGCCATGCGTGCTATAGCGCCTGTCCGCACGATAGCATAGAGATGCGCGAGGATTTTGAGGGCTTTATATATCCGCATGTTGATGAGGTGACTTGCACGGAATGCAAGCAGTGCGAGATTGTCTGCCCGACATTGCCATTTTTACATACAGCGCCTTATGATAGCGTGCGTAAAAAATCCGCTTTCCCAAAAGTCGCGCCAAATCAAACACTTCATTTCATCGCGCTTGAAAACGCGAAAATAGCCCTAGGGGGGGGGGGGCATTATCTACTAAGCAAAAAACACAATCCCCTAACTCTACCAACACAAACCTTTCAGATTCTAACCATACGACAGCAGGAGAAAAGCGCGTGAGTGCGCTAGATTCTGTTTTGCAAAATCAAGTAGGCGCGCAAGATTTTAGCGCGGAGTTTATCCCGCAAGCCTATGCAATTAAGGCAAATGATGATTCCTTGCGCCTAAAAAGCTCAAGCGGTGGCGTGTTTAGCCTTTTGGCGCGCGCAGTTTTGGAGCAGGGCGGTGTGGTGTTTGGCGCGGGGTATGTGAAACCAGATTCTGAAAACTTCGCGTCTCATTGCGAAGATTTAGAGAATCTAAAGCAATCCACAAAAAACCTCAAAGAAGCAAATAGCGTCGCAGAATCTAAGAATCCAAAAAATATCGAGTATATGTGCGAAACGGAGCCAAGCGGGATTCACTCCCGCGCAGGCGATACAATTGATAAAACAAGCTCCCAAACTTCCAGCCAGCGAGACAGAATCTTAGAATCTCATCAACCAAAAAACGCCGAGTATGCGCGCGAAGCGGAGCCAAGCGGGATTCACTCCCGCGCAGGCGATACAACAAATGGTGTGGCAAACCTCGAAGTGCGCCACAGCTTTATAGAATCCCTACAAGAGCTTGATAATTTCCGCCGCTCAAAATATGTGGAATCGCCCATTGGTGATTGTTTCATCAAAGCTAAAGAATTTTTGCGCGCGGGTAGGCTTGTGCTTTTTAGTGGCGTTCAATGCCAGATTCACGGGCTTAATGCGTTTTTGCGTAAAAAATACCCAAACCTCCTTACAATCGAAGTGATTTGCAACTCTGTGCCGAGCCCAAAAATATGGAGAATCTACAAAGAAAGCATGCTTGAGGGGGAGGATTCTAAGCTACTTGATTTTAATTTCCGCGGTAAAGATTATGGTTGGGAGAGGGGCATTTTTGCCGCAAAGACAAAGACAAAGACAAAGACAAAGACAAAGACAAAGACAAAGACAAAGACAAAGACAATACCACACACTTTATCGCCTTACTACACGGGGTTTTTGGGACACACGATCACGCGCCCTAGTTGCGAAAATTGTTTTTCCAAAGATATGCGAAGTGGCGCGGATATCACGCTTGGCGATTTTTGGGGCGTGAGGAATTTCCACCCGGAATTTGTGGATGACAAGGGCATTAGCTGTGTGATTTTTAATAACGCAAACGCGCATAAATGGCTAGATTCCATCACGCCATTTGCTAAGGTGCAAAAATCAAGCATACATGCCGTGCTATCCGGGAATCCTGCGCTTATCAAAAGTGGCTTTATCAATAAAAGACGCAAAAAGATTCTCGCCAAAATCATAGGCTTGTATGAGCGCAAATGTAAAGAATTTAGCACAGAATCTTTACAAAGCCTTGCGCGCCAAAAGGCGGCGCGCAAGGCGGTAAATCTCCTATACAAACTCACAAAAACTCCATTTTTGACGCGCCTTGTGCGCTTTGTAAAACGATGCATCAAAAAAGTCATTTTGCTTTTGCTTCCACGCAGGGCAAAGGACTTCCTCAAACCTCGTATCAAAAAACTAAAACAAAGGATAGCAAGATGAAAAAACCAGTAACTATTGGTGTGGTGACTTTTAATTGGGATGGGCATAATTACGGGCAGGTGTTGCAAGCCTATGCGTTGCAACGCTATTTGCGCGATGAAATCGCAAGAAATGGGATCAATGCGGAAGTGAGGCAGTTAAATGTGTCTCCGTTTTTTGCCTCCAAATCTTCATGGCGTAAATATATAAAGATATTTATATTAAAAATATTTGGCGAAAAAGCTTTCAAAGCAATAAAAAGACTTAAAGCAAGACTTTTGCTAGGTAAGGAAAGTTTTATGCAATGGGAACGCGATAGTCGTCTTACTGAAATGATGGGCTATGAATATTTTTCGCAATATATACAAGATATAGAATCTAAGCGTAAATTTTTAGAGTTTAGAGAGGCAAATATCAATCTTATCCCGCTAAAAATTAGGGATTATGAGGGCTATAAAGATGATATGTGGGCAGATATTTATATCGCGGGGAGTGATCAAGTGTGGAATTGTTGGAGTGTGGATAATATCTTAAATAATGCCGTCAAAAAACGCTCGGAATATTATATGCTAAATTTTGTTGATAAATCCAAACTGCATGCGCGCAAAGTCTCTTATGCTGCGAGCTTTGGACTAAAAGAAATCTCAGATAATATAGATAAGTCAAAAAGTATCAAGGAATATGCGCGCAAGGCGCTTAGTGATTTTGATGCGATAAGTGTGCGCGAAGAGCAGGGGGTGAGAATCCTTGAAAGTTTGGGCTTGCAAGGTGTGTGCGTGGCAGATCCTACGATGCTTTTAAAAAAGGCAGATTATGAACGCATTCTCTCCCCACTTCAAGTACAAAATGATATTTTTGTTTATATGCTTGGTGCGGAGACTTTTATTGACAAAAATGCTCTTATGGAAATCATCAAACAATATCAATTTTTATACACCAATGCGCACCCAGATTTCTCATGCAAATACGACTTACAAACGCAGTTTTTTCCCACACCACAGGAATGGCTCGGCGCAGTGAGAGATTCTCAAATGATGATTACAAATTCTTTTCATGGTTGCGTGTTTGCGATTATCATGCATACACCTTTTTATTATCTGCGCTTAAAAAGTGATGACGCACATACGCGCCTAGAGACTTTGCTAAAGGTAAGCGGGTTAGAAAATCGCGTTCTTACTGATATTTCGCAAGTGCAAGAAGTTATAAGTGCTACTTTGCAAAAGCGTGATAGTATTGATTGGCAAAGTGTAGATTCTAAAATCAATGCGTTTGTGGAGAAAGGAAAGGTATTTTTGCAAAAAGAAGTTTTTGCGTTTATTTCCTAAATTGCGAGCCTTAAGCAATATTTAGTATTTATTTTTTAATTTTTTGGAATCCTTTTTGCTGAAACAAAAACATTTTAGATTTGGATTAAGCATACACAAAAGGATTTGGTTTTGAATAAACAAGGAGCAATTAAGGCTGGGTTGTTGGTGCTGGTTTTGGCGCTACTCACAAGGCTTGGTGCGGAGAGTGTGGGCGAATATCTTATGATGGGGAAGCCTCGCGGGCATTTTGGGTTGTATTTTCAAAATATGACAGAGCGGCGCACGAATTTTGCTGATGTGAATGTTTCACTTGGCTATGATACGCCCACAAATAGTTCTGGCATTAGCTTTGGTGGCTCTATGTGGATGGCTATGCGGATGTATGAATACACGCGCGGGGATTTTAACTCTACAAAAGATGATTTTATTTTGACTGAACTTTATGGGAAGTTTGAGCGCAATGACAGAATCAAAGTGCAAGCTGGGCGCTTTTACACCACCGCGGAATGGGTGCAGTTCTATAATCAAGGCGCGCATGTGCAATACGCGCTTAATCAAAATGCTGCTGTGCGGCTTTTGTGGATTAATGCAAATGCGTATGTGACAAATTATCGTATGTCTGAATATCGCAATCCTTTCGGCAAAAGTGGCGTGTTTTTTGGAGATTTGATGTTGGCACTTCCTGCCTCACCTATCAAAATTTCGCCATATTTTTATATTGCACCAAATCGCTTTAGCGCCTTTGGGATTAAGCTTATGCTAGAAAAGCCGACTTTAGGGGATTCTACGCTGTATGCAAATGTGCATTTGCTTTCTTATATTGGTAGAAATGAAGTTATAGAATCTTCGCGCACTGATGGCGATGGCGCGCTTGTGTGGGTAGAAGGTGGCGTGAAATGGGCTGGCGTGAAGTTTGGCGGTGGATTTATGAGCGTGTCAAAAAATGGCATAAGCGGCATTGATGCTTTCGGGCAAAGTAGCCCTTTTGAGCGTAGAGAAGGGCTATTTTACGCTGATGCAAATACGCTTTATGGCGTGCTGGAATACACTTTTGAAAATCACCTTGTTTTAGAATCTGCAATTAGAAACACAAGCATTGGCTCGAAATATATTTTCAACTGGGAGGCAAATGCGCGTATCACAATCGCGCCGGATGTGATATTTGGCGGGGGCTTCATAGGTATGTTTAATAATGCAAATATTATGCTTGATGATTATATTTTCGCAAGTGATGGGCGCAATTATGTGCTAGGTAGAATGTTTTTGCAGTTTAAATTTTAGAGAGAAAGTGAGGCGGGGAAAGATTTATGAAAGCGATTTATTTTTTCTGGGGTGTGTTTTTTTTCACGCTGTATTGGATTTATTTTTTATACGAATCTTTTTTAATGAATCTGCTTATCGCGCTGTTGCTTTGCATTGCGACTTTTGGCTTGAAACATAGAATCTTAAAACTCGTGCGCTCTGAAATAGTCGCGGCATTTTTGAGCGTGTGCGCGCTGTGCTTGATACTCATTGTGCCGGTGATATTTGTGTTTAGCTCGCTTATTGAGATGATAAAAAGCGCTGATATGCAAGGTTTTAGCGCGATTATTGAAGGGCTGAAAGAAAAGATTATTGCTTGGAGTGAGATTATCCCTGAAGCGCAAATACGCGTGCAAGAGGCGCTTTCTAAGATTTCTGGCGCGGAGCTTTTTTCTTCGATTCTCAATCTTAGCTCAATTATCGGCAAGAGAAGTTTAGAATTTGTCGTGGATACGGGCTTTATCGTGGTGTTTTTATTTTTCTTTTATTTTTATGGTATGCGCCTGTATGAATACCTTCTTGCGCTCATTCCTTTTGACAAAATCCAAGTGCAAAATGTGCTAAGCGAGGTAATAAACACGCTAAAAGTCGTGTGCTACACTTCGGTGATTAATGTCGTGTTGCAGGGTTCAAGCTTTGGCGTGGCGATTGCGTTTTTTGGCTATGATGGAATCTTTTTTGGCATAATGTATGGATTTTGCTCGATTATCCCAATTGTCGGTGGCGGGCTTGTGTGGGTGCCAATAGCGCTGTATGAGCTGTATTTGGGGAATTATAACGCGGTGATTTTTATCGCGCTGTATAGTCTTATTTTTATTGCGTTTTTTATTGATAATATCATTAAGCCTATCATTATCCGCATTGTGAATAAGAGGATTCTCAAAACTTCGTTACATATTAATGAGCTTTTGATATTTTTTGCGATTTTAGCGGGGCTTACGGCGTTTGGATTCTGGGGGATTATACTAGGTCCAATCATCACAGCGCTTTTTATTGCGCTACTGCGAGTGTATAGGAAGGTAATTTTCCCATTTCAAGAAAATTCTATCAAAGCGCAAAAAGACTAGGATAAATTAAGCATATCTAGGCTAAAATCGCGCACGCTAATTTTATTTTATAAAAAAGGGTTAAGATGAGAGTGAATCTGGACAATGTCGTTGATGAAAATGAAGAGAGCTTTGCGCAGTTGCTTGATGCAAGTGAAAAGGTAAGCTCACAGGGTGCGTTGCAAGTAGGTAAGATCATAAAGATAACAGATGAAAGCGTTATCGTGGCATTGCCAAATAGCAAGTTTGAAAGCTATATGCCACTTGATGAGATTAAGGATTCTCAAGGTGGCTTGCTTTTTAAGGAAGGCGATAGCATCGAAGTAAGCGTTATGCGTAATGGTGGCAGAACAAGCATATCTTATAAAAGAGCGTTGCGCTCAAAAAAGGTAGTGGAAAAAATCAAAGAGCTTGGCGAAAACTACAAAGACAAAATCATCGAAGCGAAAGTTTTACACAAAAACAAAGGCGGGTATGTGATGGATTATGAGGGGGTAGATGTGTTTTTGCCTCGTAGAGATTGTGCTTTTAAGGAAGGCGCGAAGGTTGAGGGTAAAACCTACAAAGTGGCGATTACAAATGTGGATTCTCAAAGCAATTCTATTATCGTTTCGCGTAAGCGCTTTTTTGATCTTGATAAGGATAATAGAAAAGTTGTCGTTACAAAGCTTTTGGAAGGTGAGAGAATCTATGATGGCGAAGTCAAAAAAATCACGCCTTTTGGGGTGTTTGTGGAGATTGAAGGGGTTGAAGGGCTTATCCATTACACAGAGATTAGCCATAGGGGTCCGGTAAATCCTGATAAATTTTTCAAAGTTGGCGATAAGATAAAGGTAAAAGTCATCAATTATGATGAGGAAAAACGCCGTCTAGCGCTTTCTTACAAGGCTTTGAGCGAAGATCCATGGAAAGAGGTAGAAAAAGAGCTAGAAGTGGGCTACACTATCAAAGTAGTGGTGAGCAATATCGAGGAATATGGCGCGTTTGTGGATTTGGGCAATGAGATTGAGGGCTTTTTGCATATCTCTGAAATCTCATGGGATAAGAATATTAAGCACCCAAGCGAGCATTTAAAGCTTAATCAAGAACTTGATGTGGAAATTATTGAGATAGATTCCAAAAATCGCCGCTTGCGCGTATCGCTCAAAAAGCTTTTGCGTAAGCCATTTGCTGGATTCTTGCAAGAGCATAAAGAAGGCGATGTATTAAAGGGTAAAATCGTAACACTCACTGATTTTGGTGCGTTTGTGAATCTAGGCGCAGTTGATGGATTGCTTCATAATGAAGACGCATTTTGGGAGCGCGGGCTTAAATGCAAGGATAATTTCAAAGTCGGCGATGAAGTAGAAGTAAAAATCATCAAAATAGATTCTAAAAATGAGCGCATTTCGCTAAGCAAAAAGGCGCTTGATGATTCCCCAGCAAAAGATTTTGGGCAAAAATACAAGGTAAATGACATTGTTGAGGGTCCAATTACTGAGATTAAGGATTTTGGCGTGTTTATTGATGTCGATGGCGTGGAAGTGCTAATCAAAAATGAGGATATTCCAAACGCGCAAAAAGAAACTCTCAAAATCGGCGATGCGCTTAAATGCGTGCTTTATAGCATTGATGTGTATGCAAATAGAATCCGCGCTTCCGTGCGTAACCTCCAAAGACAGCTAGAGCGAGAGGATTTGCGCGCGTTTGAAGCAAGCCAAAGTGAAGAGAGAATGACGCTAGGGGATAAAATCAAAAATAAAATAAGCGATTCAAAATAGCAAAGCTTTTAAGCAATGAAAAAAGCCCTGTATTTTGTGGTTGTTTTGCTGGCGTGTGTGGCGCTTGCTAGCGGGTTTTATATCGTTTATCAGCAGAGCAAAGTCCCGCCTTTGCCAGCAATAGAATCTAAGATTCCAAATTTAGAAAATCTCACCACGCAAGAAGATTCACAAGCATGGCTTGAGGGATTTTCTGATGCAACCGCGCAGAATCAAACCTTTCAATACCCAGCCACAGAACTTTTTGTAAAGTTTGATTTTGCAGATGAGAATGATACAAAAAGTATTAGAAGCATTGAGATTGAAGAGCTTGATGAGTATAAATATTTTTGCGTCGCGCAGGTGCTAAAACAGCACAAGCTTGAAAGCACTTATTACAAAATGGGTGAAAAGCTACGCTTGATGGTGTTTATCGAGGATAGCGCGGTGCTAAAAAAGTTTTTGGAAGATTTGGATTATTACAGAATCCAATATGTGCTAAAGTAGCTATAATACAAAATCTTAGAAATTAAACAAGGAGTGAGGAAATGGCACTAAAAGTTGTTGTATGCGATCATATACACCAAAGCGGGTTGGATTTACTCAAGGCGCAAAATGATATCGAGTTTGAAAATCTCGCATCACTACCAAAAGATGAGCTTTTGAAGCGCTTAAAGGGCGTTGATGTGGTGGTTACGAGGAGTTCTACTGATGTGGATGCGCGCTTTTTAGAAAGCGTGGATTCTCTCAAAGCCATCGTGCGCGCGGGTGTGGGCGTGGATAATGTGGATATAGAATCTTGCAGCAAAAGAGGTATTGTTGTGATGAATGTCCCCACCGCAAATACAATCGCCGCAGTCGAGCTTACAATGGCGCATCTCATCAATAGCGTGCGTAACTTCCCCGGCGCAAATACCCAGCTAAAGATTGAGCGCAAATGGAATCGCGAAGATTGGTATGGCACGGAGCTCAAGGGCAAGAGCTTGGGCGTTATTGGTTTTGGGAATATCGGCTCACGCGTGGCATTGCGCGCGAAAGCGTTTGAAATGGATGTGCTCGCCTACGACCCTTATATCAACGCGACAAAAGCCCTAGATCTCGGCATCAAATACACCACAGATTTTGATGAGATTTTGAAATGCGATATTATCACTATCCACACGCCCAAAAACAACGAAACAAAAAATATGATAACCGCCAAAGAAATCGCTAAAATGAAAGATGGCGTGGTGCTTATCAACTGCGCGCGTGGCGGGCTTTACAACGAAGATGATTTGTTTGATGGGCTAAAAAGTGGGAAAATCCGCTGGGCAGGAATTGATGTGTTTAATAAAGAGCCTGCCACTGATAATAAACTGCTAGACTTACCAAATGTCTATGTGACGCCACATATCGGTGCAAACACGCTAGAATCTCAAGAGAAAATCGCCATTGAAGCAGCCCTTGCCGCTATAGAATCCGCGCGTGGCTCAAGCTACCCAAATGCGCTCAATCTGCCTATTAAAGAAGTGGATTTGCCCGCAAGCATTAAACCTTATTTAGAGCTTATCCAAAAGCTTTCTTTTATCGCTGCACAGGCAAATAAAGGTGCTTTTGTGAGTTTGCAAATTGAAGCATATGGTGAGGTAAGTCAGTATAAAGATTCTCTTAGCACTTTTGCGCTTGTGGGCGCGCTTAGTGCGAGTTTGGGTGATCATATTAATTATGTCAATGCGCCATTTGTGGCAAAAGAGCGCGGTTTGGAAGTGAAATTTAGCGCAAAAGAGCTTTCACAAACCTATAAAAATCATCTCAAACTCACCCTTAGCACGCAAAGCGAGAGCTTTAGCTTGGAGGGCGCGGTGTTTGAGGATAAGTATTTGAGAATCACCGCAGTGAATGGCTTTGTGCTTGACATTGCGCCGGAAGGCAAAATGGTGTTTTTCAAAAATACCGATGTGCCCGGAGTTATCGGCGCAGTGGGAAATACACTTGCAAAGCATAATATTAATATCGCGGATTTCCGCCTTGCGCGCAAGGATAAAGAGGCGTTGGCGGTGGTTGTCGTTGATGAGTCTTTGGGTGAGGGCGTATTGAGCGAGCTTAAGGCAATTCCAGCGTGCCTTGGCTTGCGCTATGTGGTGTGCTAAAGTTTTTAGAATCTTTTCAAGCGAGGGTAAAGAATGGCTAACACGACGCACAATGAGTATTTGCACGATATTACTAAACGGAGCTTGACGCAAACTTTTATAAGGTTTCTCAAAGCCGAATCTTTCAGCGGTATTTTGCTGTTTTTTTGTGCGGTGTGCGCGATGATTGTGGCGAATTCTTTTTTGAGCGAGAGCTATTTTTGGCTGTGGCATGAAAATTTTGGCTTTAGCTTTGGCGAGCATTTTTATGGCTTTAGGTTGCATGATTGGATTAATGATGTTTTGATGGCGTTATTTTTCCTTATGGTGGGCTTGGAGATTAAGCGCGAGGTGCTTTTTGGGGATTTGAGCGGGTTTAAAAAGGCGGCGTTTCCTGTCATTGGCGCGCTTGGTGGTATGATCGTCCCAGCGCTTATTTATTTTGGGCTCAATTATAATACAGATTCTTGGCATGGCTTTGGAATCCCTATGGCGACAGACATTGCCTTTGCTTTGGGTGTGATTTTATTGCTTGGCAAGCGCGTGCCTATGGCGCTAAAGGTTTTTTTAGTCACGCTTGCGGTGGCTGATGACTTGGGCGCGGTGATTGTGATAGCTACGGCTTATCCATCGCCGGAGGGCTTGCATTTTGTGTGGCTACTTTGCGCGGTTGTGGTGATTGGCGCGCTTATTGCGCTTAATAAACTTGGAATCCGCACGCTCGCGCCTTATCTTGGACTTGGCGTGATTTTGTGGTTTTGCGTGCATCATAGCGGGATACACGCTACTATCGCGGCTGTCGCGCTTGCATTTTGTATCCCTGTGAAGCCAAAAATGCAAAGTCAAGAATTTATCAAGCTTCTTGATGAGCTTCCGCAAAACTTCAAAAATATCGAAAAAAATGAGCGTAAAAATATCCTACTCACACATGAGCAAGTGCAGATGCTTGGGACTTTGGCGCGGGATTCCATTGATGTGCAAAATCCACTTATGCGCCTTGAGCACGCATTGCAGCCACTTTGCGCGTATTTAATCATGCCTCTTTTTGCCTTTGCAAATGCGGGCGTGGATATTAGAGGCGAGATGAATTTTGCCATCGATCATATTATGCTTGGCGTGTTTTTGGGGCTTGTGATAGGCAAACCTGTGGGAATCTTGCTCTTTACTTTTTTATGCGAAAAGTGCAAGATCGCCTCACGCCCCGCGGGCATTTCTTGGGCGCATATTTTTGGCGCGGGCGTGCTGGCTGGTATTGGCTTTACGATGTCGATTTTTGTTTCAAATCTTGCGTTTGATAGTATAGATTCTCAAAATGTCGCAAAAGTTTCAATCTTGCTTGCTTCAAGCGTGGCTGGGATTTTGGGCGCGATATTTTTATTTTTTATGGGTAGAAAAAGCTTAAAAAATGGATAGAAAAAATTGAAGCGCGCAAAATAAGGCAAAGGGTTTGTATGGACTTTGGAAATGATAGAATTTTTGTGCGAAAGTTTTTAAAGCAGGCATTGAGCGAGGATCTAGGCAGGGGCGATTTGTTCGCGCTTGTGAGTGAGGATAGAGAATCTTGTGCGCATATTATGGCAAAGCAGGCTGGGATTTTTAGCGGTGAATTGTATGTGCGCGAGCTGTGCGCGCTTGCTGGGGTTAGCTTAGAGCTTCGTTGTAAAGATTCTCAACATTTTGAAAAAGGCGCAATTTTAGGAATCTTACGCGGAAGTTATCTAAAAATTTTGCAAATTGAGCGCGTGCTTTTAAACACGCTTTCGCATAGTAGCGGGATTGCGACAAAGACGCAGGAATTTGTCCGCGCGCTAGAATCTGCAGATTCTAATTTAAATTCTATCACGCTCCTTGATACGCGCAAAACGCGCCCTTTGCTCCGCGCGCTGGAAAAATATTCCGTGCGCAATGGTGGCGCGCAAAATCATCGCTTTGGGCTAGATTCTTTACTTATGCTCAAAGACACGCATTTGGCGCATATTACGGATTTACACGCATTTGTAGCTCAAGCGCGTAAGAAACTTCCTTGGGGAAGTAAGATTGAAATCGAAGTGCCAAATTTGCAAAAAGCGCGCGAAGCCTTTGAAGCAGGCGCGGATATCGTGATGTGTGATAATATGAGCGCGGAGGAAGTGCGCGAGGTGGCGAATTTGCGAGATTCTCAATTTCGACATATTTTGCTTGAAGCAAGTGGGAATCTCACTTTGCAAAACCTCGCAACCTATGCCAAAAGTGGCGTGAATGCGCTAAGTATCGGCGCGCTTATCCATCAAGCCACTTGGATAGATCTTAGCTTGCAGATGCAATAGCTATGCAAAGCAAGGAATATTTTTTTATTAATGCCTTGAAAAAAAGTGGCGCGTGTGCGCGCAAAAGT
Source organism: Helicobacter sp. MIT 00-7814 (assembly GCF_003364115.1). Lineage (GTDB taxonomy): Bacteria > Campylobacterota > Campylobacteria > Campylobacterales > Helicobacteraceae > Helicobacter_F. The sequence goes on along the minus strand of NZ_NXLL01000003.1, from coordinate 24,459 downwards.
GCTGGCGCAAAAAGCGTGCTAGATGATGATGTGTGTGTTTTAAACGCGCTAGATTCTAAAAATCTCACTTCGCAATCTCTGCAATCCCTAAAAAAACACCAAACTATCGCCACAATGGATAGCTTTTGCGAAAATATCCATTTTAAGCGCGCGTGGTTTAGCCCAAAGCAGGCGATAAAAAAGGCATTTTTAGTCAATCTTTCAGACATTATTGCTAAAAATGCCACGCCAAAAAGCGCGCTTTTAAGCATTGTGCTGCCAAAAGACATAGAAAAAAGCGCGCTTTTGCAAATGGTGGAGGGCATAAAGGAGATAAGCGCGGAATTTGACATAGAGATTTTAGGCGGTGATAGCGCGGTTGGGGAAAATTTAGATTTTCACATTACGCTTTTTGGCACATGCGCTAAGCCCCTGTATCGCGCAAATGCGAAAAAAAATCAGCGAATTTTTTGCACGCAAGAGCGCGTAAGGATTGGGAAAGTGAGCATTGGGGGCAGTTACAAAGAGCTTTTGGCGCTTTTGCGCACGCAAGAAAAAAGAAAAGCTAAGGGGCGCTTTTTAGCCCCAAAACTGCGCGCTAGTTTTATGCGCTATATTGGGACAAAGCTTTGTGCGTGTATGGATATTTCTGATGGAATCTTGCAGGATTTGCAAAATTTTTCCACAAGCGCAAAGCTTGGATTTACGCCGAGTAGGGAATTTGTGAGGTTACAAAAAAGCGCGCAAAAATGGCGTTTGCAAAGTGGGGAAGAGTATGAATTGCTTTTTGCGCTAGATTCTAAAAAAGTGCGTGCGTTAAAGCAAAGCGCAAAGCGCGCACGCATAAGCCTTTTAGAGCTTGGAAGATTTAAAAGAGGGCGCGTGTCTTTGCATTGCAAAAAATGGCACTAAATTTTTCTGGCAAAATATGCTAGAATCTTAAAAAAACCAAAATGCGTTGCAACTTCGCTTGGGCTGGGTGTTTGCAATAAAAAAGGAGTGAGAAAATGAGTAGTAATGTTGTTCAAATTGATGTGCGTAATCTGCCATGCCCCGAGCCTGTGGTAAAGGTAAAAAAGGCGCTGATGGGCGTTACACAAGAAGCACTCAAGCACGCAAACTACGAGATTTTGGGCAATACGCTAAGCGCGAAAGAAAATCTTAGTCGCTATTTGCGCACAGCGGGCTATGAGTTTGAAATCGGGCATTCTCAAGGCGAGCAATATATGATTCTCATCAAGGCAAAGGTTGATCCAAAAGACAAAGAGCGTAGCAATAAAATCACGCCAAAAGTGCTTTTTGTGCGTGGTGACAAGGTGGGTGAGGGCGAGCTTGGTGTGATGCTTATTAACGCGCTGCTAAAATCGCTCATTAATAGCGAGGTTTTGCCCCAAAAGATTATTTTTGTTAATCGTGGCGTGTTGCTGACGACTGATAATACCCAGATTGCAAATGATGAAATCGTGGAAGTGCTAAAAGAGCTTGAAAAAATAGGCGTGGAGATTTATTCTTGCGGCTCGTGCTTGAGCTATTATGCCTTGACAGAGCGACTAAAGGTTGGAATGATAGGCAATGCGCTTGAAACAATGGAATCTATGATAAAAAGCGAAGGCGTAGTAAGCCTGTAGATTCTGCGCCAAATGCCCTAAGGCTTAATCTTCTATGCGGATTTTATAAGGCGTATCAACGATGATTGGGAGCTTTTGCAGGGAATCTAGCGCGGTGGTAATGTCAGATTCTTTGCTTGTGTGTGTGGAGAAAAGGAGCTTTGCCACACCTCGCGTATCATGCTCTTTTTGTAAAAGTGCTTTTATAGAAATGTTGTTTTGTCCCAAAATTTGTGCGATTTGGCTAAGCACGCCGGGTTTATCTTGTGTGTAAAGGCGGATATAGTAGCGTGAGTGGATTTCTTCAATGGGCTTTAAAAGTGGCGTGTCATCAAACTTGCCCGAAAATCCAAGCATGCTAGAATGCGTATCGCGCGCGATTTCTATCAAATCCGCAATCACAGAGCTAGCCGTGGGATTCCCCCCAGCACCCGCGCCATAATACATGCTTTCCCCCACGCAATCCCCCACAATGCTAATGCCATTCATCACGCCATCAACCTTACCAATCATGCTATTTTTTGGGATAAGGCTAGGATTTACGCGCAATTCCACGCATTGCCCCTCACGCTTTGCGATGCCTAGCAGTTTAATCACATAGCCAAACTCACGCGCAAACTCCATATCATCAGGCGTAATGCCTTCAATCCCTTCGATCAAAATGTCCTCTGGCAGGGCGTTGATACCAAAACTTAGCGTGGCAAGAATAAGCAGTTTGTGTCCTGCGTCCATTCCATTGATATCTAAAGTCGGATCAGCCTCCGCATAGCCGAGATTCTGCGCTTCTTTCAGCGCGCTTGCAAAGTCCTTGTTGTGGTTAAACATTTGGCTTAAAATATAATTGCTCGTGCCATTGAGGATTCCCCGAATGGCAAGGATATGATTTGAGACAAGAGAATCTTTGAGCGTGCGCACAATAGGAATCCCCCCGCCCACGCTTGCTTCAAAACCTATGGGAAGTTCTTTTGCGATATTTGCCAAGTCATAGCGGTGATAAGCTAGCATTGCCTTGTTTGCGGTGATTAGGGCTTTGTTGTTTTGCAACGCTTTTTTTGCAACCTCATAGGCTAGCTCGACACCACCCATAAGCTCAATCACAATGTCGATGTCTTTGTCTTCTAGCACAGAATCCAAATCCGTGCTAAGCTTATTTTCCTCTAAGATTCCGAGTTTTTTTGCCTTTTGCAAATCGCGCACCACGCCTTTTTTGATGACAAACTCAACGCCCGCCCGCGCGCTAATAAGCGCCTTATTTTGCTCCAAAATCCTAATAACAGCGCTTCCCACAACGCCAACGCCGATAATTCCGATATTAAGCTTTTTCACGCCTGCGCCTTTAGTTGCTTTAAAAAGGCTTTGAGATTTTTTGCGGCTTGACGGATTCTGTTTTCATTTTCAATGAGTGCGATTCTCACATAGCCCTCACCATGGTGTCCGAAGCCAACTCCCGGACTCACGGCGATTTTTGCCTCTTGCAAAAGGCGCTTTGAAAACTCCATACTTCCTAAACTCCTCGCACATTCTGGAATCTGCGCCCAAATAAACATACTCGCCTGCGGTTTTGCCATCTCCCAGCCAGCGGATTTAAAGGATTCTATCAAAACCTCCATGCGCCTTTGGTATTTCGCGCGGATTTCATCCACGCATTCTTGCTCGCCATTGAGCGCGATTGTCGCGGCGATTTGCATGGGTGTGTAGATTCCATAATCAAGCCAGCTCTTAATCTTTTGCAAAGCCTCTATCATCTTTGTATTTCCCCCCACAAAGCCTATGCGCCAGCCCGCCATATTGTAGGTTTTGCTCAAAGTGTAGCACTCCACCGCCACATCTTGTGCACCCTCCACTTGCAAAATGCTAGGCGCTTTATAATCCCCAAAGCAAAGCTTCGCATACGCAATGTCGCTAATGATATAAAAACGCTCTTTTTTTGCCAACGCCACAAGACGCTCATAAAAGCTAAGGTAGGCGATTGTCGTGGTTGGATTATGCGGGAATCCTACGACAACAAATTTTGGCTTTGGCGCGGATTCTTGCAAAGAGGCAAGGAGTTTTTCAAAATAATCCTCCTCATCAAGCTCCATTTTTTCATTCCATTTTATGGGGAAACTGATGACATTTGCGCCATTGAGGATAAAGGCGTAAGAGTGTATCGGATAGGCTGGCTCGGCTACGATGGCAGTATCGCCCGGACTTGTGATTGCTTGTATCAAATGCGCGTAGCCCTCTTTACTCCCCATAGTGACGCAAGCCTGCGTGTTTGGCTCAAGCTTCACGCCATATTCGCGCATATACCAATCACAAATCGCAACCCTAAGTTTATAAATTCCCTTGCTCACGGAATAGCCGTGATTTTTTGGTTTATTTGCTGCCTCGCACATTTTGTCAATTATATGCTGTGGCGTAGCGCCATCAGGATTCCCCATGGAAAAGTCAATCACATCTTCGCCATTTTGGCGCATGGCAAGCTTTATTTCATTAATTGCAGCAAAGACATATTTTGGCAATCGCCTTATTTTTTCAAATTGTATTTCATCAAACATCGCTTCCCACCTTTTGTGTAATGTAGCTATTCAAACTGCACGGAGATTCCATTTTTGAGATTGGCGGCATTATTAGAATCTGTAATCATTATAAAGCTCACACCTTGCGGGACTTTGAAGCTTATTGAGCTTTTAGAATCTTCACTCACATAAGAATTAATAATCATCAAATTTCTATCATAAAGCACGATGCGCGGATACCATTTTTGCGAGCTTGAGATTTGCAGTTTGCCTTGAGTGCGGACATTGAGCCAATATTGCCCGGAAATATCGCGCAAATTGAGCGCTTGATTCTGCGAAATGGCGCGAGAATTTGGAATCTGCAAATTATTTAGCTCAAGCAAATATTCCCACTTCTGCGGGCTGTGGCGCGTGATATCAATGCCGACCAATCCGCGCTTATTTAATTCACTTAAAATCACTTCAGGATCAGGCGCATGCTCGGTAGCGAAGTTAAATTCAATCATCGAAATCCCAGAATCATAATCTGCCCGCGCGACATTAAAGTAAGAATAGCCCATCGTTGCGAGAATGTCATTAATCGTGCGATTAAGCAAAATCGGGCTTGTGCGCGCGTTAAAGATAAGCTGCACTTCTTGCGGGCTTGAAAATTTGAGCTGCAAAAGCCCATTACTTTTAAGCGCGGAAATAATCCTACTCATGCTAAGCCCGCCGTTATTGTAATAAGAGTTTCTATCTTGAAAAATAGTTTTTATAAAATTTGCGTTGATTTGGTAGTTTTTTTCCCCAATGAGATTGATGATTTTTGTATCTAGCGCATCGCCAAAAAGCCCACATAGCGCGCAAATAAGAAGCAAAAAACTAAGTTTTTTCATGGGTTAATTCCAATAATCTTTGGGGCAAAGCTGTTTGTAAGTGGCGTAATTTATCTCTTTTAGCTCATTGCCATCAAAGTAGAATCTCACAAAATTGCGCGTTTTGTGCGCGAAATTTTCCCCATCAAGAATCGAAGTAAAATCACTATGTCCAAACACAAACACCAAAGGCTTATCAAGCGCAAATTCCTGCTTTTTGGTAAGATTAAAATGCGTTGCCTTTTGGCTTTCTACCTCAATGATACCAACCCATAGCTGGGAATTTGGGATAAGGGTAAGCTGCTGTGGAAGTGCTTGCTCTTGCAAATCTTGCGCGAGTGTTTGCGTGCGGGTCAGATTCTCATTTTGCGTGCCTTGCGTGCTTGTTTCTTGATTTATAGAATCTTGCGTTTCTTGCGGATTTTGTGAATCTGGAAGAGTAGCATAATCGACATAGATTCCATCATATTCTTTTTGTGGAGTTGTATTTTCTTGCTGGGTGTTTTCCTGTGTCGTGGCAAACTCAATATTTGAAGCTGGCTTGCTAGGTTTTTTGGAATTGAGCGCAATTTGTTTTTGTTCCTTTGCATTGTCCCAAAACACGCGATACCCAAAGTAGCCTACCACGCCGAGTGCGACCACTACAAGCAAAACAAAAATAAGAGGATTGTTTTTTATGCTTTTTGATTCTTGCGTGCGGGGCTTTGTTTGCTGGGTGTTTTGCTTTTTTTCTGGGAGTTTGAGAGAATGGATATTTTCTAGCGGTTTGGTGGTTTGGGATTCTGTAGGTTGTTTTTTTGTGTGATTTTTTATATGTGTGTTGAGATCGATTTGCGCGATTGGCGATTGTGGGTCGCTTTGTGCGGGCGTGGATTCTTTATTTAAAAAAATCGTATATTCCTTGAGCCATTCTGAAAGGTTGAGATTATACTCGCGTTCTAAAATCGCTATAAAGCCCTTCGCGCGGATTTTATCGATTTTATCAAAGCGCTTTTGCAAGATATCATCAATTTTGTTTGTAGTGAGTTTTGTTGTTTTGCTAATTTCTTTAAGCCCGACTTCGCTTAGGTAGGCGAGCTGTTCGTTTAATGTCTGATTTCGCATTGTCTTATCCTCTATTTAGTAATCTATCTAGTATAATCACCGCCGCATGCGCGACATTAAGCGAGTTAAACTCCCTTTGCATGGGAATGCTTAGCACCATATCCATTTTTTTGAGGATTTTTGGGTGCAAGCCCTCATTTTCACTCCCCATAAAAAGCACCCATTTTTGCAGACTTTGCGTTGGTTTGGGCGTTTTATGGGAATCTGAAATGCCAGAATCTAAAGATTGTAAAGCGGTAATTTTATCGCTTTTTTGTGGAATTTGCACGCTTTGTGTGTGATTTTGTTGCGTTTTTTGATGATTTTGTAAAAGTGTGTTGAGATTTTCCCCATTTTTATCCGCGCCAATAAGAGTGAATCCAGCGATTTTTAGCTCATTAAGCACCTCAATCGTGCGCGCAATAACGCACAATGGCATATCAAGCGCCGCGCCAGCACTCGTGCGCACAATGCCTTCAATCGCACTTTTTGCTAAATGACAATCCCCGATAATCACGCCTTCCACCCCAAGCCCATAGCCGCTACGCACCATCGCGCCGATATTTCCCACATCACTGACACCACAAAGTGCGAGCAAATGCGCGTGGTTTTTTAGCGCGTTTAAAGGGCTAAGCTCAAGCTCTTTTGCGCGCGCTAGGATTCCCTGATGATTGCGCCCATGTGAAAGGGCTTGTGCCTTTTTAGAATCTACTACGCAAATTGGCTTCCCAAACTTTTTTAACGCGCTAAATTGCTCTTTTGGCAAGGTTTTGGCGAGCAAAATTTCCTCGATTAGATCATTGTGGTATTGCAACGCGTACATTACAGGTTGTTTGCCAAAAAGTATCATCGCGCGCCTTTGTGGGATTTTTTTTGCTTAGAATCTTGTGCGTGTGCTTGCGCTGTTTTTGATGCGCTAGATTGTAAAATTTCCTCATAGCAAAGCTTGATAGGCTTTTGCGTGAGTTTTGAAAGGAGCTTTGCTTTTGCTTTTGGACTAAGCTCAAGGGCTAAAATATCTTCCACACTAATGCCATTTTGCGGGCTTAAATGTTCTATATTTTTTTGAGAATCTGCGCGCTCATTAAAGCCTTGAAAGCTTTGTAAAAATTTTTCCACACTTTCATAATGCGCGCTATTTTGCACGCATAGCACCCATTCGCCATAGATTTTGCTATTTTGTAAAATTTTAAGGATTTCGCTTGCATTCCCAAAATAGTGCTTTTGGTGTAGCTTGCTAAGTTCCTTACACGCGCAAATGTAGGCATTTGGCAAAATTTCTTGTATGTCTTGCAATGTATCAAATAGGCGATGTGGGCTTTCATACCAAATGCAGGGGATTTCAAGCCGTGCGTAAAAAGAGAGAATCCTTTTGCGCTCGTTTTTTTTGTGCGGTAAGAATCCACCAAAATAAAAATTACTAGATTCTATCCCGCTAGAGGCAAAAGCCACGCTAAGAGCGCTTGCGCCGGGCAAAATGTCATATTCTATATTATGCCTTATGCAGTAATTTACAAGCAATGCGCCCGGATCGCTTATGCAAGGCATTCCAGCGTCGCTGACATAGACAACTTTTTGCGTGAAAAAATCTTGTGAAAGTGTGGCGAGAAATTCTTGTTGATTATGTGAATGAAAAGAGAGAAAACGCCTATTTTGTTGGGTTTGGCTGTTTGTGGTTTGCACGCTTAGGCTTTGCGTGTTTGAGAGAATCTTAAAAAGCCCGCGCTCTTGCAAAAGCATATAGAGCTTTTTACCTACGCGCGTATCCTCGCACAGAATCACTTCTGCTTCAAAAAGTCGCTCCAAAGCCCGCAAAGTAATGTCGTGTAAATTACCAATGGGCGTGGGGACAAGACTTAGCACAAACTTTGCGCGCTTATTTGAGATTGTATTTTTGGCGGAATTTTTCTACGCGCCCAGTCGCATCGGCGATTTTGTCGCTTCCTGTGTAGAATGGATGACAGAAGCTAGAGATGTCAATTCTTAGCGTTGGCTTTGTGCTTAGCACTTCTACTTCTTTGCCGCTTGTTACGCAAGTAACCTTGCATGGGACATATTGTGGATGGATTCCTTTTTTCATTGCTGTATCCTTAGGGAGTGATTTTTAAATTTTGAAAAAACGCGCATTTTAACAAAAAATAATTAAAACAAAGTTTAAGCCAAAGATTAAAGATTTTTCACTACACTATGCGCTAATTTTTTGAAAAATTGCAGAAAATGCAGAATTCTAAAGGAGGCAAAAGATGACAAAGACATTTCAAGTTGAAGGTATGCATTGCCAAAAATGTGTTGATAAGATTGAAAAATTTGTAGGCGAAATTGATGGGATACAGAGAATCCAAGTTGATTTAAACGCGCATAGTGTGGAAGTTGATTATGAGCTTCCAGCAGATGAAGGGCAGATTAAAGAAGCGATTTTAGATTCTGGTTTTGATGTGAAATAAAACCTACAATTTAGAGAATCTATGAAAGTCCTTATACAATTTTTTCGGCGCTATTTGCCCTATATGCTCGGGCATAAGGTGTCTTTTTTTATCGCGCTGTGTGGGACATTGCTAACGGCTGCTTGCACGGCTGGGGTTGCGTATTTGATAGAGCCACTGCTTGGCACGCTAAGTGGGAAGATTCCAAAAGATGTGCCATTTATTAGCTTTGAATCTATGGCAAATAACAATCTTTTGGCAATTGCGATGCCTGTGGCGATTGTGGTTGTGTATTTGGGCAAGGCTGGGGGAAATTATATCCAAAGCTATTTTATGAATTTCATCGGGCAGGATATCGTGCGTCAAATGCGCGATAGAATGCTAACGCATATGCTAAGCCTTGAGCTAAGCTTTTTTAACAAAATGCGCGGTGGCGAGCTGATGAGCCGTATTACTAATGATATCGGCGTTATCCGCAGTGCGGTTTCAAACTACATAACCGAGCTTATTAGAGAGATTACCACGATTGTGGGGCTTATTTTTGTGGTGTTTTATCAAAGCCCAAAGCTTGCGATTATCGGGCTTATTGTGATGCCTTTGGCTATTATCCCTATAAATATGATTATCCGCAAGATGAAAAAATACGCGCGCAATCTGCAGGAAAAAAACGCAGATATTACTTCCAAGCTCACAGAGATTTTTAATAATGTAGAAATTATCAAAGCGAGTAATGGCGAAAAGCTCGAGGCAGAGCATTTTGCAAACCAAAACAAGCAGTTTTTAAAGGTGAGTATGAAAGCTGTGCGCGTGGGCGAGCTTACTACACCTTTGATGGAATTTTTGGGCGCGCTTGCGCTTGCAACTATCGTGTATATCGCTACAATTGACATTCACGCGGGCAAATTTAGCGCTGAAGAGTTTGCTTCATTTGCGGGCGCGCTGGTGATGATTTTTACACCATTAAAGCGCCTTGTAAATCTCTGGGGTGGTATGCAAGGCGCGTTAGTGGCAAGTGATAGAATCTTTGAAGTGCTAAATAGAAAGCCCGGCATTGCTGATGGATCGTTGCAACTCAAAAAACCAATAGAATCTATTGAGCTAAGAAACGCAAGCTTTAGCTATGAGGAGCAAGCACACGCGCTAAAAGGCGTAAGTCTCACTTTCAAACGCGATGAAGTAAGCGCGCTAGTGGGGAAATCTGGTAGCGGGAAAAGCACGCTGGTAAATCTTATCTTGCGTTTGTATGAGTGCCAAAGTGGCGAAGTGCTGATAAATAATGAAAATATCAAAAACTACACACAGCAAAGCCTGCGCGAAAATATCGCCATCGTCACACAGAGAATCTTTATTTTCAACGACACCATTGCAAAAAATGTCGCTTATGGTTTGGAGCTGGACGAAAATAAAGTGATAGAAGCGCTTGAAAGTGCGCAGATGTATGATTTTGTCAAGCAAATGCCACAGGGAATCCACACGATGCTTGATGAATTTGGCACAAATCTAAGTGGCGGACAGCGCCAAAGAATAGCTATCGCGCGTGCGCTGTATCGCAATCCGGATATTTTAATCTTAGATGAAGTCACAAGTGCGCTAGATTCTCAAACTGAAGATTTAATCAAACAATCCATAAACCTCACGCGCAAGGGCAAAATCATCATTCTCATCGCACATCGCCCAAGCACCATAGAGCTTGCAAACAATGTCATTGAAATAAATCAAGGCAAAGTAGTAAGAATCCACAAGCAAAAATAAAACACAAGAGAATCTTTTTGCTTTCTTGTGTTTTGCTTCTTTTAAAAGTAACTAAAATACACAAAAAAGATAACTTTTATTAAATAATGCAAAAATTTTTAACTTTCAAACTTTTTCAAAGCATTTTCTTTCTACAATCAAAAATGTTCGTTTTTTGAGAACATACACAACACAACATTTAAGGAGGGAGTATGCGCGAAGAGAAGGTCATTGAGAGCTACACAGGGGTAACGCCTGAGCGCAAGAGAAGCAGAATGCCTGCGGTGCTGGATTTTTGGCAAAGTGCTACGGGGCTATTTTTGGGAGTATTTATGTTGGCGCATTTGCTTTTTGTCTCAAGCATTTTGCTTGGAAAAGAAGCAATGTATGCGATTACGAAGTTTTTTGAGGGGAGCTTTATTTTTGGTGAGGGCAAGCCTATCATTGTTTCGTGTATCGTTGCAATTGTCATCATCGCGCTTGTGGCGCACGCATTTTTAGCGCTTAGGAAGTTTCCGATTAACTACAAGCAGTTTTTGGCATTACGCGTGCATAAGGATTTAATGAAGCATGGAGATACGACTTATTGGGCGATTCAGGCAGCGACTGGATTTGCAATATTTTTCCTTGCAATGCCACATGTCTTTATTATGCTTACACAGCCAGAAAATATCGGACCTAGCGCATCTTCCTATCGCTTTGTGCATCAAGATTTTTGGCTACTTTTTATTTTCTTGCTTTTTGCTGTTGAGTTGCATGGCTCAATTGGGTTGTATCGACTTTGTATTAAATGGGGCTGGTTTGAAGGATTAGGGATTAAAACCTTGCGCGCGATTAAACTTGCCGTTACTATCGTTTGTTTGGTACTTGGGATTCTCTCTTATGCCTCATATGTCAAAATCGGGCTAAGCCTAGATCCAAACAAAAGCATTCAAGAATACAGAATCCTCGATGAGCACACACAAGGGAAAGGAGCATAAATGAAAGTAGTATATTGTGATGCCTTGATTATTGGAGGCGGACTAGCGGGCTTGAGAGCGTCTATTGCCACAAAGCAAAGAGGCTTAAGCACCATAGTTTTAAGCTTAGTTCCTGTGAAAAGAAGCCACTCTGCCGCAGCACAGGGCGGTATGCAAGCAAGCCTAGGAAACTCAAAAATGAGTGAAGGCGATAATGAAGACTTGCACTTCGCAGACACCGTGAAAGGGAGCGATTGGGGTTGCGATCAAGATGTGGCAAGAATGTTTGTCACCACCGCACCAAAAGCAATCCGCGAGCTAGCAGCGTGGGGCGTGCCATGGACGAGAATCCAAAAGGGTGACAGAACTGCTATCATCAACGCACAAAAAACCACAATCACCGAAGAAGAATTTCGACATGGCTATATTCACTCTCGCGACTTTGGTGGGACAAAAAAATGGCGCACATGCTACACTGCGGACGCTACAGGACACACAATGCTTTATGCGGTAGCAAATGAAGCCTATAAAAACGGCGTAGAAATACAAGACAGAAAAGAAGCCCTAAGCCTCATTCACAAAGATGGTAAATGCTATGGCGCGGTGGTGAGGGATTTAGTCGATGGCTCACTTTGCGCGTATGTGGCAAAAGGCACATTGATCGCCACAGGAGGCTATGGGAGAATCTACAAAAACACCACAAATGCTGTTATTTGCGAAGGCACAGGATTAGCAATCGCAATGGAAAGCGGTGTGGCGAAGCTAGGAAACATGGAAGCGGTGCAATTCCACCCAACACCACTTTTCCCAAGCGGGATTTTGCTCACTGAAGGTTGTCGCGGTGATGGCGGGATTTTGCGCGATGTAGATGGATACCGCTTTATGCCAGATTATGAACCAGAGAAAAAGGAGCTAGCAAGCCGTGATGTCGTTTCTCGTAGAATGATTCAAAGAATCCGCGAGGGCAAAGGTGTGAAATCGCCTTATGGTGAGCATTTATGGCTTGATATTTCAATTCTTGGGCGCGAGCATATCGAACGCAATTTGCGCGATGTGCAAGATATTTGTAAGGTCTTTGCGGGCATTGATCCAGCAGATGAGGGCAGAAAAGGTTGGGCGCCGGTAAAACCGATGCAACACTACTCAATGGGCGGAATCCGCACAAACTATCAAGGACATAGCTATTTGCAAGGGCTTTTTGCCGCAGGTGAGGCTGCATGCTGGGATTTGCATGGATTTAATAGGCTTGGTGGGAACTCTGTGAGTGAAGCGGTTGTAAGCGGTATGATTATCGGGGATTATTTCGCGCAATACTGCGAAAGCACGGAAACTGATATCAACACAGCCACCATAGAATCTTTTGTAAATAAACAGCATGATTATCTCGCAAGCCTCCTTAATAACTCAGGTAGCGAAGATGTGTATGTGCTAAAAAATGCGATGAAAGAGATTATGGAAGAAGATGTGGGGATTTTCCGCGATGGCAAGGGCTTGGAAGATGCGGTGAAGCGCTTAGAAGAGCTTTATAAACGCAGTAAAAATATCCAAGTCAAAAATAAAAAGCTCCATGATAATCCAGAGCTAGAAGATGCCTACCGCGTGCCAAAAATGCTAAAAATCGCACTTTGTGTCGCGCTTGGCGCATTGCAAAGGACAGAATCTAGGGGCGCACACACACGCGAGGATTTCCCAAAACGCGATGATTTAAATTGGCTAAAGCGCACGCTCACTTCATGGGAAGATCCAAATCAAACTTTGCCAACGGTGAGCTATGAGGATCTTAATATCGCAAAAATGGAAATTGCTCCGGGCTTTAGAGGCTATGGCGCGAAGGGAATGATTATCGAGCATCCACAAAGTGCCTTGCGTCAAGCTGAAATCGAGCAAATCACAAGCGCTATCCACGAAAAAGGTGGCGATAGATATGCCCTGCAAGAAGCGCTTATGCCTTTTGAATTGCAGGCGGGCTTTAAAGCGAGAAATCAACGATTAGGAGACAAATAATGAGTGCAACACAACAACAAGAAAAAGGAAGGATTCTAACTATTAGGGCGCTGAAGTTTGACCCACAAAGCGCAGTTTCAAAGCCACATTTCCGCGAATACAAAATCCAAGAGGCGCACTCTATGACGATTTTTATCGTGCTAAATATGATTAGGGAGCATCAAGACCCGGATTTGAGCTTTGACTTTGTGTGTCGCGCGGGGATTTGTGGAAGTTGCGGAATGATGATTAATGGGCGTCCGCGCCTTGCGTGTCGCACGCTTACAAAAGATTTGCCCGATGTGATTACGCTTTTGCCTTTGCCAGCGTTTAAGCTTATTAAGGATTTGAGCGTTAATACTGGCGTGTGGTTTGAAGGTATGACAAAGCGTGTGGAGGGCTGGATACATTCTCAAAAAGAAGTAGATATTGCAAAGCTTGAAGAGCCAATCGAGCCTGAAGTCGCGCAAGAAGTCTTTGAGCTTGATAGATGTATCGAGTGTGGTTGCTGTATCGCCAGCTGTGCGACAAAGGTAATGCGCGAAGATTTTATCGGTGCTGCGGGTATGAATAGGGTGATGCGCTTTATGATTGATCCACATGATGAGCGCACAAATGAGGATTTTTACGAGCTCGTGGGCAATGATGATGGCGTGTTTGGCTGTATGAGCCTTATTGCTTGTCATGATGTATGCCCGAAAGAATTACCACTGCAAAGCAAAATCGCTTATTTGCGCCGTAAAATGGTAGCGGTGGGTATGAGCAAGTAATTCTTGCTTTATAGAATCTTTAAAGTGCAAGCTTTGGAGATTCTATTTTTTAAAACTGCATATTTTTCACGCGGATAAATCGCACTTTATCTCGCTTTAGATTCCTTATATACTTCTTGCACGCTACTTTTTTGCAAACATACGAAATTTTAATTGACAAAGATTAGGATTCTATGTAAAGGCGCAATTTTGGTGGGTAGCTTAAGCAGGGCAATAAAAGAGGGTTAGTAGAATAATCCGCGTTAGGCTATTTTTAATGCAAGGCTTTTAGAGTCTATTCATTAAAATATATTGTCTGCGGGAGTGAATCCCGCTTCGCCTTTGCTTTGCGTATATATAAGCGAGTATTTTGTTATTAGGGATTCTAAGATTCTGCAACGCGGTTTGGGAATTTATAGAATCTCTAATTATTTCTTCGCTCTCTTGCGCTGGTTTGGCTCTAGGATTTTTTTGCGGATTCTGATATTTTGGGGCGTTACTTCTAGGATTTCATCATCTTCTATCCACTCTAGCGCGCGCTCCAGCGTCAAATCGCGCGGTGGCGTGAGTTTGATTGCCTCATCGCTTCCGCTTGCGCGCATATTTGTCAGATGCTTGCTTTTGACAGGATTTACATCTAAGTCATTATCGCGGCTATGTTCGCCTATCACCATCCCCACATACACCTTCGTCTGTGCACCTACAAATAAAACACCGCGCTCTTGGATGTTAAAAAGTGAAAATCCAGTCGTCTCGCCATTTTCCATAGAGATGAGCGCACCATTCTTGCGCGACTCCACGCTCCCACTATAAGGGCGGAATTCTAAAAAGCTATGATTCATAATTCCTTCACCCTTAGTGTCCGTCAAAAATTCACTACGATAGCCAATCAACCCTCGCGCTGGGATTTCAAACTCTAGTCTTGTGTAGCCATCATTCATTGGATTCATAGCTTTCATCTCCGCCTTGCGCTTGCCTAGTCGCTCGATGATGCTACCGCTAAAATCCTGCGGCGTGTCGATTACTAGATGCTCGAATGGCTCGCATTTCACGCCATCGATTTCTTTGATAATCACTTCTGGGCGAGAAATGCTAAACTCAAAGCCTTCACGGCGCAAGTTCTCTGCTAGGATTGTGATTTGCAATTCCCCGCGCCCTGAAACGCGGAATTTCCCCTCGCCCATTTCCTCACAACGCATAGCGATATTTGTTTGCATCTCTTTAAGCAACCTATCTTTTATCTTATTTGCCGTTACATGTTTGCCCTCAAGCCCAGCTAGCGGGCTGTCATTCACTGCAAAATACACGCTCATCGTAGGCTCTTCTAAGTGCATTGGGTCTAGCGGCATAGGGTTTGCAGGATCCACGACAGAATCCCCCACATCAATGGCGTTAAATCCAGCAATCGCCACAATATCGCCAGCTTCTGCAGATTCTATCTCTGTGCGCGCAAGCCCCAAAAATCCGATAAGCTTAGTAATGCGCCCTGTTTCTTTCTCGCCATCGCCTTTTGCTAGCATTACATTTGCGCCTTTTTTCACCACGCCATTAAACACGCGCGCAATGCCGATTTTCCCTACATAATTATCATAATCTAGCGTGAAAATCTGCATTTGCAGTGGATTTTCGCTCCCGCCACTTGGAAGCGGGACAAATTCCAAAATCGCCTCAAATAGCGGCTCTAAGTCCTTTTTCTCATCATCTAGCTCTTTTATCGCATAGCCATCGCGCGCCGCAGCATACACCACGGGGAAGTCTAGCTGAAAGTTATTCGCCCCCATCGCTACAAATAAATCAAACACTTCATCGACTACTTTATCAGGCGTTGCGGCGGGTTTATCGATTTTATTTACCACGACAATTGGGCGGATTCCAAAGCTAAGGGCTTTTTTGACGACAAATTTTGTCTGTGGCATTACGCCTTCTTGCGCATCGACAAGCAAGAGCACACCATCTACCATTTTTAACACGCGCTCCACTTCTCCGCCAAAGTCCGCGTGTCCGGGCGTGTCGATAATGTTAATTTTCGTCCCCTTATAATTTATAGCGGTGTTTTTAGAAAGAATCGTTATCCCGCGCTCTTTTTCTAAGTCATTAGAATCCATTACGCGCTCATCAATTTGCTCTCTCTCGCTAAATGTGCCACTCTGGCGCAAAAGTCCATCTACTAAGGTTGTTTTGCCATGATCGACATGGGCGATTACAGCGATATTACGAATATTTTGCATGGGGTTTCTCTTTATGTGAAGTTTAGTAAAAAAGGCGCAATTATAGAATCCTTAAGCTTAAGATTTGATTTTTGCGCTACATCCATTCTACGATTTGATTGACTTCTATGGCTTCAAAGCACTTGATTTGCGATTTTTGCGTGGGTTTTTTAGGAAGCACGACTTTTTCAAATCCATAGCTTTCTAGCTCTTTTAAGCGCGTGTCGATATTGTGCGTTTCTCGTATGTCGCCTATGAGGCTCACTTCGCCGATAAAGGCGGTTTTGTTGCTTAACGCGCGATTGCGGAAGCTTGAGATGATAGAGGCAATCACAGCTAAATCCGCGCTCGTCTCATTTATCTTAATCCCGCCCGTGACATTGATAAAGACATCATAGCGGTTGAGCGGGATTTCCATTTTGCGCTCCAAAAGGGCTAGAAGCATATTGAGGCGATTTGTGTCAAAGCCTGTGCAAGAGCGCTTAGGATTGCCAAAACTGCTTTCACTCACCAAAGCTTGTATCTCAATCACAAGCGCCCTTGAGCCTTCCAAAATCACGCTGATTGCGCTTCCTGCGCGTGATTGTCGTTGCGAGAAAAAGAGCTTTGAAGCGTTTTTCGCACTCACAAGCCCATTTTCTTTGAGTTCAAAAATCCCTATCTCGCTTGTCGCACCAAAGCGATTTTTAAAGCCTCGCAAGATTCTAAGTTCCCTGCTAGGATCGCCTTCAAAATACAACACACAATCAACCATATGTTCCAGCACGCGCGGACCGGCGATTGAGCCTTCTTTGGTGATATGCCCGATGATGAAAATTGCGATATTGCGTTCCTTTGCCAAACGCATAAGCGAAAAGGTGATTTCTCGCACCTGCGTGACTGAACCCGGCGCACTTGAGATATCGGGCGCATAGAGCGTTTGGATAGAATCTATCACGCACATGCTAAAAGATTCTTGCAAGAGATTTGCGCGGATTTGCTCTAAATTGATTTCATTTAAAAGATAAAGGTTAGAATCCACGCACTCAAGCCTGCTAGCGCGCTGTTTTATCTGACTTGGGCTTTCCTCTCCACTCACATACAGCACCTTTTTGCGCGCATTTTTAGCGATATTTCCGCTGATTTTAAGCAAGAGCGTAGATTTCCCAACACCCGGACTTCCACCGATGAGATACAGCCCGCCGCTTACAATTCCCCCGCCTAGCACAATGTCAAGCTCATTTTCAAAGGAAGTAAATTTTTGCAAATCTTGGGATTGAATCTCAGTTATTGGCGTGGCTTTTTGTAGTTGAGTTTGTGCGCTTTGCAGGGATTTGAGCACTTTTATTTGTTCATCTTTTAATTCTAGAAAAGATTCCCACGCGCCACAATTTGTGCATTTTCCTAGCCATTTTGAGCTTTGGAATCCGCAGTGCTGGCACTCAAAAAGCGCTTTTGTTTTTGCCATAGACTCCCTTTTTAGCCCTTAGATTCTGTGGTGAAAATAGAATCTAGCAGTGTTTTGACAAATTCTTGCGGATTAAAACGCACCAAATCCTCCGCGCGCTCGCCAACGCCTAAAAACAGCACAGGAAGCTTGAGCTCGCTTACAACGCTAAAAATCGCCCCGCCCTTGCTTGTGCCATCAAGTTTGGTGACGATGATTCCATCTTGCGCGCTATTTTGTGAAGTGCCATTTTGCGACGCGCCATTTTGTAGGGGGCTAGCTTGAAACTCGCAATGCTCGGTAAAATATTTTGCTTGATTCACACTTGAGCTACCTTGCGTGCCATCAAGCACGAGATATTTAGCGATTTTTGTGCTTGTATTTTGAGAATCTAGGGCTTTTTGGCTCACGCGGATAATTTTTAAAAGCTCATTTGTTAGATTTGTCTGCGTATGCAAGCGCCCAGCGGTATCAAGCAAAAGTATGTCGTATTTTTTCGCGCAGGCATGCGTTATCGCATCAAAGGCAAGCGCGCTAGAATCATGCCCATGCTGTGTGGCGATGACAGGGATTTCTAGCTTTTGCCCCCATGATTTGATTTGCTCAATCGCGGCTGCGCGGAATGTGTCCCCAGCACCCAAAAGCACCTTTTTGCCTTGCGATTTGTAAAATCGCGCGAGTTTGGCGATGGTGGTTGTTTTGCCCGCGCCATTCACGCCGATGATGAGCTTTACTTGAAGTGTGTTTTGCGCGTTTGTGTCATTTGACGCGCTATTATTTTGGGAATCTTTGTTTTGAGAATCTTGCGCCTTATTTTGCGCCTCTTTTGGCACAAGCAAATTTAACAGCGCAGATTCCAACTGCTCGCGTGAAATGTTGCTAGGCAGGGAATCTAAAAGCTTTTCAAGAAGATCATAATCCATATCAGATTCAATCAAAATCTCTTCCAACTGCTCTTTTGAGATTTTTTCTTTTTTGCCACCGAGCAAGGAAGTGATATTGCTCGTGGTTTTTTTCATCGTGTTGCTAAGGAGTGAAAACATCATATGAGCCTTAAATGTGGGTTATTGCGCTAAATCTACTTCGCTAGATTCTGTATTTTCTTGCGCTTGTAAATCCCCGACAGCACTTTCTTGCAAGTCTTCCCCCATGGAATCTAGCGTATCGCGGATACTAAGCTCAATCATCTCTTCAGGCGTTAGCCCCACATAATCGATGATTTTTTCTCCATTGGCATCAAAAAGCGCGACATAGCCTTCAGAAATATCTTTTTGCAAAAACTCGTCCAAACGCCTTGTGTTATTGAAACTATAATACACACCGAGCGGCTTTTTTGTGTTATAGAGATTGACAGCTTCAAAAGAGTATTCGTAGTGGTCGTCTGCAGAAAGGATAAAAAGATTTATTTTAGGAGCATATTTTTGCGCAAGATTAATGATGTGCGGGGCTTGATTGAGGCAGTTTTTGCAATCTTTAGCGACAAAAAGTAGTATCGTTGGTTTGTCCTTATCAAAAATGCTTTTCTCACCTCTTGTGCTAAAGCTAAGCTTTTCACTTTGAGAATCTAGCACCTCGATAGTAAGCTCTTCATCTGAAGGTATGCGAACTGGTCCGAGATCGCATATCACACCCACAGGACAATGCATTGGCCTAGTGGTGTCTGTCTCAAAAGTCATATCTGGCTCAAAAGTCATATAGGTAAAAATATCGCGTTTAGATTCCGGGCTTTTGGATTGTTTTTTTTCTTCATCATTACACGCGCTAAAAATGCACGCAATACAAACGCCACAAAAAAGCGCCAAAAGGGATTTTGCGAAGTTTTTTTTAAGTTTTGTCATGGGCTAAAGTCTCCTGCAAAGGGTTTAAGAAATTTGTGTGTTATGATTATACAAAAATTTTGGAGAATATTTTGACTAGCAAGAAAAATCCTGCCAAATACGCTCCCTGCCACGATCCCAACGCACCTTTAGAGAGTTTAGAAAGAGAATGCGCAAAAAAAGCCTTCCGAGCCAAAGCACGCAAAACATTGCAAAAAGCGCAAGATTTTCAACAATCACGCTTTGACACGCAGTCAGCACGCATTAATAAAACGCTTTTAAATATCTTAGATTCTCAAAAATCGCGGGATTTTAAAGCGCGCAAATTTTTTTTAAAAGAGAAAAAATTACAAAATGTCTCTAAATGTAAAAATATCTTACTTTACGCGCCCTTTGGGTTTGAAGCCGATATTTTTAGGCTTATTTTCACACTTCGAGCAAAGAAAAAGAAAATTTTTATCCCTTATATACAAGGAATAAGCTTTAAAATGCTACCATTTCGATTGCCATTACAAAAAAATCAGTATGGCATTTATGAAAGCACAAAATCTCAATTTAATTTAACAAAAATTCATATAGCCGTAGTTCCGGTTCTTGGCATTGATAGAAGCTTTGGGCGTGTAGGTTTTGGCAAAGGAATGTATGATAGAGTGTTTGCAGCAAAAAAATACACAAGAAAGAAACAAATTCCTATCATTTTTGTAAGTCGCATTCCTTGCGTGAGCGCGCAGATTCTTAGCCAGCCCCATGATTTGAAGGGGGATTGTTTGGTAAGTGCGGCTATGTGGTGTAAAAGGGCAGAGTATGGAAATAATATTAGAAGTGATAGGGTGTATAACCTTTGGGATTCTCGCTAGTGTCATCACTTATTTTGTTGCGAAAAAGATTTTTAACTCAAATGCAAATATTCTCTTAGAGCAGGCAAAAGCGCGCGCCAAAGCCATAGAATATGAGGCGGAGAAGTTTTTAAATGAATCTAAAATTAAATATAAAGAGCAAGAAATCAGCCTTAGACAAGAATATGAAAAGAAGCAAAACGCGCTTAATAGGGAATATGAGCAAAAACTTTGTACGCTAGAAAAAGATGAGGAAAAGTTAAAAACAAGCATTGAGCGTGAGAGGCAAAGCATTAACGATGAGCGCCAGCGCCTAAATCGCTTGGAAAATAGAATCTTGCATGTGGATTCTGAAAATAAAAAGGTGCGCCAGCAGTATGAATCCGCCAGAAAAGAGGCGCTAAAAGTGCTTAGCAATCAATCTGGCATCACCATTCAAGAGGCAAAAGATATGCTTTTGGGCTACCTTGATGAGGAGCTCACAGATGAAAAGGCGCATATGATACGGCGCTATGAGTTTGAGGCAAAGCAAGAAGCGCAAAAAAAGGCGCATTATATCCTAGCGCAAGCCACCACGCGCTATGCGGGCGAGTTTGCTACGGAACGTTTAATAAATGTGCTAACTTTGCCAAGCGATGAGCTAAAAGGGCGCATCATAGGCAAAGAAGGGCGCAATATCAAAGCGCTTGAAATGATAAGTGGCGTGGATATTATCATCGATGACACGCCAAATACGATTATTGTAAGTAGCTTTAACCTCTATCGGCGCGCAATTGCGCTCAAAACCTTAGAAGCGCTTATCGAAGATGGGAGAATCCAGCCTTCCCGCATCGAAGAAGTGTATGAAAAAACAAAGGCGCAAATGGAGGAGCAGATTTTGCAAGATGGAGAAAATATCGTGCTAGACATGGGGCTAGGCTATATGCACCCAGAACTAAAAAAACTGCTCGGCAAGATGAAATACCGCGCAAGCTACGGACAAAATGCGCTCGGGCATTCTATTGAAGTAGCAAATCTTGCGGCAATTATCGCAGGTGAGCTAGGGGGCGATGAAAAATTAGCGCGCAGGGCGGGAATCTTGCATGATATAGGAAAGGCTTTGACGCAAGAAGTCGGTGGGAATCATGTCGAGCTAGGCGTGGAAGTTTGCTCGCGTTACAAAGAGCATCCTGTGGTGATTAACGCCATACTCGCTCATCACGGATATGAAGAGGTGAAAAGTATTGAGTGCGCGGCAGTTTGCACCGCGGATGTGCTTTCAGCGGCGCGTCCGGGGGCAAGGCGCGAAGTGTTGGAGAGCTTTTTAAAGCGCGTACAGGAATTAGAGCGAATTGCGATGGATAAATTTGGCGTGAAGCAAGCGTATGCGATAAGCGCGGGTAGGGAAGTGCGCGTGATTGTGCGCGCGGATTTGGTAAGCGATGAAGAAAGCGTGGTGCTTGCGCGCGAAATCGCCAAAGAGATAGAAGGCACTTTGCAATATCCGGGCGAAATCAAGGTGAGCGTTATCCGCGAGATGCGCGCGATTGAGTACGCTAAATAATTTAATAGAAATCTAAGGAGGAAAAAATGTCGCAAAATAAATGGAATAAGCAATCTTGGCGCACAAAGCCAATCAAACAGCACCCCGTGTATGAGAATACAAGAGAGCTAGAGGAGGTGGAAAAAACGCTTTCAAGCTACCCGCCGCTTGTATTTGCAGGTGAGGCACGCGCGCTGAAATCCCAGCTTGCAAAGGCATGCGCGGGAGAAGCGTTTGTTTTGCAAGGTGGGGATTGTGCGGAGAGTTTTTCACAATTTAATGCGGTGAATATCCGCGATTTGTTTAAAGTCATTATCCAAATGGGCGCGATTCTCACCTATGGCGCGAGTTTGCCGATTGTCAAAATCGGCAGAATGGCAGGGCAGTTCGCAAAGCCACGCTCAAGCGATACGGAAACGATTAATGGTGTGGAATTGCCGAGCTATCGCGGGGATTTGATTAATGGCGTGGAGTTTGAAAAAAATGCGCGATTAGCCCAGCCACAGCGACTTTTGCAAGGATACAATCAAAGTGCCGCAACGCTCAATCTTTTGCGTGCATTCGCGCAAGGTGGCTTTGCAGATCTTAATCAAGTGCATAAATGGAATCTAAACTTTGTCAAAGACAATGCCTTTGGGAAAAAATACGAGGAGTTAGCGAGCAGAATCACGCAAGCGCTTGATTTTATGCGCGCGTGCGGGATAGATTCTCAAAAGTTTCCGATTTTGCGCGAGGTGGATTTTTACACTTCGCATGAAGCGCTTGTGTTGCATTATGAGGAGGCGCTTACAAGGGAAGATTCCCTAAGTGGGGAGTTTTATGACTGCTCGGCGCATATGCTTTGGATTGGTGAGCGTACAAGGGGGCTAGATGAAGCGCATATCGAGTTTTTGTCAGGAGTGAAAAATCCACTAGGTGTGAAAATCGGACCAACAGCTACAAAAGAAGAAGTGATGGGAATCTGCGAGAAACTCAACCCGCAAAATGAAGCAGGTAGGCTAAATCTCATCGTGCGTATGGGCGCGGAGAAAATTAAGCAGAATTTCCCAAAACTGCTAGATTCTCTGCGTGGTGAAGGGCGCGAGATACTTTGGAGCTGCGATCCTATGCATGGGAACACGATTAAAGCAAGCAGTGGATACAAAACGCGCGATTTTGCGTGTGTGCTTGATGAAGTGAAGAGCTTTTTTGAGATTCACAAGGCAAATGGGAGCATCGCTGGGGGCGTGCATTTGGAGATGACAGGCGCAGATGTGACAGAATGCGTGGGTGGCTCGCAGGCAATTACTGAAGAAGGCTTAGCGTGTAATTACAGCACGCAGTGCGATCCGCGCCTTAATGCTACGCAGGCAATTGAGATGGCGTTTCTCATCGCGGATATGATTAAGCAAAGTAGGTAGATTCTGGGATTTGGTATTTGTGGCGTTGCAAATTCTTAGAATCTTGCTACAATCACGGCGCCAAAATTAAAATAAAAGGAGCAAGAATGAAATTTTTTGGAATTGAGAGGGCAAGCAAGGGCAATGAAAGAAAAATAACGCTAAGGATGTTTTTCTTGCCATTAATTTGTAGGATTGCTAATCCATGCGGCGTTACTATGGGGGGGGGTAATATATCTTTATAAATATTACCTTTTAGGCTTAAAAGTTTATAAAAATAAATCTTCTAGTGAGCAGGCTTTTGCTTTATATACCGCAGGCATGGGACTTTCGATTATAAAATATATTTTAGACGAGCTAGAAACAAGCGGTTTAGAAAGCCCAAAAATACAGAATCTTTGCAGAGGGCTAGATTCACAAAGTAAGGAATGTATATATCGCATACTTTCACGCCACAGGGAAGCTTACTATAATCAAAGCAATGTTTGTGCGTCGCTAACAAATGAAGAGATTGAGACGCAAAGACGCCTACATACCGAGTTTTTCCCAAATATTTGCCAATTGTCTGAAAAACTTTTTTATTACAATGGCTACTTTTTCCCTGTTAGCCCGCGTGCTGAAGTAAGCGTACATTGGCATAAGCATAATATGGAGAATTTTAAGAATCTTCAAAAAATTAAACAAAAAGATATTATTGATGTTGGTGGTTTTATGGGTGATAGCGCGGTGATTTTTGAGGACTTTACCGACAAAAAGATTCACACTTTTGAGGCGACAAAATCAAATTTTACGCTTTTGCTGGAGACGCTTAAGCTTAACAATGCCACACGCGTTGTGCCTATCAATAAAGGCTTAGGTTCACAAAAGCAAACTCTAAGTATGCACACAAATGGCGCTTGTTCGACTTTGTGTGATGATTATATTGCTTTTAATAAAGAGCTTAAAAGTGAGGAAGTGGAAATCATCACACTAGATTCTTATGTGAAAGAAAATAATATCGAGGTGGGCTTTATAAAGGTTGATATTGAAGGCTTTGAGCAGGAGTTTTTAAAGGGCGCGATGGAGACGATAAAAGCTCAAAAGCCCGCGATGCTTATTAGTATTTATCATAATGGGGCGGATTTCTTTGAGATTAAGCCCATGATAGAATCTTGGAATTTGGGCTACAGCTTTAAAATCCATAAGCCACTTGATTTTAGTATAAGCACTGAAACAGCACTTTACTGCGAGGTTTTGGATTAATTTGCAAGAGAGAATCTAAATTTTCACAAGAAATTTTCATTTTTCTTGTGAAAAACTATTTTCTATAAGCCAACTTTAAGCCTTCCATTTGTAATATTGCGTTTCCCAAATTCATTTGGCTTCCTTTTTTCCCAAATATTTTAACTTCATTGATACCCACT
>NZ_NXLL01000039.1 GCF_003364115.1 Helicobacter sp. MIT 00-7814 | reverse complement strand
GGGGTGCAGGGGGATAAGGGGAGCGACTTCGCAATTCAAGCCCCCTTGTCCCCCTGCAAAAAAAGAAACTTTGAGAAATTAAGCAGGATTAAACTAAATTAAGAGATTCTGAAAATCTAAGCTTTATTAATTTTTTCACCAAAAAATCCCTTTTATACATAAAAGCACGCTAGAATCCACCGATAAAAGAGCATAAAATTTTTACAAGGAGTGCGCGATGAAACAAAAAACAATCGGTAAAAAAGTCGAGCTTGTCGGCATTGGCTTGCATAAAGGCGTGCCTGTAAAGATGACTTTAGAGCCTTTGGCGGAAAATAGTGGCATAGTATTTTATAGAAGCGATTTGGGTGTAAATATCGAGCTAAAGCCCGAAAATGTCGTGGATACCAAAATGGCTACGGTGCTTGGGAAAGGCGAGGCGCGCATTTCTACAATCGAGCATTTGCTCTCCGCAATCCATGCGCATGGCATTGATAATCTCAAAATCACACTTGATAATGAAGAAGTTCCGATTCTAGATGGGAGCGCGATAGGGCATTGTATGCTTTTGGAGGAGGCGCAAATCGTGCGCCAAAACGCGCCAAAACGCGCGCTTGAGATTAAAAAACCTATAGAGCTAAAAGATGGCGATAAATTTGTGCGTGTGGAGCCAAGTGAGAGGACAATTTTTGATTTCAGCATTAAATTCCCGCATCAAGCCATCAAAGAGCAATCCTATAAATTTACTTTTTCTACCAAAGATTATATCGAGCAGATTGCGCGCGCACGCACCTTTGGATTCTTAAATGAAGTCAATTATCTGCGCTCAATTGGGTTGGCAAAAGGTGGCGATCTTTCAAATTGTATCGTGCTTGATGAAAATGGCATTATGAATAAAGAGGGCTTGCGCTACAAAGATGAGTTTGTGCGCCATAAGATTTTAGATGCAATTGGTGATATGGCGCTTATTGGTATGCCTTTGCTTGGCACTTACATCGCCTTTGCAGGAAGTCACAAACTCAATCATTTGCTTACAGAAAAAATCCTAAGCGATGCAGATTCTTATGAAATTGTGAGTTTGGAAGATTACGCTGAAGATGAGATGATGAACTACGCCTTGCAAACGCAAGAAGGATAAGCCTTGTTATAGATTCTGCTAAGAATCTACGCAGGGCTTAAAGCCTATTTGACTTCGAAATGAAACCTGCTTAAATTGTTGAAATTAATTGTAATATATTGTTATAGTAACAATTTTATACTATACTTCTGCCTTATTTTATTGATTTATACAAGGAGATACAATGCGTTTTTTAGGCGTTACATTAGCCACATTTCTTATATTTGGAACTTCTTTGACATTCGCAGATGAGGCAGATTCTACGATAGTAGATGATTCACAAGAGCTTAGCTTTCATGAAAATTTAAGCATTCTTAGCCCATCGACAAATGATGGATTAAGCTTGAGCGATCTTTTGGAAGGGGCAAAAAACAACTACAACTTAGAGGCAAAAGATATTGCAATTTTGCAGGCAGAGGCAAATAAGGCTGCAGCGCAAAGAGAGTTTTTCCCCACGCTTGATGGAAGCTATTCTTTCCAAGATACAAACAATACTTACCGCACAATGCAAACTCATACCGCGAGCCTGCGCGCAAATTGGGAAGTCTTTAGCGGGCTTAAGACTTATAACAAAGTGCGCGAGCGAAGCTCCTTGCACCGCTCAAGTATCGCTGATAGGGCAAATACAAAAGAGCAACTTTTCCTAAGCGTGATTGAGCAGTATTATGGATATTTTTCAAATCAAGCGCAGATGATTTCCCTTGAGCAACGCCGCAAAGAGCTAGCGGCAAATATCAAGCGTATTGAGCGCCTTTATAAAGCCGGGCTTACGACTATTGATGATTTAGAATCTTTGCGCGCGCAGATTCTCACCACCGAGCATGACATCGCAAATATCGTGCTTGAAATGGAGCGTAATAAGCTTATGCTTTCCCTTCTTACAAACCTTGAAGTCAAGGATTTAAAGCGCGTGGATATCAAAATGCCAACCTTTAATATGCAAAAACGTCAAGATATCATCGCCCTTGAAGAGCGCGCAAAAAGTATCACTTTCCAAGCAAAGCAAGTGACTTATTTGCCGACAATCGCAGTTAGCGATAGTTTTAGCTGGAATTCGCTAGGTAATGTCACTTCAAAGCCTGCACTTGATGAGCTTTTAGGTGGCGGTGGCGCAGGCGGAGGCTTTAGCTTTGGTGGGAGTAACTTTATGAAAATGAGCTTCCCACCAACGCAAAATGTGCTAGGAGTGAGCGTGGATATGCGCCTTTTTGACTTTTTTAACCTTTCAAAGCAAAAAGAAGCCTTGCGTTATAGCGCACTGCAGGCACAAAAAGAGCTAGCATACAAGAAAAACGAGCAGGAAAAAGATGAAAAACTTTATCGCAAAAGCCTAGAAATCGCCCAAGCAAAAATCAAAAGTGCCGAAGCTGCGCTAAAATCTGCAAATATCAGCTTTGAAAATGTCGCAAAACGCTATAATTCACAGATTCTCAACTTTACAGACTATTTGCAGTCTTTGAGCACGAAGTTTAATGCGGAAACAACCTTTATCCAAAGTCTCAATGATTATGAGATAGAAAAGGCGCGTTATTTGTATTACAGCGGGCAGGAAATCGAGGACTACATACAAAAATAGCCTAAGCCAAGGGCGCTTAAACAAGTGCTAAAATATAAGCAAAGGCTAAAAAGGGGGGCGTGATGCAAAGATTTATAAGTGCGGGCAAAAGGCTTTGGTTAGCAAGCATGCTTTTTTGCGGGATTCTCAATGCGGAGAGCGTGTATGCGATTTTTAACGCGCAGGCTATTAAAGATGCGAATCTGAGCCTAGGAAATAGTGGCATTGTGACAGAAATATATGTCGATGTGGGAAGCGCGGTAAAAAAAGGCGACAAACTCTTAGAGCTTTTTAGCCAAGACCAGCGCGCACAAATAGAATCTATCCGCCAGCAATTTATCTTTAACAAAAAGCAATATGAGCGCTACCAAAAATCTGGTGGCGCTGTGGATAAAAACACACTGGAGCGCTATTACGCGGATTATAAAAAATTTGAAGCAGATCTTGCCTACCAAGAAGCACTTTTAAGCAAAAGTATTTTGCGCGCGCCATTTGATGGAGTGATCGCCTCTAAAGATGTCGAGCTAGGCGATGGTGTGGGCGCAAATAGCACGCAACTTTTTAGGCTCATCAGCCAAGAAGTGAAAATCGTGCTAGAGTTTGACTTTAAATACATTAGCAAGGTCAAAGTCGGCGATAAGTTTGAGTTTAGCGTTGATGGGATAGATTCCAAACAAGTCGCAGTTATTAATAAAATCTATCCAACCGCAAGTGAATCTAATCGTAAAGTCAAAGCAGAAGCGTTGGTGGAGGGCATCATACCCGGGACATTTGGAGATGGGTATATACAGACAAAATAACTAATCGTTTTACACGCGCGATTTTGCACAAAAGCTAATCCATAGAATCTAGCAAAATCTAGCAGATTCCCACCATAAGGCAAAAACAAAAAGGAGCATTTATGTATAAATTCGCCATTACTCGCCCGGTTACCACGCTTATGTTTGCGTTGGCTGTGATATTTTTTGGCTTTTTGGCGGTAAATAAAATGCCTATCTCGCTTTTCCCAAATGTGGATTTCCCTGTGGTGACGGTGATTACAACCTATCAGGGCGCGAGCGCAGAAACGATTGAGACAAAAGTAACGGATAAAATCGAAGAAGCGGTGCTAGGGATTGATGGGATTAAAAAAGTAACTTCTTCAAGCGTGCGTAATACAAGCATTGTGGTGGTGGAATTCCAGCTTGAAAAAGATCTTGATGTGGCTGTGGCTGATGTGCGTGATAAAATCGGCACGGTGAAGCTTGAAAGCGGGGTGGATTCCCCAAGTGTGCGGAAGGTAGATACAGGCTCTGCGCCTGTGATTTCACTTTTCCTCACAAGCACCAAAGTCCCACCAAGTGAGATGATGAAGCATGCGGATAATATCATAAAGCCGATGTTGCAAAAAATTAGCGGTGTGGGAAGCGTGGAAGTGCGCGGCTATCGTAAGCGACAAATCAGAATCTACCCAAATCCAACGCTTATGAATAAATACAATCTCACCTACTCAACCCTAGCAAACCTCATCGGGCAGGAGAATCTCGAAGTTGATGGCGGAAGGCTGGTAAGTCAAAAAACTGAATGGGCGCTTACCACTGATGCCAATAGCTATGATATCGAGGAAATGGGCGAAATCCGCGTAAGTGATGGCGTGCGCTTAAAAGACATTGCGCGCATTGAAGATTCTATCGAAGAGGATAGGACTTATGCGAGCTATGATAAGACGCCCGGTGTTATCTTTGAAGTGCAAAAAATCTCAGGGCAAAATGACATAAAAATCGCTCAAGCCGTCAAACAGACTTTCAAAGAAATCGAGGCTGTGAGTAAAGACTACGAAGTGCAGGTTTTTAAAGACACGACGACTTACATTGAAGATTCTATTGCTGATGTGAAGTTTGACCTTTTGCTTGGCGCGATTTTGGCGGTGAGCATTGTGTTTTTGTTCTTGCGCAGTGTGAGCATTACTATTGTGGCAGCATTAAGCCTCCCTGTGTCGATTATTGGGACATTTGCGCTTATGAGTGCGTTTGATTTAACGCTTAATATGCTCACTCTCCTAGCGCTCACCCTTGCGATTGGGATTATCATCGATGATGCGATTGTGGTGATTGAAAATATCCACAAAAAGCTAGAATCTGGACTGCCTAAGCGCGAGGCTGCGTATGAAGGCGTGAGAGAGATTGGTTTTGCGATTGTGGCGATTTCTGCGATGTTGCTTTCAGTGTTTATCCCTGTTGGGAATATGAGCGGGATTGTGGGGAAATTTTTCCAAAGCTTTGGTATCACCGTAGCCCTTGCAATTGGGCTTTCTTATATTGTGGTGGTGACTTTTATCCCCATGGTGAGCTCAATTGTCGTAAATCCTAAGCATTCTAAATTCTATTACAAGACGGAAGGTTTTTTCAACGCGCTTGATAGAATCTATGTAAAAACGCTTGGCTTTGTGCTAAATAACAAGCTCATCGTGCTTGCTGGCGTGATTGCGGTGTTTATCGGCTCGCTATTTTTGTCAAGCACGCTTGGCTTTGATTTTATGAAAAAAGAGGACAAGGGCGAATATAATATTTTCCTTGAAGTTGCGCCGGGCATTAGCATGGAAGAGATGAAGCGCAGAAGTGGGATTTTGCAAGATATCGTGCTAAATGAGCCAACCACGCGCTTTGCAACGCTTCAAATTGGCTACAATTCCCAAAAAAATATTTTCAAAGCGCAAATCTATGCAAAAATGCTTGATAGAAATGAGCGCAAGGGCAAGGAAAATACGCAGTTTGCGGTTATGGATAAGGTGCGCGGACTTTTGAAAAGTAACGAAGTAGCAAAGGATATGACAATTTCAGTTGTTGAGGTTTCAGATATTGGCGGTGGCGGGGATAACTCGCCTTTCCAAATCGCCCTTCTTGCGCCAAATGATGAGATTCTCTACAAAACCCAGCAAAATCTCTACAACCTCCTTGAAACAAAGCTAGCAGGCAAGGCGACGGATTTGCACTTAAACAAAGCTGATGATGCGCCAGAGTATAGATTCCACATTGTGCGCGCAAATGCAAATAAATATGGCGTGAGCTCGCAAGAAATTGGTAACTCCATACGCGCGGCATTTTCTGGTGAATATCCTGTGGGCTATTACAAAGAAAATGGCAAGGAATATGACATCACTTTGCGTGTGCCAGATTCTGATAGGCGCGTGCTTGAGGATATTAAACGCTTGCAGGTGAAAAATGCTAAGGGCGAACTTATGTTTTTAGAAGGGCTTGTAAGTATTGAGAAGACAAAGACAGCCTCGACGATTACGCGCTTTAACCGCCAGCGAAGCCTTACTGTGTATGCGCAGGTGAATAAAGATTCTGGTGCGAGCCTTGGGGATTTGTTTTCAGTCGTGCTTGATCCACAAAATCAATGGCTAGAGCCCGGTGCGAGCTACAAACTGCAAGGCGAAGTGGAAAATATGCAAGAAACTTTGGTGGCTTTTGGCGTGGCGATTGTTACGGCGATTATTTTGATTTATCTTATTTTGGCGGCGTTGTATGAGAGCTTTTTACAGCCGTTTATTATTATGGTGACGCTTCCGCTAAGCTTTTCAGGCGCGTTTATTGCGCTTTTTATCACAGGGGAAACTTTCAGTATGTTCTCGCTTATGGGGCTTATGCTACTTATGGGTATGGTTGGGAAAAACGCGACTTTGCTTATTGATGTGGCAAATGAAAAGCGCAAGGAAGGCATGGATATAATGAGCGCGATTATAAGCGCTGGGGAATTGCGCTTGCGCCCGATTTTGATGACGACGATTGCGATGGTTTTTGGTATGCTTCCGCTTGCGATTGCTAATGGCGCGGGTGAGGCGATGAAAAATCCCATAGGTATTGCGATGATTGGCGGGCTTATTGTGTCGATGTTGCTTTCATTGCTTATCGTGCCGATTTTTTATAGATTTTTAGTACCACTTGATGATAAACTTGCAAGATTCTATAAGCCAAAAGCGGGGGATTTGTTCTAGTATTCCATTAACTAGTATCGTCTTCGCGGAAGTAAATTCCGCTTCGCCTCCGCTCCACTGCGTTTCGCGTGCATATTTGACATTTTTTGGTTGCTTTGATTTGCAAGATTCTTTTTTATTGGTTAGAATTTTTAGAATCTTGCGTGGTTTAATGAATGAAAGTTTGAAAAAAGGGAATATATGCGTTTTATAGATTCTTATTTTTATAATCCGACATTTTGGCAGAAGGTGCTAAGTCTCGCGCTTTTGCCCCTTTCTTTTTTGTATGCGATCTCTGCGCTTTTGCGCCGGAAACTCTCCCGCTATTATGATTTTAACCTGCCAATTATAAGCGTTGGGAATCTCGTGCTAGGCGGCAGTGGGAAGACGCCATTTATCATTGAAGTAGCCAAAAGATATGAAAAAGTAGCCATCATCTCAAGAGGCTACAAACGCCAAAGCAAGGGACTTTTGATTGTGAGTCTTTGGGGGGAATTGCAATGCAGAGAAAAAGAATCTGGCGATGAAGCCTATCTTTTAGCAAAAAGCGTGAAAAACGCAAGCGTCATCGTCTCCAAAAACCGCGTAGAAGCGATAGAAAAAGCCAAAGAATTAGGCGCGAAATGTATTTTTTTAGACGATGGATTCCGTTTCAACTTTAAAAAGCTCAATCTCATCTTACAACCAAAGCTCAAGCCCTACTTCCCCTTTCCTATCCCAAGTGGAATGTATCGCGAGATGCCCTATCTTTATAAAAGCGCGGATTTGCTCGTGCGTGAAGGCATAGAATACACGCGCGAAGTGGCGGTAGAAAATGAGAGCGAGCGCATGTTGCTTTTGACAGCGATTGCTAATCCTTCGCGCTTAGATGAGTTTTTGCCAAAGGTGGTTGGGAAAATCACATTGCGCGATCACGCGAGATTTGATAAGGAATTTTTAGAATCCCAAATCGCGCATTTTCAAGCTACAAGCCTTCTTGTCACTACAAAAGATGAAGTTAAGCTCCAAGATATGGGCTTCCAACTTAGCGTGCTGTGCCTAAAGCTTCATATCAAAGATGAGGTATTGCAAGCAATAGATTCTTATGTGAAAAGTTTTTATATAGAAAAGTAGATTTTTAGAATCTTATTGAAAATTTTATGCTTAAATGTGAGCTTTTAAAGCCTTAAAATCTAATAATCTAGCAAAAAGAAGGGGGAGCGCATGTGTGGTGTAAAAAAGATTTTTCTTGTATTTTGTGTGCTTGTTGGCGCTCTTGCTGCTAGGGAAAATACCTTTATTTTTGGTATTAATGGCGGGATTGGTGCAAATGAGATTCAAAGAAGTGGGCTAGAAATAGCACAGGGGCATCAGTTTGCTGGTGCGCCTATTTGGCGTGTTACCTCTGCGCCAAATAACGCTGCTGGCGGACTTGCATATGGCGTAAATATCGGCTATGAGTTTTTCTTAAGAGATGCAGAACCTTATCAGCACGCACTGCGCCTTTATTTTGACTACTCGCGCGTGCAGTTTAGCGATCTTGGCTATCTTGTGGGAGGTATAAATTACAATCTTTTCACGCTTAATGCGGACTATCACTATTATGCTACACCGAGATTTTCGCTTTTTGGCGGACTTGGATTGGGGGAGAATTTTGCGCAAGTTGAGGGTGCATATGATGATCAAAAAGCCCTTACTATGGGGATAAATCTTGGTTTGGGCTATGAAGTGGCGAAGTTTTTGGAGTTAGAGTTAAAATTCCGCTACTTTAGCTCGGCATTTACTAGAGAGACATTTTTTAACCCAAATACCACAACGCGCACAAGAGTAGTCCCTAGCGGAATTGCACGCATTATGCTTGGGGTGAATTTTAAATTCTAATTTTTCTATCACCCCGCTTCTTTTGAATCTAAACTTTGCAGAATCTGCGCACACTTTTTTGTTTGGCTTGTCAAAGTCAAACAACTTTTTAAGACATTTTTTTCTACAATACGCACTTTATTTCTCTAAAACCACATAAAGGATTTTCTTGTCTCTGCAAAAAAAGTTTTTTGAGCTTCTTTATTTTTACAGCGCAAAATATGTGGAGATTCTCATTTTTTTGCTTTTTGCTACAGGCTTTGTGTTGTATGCTTTGGGGCTTTCATCATTTGGGAAAAACAGCTTGCACGCGCAGACATTTTTTCACTTAGGCGCGCTTTTATTTATCCTTTTTTTTTACAAACGCTTTCAAAAACAAGATTTTAAAGCGCTAAAAATTCCGCTTCTTTGCTTTGGAATCGTAGTGATTTGCGGGCTTTTGACTTATTTTAATCCCATTTTGCCCCGCACATTTTCTCAAGTCCTAAGCGCGGTAAATTCTAATGTGGTTGGTTATTTGCCACTTTTTTTAGCTGGATTTTTGTTTGCCTTATACGCGAAGCGCGAGCTTGTAATTATATGTTTTGTTTTTATTGGATTATTATGCGCTATAGATGTTTATGGAACGATTGAGGTAGCCTCTAAATCAAACACTACTTACAATGTTCCATTTTATTTTCAAGCTGTCTACACTATAAGCTTTTGGTTATTTTTATCTAGTGCTATTTGCATAAGTGGAGTTTTTGTTTTTAAAAAATGGTGGTTAAAGATTCTTTGTTTGCTGGGACTTATTCCTTGCGTTCAAGCGATACTTGGTAATGGTGAGCGCTCTTTTTTTGTGGCGTTTATTGTAATGATAATAGCACCATTTTTGTTGTATCGCTATAAATACAAAAAAATTACCTTGCCTTTATTTTTTGTGCTATGTGTAGGGTTGGGCTTTTATGGTTATCATTACAGTAAAACCCTACCAGAGCGTTATAATTTTGCGCATATGATGGAAAATTTTACTATTGTGTGGAGTAGTGCGCCTAGTGAAATGGGTAAATATGATGCATTATGTTTTAATGGTTGGTTTGTGTGCGCTAAAGAAAGCACAAAGGACGGCAAAAATCCTATTAGCTGGGAACATTCTTCTCTCGCAAGAATTGCAATGAATAAATCTGCTTTACTTGCCATTCTTGAAAATCCTATTAAACCACACATTGTAGGAGCTTATCAAATGGGTGAATATCTTTGGCATTACTATAACAACCCCAACACTAAGAATCCACAAAATCGTGTTTATGCCTCAATCAGCGATTCAAAGCACAATGGCTATAATAATCCGCATAATTTTATTTTAAGTTTTATGTTAGCTTATGGATTGTTTGGTTTTATGGCGATTGCAACTTTTGCGGGAATGCTTTTCGCGCGCGCTCGTAAATTTAGCATAAATGCAAACTCAAGGTTCGATAGGCTAGTTGCATTAAGCTTATGTGTGCTAATTTGTGGTTTTTGCGCGCATTTTCTTTTTGATTCTGTATTTAATATTGTTTTGCAGCCGCTTTTTATCTTGTTTGGATTTGTTTATGGCTATGTTTCAAGGAAGCAAGAAAATAGTTTTGTAAAGGCAAAAGAATTTCTTAAAATATACACAAGTAAATTTAAAACCTTTAGTAAAAACACTCTTTTAAATTTGCACGAAATAATCACACAAAGAGGGCAAACTAAGCAAAATTACGGCAAAAAAGTGCGCCTTGAAGATTCTCATAATATGCAAGAAAACAAGACAAAAGAGCAACGTGCACTCAAAGTTTCAATGTATTGTGCGCTTCTTTTGGCGATTTTTGGCATAGGATTTGGGCAGTTTATGAAATCAAGCGCGATTATTTTTGATGGTATTGTGTGTCTCGTGAGCGTGGCTTTGGGGCTTTTGAGTGTGGTGACTTCGCGCTATATTTACAAAGAAGATGATGATATTTTTCAGTATGGCTATGTGCGTTTTGAGCCGATGGTGAATTTCTTTAAAAGCGCGGTTTTACTCGCTGTGTGCGTGTATGCGCTGCTTTCTGGCGTGCATTCTGTGATTAAAGGCGGTTATAGCTTAGAGCTTGGAAGTGCTGTGATTTATACGATTTGCGCGTTTGTGCTTTGCCTTGGGATTTTTGCTTACACGCATTTTTATGCAGAGCGCTTAGATTCTGAGTTGCTTTATGTTGATAGGACGGAGTGGCTTATTGATTGTGCGCTGTATTTTGGCGCGATTGTGGCATTTGGCTGTGTGTATCTTTTTGATCCGCAGCAAAAAAGCGCGATTAGCCACTACATCGACCCGCTGTTGCTTATTTTCCTTTCTTTTGGATTAGCTTTTAGCCCGCTTAAGATTATGATTGCAAATTTCAAAGATTTGGTGATGGTTGCCCCGCCGGAGCTAGATTCTCAAATTACGCAAATTATGCAGGATTTGAGCAAGGAATATGGCTTTAGCGAATATGATACGCATGTGGCAAAAAGCGGGCGGTTTTTTATGATTGAGGTAAATATTTTAGACACGCATGGGCTTAGCATCAACGCAAAGGAACTTGATATTATCAGGGAGAAAATCCAGCATGCGCTCAAGCTTCCAAGCTATAGAATCTGGCTTCTAGTTAGCCTTACAGCTAATCCAAAGTGGCTGTAAATGGAATAAAGGAATTCAAGTTACGCATTGAAAATGCGTAACCCTTATTCTCGCCCCTTGCGTGGTGAAAAAAATCGGGCATTAGCAGAAGTGCTAATGCCCGATTTTTTTCTAGCAAGGGAAACAGCGAGGCTCTCCCTCCGAGAGAAGAAAAGCGCGGAGCTTTTCTGGCGTGGGGGGAGTGAGGAGGGGGAGCGACCTTTTGCGTGAAAAAACAATTTTAGAGAATCTAAAGAAGTTTGAAAAGTGAAAGCAAGCGATTCTGAAAAATTGAGTCATTGCGAGCGTTAGTGAAACAATCCATTTTAGAATCTAGTTTTTTTAGAATCTTGCAAAAACTTCGCGAGATTCTAGATTCTGCAATTTTCTAATTTCTAAAATTTTCTTTTTTAGAATTTTCAGAATCTTATTTGTATTTTTAATTCCTTTTCAAAGATTCTATTTATCAGAATCCTTTTGTTTGGCTTAACCCCACTCTGCGTTTTAAAGTTTCTTTTTTTGCAGGGGGACAAGGGGGCTTGAATTGCGAAGTCGCTCCCC
>NZ_NXLL01000038.1 GCF_003364115.1 Helicobacter sp. MIT 00-7814 | reverse complement strand
TGTGTTTCAGTTTTGGCTTGGGTTTCCGGGATTCCATGTGATTGGGGATACTTATAATTCCATTGCGTTGGCAAAAAATGACGCGCACCCTGTATTTATTGCGTATGTGGTAGAGTTTTTGTACAAATGCTTTGGCAAGCACTTGTATTATTTGTATTTGTTTAATCTCGTGCCTTTTCATGCTGCTTTAGCATTCTTGGTATGTGGGTTATATATCCATTTTAGGAGTAAATTTGCGCTTTTAGCATTATTTCCACTTTTTATTGGGAATATTTATTTTCAAAATTTCATTCAGTACCATAGCTTTGCTTTGCCTATGATGCTTTTATGTGTGTATAGCATACTGTTGTTTTTGGTGCTTGTGCCTTTGTGTAAAATTTGGCGTGTGGTGCTGTGGGTGCTTGTAGGGGTTTTGTTGTTTTTTGCTATCCTTTGGCGTCATAATGCTATTTTTAGCGTGTATCCTGCGTTTTTTATTATTTGTTATTTATTGTTGCGTGGATTAGAGGGAAAGAAATTTGTTCTTTGGTATATAGTCTCGCTAGTTGTTAGTGCTGTGTTATGTGTTGGCATTGTAGTTGGTGTGCCAAAGATGCTTGTGATTAATAAAGCATACCCTGCAAATCATATGGTATTGCATAAAATCGCTGGAGCATGCGTGCCAGCTGATGATTCTAGCTGCTTTAGGAAAGAATGGTATGCAGAGGGTAAAACATGGGAGAATGTCAAAGAGGTATTTTATAAATTCCCACTTAATGCAGATCCGATGAATGTTGGTTGGGGATATGGTGATGTGCGCCCATTTAAGCCGGGCATAAAACTTGAGGGGCTTAATAGGGAGTTTTTCAAAGCAGCGCTAAAGTACCCAAAGAATTTTTTAAAATTAGAAGGTGATTTTATCAAAGCTATGTGGGTGCAAAATCCAAAATGGATGTTTAATTCCCAGCAAATGCAAGGAAAGCCATCACACCCTTGGCATGTAAGTCTTACTTCCACTTTCCCAAAAAATGAACGCAGTGTGACTTTCAGCCCTTTGCGTGAAAAAATCTATACATTTTTGTTTGAACACAAATTTACACTCAATCACATTGTAGGTGTTGTGGCAAGTGCTGTGGTGATGATTCTAAGCTTTTTGCTTTTATGCGTTAGAAGAGAAAAGGTTGGAAGCGCAATGGTTTGGATTTATAGCAAGTATGCAAAAATACTAAGGCGCGACAAGAAAGAATATATTTTTAGAGAATCTCAATATGTAAGGGCTTTGCTTGTTTTTAGCTTTAGCGTAGGATTTGCAGGATTTTTTAGCGCATTTTTTATCGCAGCATTTTCAACGGTGCCTGAAACTCGCTATATGTCACCAGTGACTGCTTTAGGCGTTATGGCGTTTATAGGGTTTGTGGTGTGTGTTTGTGAGTATGTGAGGTGCGTGAGGGAAAGGGAATAGAATCTTGTATAAATTGTTTTTGGGGTTGTATCCCTCGCAATGATATTTCAGTGTTATCTATTGCGAGGTTGTTGGTGTGCTTGCACGCCCTTATTGTCTGCGTCCGAAAGTTAGTCCATAGACTTCATTGCGGATTTCAAAAAGCGGATCTTTTGGTGGATTAATCCCTTCTGGCAAGGTAGAAGGCATGAAAACATCGCCATTGCACTCTTCGCCCTCATATTTTTCCACTTCCAAAGTCCCAACAAGCAATTCCTCATGCTTGCCTTTCCAAAGCGCTGTGGTATTATCAGTCGCATCGCTCTTGTTAGCAAAGACAAGATACATATCATACGCGATTGGTGCGGTTTTGCTTTGGCGCTCAAAATCAGCTTTCAAAAAATCATCGCCCAGCTTCGCAAGCTCTTCTTGTGAGGCGTATTTCACGCCATTTTTGGGGACAAATTTCCACCTCGCAGCGCGCTCGCTTTGTTTAGAAGCTTTTCTGCTGTCCTTAAACCAAAATGTATGCACGCTGTTAAAGTTCGTATTTGCAAGGCTTGGCGTGATGCCTATCGTATTCATATAAGCGTCAAAATTACGATAAGAATCCACCTCGTTTGTGAGCTTTTTTATTTTTTCGCTATCTGGCTTGCCATCTTTACCCGGCACGCGCATAGCGAAGTATTGCCAAAACTCTTGCGGATTCTTAGCGAAGTTAATTTCTGCATTAAACATCACTAATTCCCAAGAATCTTTTTTGCCCTCCATCTTTAGCGCCATACCGCGTAATTTGCTCTTATCGCTCGCGTGAGGATTGCCACCGCCTAGGGAATAGCGCACCTGTGTAGGAATGCTAGATTCTGCCAAAAGTGGAATCCCAAGCTTAGAATCTATACCTTTTTGCGGGATAAATTTCCCCACTGCGCAAAAGCCTTTAGTGTGGTTAATTTTCTTATGTGGATCTTTTGGATCGCCATTAAGCTTATAAAAAATATCAGCAATCGCCTCCGCGTCGTATTTCTGCGCATTTTGAGAATCCGCTAGCGCCACTGATGATAACCCCATGCTCAAAATCGCCGCACAAATCGCGCGCCCTAAAACCTTGCCCTTTTGTGAATATGCACTCATTGAGTTCCTTTTTGTTGGATTTAAAAAGCGCTCATTATAAAAACGCAAGGTTAATGCTTTATTCACAACCGATAAGTCTTAAGAATCACACAAGGAAAATTCCCAAGGGGATTCTTTATTTTTCAACAATTTTTTAAGCAAAATTAGCTACAATCTCGCCTTAATATTTTCTTAAAATTGCAAAAGGACACAATCATGGAACCAACACAACAAGTAGCCGCGCAAGGTGGCGTGCAAGAAATGCTTTTGGGACTTGCTCCGATACTTTTTTTTATCGCGCTTATTTATTTGCTCATCGTGCGCCCGCAAAACTCGCGCCGCAAGAAGCACCAAGAGATGATTACAAACCTTAAAAAAGGCGATAAAATCATCACTACCGGTGGATTGATAGTTGAAGTGGTAAAGCCTGAAGAAAATTTCTTTAGCGTGAAGCTCAATGACGATACAATCGTGCGCTTGTCAAAGGAATTTGTGGCATACAAGCTTGATGAGGAAAACGAGCAAAAATAATGGTTTAAATCAATGAAACAAGGTTTAACTTATCGTTTATGGTTGCTGATTATCGCGGCATTTCTCGGCGTTGGCTTAAGTATCCCGTCATTTTTTCAAACAGAATCTGGACCTAAGGTAACGCTTGGGCTTGATTTGCAAGGTGGGCTTAATCTCTTGCTTGGTGTGAGGACTGATGAAGCGCTAAAAGCGCGGACTTCCTCGCTTGCTTCAAGTATCACTTATGAAGCAAATGACAAAAAATTGCTCATAGATTCTGTGAAAATTGAGGATAAAAGCCTAAATTTTGAGCTTTTTGATCCTAAGCAAAAAGGCGAGCTAAACGCGATGCTTGCGAAGTTTAGCGGATTAGAGATTATAGAAAATGGCAATTTTTACACGCTTAGATTTACCCCTGAGGAAATCACGCAGATTGAGGAGGACGCGATTAATCAAGCGATTAACACAATCCGCAATCGTCTCAATATTTTTGGGCTAAGTGAAACAAGCGTAACAAGGCAAGGCAGGCAAAATATCCTCGTAGAAGTGCCGGGGAAAAGCACGCCAGAGGAAGAGGAACGCTTGAGGAATCTCATCTCAAAGCCAGCACACCTGCAATTTATGGCAGTAGATGAGGAACGCAATGCACGCGTGGAGCTAATGAGCGAGGCAGAGGCAGAAAGCTATGGCGATGTGATTTTGCCTTTTGCGCAAAGCGAGCAAGAAGCGCGCTTAAATCTCCCTGTGCGTAAGATTTTGCTAAAAAAAGTCCCCGTGCTTGATGGCGCATCTGTCACAAATGCCTTGCCAAACAAGGATCAGAACAATCGCTATGTTGTGAGTTTTAATCTAGATTCTGATGGGGCGCGCAAGTTTGGGAACTTCACAGGCGCAAATATCGGCAATCACCTCGCAATCGTGCTTGATGAAAAGGTGTATTCCGCGCCTACGATTCAGGCGCGTTTGACTGATAGCGGACAGATAACAGGGGATTTTGATAAAAATTCTGCGGCGGATTTAGCGACGATTTTAAAAAGTGGTGCGTTGCCGGCTTCTATGGAGATTTTAGAAAAGCGTAGCGTGGGACCAAGCCTAGGTGAAGATAGCATTCGTGCGTCTTTGGTTGCGCTAGTGAGCGGATTTTTACTTGTTGTAGTCTTTATGGTGCTGTATTACAACTTTGCTGGTGTTATCGCTGTTGGCGCGCTTTTAGTAAATATCGTGCTAATTGTCGCGGTTATGGCACTTTTTGGCGCGACGCTCACCTTGCCCGGAATGGCTGGAATCGTCTTAACCGTGGGTATGGCAGTCGATGCAAATATTATCATTAATGAGCGCATTAGGGAATTTTTGCGCGCTGGCAATAGTATCGCAAAAGCCATTGAGCTAGGCTACGCAAATGCTTCGCGTGCGATATTTGATTCTAACGCCACGACGCTTTTAGTCGCTGTACTGCTTTATGCAAATGGCACAGGCGCAATCAAAGGCTTTGCGATTACGATGAGTCTTGGAATCTTAGCTTCTGTCCTAACTGCAATCATCGGCACACAGGGAATCTATCAAGCACTTTTACCAAAAATTGGCAAGACGCGTCATTTGTGGTTTTGGTTTGGGATTAGGGCAGATTCCCACACGCCCACAAACGCACAAAATGCGCAAAACACACAAAGCGCGCAAAATGGAGCTAAATAATGGAACTTTTTAAGCAAACAAAAGTATATGATTTTGTCAAATATAGCACTTATGGGCTTATTGTCTCTACGATTTTGTGCATAGCGGGAATCGCGCTTATCGTGGTGAAGGACTTTAAGCTAGGGATTGATTTTGCGGGTGGTAATATTGTGCAGATTCAATACACCAATGCGCCCAAAGCTCCTTTGGGGCAAATTAGAGAGATTCTCTCACAAGATCCGCGTTTTAGCGGGTTTCAAGTAAGTGAGTTTGGCGCGCCAAATGAGGCACTTTTAAAACTACCATTGTTAGATGAGGCAAGTCAAAATAATATCGATAAGGTTGTAAATGAGGTTCTCGCACCCAGCGGGGCATTTGAAATCCGCCGAAGCAATTCTATTGGCTCAAAAGTGGGCGATGAATTTAAGAAAAAAGGCATTCTTTCTATCGTTTTGGCACTTTGCGCGATGATGGTGTATATTTCATTCCGCTATGAGTGGCGCTTTTCGCTCGCTGGGATTATGGGACTTGCGCATGATGTGGTGATGGTCTCAGCGCTTGTGATTATCACGGATTTAGATTTTAGTTTAGAGGTGCTAGCTGCGCTTCTTACACTCATTGGCTACTCGATTAATGGCACGATTATTATCTTTGATAGGATTAGGGAGCAAATGCTTTCGCGCAGAATGAAAGATATGCGCTATGTGATTAATGAAGCCGTCTCTGCCACGCTTTCGCGCACGCTTTTAACTTCGCTCACGGTGTTTTTGGTGCTTTTGACATTGTTTGTCTTTGGCGGGGAGATTATCAAAGGATTCTCACTTCCTATGCTTGTGGGCGTTGTGATTGCAGCGTATAGCTCGATGTTTGTCGCACCTCGCTTGGCGCTTGTGTTTGGCTTTAATTTAGAGGAATATTACAAGAAAGAGCAAAAAAAGCGCAAAAAGATAGAGGAGAAAAAGCGACTAAGGGCAATGTATGAAAATGGGCGCGTGTAGGGCGCGTGAGAGAAAAGGAAAGTTATGAATTGGGGTAGAGTATTTTTTGTTTTTTTTAGCGTGTTGAGCCTTACTTTGAGCGTGGCGTTTTTGTATGAAATGAGCGTGATTATTTTGTTTTTGAGCACTTCTGTGAATTTTTTGTGCGCAACATTGCGTATTGGTGTGAAAAGCGCGCTTTCAGAGGAGGTTTTGGCGACTTTGTTGGTGGCGATTTTACAGCTTATAGTGGCATTTGTCATTTTGCAGGTTTTTGACAACTTACATCTTTCTTACGCGCTCACACTTGGCGCTGTGGTGGCAAATGCCTTTGGTTTGGTGCTTTTGGTGATTGAAAGCATTAAAGATTCTCAAGAAGATTTAATCTAAAGGGGAGAGTATGCCAGAAATCCATCGTAAGAAAATTTATAATCC
Organism: Helicobacter sp. MIT 00-7814; assembly: GCF_003364115.1. Taxonomy (GTDB): domain Bacteria; phylum Campylobacterota; class Campylobacteria; order Campylobacterales; family Helicobacteraceae; genus Helicobacter_F. The sequence goes on along the minus strand of NZ_NXLL01000038.1, from coordinate 5,915 downwards.
AGAAAGTTTGGAAAGCGTGAATGAGCGCAAAATCTTTGGTGGGAATCCCACGAGTATGTTTGATTTGAATAAAATCAAATACCAGTGGGCGTATGATTTGTGGAAAACAATGCTCGCAAATACTTGGTTCCCAGAGGAAGTCAATATGAATGCCGACACGCGCGATTACAACGGCGGGCTGACACCGCAAGAAAAGTTGGGCTATGATCGCGCGCTCGCCCAGCTTATTTTTATGGATTCTTTACAGACAAATAATCTTATCGATAATGTCAATCCCTATATGACAAGCCCAGAGATTAACCTCGTGCTTGTGCGTCAAGCCTATGAGGAGGCACTGCATTCTCAAAGCTACGCGGTAATGGTAGAATCTATCTCTGCAAATACTGATGAAATCTATGATATGTGGCGCGTGGATATGCAGCTACGCCACAAAAATGACTATATCGCAAATGTCTATGAGGAGCTAGCCAAAAACCCCACCGAGCATAATCTTGTCAAAGCAATGTTTGCTAATCAGATTTTAGAGGGAATCTACTTTTATAGTGGATTTTGCTTTTTCTATACTTTGGCGCGCAGTGGGAAAATGCTAGGAAGCGCGCAGATGATACGCTTTATCCAAAGAGATGAAGTCACGCATTTGTATTTGTTCCAAAGCATGATAAATTCCGTGCGTAAGGACAGGGCGGATTTATTTACCCCAGCGCTTGAAGAGGAAGTCATTGAAATGTTTAGAAAAGCTGTAGAGATAGAATCCGCATGGGGAGAATACATCACGCAAGGGCAGATTCTAGGGCTTACAAGTGAGATCATCACGCAGTATATCCAATATCTTGCCGATGAGCGCCTTTCAAAAGTGCGCTTGCCAAAGCTTTATAATGTGAGCCACCCGATTAAATGGGTGGATTCTTTTGCAAGCTTTAATGATCAAAAGACAAATTTCTTTGAAGCAAAGGTAACAAACTACGCAAAAGGGAGTGTGAATTTCGATGATTTCTAAAAAATTGTATTCCTTGCAGGTCAAAATAGGGCTAGATTTTGAAGCGAATCTAAAAAAAGTTTGCGCGCTTTTAGAGCAGTGCCAAGAGGATTCTATAATTTGCACGCCGGAGGTGGTTTTTAGCGGATTTGCATACCAAAAAATGGCAGAAGCAGTGGAGTTTTCCAAAATCGCTACAGAATCTCTACTTGAGCTTAGCAAGTCTCGCACGATTATCACCACGATGATTGAGCAAAAGCGCAATCAGTATTTTAATAATCTCAAAGTCTTTCACAAAGGCGAGGTGATCCACAGCCAAGCCAAACATAAGCTTTTTATGTTGGGCGAGGAGCATTTGCATTTTAGCGCGGGCGGGCTAGAAGACATCGTGCCTTTTTATGTAGATTCTCTTAAATGCGCGGCGATAAATTGCTTTGAATTGCGCTTTATTGATTTGTGGAAGCGCGCGCAGGGGGCGGATATTATCTTTGTGCCAGCTATTTGGGGCAAGGCGCGAAAGGATCAATTTGAATCGCTTTGCAAAGCTCTAGCTATCATCAATCAAGCCTTTGTCGTGGCAAGCGATGGCGCAAACGACACGATGGCAAAGGGAAGTGCTATCATCACCCCTTATGGCGTGGTGTATAAAAATGACAAGAAAGAAATCATCTCCGCGCAGGTGGATTTGAGCGAAATTACCAAAATGAGAAAATATATCCAAACCGATCTAAAGGCGTAAGGGCTGGCAATGTCTTATTTGCTTGGCAAAATGGTCGCTGAAATCAAAAAGCATGTCCTCCTTTCACCAAAGGTAGAATCTGCGCTTGCTAGCGTGGATAGAGCGGAATTTGTCCCGAGTAGTTGGAAGCTAAATGCTTATAGTTTGGACGCATTGCCGATGAGTAATTCCCAGTGGATTAGCTCACCGCTAACGGTTGCGATTATGACAGAGGCGCTTTTGTCCGAAGGTGGCGAAAGCGTGCTTGAAATAGGCTGTGGTAGCGGCTATCAAGCGATGGTACTTTCAAGGCTTTTTGATCGCGTCTTTAGCATCGAGCGGATTGAAAAGCTCCTTGTAGAGGCAAAGCGCAGATTCCATAAACTAAGCGCACATAATGTTTTCGCAAAGCTTGGTGACGGACAAGAGGGCTGGAGCGAGTTTGCTCCCTTTGATGCGATACTTTTTAGCGCGTGTGCGAGGGAGATCCCGCAAGCTTTGATAAATCAGCTTAAAGAAGGTGGCGTATTGCTCGCGCCGATGTTGCAAGATGAAAAGACAAACGCGCAGGCGATTTGTCGCTTTGTAAAGGTTGGAGATTCTCTAAGTGCGCCGGTGGTGGTGACGCAGTGCTCATTTGTCAATGTCCATAATGGCGTGGTGCGCGGCACACAGCTTGCACATGTGTTTTGAAGCGCGTATTTTAATTTATAGGGATTTGCTATGCAGGGAAGTTTAGAGATTTTTAAAGGTGCGTTGCCAACAAAAGAGATTTATGCGCATTGGGAAGAAGTGGCAAAAGCGCAAAATAATGGCGCGCTGTGCGTGTTTGTGGGCATTGTGCGAGAAGAGGCGATAAATACAGAAGCTCAAACAAGCACGCAAGATTCTAAAAATCAAAACACACAAAAAAACGCCACGAATATAGAATCTCAAAATACAGAATCCCAAAATATAGAGGCGTTAAGCTTTGATATTTACACGCCACTTTTGCAGAAATGGTTTGAATCTTGGCAGGAGCGCGCGCGCTTAACTGGCGCGCAGATTCTCATGGCGCACTCTCTAGGCGATGTGCCAAAGGGCGCGAGTTCATATATGTGCGCGGTGATTTCATCAAAGCGAAAGGCTGCATTAAGCCTATATGAGGAGTTTATCGAGGATTTTAAAGCAAATGCGCCCATTTGGAAATATGATGTGATAAATGGAAAGAGAATCTTTGCACTCTCTCGTAGCACGCCGATACAAGGCAGTGGAGTGCTAAAATAATGCCAAAAATTATTTGCTTCAGCGGGAAAAGCAATAGCGGGAAAACAACGCTTATTTGCAAACTTTGCGCGCTGTGTGAGGCGCAAGGCAAGCGCGTTGGTGTCATCAAACACGATCCAAAAGACAAGGCAGAGTTTGACACCTTAGGCAAAGAAAAAAATAAAGATAGTTTTAAGTTTTTTAACGCAAGCAGTGGCGTGGCGGTGATTTCACCTTTTAAAAGCACGATTTTAGCGCATAGTGATAGAATCCAGGATTCTCAAAAATCCAACCAGCGCGAGCCTTATCAAGCAAAAAATGCCGAGCATGTGCGCGCAACGCAGTGGAGTGGAGGCGAAGCGGAATTTACTTCCGCGAAGACGATACCAATTGATGAGATAGCCCCAGTGCGCACTTTTACCCCGCTAAGCGCGTATGAAAAGCAATCTTTCACAAAGGCGCTAGAGTTTTTTAGCGATTGTGATTATATCTTTGTAGAGGGACTAAAGGAGCTGCCCTATAAGCGCATAGTGGTGGCGCGAGAGGAGATTGATAAGGCTTATATCCCTTATGCGAGCGCATTTGCCTTGTCAGATTCTCTTGCTAAGAGCGATAAGCGCGCAGTTTTGGGCGATTTAAAAGTGCTAGATTTAAACAATCCGCAAGAGATTTTGGACTTCATTAACGCGCTTATTTCTTAAGATTCTTAAAAAAAAGGAGCAATTATGCAAAATGTAAAAATTGGGATTTTGGTTTCATCAGATAGAGCTTCAAGGGGCGAGTATGAGGACATTTCAGGCAAGGCGATACAAGAGGTTTTGGGGGAATTTATTTTGAATCCTTGCGAGTTTTTTTATGAAGTGGTGAGCGATGATTTTGCGCCATTGCAAGAATCTATGAAGCGTATGTGTGATGAATTACATTGTGATTTGCTCGTTACCACAGGTGGCACGGGACCCGCACCGCGCGATATTATCCCAGAGGTTACGGAGAGCTTGTGTGAGAAAATGCTTCCGGGATTTGGCGAGCTTATGCGTCAGGTGAGCCTTAAATATGTGCCAACCGCCATTCTCTCGCGCCAAAGTGCCGGCATAAGGGGAAAAACGCTCATTCTCAATCTTCCGGGCAAGCCAAAAAGTATTAGGGAATGTTTGGAGGCGGTGTTTCCGGCGATTCCATATTGTATTGATTTAATCGGCGGGGCGTATATTGAAGCAAATACGCAAAATACAAGCGCTTTTCGCCCAAAAAGTTAGCGTGAATTTTCTGCACAATTTCGCGCTAGAGTGGCTTTATCAGCGCATTTTTAAGCAAGTTTGTAGCAAGAAAACCTTATAATGCGCCTTTTTAGACACAACACAACAATTAAATTTTTAAGGAGCTAAGATGAAATTTTCCCTTGCAAATAAGCTAGTTGTTAGCATTTTGAGCATTTTTGTTGTTGTCATCGTTATTGTGACAATTTATAATTACAAAAATACTTCACAAAACACTATCGAGCTTTTCCGCAGTCTTCAAGAAGGCGCGCTTAAAGCTTCTTATACCACTATCAACATTACAATGGATATTGAAGCCCAGCAACATTTAAGTATGTTGCGCGAGCGTCTCAATGAGCTTGATAAAATTTCTGATGAATCAAGAAGAGTGCAAGAAAAGCGCTCATTGCTTTCAGAAACTGCCAACCTAATCAAATATCCAGCTGTAGTGCTTGTGTATGAAAAAGATGGCAAAGCGCTTATCGAATACGATGAGGAGCAATACACAGGGCGTGATACCTATGAAAAGCTTGATATAGACTTGCGCACGCGCCCATGGTATCAAGAAACAAAGAAAAAATATCTCTCAACGAAAAATCCTAAAGGTATCGTAACGCCTACTTATCCAAGCGCTACCGGTAAGAATCAAGGGCAAATCCTCTCAACTGTCACAGCACCGCTTTTTGATGAGAAGGGCGAGTTTTTGGGCGTTATAGGCGCAGATATTTTTGTGGGAGATTTCCAAAATAGATTTGCAAACTTCGAGCGCCCAGAGTTGCCAAGTATGGATATTTATATCACAGATTCTGAAGGCAGGATTTTTTCTCATAAGAATCCAGACAATATTAGTAAAGGTGGCGAGCTTACCCCCACTGAAAAAGCCATCAATCAAGCTTTGCAAAAAGGCTCTTCTAGCGGGACGATTGATTATTTTGACGCTTTAGGAAATGATAGATTTGCATTTTACAAAAAGTTTGATTTTGGTTGGACGATTGTCGCTGCTGCAACGCAAAATGACTACACTTCCGCACTTAATGAGCATTTTATATATGCTGTTGCTATGGCGATTGTGCTAATTATCTTAAGCGCGATTATTTTGTATTTGTTTATTAGAAAGCTGATTAGCCCAATTGAGCGCATTCAAACTGCTTTAAGCTCATTTTTTAGCTTCCTTAACCACGAGAGCAAACACCCGCCAAAGCCTATTGATGTGAAAAGTCATGATGAATTTGGCGCTATGGCAGCGGCTATTAATGAAAACATTAAGCGCACAGAGGAAAATCTCAATAAAGATTCCGTTATTGTCAATGAAGTGGTAAAAATCGTCGAGGAAGCAAAAGTTGGGAAATTTGGAAAAACAATAAGTCAAAGCAGTAGCAATCCACAAACAAACAAGCTCAAAGATTCTCTAAACGAAATGTCAAATGCGCTGTATGATCTTGTGGGTGGTGATTTATCCGTTGCTGCTGGCATATTTAAAGCTTTTGAATCTAATGACTTCACAGCACGCATTGAAAACGCGCAAGGATTGGAAAATGCTGTAAATGCGCTTGGAGATTCTATTGCGAAGATGCTTAGAGATTCTTCAGTGTATGCACGCGATATTAACGCACAAACCGAGGAGCTCAAATCCTCTATGCAAAGACTAACAGATGGATCTCAAGCACAAGCTAGCTCATTAGAACAATCAGCTGCAGCAGTAGAAGAAATAAGCTCATCA
>NZ_NXLL01000037.1 GCF_003364115.1 Helicobacter sp. MIT 00-7814 | reverse complement strand
TCCATCATTGACTAAGATTACTTCTAGATTCTTATAAGTTTGATTAATTACAGAATCTAGGCATTCTCTTAAGTATTGTTCTACATTGTAGATGGGGATAATGACGCCGACTTTTTTTGAGGCGGGTTGGGGGGTGGGTTTGGGATTTGGTTTGAGGGGATTTTGAGATTCTTGATTCATTAAAAACCTTAGTTACTAAGCCTTATCCGCCAAAGACACCATAGCGCATAAGTTTTTCATAGCGCTTGTTGAGATAGGACTCATCATGCTTTATCTCTTCAAGCTCATTGAGGAAGTATTCTTCAATAGCTTTCGCAGCATTGTGTTTATCGCGGTGCGCGCCAATGCTTGGCTCTTGGATAATAGAATCTATGAGACCGAGCTTTTTAAGCTCATCGGGTGTGATTTTGAGCGCTTTTGTCGCAGTTTCTAGCTTGCTAGGATCATTCCATAAAATCGCTGCACAGCCTTCCGGCGAGATAACGCTAAAAATAGAATACTGCATCATCGCTAGTCTATCAGCCACGCCGATGGCTAGCGCGCCTCCGCTCCCACCTTCGCCAATGACGATAGAAATCGTGGGCGTTTTGAGTGCGGCAAACTCTTGCAGATTCTTCGCAATCGCTTCGCTTTGCCCGCGCTCTTCCGCGCCAATACCCGGATATGCGCCAGAAGTATCCACAAGCATAAGCAAAGGGAGATTAAACTTTTCAGCCAGCTTCGCAGCACGCAAAGCCTTTCTATAACCTTCAGGGTGAGGCATACCAAAATTTCGCATAAGCTTATTTTTTGTCCCGCGCCCCTTTTCCTCGCCGATAACTACCGCGCTCTGCTCGCCAATCTTGCCAATAAAGCACACGATCGCCTTATCATCGTGGAAATGCCTATCGCCACAAATTTCGTATTTATCTTTCAAAATAAGATCGATATAATCCATCGCATACGGGCGATCTGGGTGGCGTGCGAGCTGGAGCTTTTGATAGTCGCTCATACCACTATAGACTTGCGCGATTTCTTTTTGCAAGGCTTTTTGGAGAATCTCTTGAGCGTGGGTGTCACCTCTGATTGTGGCAGATTCTATATCATCTTGAATGCTTTTAAGCTTTTGCTCGAAATCTAAGTAAGTCGCCATCGCCTGCTTATAGCCTTTTAAAAATTACAACGCCATTTGTCCCGCCAAAGCCAAAAGAATTGCTCATTACAGCATTTACTTTAGCCTCTCTAGCGACATTTGGGATATAATCCAAGTCGCATTCTGGGTCAGGCGTTTGATAGTTGATTGTAGGAGGCAAGACGCCTTCTTGCATCGCCATAATAGAAATAACCGCCTCTAAGCCACCCGCGGCACCGAGACAATGCCCGATTTGCCCTTTTGTCGAGCTTACCGGCGGGACAGAATCTTTTGAGCCAAAGACTGCTTTAAGTGCCATTGTCTCAAAGAGATCATTATATGCTGTGCTTGTGCCGTGCGCATTGACATAGTCGATTTTTGTATTTGCCATTTTGAGTGCTGCTTTCATCGCGCGTAACGCGCCTTCGCCGCCGGGTGCGGGCGTGGTGATGTGGTTTGCATCGCCACTTTCACCAAAGCCGACTAATTCTGCATAGATTTTCGCACCGCGCGCTTTTGCGCTCTCATACTCTTCTAAAATAAGTGCGCCTGCGCCCTCACCCATCACAAAACCGCTTCTATCTTTATCAAATGGGCGTGACGCGGCTTGTGGTTCATCATTTCTATCGCAAAGCGCTTTCATTGCGGCAAAGCCACCGATTCCAACCGGGCAAATAGCAGATTCTGAAGCAATCACAAGCATTTTATCCACTTCATTTACCATAATGCTTTTTGCTGCCTCGATAATCGCGTGTGTGCCAGCCGCGCAAGCTGTAACGCTCGCAAGATTTGGTCCTTTAATCCCAAACTCGATAGAAGTAAAGCCCCCTAGCATATTGACAAGCGCTGAAGGAATGAAAAATGGGCTGATTCTGCGCGGACCTTTTTCAAAGCAAACAATTGAGTTGCGCTCAATATTCCCAAGCCCGCCAATGCCCGAGCCACAGCTTACGCCAAAATTATCAGCGAGCGCCTCGCCCACTTTACCATCACTTTGTAATAATCCGCAATCAAGCAACGCTTCTTTAGAGGCTTTCAAGCCTAGCTGTATGAAGCGCTCGGCTTTTTTGACTTCTTTTGGATCCATCACCTCTTCGGGGTTAAACCCTTCAATCTCGCCTGCAATCTTTACGGGGAAATTCTCCGCATCGAATAAAGAAATTCTTTTAATCCCACATTTACCATCGACTATAGCTTTAAAAGAATCGCCTCTATTAAGTCCCAACGAATTAATCATTCCTAATCCTGTTACTACCACTCGACGCACATATTCTCCTTGAAAGATTTTTATAAAGATCCCCAAAAGTGGGAATCTGCGAGGTTATTTTTTGTGTTTTTCGATGTAATCAACAACATCTTTAACGGTTTTGATGCCCTCTGCATCTTGATCTGGTATCTCAATACCGAACTTTTCTTCTAATGCCATAATCATCTCGACTACATCAAGAGAATCTGCATTCAAATCATCGATAAAGTTAGATTCCAACTTTACCTCATCAGCACTTACGCTAAGTTGCTCTACAATTACCGCTTTGACATCATCAAACAGCGCCATAATCTCTCCTTTTTGTTAGGTTTATTTTTTGATAAGGCGTAATTATAATAAAGAAAAACAAAAATAAGCTTAAAGTTTGCATAAAACTTGCAAAAAGCTTACATGTAAAGTCCGCCATTGACTTTGATTACTTCGCCTGTGATGTAGCTTGATTCATCGCTTAAGAGGAATGCCACGACATTTGCCACTTCTTTTGCCTCGCCAAAGCGCGCAAGCGGAATGTTTTTGACATAATTTTCTTTAATCTCATCTTTGAGCGATTCTGTCATATCAGTGCTTATAAAGCCCGGTGTAATGCAGTTAAAGCGCACATTGCGTGGCGCGCCTTCATAAGCGAAACTCTTTGTCATCGCTATCATTCCGCCTTTGCTCGCTGCGTAGTTACTCTGCCCTGCATTTCCGCGCTCACCGATGATTGAGGCGATATTTACCACAGAGCCAAAGCGTTGTTTGCTCATAGCTTTGAGAGATTCTCTAGAGCCAATGAATGCGGATTTCAAATTCGCATCAACCACGCTCATAAAATCCTCCGTGCTCATTCTAATAGCAAGCTTATCATTTGTGATTCCAGCGTTATTCACAAGATAGCTTAGCCCGCCATCACTTTCCACAATCGCCTTAATTGCGCCCACAAATGCCTCTTCATCTGTCGCATCAAAGGCAATAACTGCCGCCTGCCCGCCATTTTGCTGTATTTCTTTCTGCAAAGCATCAGCAAGCTCTGGCTTACTTCTATAGTTAATCCACACTTTCAATCCAAGCTTAGCCAGCACACGCACGATTTCCGCACCTATACTCTTACTCGCTCCTGTAACAAGGACATTTTTACCGCTAAAAGTCATTTGCTTTCCTTTAAAATTTAAATTAAAAATTTGCAAGTGTAGCGAAAAATCCTTAAAAGGTAAAATCTAAGCCAAACTCCATTAATAAGAGCTAAAGCCAAATTTCACGCTTGCCTCAAAATTTAGCATATTTGCAAGCAAGGATTCTTGCGGATATAGCGCGGTTTTATAGCGGGCATTTACGCGGAAACTTAAGCGCTTTTTGTAGGCTAATTCCCCACCTATAAGAAAATTTACAAATCCCTTTGGCAAGGCAGGATTTTCAACATTTAGCGTGATATTTGAACCTGCAAGTTGCGTGCTAAAGACATTTTGCTTAGAATCTAAAAGCCATTCAATACTTGAAGCAAGAAACAAAAAGCTTTGCGGATTTTGAGCCTTAGCAGATTCTAAAGGCGCGCTATTTAAGCCCGGAGTCAAATTCTGTGCCAAATCCTGTGTCAAATTTTGCGCTACATTTTGCATTGATTCTCGCGTATTTTTAGCAAGTGAGATTTTGTATTCAAAACCCGCCTCTAGTGTTTGAAAAAAGAGGCTTTCAGCGCCTATATGAAAAGGCAGATTTCCCTTTTCATCAAAAGAATCGCGCTCGTAATAATACGCGTGGATTCCAAGCAAGGGCTTAAAAATATGCTTTGTGCGTGCTAAGGTAAAATCAAACGCATAGCCATAGCGCAGTTTCATACCAGCGATGAAAGGCGCGGAAGTGCTACTTTGAGAATCCGCGCGATTAAAAAGCACAAAATTTCGCAAGGATTTATTTAAGCCCGCACCCCCATACAGCAAAAAATCCAGCTCATTATGCGCGCTATAAAGCCTCCCATACGCGCCAAAGACAAGATTTTGACTGCTTGTGCGATTAAGGATTCTATAATCATCGCCGCCACTTGTATAGCCCACAAACGCCCCAAGCAAAAGAGAATCTAAAAATTTCCTATCAACTCCGGCATTAAACCCAAAAAGGCTCTGCTCTCTCCCGCCAAAGCTAGCATTCCCCACCACAAGCGAGGCAAAGCTTGCGCTTTTTTGATTGTCGCCCATTCTTGAGCGTAGCTGCATACTCATATCCGGCACGCTCCAATGCAACATAAGCGCGTCATACTGACTAAGCGCGCGCAAATCCCGCGCACTTGTTTTAAGAGAATCCACGATGATTTTGCCATTTTCAAGCGCATTGTTTGAAAGCAACGCGCTTAGCGTGCTCACGCCATAAATTTCATTAGTGTTTTTCAAAAAGTCAAACAGCCTAAGCGCGTTTGGCTCGTAAGTTTGCAGACTTTGCGCGATTTCTTGCTTATTGAGCGCATTTAAAATCTCCTGCGAACTTTGAGATTTCGCAAGAGAGCTAAGCGCAAAGCCTACACCCAAAGAGTTTGCCTCCTGCACCTGCGTTAAGGTAATATACTGCGCGTAAGGCGAGGTAGATTCAAAACTTATGAGATCTTGGGGTGCTTGCGCCATAGGCTCGATAGAAGTTATCAGCGCATAAGGACTTTTCCCAAAAAGCACGGCACTTGGGGCAAGCGTGATTTTCGCATTTGTGCCAAAGCTCACACTCTGCGCGCTTATAGCGCCAAAGCTATTATTTTGCGTGAGCGAAAAGCTAAGATTCCCATTATGCATAAATGCGCCATCAACGGCAATGCGCGCACCAGAATCTAAGCTTATATTCCCTTGATTATCAAACGCGCCACTTATGGCAAAACTCGCGCGCTCACCCAAAGTCAAGCTTGAAGTGCTATCGTTACTATAATCTCCGCTAAAGCTCTCACTCTGCCCTTCTAAAATCGTCCTATCAGCGCCACAAACGCATATCAAGCCTATTTGCAACAGCGCAAAAAGCCTAAAACTCCAGCGCATTATTTAATACTTCTTGGGATTTTTTCAACGCGTCAAGCTTGCGCTGCTCTAGCTCTTTGTCATCTTTTTCAGCTTTATCAACTTGCGGATTTTTGGGCGAAAGCACGCTAGGCGTTTTAGAATCTTTCCTTACTTCGTTTGGATACGCGCCCCGTGGCATACGCACAAACAAATCCTCGTAATTTTCCCCGCCCATTTTATGGCGGATGAAAAACTCCCCGCTTTGGTTATTATAAATATAAGTATCCTTTGAATCACTAAACATTATCCACTCGCCAAATGTCGCACTCTGCGCCAAAAGAGCGCAAAGACAAAGTTTAAAAATCCTCATACAAGCGCGCCCAAACGCTCGCTCAAAGAGAGAATCTCCTCTTGCTTTTGATAAAAGCTATTTTGATTTGCGATAAGATAGGCTGAAGATTCCATAATCACTTCATCGATTTTGAGATTATTTTGCTTCATCGTGCTTCCGGTCTCTACAATATCCACAATGCCATCGCTTAAGCCCACAAGCGGCGCGAGCTCGATGCTCCCATACAGCTTTATAATTTCAATCGGAATTGCCTTTTTAGAAAAATATTTATGCGTGATATGGGGCATTTTTGTAGCGATTTTAATTTGTGGCTTTTGGTAATCGATGCTTTTCCCCACTTCAGAGCCGATGACAACCTTGCATTTGCCAATCTGCAAATTAAGTAGTTTTAGCACATTGTGCTGGGATTCTTCAATCACATCTAAGCCCACGATGCCAATATCTGCTGCCCTGTAATGCACATAAGTTAGCACATCTTGACTTCGCACGAGCAAAAAAGTGAAGTTCCCTTTTTTTAGCACCAACTTCCTATCCTCAAAGTCAAAATCCCCGCCAAAAATCTTTGAAAAAAGCTCCAAACTCTCCTTTGCGATGCGCCCCTTTGGCAATGCGATCGTTATCATGCACCCTCCCCTTTTTGCGCCTTCTGCGCTAGATAATTTTCATACGCCTTTTGCATTCCTTTAAAAACAATTGTATCATCAAACATACTATCCTCAAAAAAACGGCTGAAAAACTTCCCATCGCCGCCGGTGAAAATAATCTTTTTTTCTTTCGCGCTGTCTTTTATCATCAGCACGATACTTTTAATGCTCCCAAAGCTAATTGCCGCGCGCGTGCTTTGAGGCAATGCGTCTAAATCGATGGCTAAGTCAAAGTCCTGCGCGAGCGCTGGTGAGATACTTTTGTAAAGATTCTTATACGCGCGAAGTCCGGGCAATATAAATCCGCCCAAATGCACGCCTGCTTGCATTATGTCAATTGTTATCGCGCTTCCTGCATCAACAATAAGCCCATTTTCCACACCCACACACGCCGCCACTCTATCAATGCCAATGCCACGATAAGCGGTATTAAGCGCAAAATATGGCGCTAAATTAATGCAATTTTTATGAGAGCTTAAAAGCTTTTGCTCGGATTTTGGATTGACACTGATATAAAATATCGGCACATCTTGGCGCTTTGGCGCGATTTTTTGCGGGGATTCTCGCCAGATTCTCCCCTTATAAAAAAAATGCAAATAGCTATTGCCGATATCGCAAAAAACCATCAAAACCTCTTAAAACGCCCATCATAATAAAGGCTATCTTGCGTGTAGAAAAGATTTTTCTTGCTCGGCAATTTGACTTTATAAATCACAGGCAAGAAACTTTGCAAATCAAGCTCGATGAGATATTTTGCAGATTCTAAGGTATAAAGCTTTTTATCCTTTATCACAATTCCCCTAAAATGCGCGTATTCAAGCTTTAGCTCGCGCAAAAGTTTAAGCGTGCTATCAAGCTCTAAAATCTTGCCATCATTTGTTAGTACATAAATTTTATTTTCACTCACAAGCATATCGATGAAGTCCCCATCATAGTTGAAGCTCTTTGCATTGCTCAAAATCGTGCTTATGCGCTTTTGCGTCGCGGCGATGATGAGATCACTTTTCGCATACAAGTAAATGATATTGTTAAAAAATTTATCACTTTGGATAAGAATATCGCGCGTGATGATTTTTGAGCGCAAATCAAAGATGAGAATCTTCCCATCAAGGCTTGGGAAAATCACATGCGTTTGCGTAATAATAGGCGCGCTTGCAAGGGCATTTATCGCAATAGCTGGACTTAGCTTTTGATTAAAAATCTCTTTTTTTTCTCTCAAATCATACAAAAACAGCGTATTTTCCGAGCTCACAAACGCCAGCAGATTCTGCGAAACGCTCATACTTGCGCTCACTACGCAACCCTCAAAGCTAATCTCGCTTAGATTCTTGCTTTCACTTTTCAGCAACACGAGATTTTTACACTCATTTTGCAAAAGATACAGCCCGCCATCACGCGCTAAAAAGCGTTGATTTTTTTGCAATTTTAGATTAATCTCGCCATTAGATTCCAAAAGCTCTAAGTTTTCTAAAATCGCGCCATAGCGGGAAGCACTCTCAATTGAATCTGGAAGCTTGCCCTCAAACTCCGCGCTCAAACTCACATCTTTTGGCTCAAAATATTTCTTTTGCGAGCACGCGCTTAAAAATACCAGCGCACACAGCGCGCAGATTCCATAAAAAATCGCCTTTGTTTTCATCATGCGCCCTTACTTGTAATGCTTGATAATATTTGCAAGTGTGCTAAGGCTAGATTGCGTATCGATAAATGCCGCCTTGCTCTTTGCCTCCTGCACGCGCCCCTGCTCCAAAAGAAGTGCCGCTTCTTGCAACAAAAGCCATTCTTTCAAATCCTTATTTTTCAACGATTCTAACGAAGCAAAAATCGCGCTTATATCTTTATTTGCAGATTCTGCGCTTGCGTTAGAATCCTCATTTTTAGAAGCTTCATTTTTTAAATCCTGCGCGCCTTTAGATTCCAAAGCTAACGCATTTGCAAGCTCCATTTGTCCCAAATCATACCTTGACATCGTAGCGATAAATTCATTTTTAGAATCCGCCAGCTCCCTTAGCACCGCACCATCATTTTTGATATGCGTGAAAAGGTAAAACTCATACAGCGCCTTATTATTTTGCTTCAAAGTCTCTAGCAATTCCTTCGCACTCGCGCGCGCATCAAGTTCATTTGGCAACGCCAAAAGCGCCTCATACGCGACATTTGCTTTTTGCATCTTAGATTCTGAAATAAAACTATACGCCACCCCACACACGATACCAAGCGCCACAATCACGCCAAGCGCGATGAGTTTTTTACGATGACGCCGTGCAAAAATTTCAAACCTAAAAGCAGATTCCAAAATCTGCCCATCTGTATCAAGTGCGCTTTTAAACTGCGATAAATCCGATTTTACGCTCATTGCAATATCCTTAATTTGTAAGATTTATTTTTGATAATTTCCCTCTTTTTTCACACCACTTGAGCCAAAGCCCCCGCTCCCGCGCTCAGTATCACTTAGAATCTCCACGATTTCAAATTCCGCCTGATAGACTTTTGATACCACAGCTTGCGCGATTCTATCGCCTGCGTTAATGGTGAAATCCTCATTTGAAAAATTCACCAAAATGATTTTAATCTCCCCGCGATAGTCGCTATCAACCGTGCCGGGCGTGTTTAGCACGCTTATGCCATTTTTGAGTGCTAAGCCACTGCGCGGGCGCACCTGCACTTCATAGCCTTCCTCTATCTCAAAAGCAAGCCCTGTCGCCACAAGCGCGCGCTCCCCCGCTTTCAATTCGCTAGATTCCAACGCATGCAAGTCAAAGCCCGCAGATTGTGCGGTTTGATACTGCGGGATTATAGCATTTTCATGCAGTTTTTTAATCTTTATAAACACGCAAAACCCCTAAGATTCTAAACTAAAAGGCTTATAGCCCACTTCAAGGATTTCAAAATCACTCTCCCCACTCGGAAGCTTGATAGTCACTTCCTCGCCTGCTTCCTTACCAAGCAGATTGCGCGCGATAGGCGAAGTGATAGAGATGAAGCCTCTTTGCGGATCAGATTCCAAACTTCCTACGATGATATAGCTAGATTCTTTTTCGGTGTCGAGGTTGAGGATTTTTACACTCGAGCCAAAGCTTACCTTTTTATGCTCTAGCGTGCTAGGATCGATTATTTGCGCGTTTGCAAGTATGTTTCCTAGCTCGGCTATGCGCGATTCTATAAAAGCTTGCTTTTCCCTCGCGGCGTGGTATTCAGCGTTTTCTTTCAAGTCTCCATGTGAGCGCGCGATATCGATTTCTTTCACATTTTGCGGGCGTTGCACATCTTGCAAGTCCTTTAATTCCGCGCAAAGCTTTTGATAGCCATATTCCGTCATTGGTTCTTTTGACATTATTTTTCTCCAAAAATTTTTCGTAATCATAACAAATTAGGCTAAAAATGCGTTTAAGAGTTGTTGAAAAGCGCGGGGAGAATCAAGCAACAACCCACAAAAAGTGGATTATTGCCCAAATGTGAGATTTAGAGAATCCTTAGAAGTCGTATTTAAGGCTTATCCAGTAGTTGCGCCCGGGAATATAAGCACCATATTGGTTGGCATAATAAGCACCATTGGGCGAAAGTAAAATTTTATCAAAATCCACATCAAAAAGGTTGCTTACTACCGCACTTAGCGTTAGCCCCTTAACAATATGATAATTCACACCCAAATCTACAAGCATATAATCCTTATAGTATGCACCATAAAGTGCCCTTGCCGCCGGAACTTGTCCGCTAGTTGAAGTGCGAGAAATTGGCGTTTTAAACTTTCCTTGCCAGCGCACATAACCATCAAGGAAACGATTTGCTTTGTAGGTAAGTCTTACATTTGCACTATGGCGTGAAACATAGTTAAGCGGGTCACCTTGGTTTGCACCTGATAATTGCTTGCTATCAGCAAAAGTATAGTTTGCATTTATCCCAAAGCCATAGAATTTTTCTGATACAAACCCTGCTTCAATCCCGCGTGTATAAGCTTTATCTACATTTTGATAAAATACACATGTATTGACATTACATATTTCACCATTAGGCAAAGCTGTATCTTGTCCAAAAGTATTATTTGCATAAACTTTATTATTAAAGTCGTTGTAAAAAGCTGTCAAGGTAAGCATACCCATATCGGTGTCAAAAATCGTGCCTATTTCATAATTCCAGCTACGCTCTGCCTTAAGATTTGGATTCCCATAGTATGCTGTTGTAGTGCCTCTGTTAGTGGCTTCATACAAAAATCCACTTCCCAAATACTCAATTTGTGGCACAAGATAGCCTCCTGCTACACCCGCTTTAATCGTCCACCACGAAAATGGATTGACATTGACAAAAAGTCTTGGTGTAGGCGCACCTTTATAAATATCGCTGTAGTTATAGCGCGCACCCAAAGACACGCTGACATACTCAATCGGCGTATAATCACCCTCTACATAAACAGCGGCTTGATGCTGGTCAAGCACACCCCTATTTGTTGCTTTCCTATCAAATGTTTCATACATATAGTAGATTCCAGCATTTAACGCCAAAAAACCACCCGCGCCAAAATCTATGCTTTTTCTCGCCTTACTATCAAAAACATAATTGCGATTTTGGATAAGACTTGCCCAATTTAATACCCCAGAATCTTCACCTACCCGAGGGCTACTAGTATGCGGGATTCTGCGCGTTTGCATAAATTGCAAATAAGTAGTTGTCTTAGCAAATTCATAGTCACCATCATGGTTTAAGACAAGGTTTTGCTTATCAAAAGTATTAAACGATGTAATACTATTTTGAGAGGTGTTAAGTGTCCCTGATACGCGATTGTTGTATTCATAATCTAGGTAAAAGTTATTTCTAGCACTTGGCGTAAAGTTTAAGCGTGCGCCCCCATTCCACTGCGTATAGCCGGTAGGTGAGTGTGTAGTGTATGGGTTATTGTAGTTATAAGGCGTTTGCACGCCATTTCTAATTGGTGCATAGCCTTCTGGTATCAAAAACTTATTTGCCCCATTATCTTGGTATTTTCCGCGCAATTGCAAAGATAAGCGCTCTTTTACCAAAGGAATCGCCACATAGCCATTTGCACCCCACATATTTCCCCAAGTATCCATATCCTCTTGCAAGCGTGTTTCGAGCATAATATTGCCGGTAAATTTATCAGGGTTTTTCTTTGTGATGATATTTATCACACCACCCATCGCATCACTCCCCCACACCACAGAAGCAGGCCCACGCAATACCTCGATACGCTCTATCATCTCTACAGGTGGCATAAGCGCAGAATGCGCCCCACCAAAGCCATTTTGGTCAAAACTGCCATTAACATTTTGACGCTTACCATCAATAAGAATAAGCGTATAGTTATAGCTCAAACCACGCATAGAAATGGTATTGTCACCTGTTTTGGTTACACTCACATCTACACCGGGCACATTTTGCACCATATCGCCAAGGTCTCGCACTGGACGCGTAAGAATCTCTTCTTTATCAATAATGCTTATGCTCGCCGGCGCTTCCTTGATATCCTGCTTAAAGCCTGTAGCTGTCACTACTGAACGCTGAAGCTTGACTTTATCCATATTTTCCACTTTAGAATCTGTAGATTCTGCACTTGTGCTGGCAGGACTCGCACTACTTTGGCTCAACTCATCAGCATTTGCTAAACTTAGGCTCAACGCCACACTCAAAGGCAGTAAAAACGCACCTTTTGTGCGCAGTTTTGAAAAATGTATCATATTTCAAAAGCTCCTCGTAAATATTTTTTAGAAAATCTAAGAATGATTTTCAGAGCATAATTGTAGTTTTTTTTTTTTT
>NZ_NXLL01000036.1 GCF_003364115.1 Helicobacter sp. MIT 00-7814 | reverse complement strand
AAGTTTAAAACGATTTAGATTTCTTTTCTAAATCAAAGGAAACTCTTTTAGAGTTTGAAAAGAGCCTAGCTCTTCTACAGGATAACTATGTCCGAAAAAATACATTCAATAAACATTCGATAAACCCACTAAAAACATTCCAGTAAGGGATAAACTAAGCTTTATTCCTTATGGAATAAATAATCTAGTAAATCCTTTCCTAGAGTGTTTTTACACTTACTTCGTCAAAAAAATCTTAAGTCCAATACAACGAAGGTTGGCAAAAGGATTTACTATGGGTTACCGTCCAAATATCGTTAAAGAATACAAAGTTGAGTATGGCAATACGCTTAGTGGTTACAACTATGGCTACGATAAACTCTCTGAGTTTTTCGATAAGCTTGGCGTTGAATACTATGAAGATGAAGGCAATACTCTACATGAAGTTTCAAGCAGCGATCTAATTGCACTTGAAGCAAGAATCGATGAACTCGATTTAAATGAAGATGAAAAAGACAATCTACATGATCTTATTCAAACAGCTAAGTCATGTGCTTATGCTAAAGATCATTTTGTAAGAATTCACTGGTTTTAGAGCCAGATTCTTTTTTAGCTTCTCAAAAAATTCCTAGAGGGAATACTTTTATTCCCTTGTGGAATACATTTGTTCTCTTTGTGGAGTTTTTTAACTCTAAGGATTTCAGCCCGCGTTGGGAACACTAACTTCCCGCAAGGGTTGTTTTGTTCTAGGATTAAATATGCTATACTACAAGGAGAAAATAATATGGGAGCTGATGTAATGGAAAGAACATCACATAAAGAAGAATTGAACGAAGGATTCAAAGCACTTGTAACAAACTTATTTGGACAAGCAAAGTCTAAACAAGCTATTGAAGTATTTGAAGAAATCGTCAATGATAGAGCTACGGTTACTGCTTTTAACTTTGGTAATTTAAAACAAGAAATCATCAAAGAAGTAAGGCAAGAACTTGCTACAAAAGACTATGTTCATGCAGAATCTGCTAAAACTCGTCAAGAGATGGCTGAGATGAAGCAAGAACTCAAAGCTGAAATGGCTGAGATGAAGGCTGAACTCAAAGCTGATGTTGCTGAAGTAAGGCAAGAGATGGCTGAGATGAAGCAAGAACTCAAAGCTGAAATGGCTGAGATGAAGGCTGAACTCAAAGCTGATGTTGCTGAAGTAAGGCAAGAGATGGTTGAGATGAAAACTGATATTATCAGGTGGGTGGTTGCTTCGCAATTCACCTTAGTTGGTATAGCTGTAGCAATCATCAAACTTCTCTAAGGGGTTTAACTCTTTAGAAAACTCTCTTAACCGCCACTAGTTGGGGAATATTTTAGAATTTCCCCAACAGAGGGCTATTCTACCTATTCTCCTAGGATTTAGTTTTTTAAAGTCCATTAGGAGGACAGCATGTTAAATTTAAAACTAAAAACCAAAAAACAAAAAATCATGCACGCAATCGCAAATCTTGAAGACAGAATTGCTGATTTAAAGGAAGCAGAAGCACTAGGAGAATGCTCTTATGCAGATGCCATTGCCTCTACACAGCAATCCATTGAATTTCTAAGGGAGCTTATCCCTGCGAAAAAAATGATTGTTGCTGGCTTCTATGAAGTGCAAGAAGTGGCTGACACTGGAGATTCCTCTAAGACTAATATCTTAGAAAATTCTACTATTAAGCACTTTAATTCACCAGAAAAGTTCCTTAAGGAGCTTGAAAAGCGTATTAAAGATGAACAAGAGAATCAGTCTCCAGAATTACCCACATATATGATTGCCAGTTTTGAAAGTGCTAAAGAGTTTGTCAATAGCCTTTCAGAAGAGGATAAGTGTTTTTATCTTAATACTTCTACCGAAGAAATGAGAGAAAAATACGGATGCTTGGCATTCCTCTCTTCAGTTACTGCAAAAATCATTGAAGAATAGACTTAAGATAGGAGTTGAATATGGAAATAGACAATGCCTATTTTGAGGAGATCATCGATACACTAGCCGATGGGAGCATTCTTTTTGAAGCTCTAAGCTTTGATGAGGATATGCACCTATCAGCTTAAAGACTTAAAATATTCCAACGAGGGATTCGTTTTACTTATCCCTCGCGGGAAGTATAACAATCCTTTTATGGAGTTTTTTAACTCTAGGCTATTTATTAGCCAAATTAAAAATAATTTTAAAAGGATATGAAATGTCAATTATTAAATTTAAATCATATAAATTTTTAAAAAATCTAATAAAAGAAACAGGTAGGGATATTCTAAAGAATGTTCTTAGTAAGCTGTTTTATCTAGCTGTATTGTATCTTTTTCCACAATACATTGATATTTTTACTAAGATTTTTTAAATAATTTTCAAAATATTCCAACGAGGGAACTTTTCTAAAAACTTCCCTCTTAGGGATTTTTGTAGTCAAAGTTAGCTCTATGGAGTATTTTTACTTCATGTGATGTCAAAATTCTTAGTCCCAAGACTTCGCATTAGGGCAACAAAGGAGCTTTTATGGCTACAGTCAATACAAAATTTTTGGAGTTCTTTGATAGAGGCTTAGTTGCTACTTCAAAGTTAAAAACGCAACATTCGCTTGGCGATCGTTCTTTATATGTTGGTTCATCTGACATTGGAATGTGTATGCGTAAAGCAGTTCTTAGCAAAATTCAGCCTGTTGAGCATAGCGCAAAACAAGAGCAGATCTTTGCAAGAGGACACAACGCAGAGCTAATTGTTGAAGATGCGTTTAAGGGAAATAACACGCCTTTTGAAACACAGGTTGAAGTATCTGGAGCAGGAGAATTGTCGTTTATTAAAACGCACATTGACTTTGTGGCAGATTTTGGTAAGGAAAAGGTAGTGATTGAGTGCAAAAGCACCAATAATATCCCATCTGAACCTTATTCAAGCTGGGTTATGCAAACTACACTTCAAGTAGGCTTGTTAAAAGCACAAGGGCAAAACTGCACTCGAGGCATTATCGTGGTTTTAAATGTCAATACAGGCGATAAAACTGCGTTTGATGTGGAGTTCAGCGAAGCTCTTTATCAGGTGGCAATTACTAGGGCTAAAACTATTTGGGATTCTGTTCAAAACAAAGCAGAGCCTGAAGGAGAATGCGGTCCAATATGCGGTTTTTGTCAATACAAGGCTTCTTGCCAAGCATTGCATAAAAACGCAGAAGAATTGCCAGAAGAGCTTGTTGCAGATGCACTAGCTTTTGCTGATTTGCAAGCACAACAAAAAGAACTCGGCAAAAAATCTGATGAGCTAAAAAATAAGCTTATTGGATTTATGAGTTCTGTTGGTATGAAAAAGACTAAAGC
The DNA here is from genome assembly GCF_003364115.1 of Helicobacter sp. MIT 00-7814. Lineage (GTDB taxonomy): Bacteria > Campylobacterota > Campylobacteria > Campylobacterales > Helicobacteraceae > Helicobacter_F. Next base: position 11,270 of record NZ_NXLL01000036.1, on the reverse strand, counting down.
CGAAGGTTTGTCTCTTTCTTATACTGAAGTTAGCGGGCGTGTTGGTGTGGATACTAGGCGTATGCAAAGTGAAGCACCCGAAGTGTTTGAGAGATTTAAGACGGTAGGCAAACCCTATTCGATGCTTAAAATTTCTTAATAAAAGGAGAAATCAATGAAAACAACAAAATTCGAAAAAGCAGGAAATCTAGATTTAGTCAAAGCATTCGTTCTTTATGTCATTTGCAGTGATAATGGCGCAGATGGTGAATATAGTGTTTTTGTTGGTGCCACTTTAAAGGAAGCCAAAGACTTTGCAAAAAAGCATTTGAGTATTCCTATTTCCACATGGAGACAAGATGGGGAAAAAACACACATAACAACAGTCAGCGTAGGTGAACGCAAGCAGCCAAAATCTTTCAAATCTAAAGGACTTGATGTGCGAGATGTGGAAATTTATGAAGAATTGCTCATCAAGCAAGGCAGTAAATTATCAAGATTTCGGAAAGAAAGAGTTGTCCAGTTTGCACTTGATTGACTATTTCTAAATTTTAAGAGGAATCTTCCTCTTAAATGCCCTCTTAAAAGGGAGTTGCGTTATACATTCCCTTTTTAAGGGTTGTAGTAGCTCCTTTTTAAGAAGGTATGCCACCTTCTAGCCTTCTTGCAAGCAATTGTAAGCGACAAAAATTTAATACGGCAATGGCAAGCCAAAAAAAGGAGTTCAAAATGGCAAACAATACTAACAACGGAGTAAAGAGAGTTTATGGTGTAGAGCGTAACTTTGGAGATATTCTATGGAACAAAGAAAACAATTCAGTGTTCGTAAATATCGATGCAGGTTTCTTTAGAGCAACAGTCAGTCTTGCAAAAAACAATCAGGGCGGATATGATTTATTGAAATCCTACACAAACAAAGATGGACAAAACGCAACCTTCATTGGTGGAAAAACTTTTCCAGTTAAAAACAAAGAAGGTGTGGAAGTTGAGGGTCTTACTCGCGGATTGCTTGGTCTATTCAAAGAATATGATGCAGAGCAAAAGAAAGAGTTCACTCGCAACAACGATGCGCTTGAAATCGTAACTCACAAACTCAAAGAACATAAGAAATTAGGAGATTCTAATATCTGGAAAGTTGGATATTTGACAGGGAGAATTGCTATTGAAGAAGCAAATACACAAGCTAGCTCAAATGCAGCAAGTGATTTTGCACCTATGCAAGAGCAAGACACCCACACCTTCGAAATTTCAGATGAAGACATTCCATTTTAATTAGTGGAAAGCTCCTAGAGGGAATACATTAAACAATATTCCCTCTAGGGAGTCTTGTGTGTTCTCTTTATGGAGTTTTTAACTCTAAAAAAACACAAAACAAAAGGAGCATAACATGCAAAACACAGCATTATTTCAGGTTTCACTACCATTGGTTCAAAGTTCAGAGTATGGTTCAGTAGTTGAGCTTAAAGAAGCTAGAAATGGTTTCTTGGTCATAGAAAGAGAAGAAGGGCTTGAAGATTACTTCTACTTTTTTGAAGATTTCGAAGATGCGCTCGTTACTTTCAAACACTGGAATGTTGATATTAACGCTTCAAAAGAGCTTAAGGAAGATGGTAGCATCGGATATTATCCAGATGAAAAGGAAGAAGACAATTCTCCTACCCTTTTTGATTTCTTTAAACTATAAGGAATCAAAACTTTTTGGAATCTCTATTCTTTTAAAAGATTTTCTTTTAAAAGGGAGATTTCTTTTTGTTAAAATCAAACATAAAATCCTATTTGTAAGATTCTATGATGGAGTGGAGTTTTACACATTGGATTTTAGTAAAATTCTTAAATTCTTTGGTAGTATTTAGTAAAATTATGTATCATGCGGAATTTAGTTTTTATAGAGCATGGAGGACAGAATGGATAAAAAAAGTATAAAGAAAATTGTTGAATCTGCTGTAGATAAGGTTTTCTTGGGAAATAGTAGAATAAATGATGGCTCTATAGAAAATAATTCAACGCAAGATACAAAAGAGTATTTTCTCGGATTAGCAAAAGGTGATAAAATCGCAAAAGAAGAACAAAATGTCCTGCTGAAAAAAATAGAGAACTACGATTTTGACACTATAGTAGGCGAAATAGTAAAATAGAGAGTAGTATGAATACCATAGAAGAAGCTTTCATTACGTCAGCAAATAAAGATATTATAACCGAAGCTATTTACGAGTTTTACATTATATGCGAAAAAAAAGGTGTGAAAATTCCTGATGATTTCATGAAGGAATGCTTAGAAAACACAATTGTTTTTTATGAACGCTATCTATTTGAAATGGAGTCAAAATTTGTAGGCGTTGATTTTTACAAAATAATATCATGGTTTTCTGTTTTTGTTTCAACAAAAATGTTCGCTTTCTTTGAGGAAAAAAAGCTACACAATATTAATTCTAATTGGATTAAGCTTATTGCAATCTCTGTTTGGTATATGTTTGAAAGATTGGAAAAAGAGGGCAAGAAACTACCAAAAGAATACAATAAGAAAATCACTCATATGGTAAAAAATGAAATCTCAAGCAAACCAGATTTCGGCTTGGGAAAAAATGGATTGTATATGTTAATGAAAATCGCATCTAAAACCTCAAGTATTTCATAGGCAATTTCTGCTATAAAGCAGAGTTTTACCAATCATATACAAAATTTCTTCACCCAATACTGAAACAATGGGTCGGTTAGATAATAGACACTCCTATCTTTATCGACAATATCCTTTTCTTTAAGTGCCTTGAGCGCAACTTGCAGAGAGCCAATTTTGAGCGAATATTTCACAAGAAACTCTTCATCATACAGAGATTTTCCATCTTTTTGTATGATAATTTTTAGTGCCTTTCTTTGATTTGCTGTAAGATTACTCCATTCCATATCAAACAGGTCCATTTCTCTTTCTAAAATGATATTCAGAGCAGTGTTAAAGTTTTCCTCGCCAACATTGACAAAAGTTTGATTCCAAAGCTCATAAGCAAATTGCTGCGTGTAGTAAGGAAATCCCTTTGTAATGCTTAATAGTTTTTGAATAAAGGCACCCTCAATACACTTGCCGCCTTCGTTAAACCTATTCTCAATAAACTCATGCCACGAATCGGAATTGATTTCCCTAAGCACAAAATGCTTAACCGATTTATAGAAAGGCTTGTTTTTGTTGGAAAACATAGCCTCAAGCAGACTTTTTTTGCTTCCCATAAAGATATAGCTCACTTGATTGCTATGTTGCTGGATTATATTCCTGAGTACAGATTCTATGCCTAAGGCGGAAATTTCTTGAAATTCATCAAATACGATAACGATTTTTTTCCCTTCTTTGGCAAAATGTAAGGGTATATCTAACACTTCTTCAAGGGTTTTCATAGAATCGCTACTATCAAAAGAAAGATGAAATTCAGGGCTTCCTACATCGTTAAACCTTGCGCTTATACTTGGCTTTATTTTGAGTATTCTCTTGAAAAAATCAATAACCTTGTCAGTTGGCTCTTGAAGTTCTTGGGCAAGAGCATTGAAGTATTTGCTGATAAATTCATTTATGCTTGAAATGTGCATTAAATCTAAGAATACATACTTAACTTCTCCATCAAGCTCTTTGAGTGTTTTTAGAACAAATGATGTTTTCCCAAATCTCCTAGGAGCATAAATTAACACATTTAAGCCTGACTCTATATCTGCCTTAAGTTCTTTTATTTCTAAAATCCTATTGCAGAAATGCTTTGCATTTACGATTCCTCCGTAGTAGAATGGATTTATGTGTGGATTTTTGTATGCCATTATGTTTTCTCCATTATGTTTTTTACATTATGTTTTTTACATAATACATAAAATACAATAACAAAAGGCTTTTTACACTCTTAAAATCTATCAAAAAAATCACTTTTTTCCCTTGACTTTGTCTCCCAAATAAGTATAATTTTGGCTGGAGCTTCAATTTCTGAAGTCATACTTCAATTGGTAATATCTGATCTACCAAGTTAAAAAGTTCGTATCTTTGTTCCTGCCTGTTCTAAAGTGTTTAGATTCTTTTAAAGAGTCTTTTGAGCTTTGTGTGGTGTTTTGGTATTTACCTTTGAATGATTTTGTTTGTTGCTCCAAACTACAAGCGCACAGCTTACACGCAAATTTTGTTAAGAGAAAACATGGCAAGATTTTGAAATAGCATGAAAATGCTCCTTTTATTGGATTGCTGGATAGAAATATCCGAATTTGTGTTTAAAACAAAAATTTCTGACTAGAGTTAAGTTATAATGCCCTTAATGCTAGTTGTATAAGTTGCCCACTTTGCTTGGTTGTTGGACAATTTACTACCCCCTCAATAAAAGTTTTGTTCCTTTTGTTGAGTTCCCATTGATGTGTATTTACCCTTTGTCTTATTCTTGCGAAAGCTCTGTGTTGTATTTTGTGCGCTTTTTTCTTACTTTACGACTTTGGGACACATACCAAAATACACATTGCTAAAATTCAGCAAACATAAGCTATAATCTTTGTGATTTAATATTCAGTCAAAAATTAAAGAAGGTAGCATTAATGTCATCAAAATCGATTTGTTTTTTTAATCACAAGGGCGGTGTCAGCAAGACCACGACAGCATATAATATAGGGTGGGCTTTATCAAAGCTCGGAAAAAGAGTCTTGCTGGTAGATTTAGATCCTCAGTGCAATTTAACGGGACTGGTATTGTCAAATAAGGCACTTGATGATGATTTTATGGCTAGTTTTTACAGGGATAGACAATACATAACCTTTGAGCCTATTGTAGAAAAAATTATAGCTGGAAATAACGCTGAGGATTTAGCTAGAGATGGATCTGTGTATCCTGTAGATAATGAAAATTTATTTTTACTTGCAGGGAGCCTAAATATTTCAGAGCTTGATAGCCAAATCACTACTGCATTGAAGATAACAACTGGAGTACCTATACTTGGCAGAATTATAGAAAACTTCTTTTCAACATTGGAAAAAATAGCCAAAAATAACGATATAGATTATTTGCTTTTGGATTTAAGCCCTAGTATAAGCGGATTGAATGAACTTGCATTGATGGAAAGTGATTATTTTATAGTTCCCACAAGCCCAGATTATTTTTGTTTGCAAGCTATACATTCGTTAAGCAAAAAGATAATTCAATGGCATGCTGAAATAGAGCAATTTAAACAAACAACTAAAATCCGAATTAAAAATAAGCCAATGTTTTTAGGTGCTATACAACAAAGATATAGGCTAAGAAATGAGGCTCCAACAAAATCTTTTGAAAAGTGGATAGATGAAATAAGACAAACAATAAACAATGTTTTTGTAAAACAATTGAATGAGATTGGTTGCGTGATTGACGAAAATAAATTTCATAATGCTGTTAGTTCTTGTTTTCCTAATTTGTCGCCCTATGATTTAGCTCAAATTCCAGATTTTAATACTCTTATTGCAATCAGCCAAAGGAGCAAGAAACCTGTTTTTTTACTAGATGATAAAGACTTAAGCGATGCAAAACAATTTGGCAGTGCTAAAGAAACCAGCGAAAATAAAATCAAAGATTTTTATGAGTTGTTTATGAAGTTAGGACAAGTGATTGTTAATCTAACATAGATTTACAAAAGGAGATTTTAAATGGACAGCAATATGAGAACATTATACAAAGAGAAAAACCTGCTTACTTGTTTTATACTTGGAAGTTTAACACTCATGCTTTATGCAATAATAGCGCACCATGATAATGCAGAAAATCTTATAGCAGGTTTGTTGTTGCCTGGATTTTTCTTAATAATCTTTTGTGTTGGATTAAGAAGCACACTAAAAGCAATAAAATATTATGAAAAATATTACGAAGAACAAGAACGCAAAATGGCAGAAGAAAGAAAGGAACTTGAAAAGAAAATGCGAAAAACACAGGAAAGAAGAAACACAAGCATATCGTCATAGATTCTTAGTGGGCTATGGTTTGTTGGTTTGTTTTTTGTAGAATCCAGCGACTAGAATCCATAGAGGGAGAAAAATGGCTCATTTACAAGTAAAAAATGGACAATCGACATTGACAGAGCAAGATTTACGCCCTTTGCTTATGAAATATCTTTCCGAAAATCAAGATTTTCGCTTGTATTGCAAAGCGATAAATAACGAAGATAAGAGTGAAAAAAGGTGTTGCCCTGATGTCGTGGGCGTAAGCTTCCCATTTGTAAAGTATCATAAAGTAGCCCTAGAATTTTTGGGGAGTAAAATTCCTAATGTTAGTTTCTATTCCTTTGAGATTAAAAAATCTTTAAATTGGCATAACTTTAGAGAGTATTATTTTCGAGCAATACTAAATTCTGAATGGGCTAATGGAAGTTATTTGGTAACTTCTGAAATAGAGTGGGATTTAGTAGAGGAGATAAACAGATTGCATGAAAAATTTGGTATTGGGCTTATAAAGCTTGAAAGAGAGGCTGAAAATAGAGTCCTAGTCTATGCAAAAGAGCATGAAGTTTTAGATACCAGAAAGACTGATGATATTTTTTACACCTTAGTGCAAAACAATAGCGATTTTAGAGATTTTGTCGCTGATGTAAATAACCAAATTAAAACTCATGCTGGCACTGCGACTAACTCCCCCCTGTGCTTGCGCTTTTAAATAATGCGAGGTTCTGCTTTTAAAGGCAGGAGCTTCTCTGTTAGCTAATCTTTTGTTTTGGCTGTTGGGTAAGTTTTTCTCCAGCAGAATTCACCGAATCAAAAATCCTTTGCTTATCCTTGCTATCTCCAAGATGAACCACCACCCAAAGCTTGCTATCTGCGATATACTTCACAAATTCAAAAATATCACTTTTATCAAAATCCCTAATTCGTGTTTTAAAATAATTAAAGCAACCAAATACACCATCTTTGTCTTTAGTATTTACAAAACTTCTATCTTGCAAAACTTTGGCATATTTCTTTCTATCAAATTCTAAATGAGTGATTTTTGGCTCATTGTTCTTTGTATATCTTTTAAACAAGAGGATTTTAAAGTGATCACTTTCATCTGCTTCTAATTCATCGCACAAGGCTTTTAGCAAGATAGAAAAGGCTGTAAGTCTTTGTTGTCCATCTATAATCATAGAGTAGTTGCCTTGTCGTTTTATAACCACAGAGCCTAAAAAGTGTCCTTTTTGACTTTCAAAACTATCTTTTAAGTCATCAAAAAACCGCTCCCAATGCTCTTGTTTCCAAACATAAGCCCTTTGGGCAAAAGGTATTTTCAATTCATTTTCATCTACAATAAACCAAAAGTTACATTCTCTTGCTTCCATAAACTTGCGCCTTTGTATAGTTTTATTCCATTGACTTATATTACTAAAAAATCCGCTTAAAAATCCAGCATAGTGTTACCCATTAGAAAGATTTTGGCTTTGTTATGATATAAGCCAGCCTCATTTTCATTTAAAAGGGATTTTTATTAGAAATTTTCTATGATTATTGTCTTTGTATAGACTCTATAATCAAATCGGTGAACTGCTTATATTCTTTGTAGAGTTCTATCTTGTCTCTTTCTCTATCATTACCCATACTTTGATATTCATGTTTTCGAAGTTTTTGCAACTGCTTAGTGATTTGTGGGAGTGGATTATTGCCTGACAATAAGCAAAAATCCCTGATAATTGCTTTGTAAGAATCTAAAGCACCCCTCTTAAAGTGAGCAATGGCTCTACTAGTATTTGTTTGTGCATCTCCAATATGCTTATATGCCGCATTGAGATGCGACATAGCGTTGTGAAACTCTATAAGTGTTTGGCGCAAGATAAAATTATTTCCAGGCGAACATTTAGCTAAAAGCTCATTTATCTCTTGAGGAATCTCTTTGAGATAGTATTTTTGTCCATCTTGGAGATTTTTAAGATAAATCACCCTAATGGCTTCCGCGCTTAATTTGCTTCTCCAAGTTTCGTATTGCTTTATGGAATTAACCAGCAATAAAAAGGCATTGCTAAGAGCATACCCCTTTCTTAGTGCGTTTCTTATTGGTACTAGGTTTCCTTGGAGCCTGCTAACATCAACCTCGAAAGGCAAGCAACTCTTGTTATGTTCCTTATATTGATTAAATATATTTTCCAACTTCTCTCGAGAATTTATAATTTTTACTTCATTATTTGCCTCTTGAGAAATATCCAAAAATAGATTATAGAAATGTTTAATAAGGTTGTAATCTCTTCCGTAAAAACATGCTATTGCATCAATGCGAAGAAATTCTTCATATTTATCAAAAAAATCGTCCAAAGGACTGCGATTTATATTCGCCATTGCTTGATTTTTTCCACATCAAAACCAAAATGTTTAAGGCGTTCTTCGCAATTTTCATTGGCAGCATTAGCATCATAGGAATAATACACATCACCATGAGCTTCAAATCCACTATCTGCAATTCCACCATTCATAATATTATCCATAAAGGAAGTATCCATTTCTGGTATCCTTACAATTTCAACTGCTTTTAGCTTACCTGTGTCCTTTGTTCCCATGTCTAACCCCTTTTTTTATACTTCCAACACAGCCATGTTACCAAAAATCTTATTTTGAAGGCGGATTTATACATAAAATCCCCTTAAAAATCAAGTATAGTGTTACCAATTAGGAGGAGTTTTGTTTTCTATGTTATGAGTTTATTCTTAAATTTTAAAAGGAGTTTTTATGAATAACAAGTAAGATGGACAGAAAATGTAAATTACTAGCTGAACAAGTTGCTATTATAGAGTGAGAGACGAGCAGAGCGATCATTGCCTTGTCTGTTATCGCCTTGCTTTCGCAATGTGTTCGGTCAACACCGCTCCTTAAACCCAAATTCTAATACCCCAAAGCCAATTTGTCAAACTTTAGTAATTTAGTCAAAGAATCCAACTCTTACTCAAATTTATTACATTCCTAAGACAAAGCTTGCGCCGCGCAGTCGCTTAAAAATTTAGAGCGGTTATGTGCGACTTTATCGATTTTTTCAAGGAGACTTTTTGGTAAGGTGATATTTATACGCACTTTAGCTTCACTAGAATCTGGCTCTTTGATATAATCACCCTTTTCAAGCATAACGCACAAAGCTTGCTCAAAGGCACTTTTCACATCATCAATTGCTTCTTTTTCACTTTCACCATCGCCTAAGATATAAGGAAAATCTTTGTATTTTGCAAGATAACCCCCACCCTCGCTTTTACTCAAAGGGCGCACGATGATTTCATAAGGCAGGCTCAAATAGTAGTTTTTGTCTTTCATTTTTGCTCCTTATTGTCATGGTATGAACATTTATCTAATCTAGCTACCCTAAGAAAGGAGGGAGAATTCTACCTAAATCACAATCTCTCCACTATATATTTCTCGTACCATTCATCAGCTTCTAATATATTGAGGTCAGCTTTATATGCTTCATCGAATATAGAATAAAGTTCACTATATTTTTTATTGTTTTGAATAATGGTCTTTAGCTCTGTTGTTTGCAATGCTGTAATTTTCATACCATTTATTTTATTTTTGCTATCGTTGGTATCATAATATGGCGAAATCTTACGATTTCTAAAATCGCTTAGTACATTTATGTCTAAATGTGTAGTTGCAAAAACACAATAAGAACTTGGATTTTTTGTTTTTAAAAGGTGTTGCCCTAAGTGTCTTGATACAGGCTCTAATTCCATTCGGCGTTGATTTGTTTTATCCGCAAGTGTCGCTTCTAAAAGCAAGGTGTGTTTTGGATAGAATTCGCTTTTATCATATTCATAGACAATATCCGCATCTCCACCAATTGCGTGAGTTATAGGGAGGAAGTCTGCATCTATAGACAGCTTCATGTAGTCTAAGATTTTACCTTTCCGATCGCTTATCTTATACCACGCAATACCAAGAAGATATTCAAATATGGTAGGAATATCAGCATTATTTGTAACATATTCTTTTATTTCCCCATCATTCCTATTTTCAAATTTGTTTAGTAAATCAATAATCTTTTCATCACTAAATTTTTTGTCAATTAATTCATTGAATCTTGTGTATCTTTGTCTATCGTATTCGCTCATTGCTTCATCAAGCGTAGAAATACTAAGTCCAAATTCTTCATTGATGGAACTTATTATGGTGTTCTCATTTGCTAAAAGAACAGGAGAAATTTCACTCAATTCGCAATCAACTTGTAGCTTGTCGTTTGAAACAAATGCACTCTTGTAAAGTTCGCCTATTGTGCTACCAAAAAAGTGTTTTGGAATTATGTCAAGCTCTACTTTATTGTCCCTAAACAAAAAGATATTGCTAAGTCCCAAATAGCGACGATTTAAATCTGCGTAGTCATTAAGGGTAGCTTTTGCCTTTAGCAGATGCATTGCTTTGAAAAAAGCTACTCTAAATTCACTCTCGTTAGACACATTGTCAAAAAATGTAGCATTTAAGATATTTTGCGAGTGTGTTTTTATTCTTTTTTCTTTTATTGTTTTGCCACCAAATATAAACTTACTCCACAAAGATTTCAATTTTAACTTTTTTATGGCATTATAAAGCTCTATCAACGAAGCCTTGTCTTTTTTATTATTTAAAAATACAACTCTCAATGCTTCATAAAGCCCAAAATAAGGTAAATCGTAATTAGGGCTTTTTCTATTCATTCCTATTTTACAAATTTCTCGTTCACTCACTTTTTCCAAGCTCAAAAACCACTTTAATGCTTTACTATAATTATCCATTGCCAAAAGACGATCCACTATGATTTCGTTAACATTTGTTTTATTGTTTCGCAGAAGCGAAATTTGATCAGAAATTTGTTCTGTATATTTATGATTTATGCAAAGCGGAAGCAAATACACAAACTCATCGTGATTTAAAACTTGGTGTTTGCTAAGTAGGTAGAGCGCAACAATGAGTGGTCTTACATTTTCGTTCTCAACAGCAATACTTGTCTTTAAAAGCTGTTTTAGATACAAAAAGCTGTCTTTTGAAATTTGTAATGTATTATCTATGCTAAAATCCACACTCTTGCTAATTTCTAAAGCTCTATGTCCTGCACTCGTGAGTTTTCTATTGTCATCAATCAAACCTAAATTGACAAGCCCTGAAGTTTTCTGTCTTGCATCTTTATCTTTTTTGCTCGCACTTCCATCTACGAAATTGTTTTCTTTTAAAAAGTCGTAGTAGTGAGCTTGTAAAATATTATTTCCGCTCCAAATTTGGTTTGTATTTTGTGGTAATTGCCAAAACACATCAAGCAGGTTCAGCTGAATCTCAATACTTTTATTAAAGTTTTCAGTTCTAAAGCTTGTAGTTCCCAAGCTCCAACAATAACTTTTATACTTAAA
>NZ_NXLL01000035.1 GCF_003364115.1 Helicobacter sp. MIT 00-7814 | reverse complement strand
TGAAACTCTTACACAAGAAAATGTAGAAGTAGCTAATGCTACAAATACAATTACTCAAAGAGTAAATGGTATAGCAGAAGAGATATTAGAAGATGTGAACAAGAAGAGGTTTTAGGGGGAAATCTTGTTGAGCTTTTCTAGCGCAGACTTAGCTTTGCGCTAGAAAGTATTTTAAATTATTTAGATTCTGCAAAATTTACAACTCTTAAAATTTGCTTTTCTTTCTTACAACAAAACCTACAGATTTTTTCTCATAAGCTTTTGAAATTCCAAGCGGTTATGTCATAATGCGTTTTTATGTCTTTGGGTTTAATTTTAATTAAAGGCTGCAAATGACAAATAAAATTTACTGCGCTGGGCTTGTGGGCACGGATACGCGCATTATTGAGATAGAATCTGCCTTCACAAGGGGTTTGCCAAACTTCCACATAACAGGGCTTGCCACAAGCTCTATCCAAGAATCTAAACAGCGCGTGCAGTCCGCCCTTGCAAACTCTAACTTCACTTTGCCACCGCTTAAAATCACTATCAATCTTTCACCTTCAGATATTCCAAAAAGTGGCAGTTATTTTGACTTGCCAATCGCGCTTGTATTGCAGGCAAACGCACAGCCAGCGCTACCACAAGAAGCGCAAGATTCAAAAAAGTGGTTTGCCTTTGGCGAGTTGGGGCTTGATGGGAGCATAAAATACACGCAAAGTATGTATCCACTGCTTTTTGATCTTGCCTTGCTCGCGCCATCTTCGCATGTCATCGTGCCGGAAAGCGCAAAAGATATGCTTGAGGTTATCCCGCATTTGCATTTTCACTTTGCCCCCACACTCGCCTGCGCGCTTGATATTTTGACTACACCACTTCCTAGCGCTTCGCAAGATTCTTTTTTAGATTCTCAAACTTTTAAGGAAAATCAAAATGCAAAAGAAAAGCACTGTATGCAAAAGCTGGGTTTTTCTTGCCTTGAAGTGGAGGGCGAGCTGTATTATTATTTGCATGATTTTGAGCTTGATTTTAGCGAGGTGCGTAATCAAGAAGTTGCTAAGCGTGCGGCATTGATTGCAGCGGCGGGGTTTCATAATATCATTTTTGAAGGGAGTCCGGGCTGTGGGAAAAGCATGATAGCAAAGCGTATGCGCGCGATTTTGCCCCCGATGAGCCTGAAAGAAATGATGCAAACACTCAAACTTCAATGCCTTGATTCTCACAATCCTACTTATTCGCCCCTGCGCCCTTTTAGGAATCCCCACCAAAGCGCCTCAAAAGCAAGTATCCTCGGCTCTGCGACACAATATGAGCCAAAGCCCGGGGAAATCGCGCTCGCGCACAATGGAATCTTGTTTTTTGATGAGTTGCCACATTTTAAGCGCGATATTTTAGAATCCCTGCGCGAGCCACTGGAAAACAACAAAATGACAATCTCACGCGTGCATTCAAAGCTAGAATATGATACTTCTTTTCAGTTTATCGGCGCGCAAAATCCCTGTCCTTGTGGGAATCTGCTAAGCCCGACGAAAGAGTGTCGTTGCCAAGATAAAGAAATAGCTACGTATAAAAACCGCCTAAGCGAGCCGTTTTTGGATAGGATAGATTTATTTGTGCAGATGAATGAAAAAGAGCGCGAGGAGGGCGACAAAGCCGTGAGCGGGTTAGATTCTCAAAGTATGCAAAAAAGTGTTTTTGAGGCTTTTATTTTTGCAAGGCAGACGCGCGGGCAGAAAGTTTTTAACGCAAAGTTAAGTGAAAAGGAGATTGAGGAATTTTGCACTCTTAGCGCAGAGGCGCAAACTCTGCTTTCCCAAGCAAGCGAGCGATTTAATCTTTCCATGCGCTCGCTAAATAAAATTAAAAAAATCGCGCGCACTATCGCAGACTTAGCCCAAAGCCCACAAATCCACAAAGAGCATATTTTAGAAGCGCTTTCATTCCGCAGAATCTAAAGATTGTATTCCATCTATTGTATCGTTTGCGCGGGAGTGAATCCCGCTTCGCCTCCGCTTCGCGCACATACTCAAGCTTTTTTGGCTGATAAGATTGTGAGATTTTTGGCGTTGGTTGGAATCTAAAGATTCTCACCAATTTAAAAAAGGTTATGTATATGCGTGAAGGCAAAATGTAATGAGATGGGAGTAAAGCTTGCAAGGGCTTTCTCTTGCAAGTGATAGGTAATGCAATAAAATCTTAGAACCTATACTTTACCCCAATATTCCCGCTTGCATAGGTTTCATTTTTAGCATCTACTTTGCCAGCGAGGATTTGCTTCACACCTACACCAAGATTTATGCTAAATCTATCGCTAAAGCCTATTGTGCCACCGATGATGAGCTGCCCGTAAGTTTTGGCGCTGTTTTTAGATTCTATACTAAAGCTCGGTGCGCTAGAGCCTACAAAGCTTGCCGTGTAAGCACTTCCACTATTTAGTACATATTGTTCGATTTTTGGCGTGGCAAAGAAATAGCTAAGTCCACCAAAATACTGACGCAATTCCGCACCAAGCTCGAGGCTAAGTGCATTGCTTAGGGAGGATTCTACATTTTTGGCTAAGCCATTTTTTTCAGTGTAGCTTGGCGTGTGTGTGAAATAGTAGTTTGCACCAACAAAGGGCTTAATATTTGAATCACCAAACTTGAAAACACGCCCGATGTTAGCATTTAGCCCAAAATATGCGCGGTTAAAATCCGCAGTAGAGACAAGATTATTTGTGTAGGATTCTTGCGTGGTTGGGGAAAACTGCCCATAAGCCTTTAGCCCCACTTCCCAAAGTGGTGTGAGATTGAGTGAAGCATACACGCCAAGTTGCGCATTATGGGAGTTTTGATTAAGTGTATTGTCTTTTAAAGTTGCATTTGCATAAGTGGCATAAAAGCCCAAAATCACGCTTTCAGTGAGGCGTCTATCCACACCAAAGCTAAAGCCATAGAGCGCGCCGGTGTTGTTACCGATGATATTTGCCCCACCAAAGACATTACCCCAAACGCTGTGATTATAATCGCTCAAGCCAAAGTCATAGCGCATATCACTTGCAATCATCGCAAAGCGTGCTTTTTTAAGCTTTGCATCAAGTGCGTAGTTGCCATAGGGGTTGCGTAGCATGGCGATTCTATTCCCCACTGCCATGTCATTTGATACGCTTATGGAGGTGTTGGCGTTTTTGCTCCCACCGCCAGAATCTGCTGCGCTTTTTGCGTTGTTGTTGATATCGCTTAGCGTGGTTGTGAGGCTTTGTGCGTTTGTGACAAGCTCGCTTAAAAGGTTATTATCAAGGTTTGAGCTTGTCAATCCGCTAAAAATCGCGCTTGCTGTTTGTGTGCTTTCCTGCGCTTGCAGGGCGCTTACTACACCTGTGATAATAGTGTCGCTATCACCAACAATAAGAAGTTCGAGATTCTTATTTGCCCCTAGGGAATCTAACACGCCAGCGCCTAATTGCTTTTTATTTTCATCATTTGCCAAACTCGGCGCAAGGGTGCCAATGATGGCGCTTGAAGCACTTGTTCCATTTGTTTGCGCGCTTTGATACTCAGCGATGGATTTGTCATAGTTTGTGATTTGAGATTCTAAATCCGCAATGCCGGCATTTGTGTTTTCTAATCTTGATTTTGTATAGTCATACCATTTTTGCGTGTCTGTGCTTACATTTCCGCTTGCTAGCTCGCTTTCATATTGTTGCTTAGCATTGTCAAAATCCTTTTGGTATTCCTCATTGGTTTTTAGTTTTTCAAGAAGTTCTTTTGCCTCTTGCCTAAAGTTTTTTTCTACTTCTAGAATCTTTCCATAGCTATTATCAGCCTTTGCGCTAGATTCTACAAGCAAATCAGAACCGCTAACCTTAAGATTGTAACTTACTAAATCCTCAACAACTATTCCAACTCGTGGTTGCAATGAGTTAAGCCTAATGGTTTTATCTGCTAATAAATTTTCTGTCTCTACTTCTAAATAAGGCACAACAATATTTACCCCTTTATCTGTAATATCAGCATTGTATTTTGTATTTGCTCCACCAGAGATAATCACATAATTATTTGCTGTTAGTTTTTTCAAACTATCTGTGTAAATGCCAATCCCAGAATCTTTCATATTTACATTACCATTGACCTTTAGCAGATTCCCTTTTCTCTGTATATCTGATAGTTCTAATATCCCATTAGTCATAGTAAGATTTCCATTAATATACAAATCCCCTTGATACTCAGAATCTGAGGTTATTATCATTCTAGAAATTTTTGCACTAGTATAAATATAATCTCCTTGGGAATCTTTATCGAGGGTAGGTTTTTGCGCACCTTGCAAAGAGAGATTCCCAGTGATGGTTGAAGGGGCGGTGACGGAAACAGAGCTACTTCCACTTACTTCCATACCTTGTGCGGTGGTAATATCAAAGCCAAATGCTTTTTCTCCAATACCGGGCCAAATACCAAGATTGCTACTTTCATTAAAATTAGCTGAATGAGTATAATCATCTAAAATAAGCTTATTTGCCTCTATCGCTACGCGTGAAAATGAGCGCTCATAGCTAATCGTGCCACTCGCATCTTGAATTGGTGTGTCTTTATACCAACCCGGATTTGTATGCAAATAAATATTGTCATTTTTGTGTGTTGGTTTTAAAATCGCGCTCTCACCACTTTGGGTAAAATAAGTAAAAAAGTTAGTGTTATCATCTATCGTAATATCCGCCCCATTTACACCACTTAGCACCACACTTGCCACTACTGCACTAATTTTTAAGAATCTGCTCATTTATATTCCTTTGTGTTATATTTTGGCAAAAGCCTTAAGTGGCAATTGTAGCAAGATTCAAAAAAAAAAAAAAACGATATTTGTGAAAATTTGTGGAAATTTACAATAAATCTCAACGCGAAGTTACAAAAAGAAAAGATTTTGGCTATTTTTTCTCATCATTGTCATTGAGTTCAAAAATAAGTGTGGTTGGCTTGTTTTTCGCCCCTTCAGAGTAGGCTTGCCCCTTTTTGTTATTAAGCGTGATAAATTCCCCTGTTATGGCGTTTGGGCTATCGACTTCTTGAATCTTAGCATTTTCATACAGGCGATATTCATCATTTATCGTGTCATAGACGACTTTTTGCGCGCTACCATTGATTTTCCTGCCATCTTGCGTTTCGACATAAAACTTCACTTTCCCTGTGGCGGTGTATTCTAGCGGTTTGCGATTTTTGTCAGTGAGGATAACCACCACATCTGCCCAAAGCTTATCCGCGCCTTTTTTGATAAAAACCTCGCCCTTAAGCTCTGTGCGCCCAGCTCTATCATCGCTATTGAAAGTCTTTGCCTGCACTTCAAGCTTATCCGCGCCAAACGCGCACAAAGCGCAGATTCCAAATATTGCCACATATTTCATCGCATTCATTTTGCGCTCCTAAGTCTTAAGGATAGGGATTACAAGCTTTTGATTGATTGAAAGAAATGAGTTTTTTAGCCCATTTACGCGCTTAAGCTCATTAATCGTGGTTTTATATTGACGCGAAATAGAAGTAAGCGTCTCGCCCTTTTGCACCTTATGGAGGATAAAAGCGGAATTTGGCTTGTAATTTGTATCAAAATTCTGCCTAAAGAGTGAAAGCTTTTCATACGGAATATAGACATTATATTCTTTATCCGCAGGTCCGGGCGGGAGGAAGGCGTATTTAAAGTGCATATTGTATTTTTTTAGCTCATTTAAACTTAGCCCAATGCTATTTGCCACAAGCCCTAAAGGAACACCACTTTTAAGCTTCAAAGTCGCTAGCGTGTCAGTTGCACCGCGATTAAGCAAATATTCTAAATTATTATTTTTCAAAAAATCCGCATCGTTAAATACAAGGCTCATCGCCACAATCTTGCGGATATAATTGCGCGTCTCTGGCGGGAGATACTGCTTTTCCTCATCTAAAAGCGTGTTTAGGCTCGTGTCGCCATCTGCCTGCTCTATGGCTTTTAGCAAACGCCCATACCCGCAGTTATACGCCATCACCGCAAGATACCACTGCTGCCCTGTTTGCTCGTATAAAAATTTAAGATACCCTAACGCCGCGCGCGTGGATTTTATCAAATCTTTGCGCTCATCGATATAGTCGTTTATCTCAAGCCCAAGGGATTTTGCGGTGTTTGGCATAAACTGCCAAATCCCACTTGCACGCTTTGAGCTTTGCGCGTTTATGATAAATTCAGATTCCACCATCGCCACAAACAAAAATTCCTGTGGCAAGCCCTCTTGAGCAATCATATTGCGGATAATGGGAATAAAAGTGTAGCTATTTTCAAAACGCTTCAAAAAATACTGCGCGCTAGATTCAATCGCGGCGCGCTGCTCGTCCTGCTCGCCCAAAAAATCAAGCTCCAAATCAAAAGATTGCAAAATCTTTGGCGCCATAAATTCAGAGCTCGCCACAAAGGAATAATATTCGCTCGCATGCGCGTTTGTCAAAAGTGCGCTGGTAAGCAAAGCAAAAAATTTATGAAGCTTTTTCATAGCGCACCTGCCAAATTTGCGCTAGATTCCATACATACTTCAGAATCTTGCGCATTATTTAGAGGACTTTTAAGCGGTTGCAATTTCCCAAAAAGCGCGTAGGTATTTTGCAAAACTTGAGCTTGCAGAGAATCTAGAGGCATTTCAAGCACTTCAGAGATTTTTTGCGCGATTAGCGGAATATAAGAGGGCTCATTGCGCGTGCCACGGAATGGGTGAGGTGTGAGATAAGGCGCGTCAGTTTCAAAGAGGATTCTATTTTTTGGGATAAGCGGAAGCACTTCAATGAGCCTACGCGCGTTTTTAAAAGTGCTCACTCCGCCGATTCCATAATAAAAATTTTCACTCAAATTTAGCAAGATTTTGTCTGCATTAAAGCAATGCAAAACGCCCCTTAAGCCTTTCTCCGCGTAGGGTTTGAGAATCTCAAACGCATCATTTGACGCCTCTCTAATATGCACGATTAGGGGCAATTTTAACTCCAAAGCCAACTCAATTTGCGCGATAAAAGCCTCTTTTTGACGCGCTTTGAAAGCTGGAATCTCCTCGCTATTTTCAGGCAAGCGGTAGTAATCAAGCCCGCATTCGCCAATCGCCACGCATTTTGGGTGTTGCGCGCTTACGCGTAGCAATTCCTTATCAAAATATTCTAAGTCATAAGGATGCGCGCCTGTGGCAAAATAGATATTTTCATACTTGCTAGCAATTTCTTGCGCGCGCGACAAAGTCCGCATATCAGCCGCGGGGATAATGATTTGTGCGACATTTTTTGTGCGAGCAGATTCTATAACGCTACTTAAATCCTGCATATAATCGCTAGAATCTAGGTGGCAGTGCGTGTCTATCATTACTAAATGTTGTGTGTGGTTTTGCATAAAATCGCCTTTAAAAATCTATAAAATATGAAAAGGAAAGTTTTGCTAAAATTGTAGCATTAATGTATAAATTTACTTCTAAAAGGTTTGTTAGGTGTTTAGCGGGTTGGTGAGAGAGATTGGCAAGGTGGTTGGTTTGCGCGGGAATGCTTTGCAAATAGAATGCGCGCATAAGGCGCAAGTCGGGGATTCTATCGCGGTAAATGGTGCGTGCTTGACAGCTATAAGCGTGGATTCTAGGGGATTTACCGCCGAGCTAAGCGATGAAAGCAAGCAGTGCGTGGCACTAGAGAATTTTAGCGCAGGAAGCAAAGTGCATATCGAGCCAGCATTGCGCGCGGATTCTCGGCTTGATGGGCATATCGTGCAGGGGCATATTGATGCGATTGCTAAAATCACGCATATCGCGCACAAGGGTGCGCAGAGCGAGTTTATCTTGCAGCTAGATTCTAAGCCTTTGCGCTATATCCTCCCCAAAGGCTCGGTGTGTGTCGATGGTATAAGTCTCACAAGTGGCAAGAAAAGCGCGAGTGGCTTTGAGCTTGTCATTATCCCGCACACGCTAAAAACTACGCTATTTGGTGAATACAAAGTCGGGCGCAGGGTGAATATCGAAACAGATATGTTTGTGCGCAATGCTTTTAGCGCGGTGGAGTATTTTTTGCAGACAAGAGATTTGACGCAGGGCGCGGATTCTGCGAATTTCAAAGATTCCTCCAAAGATTTCTCCAACGATTTCTCCAAAAATTTATCTTGGGCGCAAATTGATTCTATACAAATGCGCTTTTAAGTTTGAAAATAGAGATCCACAAAATGAGAGAATCCACAAAAACCATCTCAAAAGCTGCCGCGCTCGCCTACAACGCACAAGCAAAAATCCCGCAAGCCCCAAAAGTCCTAGCCAGCGGGAAGGGCGAAATCGCCCAGCAAATCGTAAATAAGGCAAAGGAATTTGGCGTGCCACTTTTTAGCAATCAATTGCTTGTAGATTCTTTGCTTGCTTTGCCTTTAGATTCTGAGATCCCGCCAGAGCTTTATAAAAGCGTGGCACAGGTGCTTGTGTGGATTATGGATACCGAGCAAAAAGCGCAATTAAGTAGATAGATTCTAACAAAAAGGATTTTTATGTTATTGCAAGCAAAGGCATTGACGCACCGCTTTGAGCGCGTGTTGTATGAGGATTTGAATCTCACCTTAGCGCGCGGGGAATCTGTGGCGATTGTGGGGGTGAGTGGTAGCGGAAAAAGCACGATTTTAAACAACCTTTCAACCATGCTAAAGCCAAGCAGCGGGGAAGTGGATATTTTAGATTCTAAAAATATTTATTCTTTAAGTCAAAATGCGCTTTTAAATTTGCGCCGTGAAAAAATAGGCATTATTTTTCAGGCGCATTATCTTTTCCGCGGGTTTAGTGTGAAGGAAAATCTGCAAATTGCCACGATTTTAAGCAAACAAGAGCTTGATTTGGCGCTTTTAGAGCGCTTTGGTATCGCGCAAACGCTTAGCCAAAATATAGGCGAGCTAAGTGGCGGACAGCAACAGCGCCTTTCAATCGCAAGAATCCTCACCAAAAAGCCACAAATTATTTTCGCTGATGAGCCTACGGGGAATCTAGATTCCCAAACAGCGCGCAATGTGATGGAATGCGTGCTTGAATATGTAAAATCCGCGCGCGCTGGGCTCATCATCGCCACGCATGATATGCAAATCGCGCAAATGTGCGATAGAATCCTTCAGCTGCACGAGGGCAAACTAACTACTATTTAAGGAGAAACCATGCTTCAAACAATCAATCTAACAATGCGCTATCCGACAAAAAAGCTTTTTGAAAATGTCAATATCACCCTTGATGCGCACAAACGCTATGGGCTTATTGGTGCAAATGGCGCGGGAAAATCGACTTTTCTAAAAATCCTAAGTGGCGCAAATGAGCCAACCAGCGGTGAAGTCGTGGTGCAAAATGGCGCGCGCTTAGGCGTGCTAGGGCAGGATCAATACGCGTTTGAAACGCTAAGTCTCAAGGACGCCGTGCTTATCGGCAATAAGCGCCTTTATGACGCGCTAAAGCGCAAAGAGTGGCTTTATACCAACGCGGATTTAAGCGATGAGGCGGTGAATAACGAGCTAGCCGAGCTTGAGATTATCTGCGCAGAAGAGGATCCGATGTATGAATGTGAGGTGGTGATTGAAAAGATTTTGGAGGATTTGGGCTTTGATGCAAGCATGCATGAAAGTTTGATGAGTTCGCTCACCGGCGGGGATAAATTTAAGATTCTGCTCGCGCAAGTGCTTTTCCCAAAGCCAGATATTTTGCTTCTTGATGAGCCGACAAATAACCTCGACTTGCCCTCAATCGCGTGGCTTGAAGAGAATCTTAAGCGCCATGAAGGCACGCTTGTGGTTATTAGCCACGATAGGCACTTTTTAAACAGCGTTTGCACGCATATTTTGGATATGGATTTTGGCGCTGTGCGCGAGTTTAGCGGGAATTATGATGATTGGTATATTGCAAGCACGCTTATTTCTAAGCAACAAGAAGCCGAGCGCAATAAAAAGCTCAAAGAAAAAGAGGAGCTAGAAAACTTTATCCGTCGCTTTTCTGCAAACGCGAGCAAGGCAAAGCAAGCCACCAGCCGACAAAAGCAACTCGAAAAGCTAGATGTCTCATCACTTGCTGTAAGCTCAAGGCGCGATCCTAGCATACTTTTTAAGCCAAATCGCACCATCGGCAACGAAGCACTAGAATGCGAAAATATCTCTAAAAGCTACGGGGATAAAAAGGTGCTAGAATCCGTAAATCTCAAAATCCTGCCCGGCGATAAAATCGCGCTCATCGGACCAAATGGCGTGGGCAAAAGCACGCTACTGCAGATTCTAGTCGAGGAGCTTTCACCTGATAGCGGGAGTGTGAAATGGGGCGCGACGATTGAAAAAAGCTATTTTCCCCAAAATGTGAGCGAGCAGATAAGGGGCGAGGAAAGCCTGTATGAGTGGCTACGCGCGTTTGATAAGCGCAAAGAGAGTGGCGAAATCCGCAACGCGCTTGGGCGTATGCTTTTTAGCGGGGAGGAGCAAGAAAAGAGCGTGAGCGCGCTAAGCGGGGGTGAAAAACATCGCATGGTGCTAAGCAAAATCATGCTTGAAGGCGGGAATTTCCTTGTGCTTGATGAGCCCACAAACCACCTTGATTTGGAATCCATCATCGCGCTTGGCGAGGCGCTGTATAAGTTTAGCGGGAATGTGATATGCGTAAGCCACGACAGAGAGCTTATCGATGCGTATGCGAATAGAATCATCGAGCTTGTGCCGGATTCTACAGGTGCAAATGGTGGCGCAGGCGCGGATTCTGGTGGTGGCGCAAAAATCATCGACTTCCGCGGGACATATGAGGAATATTTGGAATCCAAAGGCAAATAATCATATAAAAAGGAGTGAAAAATGACAATCAATTTGCAGTTAGAAAACGCTAATGAAGATTTTATTAAGGCTATTAAAAGTATGGCAAAAGTCGCTCAAGTCAAAGTAAAAATCAATCAAACACAGCCAAAGCACCCAAGCAAAGAACTACTAAAAGCTATTGATGAAGTGAGACGCGGGGAGGTGCTAGAGTGTAAAGATATAAAAGAATTTAAAAAGGCGATGGAGCAATGATTTTTGATTGTTTTTTGTCATTACGAGGATTCAAACGCCCCATCTCGTCATTGCGAGGAGCAAAGCGACGAAGCAATCTAAAAAATGATTAAAAATTGCAAAATCTAAGATATTAAATTATGGATTGCTTCGCAATGACAAAAAAACCAAACGCGAAATAAAAACAAACCGCCAGAATCTAAATCCTAAGGAGTCTTTTAATGAAACTAGAATTTAACCAAATACCACTAAATGATTTTTCACATTTTGAGTGCAAGGATTCTGACTTGCGCGTGCAGTTTAGCGCCACGCTAGAATCCTACCTCGCCTACATCGATGCGCACAAAGCAGAATCTGAACGCAGTCTCGTAGCCAACGCGCTAAAAGCGCTACTTTTTGATAAATTAGGCTTTGTCAGTATCGCCGAACAATCACAAGGTAACAATAACAGCAACATCGACTTAGTGCTAAAAAATGGCGATTCTATCGAAGTGCTGATTGAAGCCAAAAAGCCCGGTAGCGCTGAAATGTTTAGTGCGCAAAATGTCAATTGCAAGGCGTTGCATGAATGCATTTTCTACTATTTGCGCGAGCGCAACAACGAGCGACTCATAAATACAAGCATTAAATTTCTCATTATCACTGATTTTTATCAATTCTACATTTTCAAAGCCAGCGAGTTTGACAGGCTTTTTTATAAAAGCGCGCAGATTCAAAAACTCTATAAAAACTTCAATTCCAAAACCTCGCAGTTTGAAGGCACGACGCCAGAGTTTTACAAAGAGGCGCGCAAGATTTTGGACTCTCAAAGCTACCTAGAATCTATCGCATCAAAAGACAATATTTTAGATTCTAGCACCGCGCGCATTAGTGGTTGCTGTATCGATTTGCGCGCAAGTAGCAAGGCAGACATTGCAAAGCTTTGTGCGCTTTTTAGCAAGGACTTTTTGTTTGCGCTTCGCACGCAGGATATTAATATCATAAATGAGCCGTTTTACCATGAGTTGCTTTATCTCATGGGCTTAGAGGAGCAGGAGCGAAATGGCAAGATTCTTATCATTCCAAGTGTGGAGAGCAAAGAGGGTAAAAATACGCTGTATTACGCGATTATCTCGTGTTTAGAATCCACGCATAAAGAGATTTTCACCCAAGCAAAAGAGCTTCTAGCGCGCCAAGAGATTTGCGAGGAAGTGTTAGAGATTCTCATCCTTTGGATAAACCGCTTGCTATTTTTGAAACTTCTAGAATCCAATCTCAAAAATTTCAACAAAGAGCAAAAAGACGCGCTTAGCTTCCTAAACACTGCCAAAATAAAAGACTTTAGCACGCTAAACAGCCTCTTTTTCAACATTCTTGCCAAAAACTTAGAGCAAAGAGAAAGCGAGCCAGACACGCAAAGCGCGCATCTAAAATACCTTCCCTACCTAAACTCTAGCCTTTTTACTAGAAGTCAAAAAGAGCTTATCACCATTAACACATTGCCAGAAAATATGCGCCTAGAGTATTTCAAATCCACCCGCGTGCTTGAAGACTACAAAACGCCTAGAAATACCCCCCCCCATCATGGCTTACATACTTTTTTGGCTTCTTAGATTCGTATGATTTTGGGCTAGATTCTGAAAATTTCGACACACAAAGGCTCATTAGCTCAAGTATCCTAGGGCTTGTTTTTGAAAAGCTAAATGGCTACAAAGAAGGCAGTTTTTACACGCCAAGCTTTATTACAAGCTACATGTGCGCGCAAAGTTTAGAAAAAATCGTGCTTGATAAATTTAACGCGCAAAATCCTAGCTGGCGCGCACAGAATCTAAAAGATTTGCGCGAAGAAATACGCAACGAAATCCGAGAAAACCGCGCGCAGACGCAAGACATCATCGCCAAATATAAAAACCTCCTAGATTCTGTCAAAATCTGTGATCCAAGCGTAGGTAGCGGGCATTTCCTAGTCTCCGCGCTCAATGAGATGATAGCAATCCATTACAAGCTAGATTTGCTTAGATTCTACAAAAACGCGGAATCTATCGAGTATGACTTAGAGCTACAAAATGATGAGGTGATAATTTTCACGCGTGGCAGGAAGTTTGCCTACACCAAGCCAAAAAGCGCAAGCGAGGAAGCGCATATCATACAAAAAGGACTTTTCAACCTCAAACGCGCGATTATTGAAAACAACCTTTTTGGCGTGGATATCAACCCAAACTCTTGCGAGATTTCACGCCTGCGCCTTTGGATTGAGCTACTCAAAAACGCGTATTATTTGGATTTCGAGCCACAAGGATTTAACCCGCGCTTTAAATCCACCCATCAGCTCCACACCCTGCCAAATATCGATATCAACATAAAATGTGGGAATAGCTTAGTTTCAAGTTTCCCGCTAGATTCTCACTTTACCATCGCCCAAACAAAAGATTTTGCCAATAACCTAAAAACCGCGATTGATGAGTATAAAATCCATGTGGAGCTTTACAAAGACGCTTTAAAGGACAAAGATTCTATCACTGCCAAAATCCAATCTATCAAAACCCTGCTAAAAACCTACCTTTTGCAAGCGCACGCCAGCAACGCTAGATTAATAGAAAATTTGCGCGCGTTTGTTTCTACCTATGGCGAGGATAGTTTTGACATTGAAACGCCCTTTGGCATGGAAATGATAAAAATCATTAAGAAAAAGCAAAAAGAAGGCAAAGGCTTTAGATTCCAGCCCACACTAGAATCCTTAGAGCCAAAAGCACTTGATAAGCAAGGGGAAAATTTACTTAGCCTTCTTTACAAAGATTTTGAGTTTTTAGAATCCATGCGCTTAAACGACACTTTTGAATGGCGCTTTGAATTCCCAGAGGTGCTAGATAGCAATGGCGACTTTTTAGGCTTTGATTTAATCATCGGCAATCCACCCTATATCCGCCAAGAAGAGATAAAGCACCTCAAACCCCACTTAGAAAAAGCCTTTGAGATTTACAGCGGGACGAGCGATATTTATACATATTTTTACGAGCAGGGCTACAATGTCTTGCGCCAAGATGGAATCCTAAGCTTCATCACTAGCAACAAATACACGCGCGCGGGCTATGGCGAGGCATTGCGCGCATTTTTGTGTGAGCGCACAAGCATTCTTAGCTACACCGAGCTAAATGGATTCAAAGTCTTTGATAAAGCAAGCGTAGATACAAGTATCCTAAGCTTTAAAAAGCACGCGCCAAATAGCATAAATGGCAGCACAAGTGGTAGTACAAATGCGCTCATCTACGCCCACCCAAAGCTAAAATCCGACACCAAAAAATCTACGCTAGACTTAGCCGCAGTCATAGCAAAGCAGGATTGCGCGCGCGAGTTTGCGCAAGATAAGCTAGATTCTGCTAGTTGGAGTTTCCCCACACAAGCGCAAGAAGCCATAAAGCAAAAGATAGAATCCATCGGCACACCGCTAAAAGAGTGGGATATTTCTATAAATTATGGGATAAAAACAGGCTACAATGAAGCCTTTATCATCGATAGCGCGAAAAGAGAGGAGATTCTAAATAACTGCAAAGATGATGATGAAAGGGCGCGCACGCAGGAGCTTATCAAGCCCATTCTGCGCGGAAGGGATATAAAGCGATATAGCTATGAGTGGGCGGGATTGTGGATAATAAACACGCATAATGGCTACACCGCTAATACTAGTCATTGCGAGGAGGCGAAGCCGACGAAGCAATCCACACAAACCAGAATCCCACCAATTGACATAGAGCAATACCCCGCGCTTAAAGCACATTTTGACAAAATGGGAGAATCTCACAAAGGCAAAGGAAAGGGATTCTACAATCGCGATGACAAAGGCATAACACCTTATAATCTTAGAAATTGTGCGTATTTGGGGGAATTTGAAAAGCCAAAGATTATATGGAATCCAGTAAGTGGCGAATATTTTTTCACATATATTAAAGAATTGATGTATTTCAATAATTCGCTTTTTATGATTACTAGCGACAAAGAGGATTTTTTGTTTTATCTTTTGGGGCTTATGAATTCTAAGCTTTATGTGTGGCTCATAACGCAACTTACTAATTTAATAGAAACAGGAAAATATGCCTATGGTGCAAAAGATAAAATTGAGCAATTACCTATCCCAAAAATAGATTCTAGCAATAAAAAAATAGCGGATAAAATCATAAAGCTAGTCGAGCAGATTTTGGAGCAAAAAGCACAAGATTCTACTTTTGACACAAGCGCATTAGAATCTGAAATTGATTTTTTAGTCTATAAACTCTACAATCTCACAGAATCCGAAATAAAAACTATAGAATCGTAAATTTAAGCGCCTCAAGCGCAAACCTAGATTTTGCTAGAGCAAAATCCCTAAAAATTTGCTTTGCAAATTTTTGCGTCGTCGGGGGT
>NZ_NXLL01000034.1 GCF_003364115.1 Helicobacter sp. MIT 00-7814 | reverse complement strand
TGGCAACGCTCAAGGCGCGCGAATCACCACCATCGACAACACCGGCTCGACAAATATCACAAATGAGGGCACAATAACCACGCTCAATAACAACGCGGGCAATAATAGTGTGATTGGGAATCTTGGCAATGCCGGCTCAATTACTACATTGAAAAATGAATCTAGCATTGTAGCCCTTACAAATACTGGCACAATAGGCGATGCAAATAATGCAAACAACAAGCTTGATAATCAAGGTTCTATCGGCTCACTTGGCAATAGTGGGACAATTTATTATGTCGATACAAGTGCAAATAACACTGGTGCTATCACAACAAGATTACAAAATCAAACACAAGCAGGCGCTGCCAAAGCAACCATTAATGGAGATATTAACTTACAAAGCGTGGCAGGTGCAGATGTGGTAGCAATAAATGACAATGCAAACATTGCTGGCACTCTAAGCAATAAGGCAAACTCAAGCGCACAAATCGCAAATCGCAATGGTGCAACTTTAACAACACTAGCTAATGAATCTAATGCCACAATCAAAGACTTGCAAAACACCGGGGCAAATTCTAATATAGCTACTTTTACTAACCAAACAGCTGGCAGTGTGGATTCTCTCACAAATCAAAATGGTGCAAAAATAGATACTTTCACAAATGAGGGCGAAATCACAGCTATGGTAAATGACAACGCCACTATTGATAGACTTACTAACACCGGCACAATCAAAGACTTGCAAAATAACGCAACCATTACTACCATTGAAAACAATGGCGGTGAGGCGACAATAAGAACATTTGCTGGCTCAAGTGTTGCTACTTTAACAAACAACGCAAATGCGACTTTAAATCTCAATGCAAATGGTGGCAAAATAACCACCCTTACAAACTCTGGCACTGCTACCCTTGCTAATGCTGGAACAATTGAAAGCTTAACAAACACAGGCAATACCGCTAATGCTAAGCTTACTAATGGAGGGATTATTACTAATTTAACCCTTCAAGGTGGCACACTTGCGCTAGATTCTACTAACACCGGAACTATCACTACGCTAGAAAATCAAACAGGAAGCAGCATTGCAGGTTTTACTAATGCAAATACTATCGAAACCTTTAGCAATGCTGGAAAAGTAGATTCTCTAACCAACACAGGCAGTATTAATAAATTTACTAACTCTAGCACTATTGCTACTTTAACCAACGCAAACACCATTAAAGAATTTACCAACTCAAACACCATCACCACCTTAAATAACTCTGGTAATATTACAGGCTTTAGCAACACAGGCACTATTACTAATTTAGAGAATTCCGGGCTTATTACAACCTTTACAAACACTGCAGGACATGATGCAAGTATTAACACAAGAGATAATGGAATCTTTAGTGGCTTTACCAACGAAGGAAATGCAAACATTAGCTCAAGCACAAACTTAGACATACAAGATGGCTTTAGGAATGCAGGAACAATAAACGCTCAAGTCTTAAGCATAGTAGATTCTGCTAACTTGCCATTTGATAATACAGGAGGCACAATCACCTTAGGAAATAATGGTGTGTTAAACATCACAAGAACGCCCAATGGCTTAACTAATATCATTAATGCCATAGGAGGAGATACAGCTAATCCTACAAACCTAAATAACCTCGCCCACATCAATGGCACCATACAAGGAAACAACAACGCTACTAATACAAGCATTAACCTAAAAGGTTGGGCATTACAACTAAGCCTATCAGAAGATGAATATAACAACACAGGCGCAAGCGCTGGAAGTAATTATGGAATCACTGATGCAAACTCTCAAGCCCTCAAAGAGCATATTATCCTAGGCAATGGCGTCAATGTGGAAAATGTCACAGCGGAAAATAAAGCTATTACGATTTATCTCACAAGGGAAGCTCAAGCCATAGGCGAGAGGTATTATTATAAAAATGTCATTTTGCAAAATGACGGACAGGGCAACTTTAGCGAAACCACTCACAATGTCGCCAGCACAACTACCAATAACGCCACCGCAAATAACGCAACAATCGCAAATGGCGCTGTAAGCAACTCTTTGTCCTTTGCTTCTATTAACACAAGGCAAGGCACGATAACCGTTAATTCAACGCTTGATCCGGGCAGAGATGAAGCCTACTTCGTGCTTGGCGTGGAGGCAGACGATTCCCCGGGCATTGCGTTATCTAAAGGCGCGGTGTTAAGCTCTATGCGAAGAAGCGTGATGATTGATAATATCTTAGATTCTCTCTCAAGGAAAATGTTTCACTCTAAATATGACGCCTCAAAAGCCACAGCAGCCAAAGTAAGGCAAGATAGAGTGATTTTAACAAGAGTAGAGAAAAAGAATAAAAACTCAAAGATTCTAAAGGATATAAAAGATTCTAACAATGCGGATTCTAAGAATACAGAATCTCAAGCAAATAGCGAAAATGCAAGCGCAAACAACGCGGATGATGCGAGCATTTCTCAATCTGAAGAAATCCTTTTAACCAGCAAAGACTTAGATTCTATCAAAGATGAATCTGACTACACCTACACAAGCAAGGTTAAAAAGCTCAAAGACACTATCAGTATGAAATACACTAATCAAGATTTGTTAAGCGAGCTAAACCTTATATTTGTGCCTTACATTGAGCCAAAAAGCTATGATAGCTTTATCCTTCCGTATGCAGTGCATGATAGCACAAATCTAGGCGCAGGCTCTAGCTCTACAGAACTAGGAATGGGCGCACTTCTAGGAGCTCATAAGAATCTAAAAAGATTAGGAAGCGTAGGTGTGTATGCAGGCTATGAATACAGCAATATAAACATAGGCAGAAATGATGGTTCCGCAAAAGTAGGCAATCAATCCTTTATGGCAGGGGCGCAATACTACAATACGCTTTTAGCCAAAGGTTATACTGAACTCTATGTGAAAACTATCTTAAAAGGTGAGTTAGAAACGCCAAATATGAGCTATAGCATGACAGATTTAGGCACAGCCAAAGCAAGACCAAATGTGCTAAGCGCAGGCGCAGAGTTTAGGATTGGCGCGAATATGTATAATATTTACAAAAACTCTTATATCTCGCCAGAACTAGGCTTAGGCTATACCTTTATGAGTATAGATAGTTTTAGCTTGGATTATGGGGCGCTAGCAGCGATTGAAACCTACACAAGAAGTAACTTTCATTTGCCCGCATTAAGCGCACAAATACGCTATGAAAAAGCAGTGAATAATAAATGGCGCTATACGCTTCTAGCCGGTGCTAGGTATAACCTCATACAAAGGCATCTTATTACTTTGAGATTAGGCACATTTAGCGATAGCGCACATTTGGTTGTGCCTAGCTTTTATGTGTATTCAGAAGCCAGCGCGCATTACAAAATAAAAGAGAATCAAGAATTTAACTTCTCATATAATGGATTCTATCACCCTCAAGGCATAGCTACAGCTTTATCAATGAAATGGGTTGTGTGGTTTTAAAAGCTAGAGGGATTGTGCAATCTCAGCAATGGCTTTAAGGGTAAGCTCGGCGTCTATGAAAGTTGTGCTATAGCTTGGGCTTAGGCGGATTGTGCCATGGGTTGCAAGCGTGCCTATTGTCTTATGTGTGCAGGGGTTACAATGCAAGCCAGCGCGCACGCAAACGCCATAGCGCTTATCAAGCAAATGCGCCATTTTAGCAATATCCGCGCAGGTAAAGGAAAGCACACCCGTGCTTTTATAGCTAGATTCTATCTCGCAAATTTTAATTCCTCCTAGCCCCTCAATGCGCCTTAAGCCCTCTACAAAATACGCGCGGATAGCATTTTCATGCGAAAAAATCTTTTCCACGCCGATATTTTCAAGCCATTCAAGCGCGGAATCTAGCCCAGCAATCGCGTGCATATTTTGCGTGCCACTTTCAAACTTATCAGGAAGCGCATTTGGTTGCTCTAGGCTTTCGCTCGCACTGCCAGTGCCTCCCAAAATAAAAGGCTCTAAATATTGCGCCGCCCTCTGGCTTAACGCGCAGATCCCTAAACCCATAGGCGCTAAAAGCCCCTTGTGCGCGCTTCCACACACAAAATCTATGCCATCATTTTCAAACGCGCTCACGCCTAGAATCTGCGCTGCGTCAATAAGCAAAAACGCGCCAGATTCTCGCGCAATCTCTTTGAGATGATCTAAGGGCATAATCGCGCCGGTTACATTATTTGCGCCAATGCACGCGATGAGTTTCACGCCTTTTGCTAGCTCTTTTGCCTGCGTGAGATCAAGTCCACATTGCGCGGTGGTTGGGATTTCTCGTATTTTAATGCCCTTTGTGCGCTCTAAAAACTTGAGCGGACGCATAAGCGCATTGTGTTCAATTTGGGTGATTAGCACGCTGTCATTTTGCTCTAAAATCCCATGTAGCACGAGATTTAGCGCATAAGTGGTATTGTAGGTGAAAAAGATATTTTGCGCGCTTTGCTTATTCCCCAAAAGCCTTGCTAATCGATCACGCGCGCTAAAAAGCAGATTCCCAGAATCTTGCGCGCTTTTATACGCGCCCCTGCTTGCGCTCGCACCGATATTTTGCATAAATTCCGCCACCGCTTGCACCACGCAAGGAGGCTTAGGAAAGCTTGTTGCGGCATTATCAAGGTAAATCATCATCTGCCTTTGTGTGAAAAATTGCTAGCGATTATAGCACGAGTTTGCGCTATAATGTCGCGCAAAAACCTAAGGAGGCGCAAATGCGCATACGCGTCTATTTTGAAGATACAGACTGCGGGCAAATCGTCTATCACACAAACTACATAAAATACTGCGAGCGCGCGCGCAGTGAGCTGTTTTTTAGCCAGAATAGTTTGCCTTTTGAGGGGAATTGTGGCTTTGTGCTAAGCTCGCTTAATGCGAAGTTTGTCGCACCTGCGAGGCTTGGAGATTTACTGGAAGTGCGCTCAAAGGTGCTAAAAATGCGCCAAAGCAGTTTGCTAATAGAGCAGCAAATTTATAGAATCCACAGCGCGATAGATGGAAGCAGTGAGGAGATTCTCATCTTTAGTATGGAAGCACTGCTGGCATTTGTCGATACAGCGTTGCAAAAACCGCTCAAAATCCCGCCACGCTTTTTGGAAGTTCTCAAATCACTAGATTAAGATGGAATCTTAGAGCGTTGGTTGAGATTTTTAAAAACTTTATCGGTAATCTATCAATCAAAACAAGGTAGAATACGCACGCTAACAAAATGAGAGAGCGAGAGGAAATTGCGGGAGTTGCGCCTTTAGGGGCGTTGCAATATCTTAAAAACAGGAGCAAACAAATGCAAAAACCACCACATAATGACATAGAAGCAAGCGCGGAGAGCTTGGAGGGCGCACAGATTCTCTATCCTACAAGATGGGAATATGCCGTGATTGGCAAAAGTGAGGCGCTCATTGAGGAGGCGATTTTTGAGGTGCTAGACATTCCTTTTGAAATCACCAAAAAGCGCCCTTCAGGCAAAGGCAACTTCCTAAGCGTGCATATCGCGCTAGAGGTGGATTCCAAAGAGCAACGCGATAGCATTTTTAGCGCGCTCAAAAATCACAAAGACATCGCAATGGTGCTCTAAATGCGCTTTGGCAAAATCGCGTATATCAATCTCTTGCCTTTTGATGTGTTTATCAAGGCGTATCCTCTGCCTAGCTTTATGAAGCAGTATATCGCGCTTAAAAAATCCTATCCTAGCAAGCTAAATAAGGACTTTTTGTTTAGGCGCATTGACGCGGGCTTTATTTCTTCAATCGCTGGTATGCGCGCGCATCTTAAAAATCACGCGACAAAAAGTGGCATTATCTCAAAAGGCGCGGTGTGGAGCGTGCTAGCACTGCAAGGAAGCGGGCTTGATTATCAGTCAGCCACTTCAAACGCGCTTTTGCAGGTGCTAAATCTGCAAGGAAAAGTGCTAATTGGCGATAGGGCGCTACTTGTGAAGTTTGAAGATTCTGCAAGCTCGCGCAATGCGATTGATTTAGGCGCGCTGTGGTGGGAGAAGGAAAGTGTGCCATTTGTGTTTGGGCGACTTTGTTTTCATAAATTTGGCGCGCGTTTGCAGCATTTAAGCACGCGCTTTAACCGCGCTTTTGATACAAAGCACAAAAAAATCCCTTATTTTATCCTGCAAGACGCGAGCAAAAAAAGTGGGATTAAGGCGGATTTTATCAAGCAATATTTGGAGAGAATCTTTTATAAAATCGGTGCAAAAGAGCGCGTGGGATTGGAGCGATTTTATCGTGCTGTGCGCTTAAAACGCATTAAGCAACCTCAAAGATTTTCTAAATAATTAAAGGCGTGCGAAATGCTTTGCTACACGACTTTGGATAATAAAAAACAAGCGCGAAAAATTGCAAAATTGCTTTTAAGTAAAAATCTCATCGCCTGCGCGCAGATTCAAAAAATTTCTAGCCTTTATCGCTGGGAAGGCAAACTTTGCGATGATAGGGAGTTTTTACTCACACTTAAAAGTCGCCCAAAAAAGCGCAAAAAGCTTTGTAAAATCTTAACCAAACTGCACCCCTATAAAATCCCAGAAATTGCGTGTGTGCGGGTAGATTCTTGGGGGAAGGCGTATAAAAAATGGCTTTTGAAACAATGCAAGCGGTAATGAAATGCGGGTAATAAATTTTGTATATTAAGGAGAAAGTTTGGAAAATGAAATAATCGATCGTTTTACGCGCTCAAGGCTTCTTTTTGGAGAATCTTTTGAGCAGATTCAAAAAACGAGCGTGCTGATACTTGGCGTTGGAGGCGTGGGGAGTTTTGCGCTAGATTGTTTGTATCGTAGCGGGATTGGGAATCTTAGTATTGTTGATGATGATAGTTTTGAAGTCACAAACCAAAATCGCCAAATTGGCTCGCAGTTTTTAGGTGAGCCAAAAGTAAAGGCTCTGGCGCGCTTGTATCCGGGCGTGCAGGCGTTTGAAGAATCTGTAAGCGCGGAGTTTTTGCAAAGGCATAATATTTTGCAATATGATTATATTATCGATGCGATTGATGATATCCCTATGAAAGTGGCGGTGGCAAAGATAGCGAGCCAAAAGCCCTATGGTATGTATATTGCTTCCACAGGGAGCGCGAAAAAGATTAATCCTTTGAAAATTGAGGTTGGCTCGATTTGGAAAAGCAAGGGTGATAAATTTGCGCGAAAATTCCGCGATAATCTCAAAAAAGCGCGAGTAAAGGCGAAATTTAAGGTTGTCTTTAGCCAAGAGATTCCAAAATGCAAGGGTTTGGGAAGTTTTAGCGCGGTTACGGGCGGATTTGGGTTGGTGATCGCAAGTCAAGTTATTGATGATATTATCACAAGGAGCAAAAAATGAGAATCTACGCAAAACCTTATGACGACGATGAGTTCGACTACGCAGATGATGAACAAGATGAAATGCAAGATGACTTGTATGGGGATTTTGATGATGAGGATAGCGGAAGTGGCTTTGGCGGGTATGATGACGACG
This sequence comes from Helicobacter sp. MIT 00-7814, assembly GCF_003364115.1. Taxonomy (GTDB): domain Bacteria; phylum Campylobacterota; class Campylobacteria; order Campylobacterales; family Helicobacteraceae; genus Helicobacter_F. The sequence continues at coordinate 8,106 of NZ_NXLL01000034.1, read as the reverse complement.
ACTATGAAAGTCCAGATTCTGAATACGAGGACGAGTAGCGATGCTTAAAGTAGCCTTAATCCAACAACGCTATTTGGACTCAAAATCCGCGACAATCGCCTATACAAAGGGCGAGATTCTAAACGCTGCCAAAAATGGCGCAAAGCTCGTATGCTTGCAGGAATTACACACGAGGGAATACTTTTGCCAAAGCGAGAATCCGCAGTTTTTTGACTACGCGCTTGAGTTTGAAGAAGACATTGCCACTTTTGGGAAAATCGCCAAAGAAGCGGGCGTTGTGCTTGTAAGCTCGTTGTTTGAAAAGCGCGCAAGCGGGCTGTATCACAACACCGCAGTTGTGTTTGAAAGTGATGGCTCGGTGGCTGGGAAATACCGCAAAATGCACATTCCAGACGATCCACAATTTTATGAAAAGTTTTATTTTACGCCCGGAGATTTGGGCTTTGAGCCTATTGCGACGAGTGTCGGGAAGCTTGGTGTACTTATTTGCTGGGATCAGTGGTATCCAGAAGCTGCGCGCATTATGGCTTTGAAGGGCGCGGAGATTCTCATTTATCCAACGGCTATTGGGTGGTTTGATGAGGATAGTAAGGAGGAAAAAGCGCGCCAGCTAGATTCTTGGGTGGCTGTGCAGCGCGGGCATAGCGTGGCAAATGGCTTGCCATTGCTTTGCATTAATCGCGTGGGATTTGAAAAGGATACTTCAGGCGTGGCAAAGGGCATTCGATTTTGGGGGAATAGCTTTGCTTTTGGCGCGCAGGGCGAGCTTTTGGCGCAAGCTAGCAAAGAGGAAGCGCAAACGCTATTTGTGGATATTGATTTGTCGCGCAGTGAGGAAGTGCGCCGTATGTGGCCCTTTTTGCGCGATAGGCGGATAGAATCTTACAAGGCGCTTTTGAAGCGTTTTTGTGATTAAAATTTAAGGAGTGAGAATGCAACAAACCAAAGAGGCGTGGGAACTAAAGGCAAAGACTTTTCGTCGTTTTAAGAAAAATGAAGAAGATACGCTTGAGATTTTAGAGTTTTTTAGACAAAATGGCGCGGATTTTAGAGGCAAGGAAATCATTGATATTGGTTGCGGGAATGGGCGCTTTAGCCTTGAGTTAGCAGAAGAGGCAAAGCACATTCTTGCGCTTGATATTTCAGATACAATGCTAGAAAATATCGCAAATGACGCGCGCGCACTTGGGTTTGGCAATATCACCACGCTTTGCAGTGATTGGGAGAGCTTTAAGATTGAGAAAAAGTTTGATATCGCACTTGCTTCAATGACGCCAGCGCTCAATAATAAAGCGGGATTCTTAAAAGCCCTTGAAGTCTGCATGGAGGGCTTGGCGTATGTGGGCTGGGGGCGCAAGAGGGAAGCGGAGTTTATCGATACGCTTTTAAAAGAGCATGGTATGCGCTTAGAGTTGCCCGTGGGCTTGCCAAATGTGCTTGAATGGCTCAAAGAGCTTGGTTATAAGGAGCCAAAATTTGCCTATATGTGCGCGGATTTTACCTATGAAAGCGATGTAGCGCAAGCGATAAATGATATGGCGTTTAATGTCAAAGTGCATGGGGGCGAGCCAAACCACGCGCTCATCGCAGAATATGTCAATGCGCGCGCAAAAGATGGCAAGATCCGCTACACGCACACGCGCGAGGTGGGTTATACCTTTATTAAAAAGCCTTAGGGCTTAGATTCTATTTATTTTGGGCGAAAATGGCGCAAATTTATTTTAAACACAAGCTTCCTTTTTTGCGTCTATCCAGCTTGCAGAGCGCTTTTGCAAGCACACAGGATAATGACTTTTTAGAGCTCAAAGAATACGAGCTTAACGATGATGCGCGCTTTATCGCGCCTTTGGCGTCGCTTAAATACAATCGCTTGATGAGCAAAACTTTTGGCGCAGGGAAGTTGTCGTTCCTGCATCTTTTTATCTGTGAATCTAAAAGCCTTAATTTAGGCGCGCCTGTGCGCAAGAGCGAAACAATCAGCGCGATTTGCGAGATTTTATTGCAAAGCGCGCAGGTTTATAATCTCAAACCACTTTTGCACATTCTTAATTCCCACAGCACGCGCACGATTAGTCAAATTAATCTTATGAAAGCGTATTTGCAAACTTTATGCGACAAAAAGGCGCGAAATGCACAAAATACACCACAATTGCAGAATCTACGGCTTGATTTTCACAAAGTGATGCATTTTATCTCTACTCAAAAGCGCAAAAATGGTTTAGGCGTGGTTTTGGGAGATTTTTTTGACATAGATTTAGCGCGCGCGCCTGTTTTTAGCGCATTGCAAAGTGAGTTTTTGCTTTATGCGCTTTGCGTGCGTGATAGGGAGGAGCTAAGCGCGGATTTTTTGGAAAGTGTAAATTGCGTGCGCGATGTGGAAAGCGGGGAGATTTTTAAAAATATTTTAAGCAAAAAGCCTTATTTGCGTAAGCTTCACGCGCAAGATTCTAGTATTAAAGCGTATTTTAAAAAGCTCAACGCTCGCTTTTGCGTGCTTAATCCCGCGCATTCTTTGCTAGAAAATTTACAAAGGATTTTTTGAGATTTTAACTTTGCAAGGCTAAATTTTGCTAGGAAACAAGCGCAGGACAAACTTTTAAGCTTTGAATTCTTTTGTTATAATTTCCCCTTTATAATTTTTTCGTTTTGGAGTCGCTATGAGTGCAGAAAATACCCACAAAATCCCGCAATTTAGGGACTTTGGCGATATGCAAAAATTTTTGGATTTTTTGCAATCTCAAGGTGAGCTAAAAATCATCGACACGCCCCTTGATATTTACCTTGAAATCCCGCATTTAGCGTATTTAGAAGTGAAAAAGAAAGATTCTAAGGCGCTACTTTTTACAAAGCCCATTGATAAAAAAAATAACAAAACCTTTGATATGCCCGTTTTAATGAATCTCTTTGGTTCGCACACCCGCCTTAATCTCATCGCCCAAAAGCAAAGCGAGCAAATCGCGCGCTCCATTCAATCTTTGCTAGATTTTGCACCAAAAAAGGGCTTGTTGCAAAAAATTTCACAAATAAAAGAGCTTTTTGCCCTGCGTAAGGCTTTCCCAAAGCATTTTAGCGGAAAAGCCCCTTGTCAAGAAATACGCAAAGACGCGCGACAAGAGGCGCAACAGGACAAGCCAAATCTTTATGATTTACCCATCCTTACGACTTGGGAGCATGACGCCGCGCCTTTTATCACAATGGGGCAGGTTTATACTCAAAGCCTTGATGGGAAGCAAAAAAACCTCGGAATGTATCGCTTGCAGGTGTTTGATGAAACGCATTTGGGTTTGCATTGGCAGGTGCATAAGGATTCTAATCACTTTTTTCATCAGTATAAAAAAGCGGGTAAAAAAATGCCTGTCACAATCGCGCTAGGTGGCGATCCGCTGTATATTTGGTGCGCGCAGGCGCCACTTCCGCTAGGTGTTTATGAATTGCTACTTTATGGCTTTATACGCGAGCAAAACGCGCGCCTAGTGCCATGTCTGACAAATGAACTCAAAGTGCCTTATGATGTGGATATTGTGATTGAAGGCTTTGTGGATACGAGCCTTGAGCGATTAGAAGGACCTTTTGGTGATCACACGGGCTTTTATACGCCAATAGAGCCTTATCCTGTGCTTGAGGTGAGCGCTATAACGATGAAAAAAAATGCTATTTTCCCCGCAAGTGTCGTAGGCAAGCCACCGCTGGAGGACAAATATATGGGCTATTTGACCGAGCGTGTGTTTTTGCCACTTTTGCAACGCACGACACATGGCTTGCTTGATTACCACATGCCAGAAAATGGCGTGTTTCACAATCTCATTTTTGCCAAAATCGCGCCAGAATACCCAGCGCACGCATTGCAACTGATGCACGCATTTTGGGGTGTGGGACAAATGAGCTTTGTTAAACATGCGATTTTTGTGGGGAGTGACGCGCCCGCGCTAGATGATTATGAGAATCTTGCGAATTACATTCTAAATCGCTTTAGCGTGGAAAATATGCTAATAAGCGAGGGAATCTGCGATGCACTCGATCACGCAAGCCCGAGTTTTGGCGTTGGTGGGAAGCTCGGTATAAACGCCACAAATGACGCGCCAAAATTTGCAAAGAGCTTTCTCTTGCACGCAGATTCTGAACTAAAAGAGCTTTTAAGTGCGGAATTTGACTTTGTCAAAGATGTTAAGCAGTATTGCATTGATAGCGCTAATCCGCTTTGTATGCTTGCTTGTCAAAAGGGTGAAGTGAGCTTGCAACAAGCAATCCGCGCGAAAGATTTGAGTAAATTTAAGGATTCTCTGCGGATTGTATTTTTGCTTGATTTTGCAAAAAATGACTTGCAAAATCCCTATATGCTGACTTGGCGCATTGTTAATAGCATCGATGCGAAGCGCGATATTTGGGTGCAAGAGGGCATTGTTTTTGTCGATGCGAGCGATAAGGGGGAAGTGGATAATCACCACCGAGAATGGCCTAAAGAGACGGACTGCACGCCTGAAGTGATAGATTCTCTGCGTCAAAAAGGCTTGCTTGAAAATATCGATGATGGATTTTTGAAGTTTTATCAAATTTGTGAAAGCAAGGCATAAAAGCGCGCGTGGTTTTATCCTTGTGTGTTCTAGCTAGCTAAAGCGCGCTAGTATTAAGAGAATTTTAACAACTCTAAGCTACAATTGCGGATTTTAAAACCTTTTGGAGAATGCAATGCAAGAATCCTTGCTAAAATCCTGTGCTGCGGAGTTTGGCACGCCTTTATATGTGTATGATTTTGATAAAATTAGCGCGCAGTTTGAAGCGTTTAAAAATGCCTTCAAAGCGCGCAAGTCCCTTATTTGCTACGCACTAAAAGCAAATCCAAATCTAAGCGTAATCCAGCATTTAAGCGCGCAAGGTGCGGGTGCGGACTGCGTGTCTATTGGTGAAGTGAGACGCGCGCTTTTAAGTGGCGTGCCAAAATATAAGATTATTTTTAGTGGCGTTGGCAAGCGCGATGATGAGATTTTAGAGGCGTTGCAAAGCGATATTTTGTTCTTAAATGTTGAGAGTGAAGCCGAGCTTTTGCGCATTGAATCTATCGCGCAAAGCATTCAAAAAGTCGCAAGAATTTCTGTGCGCGTCAATCCAAATATTGATGCCAAAACCCACCCCTACATTTCCACCGGATTGCATGAAAATAAGTTTGGCGTGGATATAGAGAGTGCAAAAAAGCTCTATATCTATGCCAAAAAGTCGCAATTCCTCGATCCTGTGGGGATACATTTTCATATAGGATCGCAACTCACCGAGCTCTCACCCATTATCCAAGGCGCGCAAAAAGTCGCAGAGCTCGCACACAGCTTGCTAGCGCTTAAGATTGAGCTAAAGTTTTTTGATGTTGGCGGGGGCATTGGGATTTGCTATGAAAATGAAAAAACAATCAATCTCTATGACTACGCGCAGGGGATTTTGGGCGCGCTAAAGGGGCTTGATGTGACGATAATTTGCGAGCCGGGCAGGTTTTTGGTCGCAGAATCTGGCGTGTTGCTCACAAAAGTGCTGTATGAAAAATACAATGAAAAAAAGTGCTTTATCATCGTTGATGCTGCGATGAATGATCTTATGCGCCCGACATTGTATGATGCTGTGCATAAGGTGCGCGTGCTGGATTCTAAAGATTTGCAAAATGGAGCTTGCGCGTCAGAATCTGGTGTGCCGGATTCTATAGCGCAGGGAGCAAACAAAAGCAAGGCAGATATCGTAGGGGCGATTTGTGAAAGCAGTGATTTTTTGGCTAAAGGTGTGGAAATGCCACCGCTAGCGCATGGAGATTTGCTTTGTTTTGCTAATGCGGGGGCGTATGGCTTTAGCATGGCGCATAGTTATAATACGCGCCCGCGTGCAGCGGAAGTTGGCGTGCAAAATGGCAAGGCATTTCTTATCCGCGAGCGCGAAAAGTTTGAGGATTTAATCGCACCGGAATTGAAGTTTTTATCCCCGCAAGATTTAAACAAAAACACAGAAGGGAAATAAATGGCAGATTCTAACTTTTTAGATTCCAAACGCGCGCAAATTGATAGAATCGATGAAAATATTTTGCAATTGCTAGAGGAGCGCATGGGGCTTGTGCGCGAGATTGGCAAGTATAAGCAACAGACAAAGGGCGCGATTTATCGTCCAGAGCGTGAAAAGGCGATAATCGAGCGCCTAAGTAGCCTACAAACTGAAAAAAGCTACCTTAAAAAAAGCGCGATTGCAGCTATTTATGAGGAGATTTTCGCCCTTTCACGCAACCTTGAGTTGCCCGAAAAAGTGGGCTTTTTGGGACCCATTGGCAGTTATACGCATCAGGCTGCGGAGGAGCGATTTGGCGCGATGAGCGAGTATATCGCGCTTAGCAACATTTCATCAGTTTTCAAAGCTCTAGAGCAGGGTAGCGTAAAATATGGCGTAGTGCCGATTGAAAATAACACAAATGGCGTCGTTGGCGCGACAATTGACTATCTCAACAATAGCGAGCTAAAAATCATCGCAGAAATTATCCTGCCAATCCATCACAGCTTTGCCTCAAATTGCGAGCATATCGCCCAAATCCGCAGAATCTACTCAAAAGACATTGCCTTTGGGCAGTGTGATTGGTTTTTGAAAGCGCATAGTTTAGATGATTTGGAGCTTGTGCCTGTGGATTCTACAGCCAAAGCCGCGCAACTTGCCATGAATGAAAAAAACAGCGCGGCAATCTGCTCTAAAATCGCCGCAAAGCTCAATAATCTGCCAATAATGTTTGAAAATATCGAAGATTCCACAAACAACAAAACGCGCTTTGTGATTATTAGCGATTTCACAAACGCGCCAAGCGGGGCGGATAAAACCTCGGTGTTTGCGACTTTGAGCGACTACAAAGAAGGGGGCGCGTTGTTTTCGCTTTTGAAAGACTTCAAAGAATTTGGAATCAATCTCACCAAAATTGACTCCCGCCCAATCAAGGCAAAGCAGGACTTTTCCTTTGGGTTTTTTATCGATTTTAAGGGGCATTATGAGGATTCTAATATTAAAGCGCTTTTTGCCAAAAGAGGCAAGGACTTGAAATGGCTAGGAAGCTATGTTGCGGGCTTTGATTTTGAAGGGTGAGGTTTTGTACGCGATAAGTTTTAAAAGGAATAAATTATGGATTTTTGTAAAATTGAACTCAAACACAAAGAAATTTTTGACAAATACCTAGCGCAGGATAATCTCGCGCTTTCGGATATAAATTTCACAAATTGCTATATGTGGCGGCATGCGCGTGAGATTAGCTTTGCGGAGGTGGCGGGAAATCTCATCATTAAAACGCAATATCCAGCTCAAGCACCCTATATTTTTTATCCCATAGGCAGTGGCGATAAAAAGGCGAGTTTGGATTCTATGCTGCAGGAATTTAAGGCGCAAAATTTGAGCCTACAAATCCGCGCATTAAGCAAAGAGCAAGCAAGCGAGCTAGAGCAATTCTACCCGCACGCAAAGCCTGTGGCTAACCGCGATAAGTTTGATTATATTTACAGCGTGAGCGAGCTTATTACGCTTAGCGGGCGCAAATACCACAAGAAAAAAAATCACCTTAACTATTTTTTGCAGGAATACGCCCACTTTGCCTATGAGGCGATAGATTCAAGCAATATCGCGCAATTGCAGGCTATCAATAACGCGTGGTTTGAGGCAAATCCAAACAAAAGTGAGGGGCTCAAGTTTGAAAATCTCGGCATTAATGACGCGCTAAATTCTTTCGAAGCGCTTGGCTTGAAAGGCGGGCTTATCCGCATAGATTCTCAAATCGCAGCTTTTAGCTTTGGCGAGACTATCCCCTGCACGCTTTCACATGAGGGCGTAAGTGGCGGTGTGGCGGTGATGCATATCGAAAAGGCAGATTCTCAATTTAGAGGGATTTTTCAGGCGATAAATCAGCAGGTTTTGGAGCATTGTTTTGCGCAATGTGCGTGGGTGAATAGAGAAGAGGATTTAGGGATCGAGGGTTTAAGAAAGGCAAAGCTAAGCTACCAGCCGACATTTTTGCTTGAAAAATTCGAGGTTGTTTTGTAGCTAAAGGAATTCAAGTTACGCGCCAGCGTAACCCTTAAAAAGCGTTGTCGGGGGTGGGGGATTGATAAGGGG
>NZ_NXLL01000033.1 GCF_003364115.1 Helicobacter sp. MIT 00-7814 | reverse complement strand
GCTTTTTAAGGGTGCGTGCCGCACACTGCATTTATTTTATGGATTGCTTCGCTTACGCTCGCAATGACAAAACCTCACGCGCGTCATTGCGAGGATTCTTTAGAATCCGAAGCAATCCACCAAAGATTCTCTAAACAACCAAAACGCATTAGAGAATTCATAGAATCTAAGCAATTAGAAAAGGCAGAATATGAACGCGAAGCTGGAAACAAAGCGGAATTTACTTCCGCGAAGTTGGAAGCGTAGCGGAGGCGAAGCGGGATTTATTCCCGCGAGACGATACAATTTAAAGGAATAATAGGAGCAAACAATGAAAAAACTACTACTTACTGCGCTATTTTTGGCGCTTAGTTTAACTTTGACACAGGCAAAAGAGGACAAAAACGAGACGAGCCAAATCGTGCAAGCCCTAGAAGTCTTGCAAAAAGGCAAATGGGTGGATTTGACCCACGCAGTAAATGAGGAAATCCCACGCTTTGGCTCATTCCCAAAGCTTGAGAAAGAAAAGCTTTATAGCGTGAAAAATGATGGCTTTTTCGTGTATAAAAGCTCGTTTGTCACGCAGTATGGCACGCATATCGATGCACCAATCCACTTTGTGGAAGGCAAAAGAAGCTTAGAGCAAATCGAGCTAAAAGAGCTTGTCCTTCCGCTTGTGGTGATAAATAAGGAAAAAGAGGTAAATAAAAATCCGGACTTCATCCTTAGCAAGCAAGATGTTTTGGAGTGGGAGCGCGTAAATGGCGAAATCCCAAAGGGTAGCTTTGTGGCGTTTGCAAGTGGCTGGAGCAAAAGATGGGGTAAAAAGGATTTTAGCAATAAAGATTCTAAAGGCGTGGCACATACGCCCGGCTGGAGCATTGAAGCGCTTGATTATGTGCTAAATGAGCGCGGGGCGGTGGCTATCGGGCATGAGACATTCGACACTGATGGTAGCAAAGATGTGATAAAAAACAAGTTTTTTGAAAGCGAAAAGTTTGTGCTAGCGCAGGATAAATACCAGCTTGAGATTCTTAATAATCTCACAAGCTTGCCAGCAAAGGGCGGGATCATCGTTATTGGTGTGCCAAAATTTGCCGGCTATCCCGGATTCCCAGTGCGCGCATTTGCGATAATCCCGTAGCAGATTCTAAAAAGCCCCAAACTGCGATTTTTTAAGTGGATTGCGAGGATTCTATAAAGAATCTAAAGCAATCCATAAAATAAATGCAGTGTGCGGCACGCACCCTTAAAAAGCGTTGTCGGGGTTTGGGGGTTGCAAGGGGGATAAGGGGGTGACTTCGCAATTCAAGCCCCCTTGTCCCCCTTGCAAAAAGAAACTTTGAGAATCTAAGTGGGATTGAGCTAAACAAGCAGATTCTGAAAAAATAATTTTCACAAATCAATATTATATAGCCCAAAGTCCCTTAGATTCTACATGCCCCAAAATTTCTGATTTTTTAAAATCCTACAACACCCGTTTTAAGTCCGCCAATAAATCCTCTACGCTCTCCAACCCCACACTTAGGCGCACTGTGCAAGGCGTGATGCCAGCAGATTTAAATTCCGCCTCGCTAAGCTGTGAATGCGTGGTAGAGTAAGGGTGGATAATAAGCGACTTAGAATCTCCAATGTTTGCTGTGATGGAGAAAAGCTCCAAGCCATTGCAGATTTTAAGCGCAGCCTCTTTGCTTTTTGCCTCAAAGCTCAAAAGCCCGCTTGCGCGAGAATCTTTGAAGTATTTTTTTAGCAAGCTATGATAAGGATTGCTTTTTAGCCCCGGATAGCTTACAGAGCTTACATTTGGGTGGGATTCTAAAAATTCTGCGATTGCAAGGGCGCTATCACTATGGCGCTTAATGCGTAATTCCAAAGTTTCCAAGCCTTGCAAGTGAATCCACGCATTTTGCGGGCTTAGACACGCGCCAATGTTGCGTAGCCACTCTGTGATGAGGCGGATACAGAAAATCGGCAGTGGCAGGCTCGCATATACCAATCCATGATAACTTTCATCAGGCGTGTTGAAAGCTGGGTAGCGCGGATTGTCTTTGATGAGCTCATTTAAGCCCTCGCGCTCGATGACAACGCCCCCAAGCCCGCTACCATGCCCATTGACATATTTTGTCAAGCTATGCACGCTCACATCCACGCCCCACTCAAATGGGCGGAATAAAAGCGCGGTAGCCACGGTGTTATCGCACACGCTTACGATTTTATGTTTTTTGGCAATGCTTGTGATTGTCTCCACATCTGCGATTGAAATTTGTGGATTTGAAAGGGATTCAAAGAAAATCGCCTTTGTGTTGGAATCTATGACTTTTTCCAAAGTGCTAAGATCATCAATATCAAATACGCGTGCTTCGATGCCAAAGCGCTTCAAGGTATGCACGAAAAGCGTTTGCGTGCCACCATAGATTTTGTTTGCATATACGATATTATCGCCTGCTTGCGCGAGGTTGGCGATTGTGTAGAAAATCGCGCTACTTCCGCTTGCTGTCGCCACGCCAAACGCACCACCTTCAACCGCGGCTAAACGCCTTGCAAGCGTATCAACGGTTGGATTTGTGAGACGAGAATAAATATTCCCAAGTTCCTGTAAGCCAAAGCGCGCCGCTGCCTGCTCCAAGCTCTCAAAGCTAAAAGCCGTGCTTTGATACACAGGCACGCTTAGCGTGCGCTGCGCGTCATAGTCATACCCCGCGTGAAGGGAAAGTGTGTTTGAAGTGAAATTGTTGCTACTTAGATTTGCCATTGTTTGTCCTTTTTTGGTTTTTTGTTTTGTTAAGTTGTTTAACACAAGTAATAATATACAAAAAATCAAAAATACAATATGTGTTTTTAAAAATTTAGCTAAAAATTTTTAGGCAATGTTACTTTTTTACAAAACACAATATGTGTTTTTAATTTTTATCACTTTTTTGGGTTGGTGGTGCTAGTAAAAATTTACAGAATCTAAGACAGACAAAAAGCGCAAGGTGCGCAAAAATAAGGTATAAATAGAGAAAATTAAAGCGGTGGAAAATAGGATAAAGCAAGAAATTAAAGCAGGAGATTAAAGCAAGAAGCTAAAGCAAGAGATTAGAGCTTGTGGGCTTACTTGACAAAGCAATTTTAGGGTGAATTTTAAAAAATAATGGCAGGTTTTAGTGAGATTTAAAAACCTCACTAACCAACCCAATGCAAATGCTCAAATCTTTCTTTAATTTTTGAGCCGACTTTGAGCTGACTTATAAAGGTATAAGTGCTTCCGCTGTCATTGATGAGAATCCTTAGCTCACGCTCACCGGTGCATTCTATCGATGCGTCTTTGATGTCTTTGAAAAGTTGCGGGCTGACATTGTTATCCTCTAAGATAAGCGTTAAAGGCGTGCAGGTATCAACCATCTGCGGGCGCATATCAAGCGGGATAAAGTCTTTTTCCTCTGTTTGCGTCTCCACTTGTTCGTTTTTAGCCTTTTTAAGCGTTACTTTTGTAGAAAGCGCATCTTCTAGGCTTAGCACCTCTAGCACGCGCACGCCCTTTTTTTCCTCGCGCTCTTCAATCTTGCATTTAAACGCGATAGGCAAGCCCTGCTCGATAAGAGAGCTCATCTCTTCAAGCTTATTGAGCTGAGATTCAAACCCCATAAAGCTTTTTTTCCCGCCATAGTCCAAAAAGTCAATGCTCCCATAAGGCGAGCCTTTTCTGCTAATTTTACGCTTTATCTCTAGCACCTTGCCTACCAAAATACACGAGCTTCCCACGCTCAAATCCTTTATCTCGCTTGATTTTACCACGCCACGGATTTTATTAATTGTCTCTTTAAATTGATCGAGCGGATGCCCATTGACATAGATTCCCATACATTCAAACTCATAATCAAGCAGTGTGTTAATATCATATTCTTTTGTGTCGTTAAACTTCAAAAGCACGCTGTTTGTGTTGATTTCATCGGTGATATCGCCAAAGAGAGATTCTTTGAGCATATCTTTTGCCTTGTCCTTATTGCGCCCAGCATCGCAAATCGCCTCGATATTTTCCAGCATACTTTTGCGCGAATAGCCTAGATTATCCAAGCTTCCGCTTTTGATAAGTGGCTCGATTGAGCGTTTTGTGAGCTTTGAAAAATCCACTTTTTCTATGAAATCTTTCAAATCCTTATACGCGCCAAATTCCTCTCTTTGTTTGATAATATCTTCAATTGGTGCTTCGCCTAGCCCTTTCATCGCGCCTAAGCCAAAGACGATTTTTTTCACCCCGTCAAAATCACCCACGCTGAAGTCATTATCCGAGTGATTAACATGCGGTGGCACCACTTCTAAGCCCATGGCTTTGACTTCCTCGATATATTTTGCCACAGATTCTACTTTTGAAGTTTCGCTCGTAAGCATTGCCGCCATAAACTCGTGCTGATAGTAGGTTTTGAGATATGCTGTTTGGTAGGTAATCATCGCATAAGCCGCAGAGTGAGATTTATTGAATCCATAGCCTGCAAATTTTACGATAAGTTCCCACAAATCCTCCGCTTTTGCTCTGTCAAGCCCTTGATTTTGCGCGCCATCGGCAAATTCTTTTTTCAAGCGCAACATTTCATCGATTTTCTTTTTCCCCATTGCGCGACGCACCAAATCCGCGCCACCAAGAGAGAATCCACCGATTGTTTGCACGATTTGCATAACTTGCTCTTGATACACAATCACGCCATAAGTGGGCTTTAAAATCGGCTCTAGCGAGGCAAATGGATAGATGATTTCTTGTTCGCCATGCTTGCGCTTGATGAAGTCATCCAACATGCCAGATTCCATCGGTCCGGGGCGATAGAGTGCAAGCATCGCGATGATGTCTTCAAATGTGCTAGGTTTTAAGCGCCTGCTTAAGCCTTGCATGCCATCAGATTCTATTTGAAATAAGCCCAGTGTATTGCCTGTTTGGATTGTTTCAAATACCTTTGGATCTTCCATCGGCATCGTGCTAAAGTCGATCTCCACGCCATAGCGCTTTTTGATAATCTTTAGCGCGTCATCAATCACCGTTAGCGTCTTAAGCCCCAAAAAGTCAAACTTTATCAAATCCACCGGCTCAAGCCAATCCATATGATACTGCGTTACTACGCCTTTAACCTTGTCGTTTGAATACAGCGGGACTTTATTCCACAGCTCCTCTTTGGAATCTATCACAATAGCCGCAGCGTGGATTCCAGCATTTCTATTAAGTCCCTCAAGTTGCAAGGCTGCTTCCCACACCCTTTTTGCTTGCTCGTTGCTTTCGACTAGCTCGCGGATTTTTGGTTCTTTTTCCCACGCACCCTTTTTCTCCTCGCCATCTTTGCCTATTTGTTTGGTAAGCGTGATTTTAAGCTCTTCAGGGATTAGCTTTGCAAAGGCATCAGCTTCAGGGATAGGCATACCAAGCACGCGTGCAGAATCTCGTATCGCGCCTTTTGCAAGCATTTTGTTAAAGGTAATCACCTGCGCGACATTGTATTTCCCATACACATTTGCTACATACTCGATCATCTCTCCGCGTCTGCGCTGGCAGAAGTCCATATCAATATCTGGCATGCTCACGCGCTCAGGGTTCAAAAAGCGCTCAAAAAGTAAGTCGTATTTCATCGGATCGATATTTGTGATTTTCAAGCTATAAGCTACAAGGCTTCCCGCCGCCGAGCCACGCCCGGGACCTACGGGGATTCCATTTTGTTTAGCAAAATTCACAAAATCCCATACGATGAGCATATAACCCGGGAATTTCATATCAGTAATAACTTTAATCTCATGCTCCAAGCGTGCAAAATAGGCTTCGTGCTTTTCTTGCGGGATATTTTTTAGGCGCTCTTTTAAGCCCTCTTTGCATTTGTAGGCAAAATACACCGCGTCATCAATAGATTCCAAAGGCATATTTAGCACAGAATCTAAGCCCTCTTTTTCCGCATACGCGCGCGTGTTTTTAAACTCTGGCGGTGTAGCGGGGGAATTTTTTAGGATAACTTCGCCTGTGTGCTTGTTTTTAATCTCTTTATTTTTAAGGTGCAATTCTAAATTGCATTTATCCGCGATTTCTTGCGTGTTTGCAATGGCTTCCGGGATATCTAAAAAGAGTAGTTCCATCTCCTGTGGCGATTTGACATAAAATTCTTTAACAGAATGCTTTAGTCTATCTTTTTGCTCCAAAGTCTTACCCATAGCCACGCACATGGCGACTTCTTGCGCGCTTGCGTCTTTTTGTAAGGTGTAATGCGTGTCATTTGTGGCGACAATTTTTATATTAAGCTCTTTGCTCAAACGCAGAATCTGCTCATCAATAAAATACTGATCGCGTATGCCATGACGCATAATTTCTAAATAAAAATCCTCGCCAAAAATATCTTTATACTCAAGCGCGACTTCTTTAGCTATCTCATAGCCTTTTGCGCCATTTTTGACATTGCGTTCATTTTGGGTATTAAGATGCCAATTTACTTCACCCTGCAAACATGCAGAAGAGCAGATAAGCCCTTCACTGCGCTCGCGCAAAAGCTTCTTATTAATGCGTGGATAGTAATAAAAGCCATTGATATAGGCTTGCGAGCTAAGATACATAAGGTTTTTGTAGCCCACCTCATTTTTGGCATATAAGCAAAGGTGAAAGCGACGCGGATTCTTATCATTTAGAGAATCTGCATTGTGCAAATACGCCTCCATACCGATGATTGGCTTTATGCCTTCTTCTTTCATAGCGATATAAAAATCTAGCGCACCAAACATATTGCCATGATCTGTCATTGCTACAGAATCCATTCCTAGCTCTTTAACGCGTTTGGCAAGATTTTTAATTTTATTTAACCCATCAAGTAGGGAATACTCTGTGTGTAAATGTAAATGTGTAAAGCTCATTGCAGGCTCCTTTGCAAGCTAAAAAGTCTAAATAAAAAGCTATAAAATTTGTTGTGTAATTGTAAGAGAAACTTATTATAAAACTCTTTAAATCTTATAATTTCACACTACAAATTTAAAAGAAATTTACGATAAGTTCCTAGCAAAACTTCTTAAAATTTTTCTCTTAAATTAAGGTGCAAATAATGAAAAAAGATTTTCTTTTGACTTTTGGTGTTTTTTTGTTGCTTTCGCTTTTTGTGATTGTAGGCTGTATGCAAGAGCAGGTGCAGGTTTCAGGAAGTAATGATACAAAAAACACCCCTCAAGCACAAAGTCAAACTACGCCACAAGATTTTTCAACACCCAAAAAACTAACAGCAACTAAAAAGCCAAAAAACACGCAAAATCCCCAAAAAAATGAGACTCAAAAAAAAGAATCTCAAAAAAGCGCGCAAAGCAGCCAAACACCGACAAAAAGCGCAAGTGGGTTGAAATTTTCCCTAAAAGATATTGCAAATCCTGAGGAAGTGCAAGACTACAACTACACAGGCACTATTAGACTTTATCACAATAACGGCGCGCTTGCGTGGGAAATCTCATTCAAAGAAGGCAAGCAAGATGGCTGGACGAAGTGGTATTATGATAATAACCAAGTCCGCGCGCAGATGTTTTTTACCAATGGTGATGCCAATGGCGCGCTGCTATCTTACTATCGACATGGCGTAATGCGCGAGGAGGGGAACTATAGCAACGACCTTGCTAATGGAGAATCTAAGCTCTACACACCAAGTGGCGCACTGCAAGCTGTCATCATTTACAAAGACGGCGTAGAGGTGAGCCGAGAAGATTATATTCTTTAGCGGATTCTATCCTGCTAGAATCTACAAATTACCCACGCAAAGTAGCTCTCAAAAATCTCTCCAAAATAATGCACGCGCTAATACTATCAAGATGACCGCTTTTGTCCTTCCTTGCGCGTGAGTGCGAAAGAAAATCTGCTGCTTCTTTAGAGCTATAATCCTCATCTACATACACAATTTCCCCGCTAAAGCTAAGGAGCGAGGCGAAGTGTTTAATGCGCCTTTGCATTTCTTCATGTCCTGCAATTCCGCCACTTGGCAAGCCGATGATTAAATGCGTAGCGCCTCTTTCTTGCAAGAGAGAATCTAGCGCGAGCGCGGCTTGATTGCGATTAATACGCAAGATTGGCTCAAGTGGCAAAACCACGCCCTGCTGGTATGTGGCTAAACCTATGCGCTTTAATCCCACATCACACGCTACAAAACAAGGAGCTTTCTCTTGCGCTTTAGAATCTACAGAATCTACGCTAGCGGCAGGCGCGCAATTGATAGAATCTAGCATAAACGCACGATCCCATTTTCACGCAAAATTTTGCCCTGCATTTCGTATTCTAAAATCTCTAGCCCAAAGCGTGCAAGTGCTTCTTCATAGCTTGGCGCATTTTTGCAAAATTCTAAAATCGGATCTTGCACCTTTTCATCTTGCACGCCAAAAATTTCAGCGATGAAGTCTTTAATCTCATAAATCGCGCTTGCAAGATTGCGCGCTAAAAGGCTTTGCGTGCCAAGGCTTTCATTCATACGGTGCGGGAGGACAAAAAGCCTCTTTTTAGATTCAACACAAAGCCTCGCACTCTGCATCGAGCCACTTTGCAAATCTGCCTGCGGGATAATGACAATATCGCTCAAGCCCACCACAAGGCGATTTCGCTCTAAAAAGCTAAATTTATGCGGTTGGTAATTTTGTGCATATTCGCTTAAAATTAGCCCTTGTTGCATGATTTGCTTGATTGTCTGCGCGTTTGACTTTGGATAGATGATATCAAGGCTTGAGGGGGAAAACATAATCGTATTTGGCAAACTCGCCCTGTGCGCGATGATATCCACGCCTAGCGCGCCACCGCTCACCACCACGCCACCAGCTTTGGCGATTTCTGAAGCAAGCATTGCGCAAAATTGCTTTGTGTAGGGATTTGGCGCACGCGTGCCTACGATGGCAATTTTTACTTTGGATTCTAAAAGCTTGAGATTCCCGCTGTAAAAAAGCTCTTTTGGTGGTTTTGGCAAGGCTTGTAATGGTTGCGGGATAGAATCTAGGCGCGCAAAAGGAGGGTTTGAGGGGGGATTTAAGTGAGGATTTGTCTGCGCGTCATTATTTGAAAAAGCCTGATTCTGAAAATCTTGCAGATTCTTAGAATCTTGCGTATTTTGCGTGGGATTAGTTTTCTTGGGCATGATGAAACTTTGAGCGCGCATAGAGGTTGATTTTGCGCTTGATAAGATAGGATTCTAGCTCTTGGGGACTTACAAGCTCAACTTCTTTGCTAAGCTTATTTTTCATCTTGCTTAGGGCTTTGTAAGTGCTTGGGCGCGGGTGGCAGATGGCAATCGCATAGCCTTTTTGCTTAGCCTTTGTGATGGCGAGCTCGATTTGTAAAATAATGCTTTCCTCACTCACGCGATTATCAAGGAAAATATCGCGCTGCATAATAAGGCGCTTTTGCTCTTTTGAAATCCTTGTAAGTGTGGTATCAGGCGTGGTGACGCTATCAATAAAGCGCAAATTTAGCTCATCAAGCACGCTTAAAAGAACTTTCATATCCTCATAGCTACTTGTGAATTTGCTGCCTGTGTGGTTATTGAGGTATTTAAGGTTTGGGAACTGCGCCTTGATTGTCTTTAGGCGCGCTAATATCTCTTCGCGGCTCGCACCTGTGGGGAGAGGCTCAAGCTCTTTTTGAGGAAATTTCAACGCTTCTAATGGCAGGTGAATCATATATTCTTTAGTATGTTTTGTGATCTCTGGGGTTTTTGGGCTGGCGGGCGTTTTGGGGAAAATTGAAGGCGTGATGTTAAGCCCGATTTTGCGTAAGGAGTTAAACTGCTCAAGCGATTTGATATCGTCCATAATAATGAGAAGTTTTGGGAGATTCTGGGCATTTGAGGGCTTTTGCGCCTTCGGAGATTTGGGCTTAGTTGGCTTTGGGATAATGTCCTTTGGATCTAGATTCTTAAAATCTAAGTCATTTTGGTAAAGCAAATACTGCTTTTTAGCAAAATCAATTTGGTTTTTTAGATTTTCAAAAAGCGTATCAGCTTGCAAAAAGCACAAAAAAGCACAAAAAAGAACTACAAATCTCAAAGGCACTCCGTTTTTAAGCGCGCATTCTAGCGACTTTTAGTTTGCTTATGCCTTAATTGCGCGGGTAAAAAGAAAAATTTTAAAGCGGATTGTTTATTTTAAAAAGCATCGGATTAAAGGCTTTCTGCACCAAAAGCACTCTATCGCCCACGCTAAAAGCCTCCGCCTCGCTTCTTTCATAAAGGGTTTTTACAATTTCACTCCCGCAAAGAATCTCAAATATATCCACCAAACCTTGATTTTTCTTAGAAAGAATTTCCCCGCTTAGCTGGACTTGCGCGCTTAAATTGCGCGAGGTGAAAATTTCTTGCGGGCTTGCACTTTGCGTAATTGCGCCATTTTTTATCACCCACACTTTTGAAGCGAGCTTAAAAATCTCCACAATATCATGGCTAATAAGTAGCGTGCTTAAGCCCAAATGATGGTGCAATCTTGCGATTTCATCTTGCAAACTCGCGCGCATAGCAGAATCTAACGCGCTCAAAGGCTCATCAAGCAACAAAATCTTTGGCTTACGCACAAGCGCTCGCGCTAAAGCCACGCGTTGGGCTTGTCCGCCAGAGATTTGATGCACGGGATTTTTGAGAATCGGGCGCAATTCCATAAGCGTGATAAGCCAATCCGCAAAGTCGCGCTCCTTTTTATTTGAAAGGCTAAAGATGATATTTTCATACACATTCAAATGCGGAAAAAGCGCGTAGTCTTGAAACATAAAGCCTATACTGCGCTTTTGTGGCGCAAGATTTGTTTTTTTATCAAACCACACTTCGCCCCCGACTTTGATAACGCCCTCACTTGGCGCTGTCAATCCTGCTAGGATTCTTAAAATTGTCGTTTTTCCCGCGCCTGATTTGCCAAAAAGGGCTAAAAAGCTCCCAAATTCTAAATGCTCTTGCACGCGCAAAGTAAGCGTATTTTGCGCTCCTACACCGATTAATTTTTTACTAAAATCTAGGCTAATATCCATGCGTGCGCCTTTAGATGATTTTTAGCGAGTTATCAAAATATTTGCGCGTAATGTAAAAAATTACGCATAAACTCAAAAAACTAATGACAAAAAGCGTGAGCGCGTATTGATGTGCTAGGCTGTAGTTTAGCGTCTCCACTTGCTCATAAATTGCGATGCTTGCGACCTTTGTCTCACCTGCGCGCGAACCACCTATCATCATTACCACGCCAAATTCCCCAATCGTATGCGCAAAGCTCGTCACACAGCCAAGCAACAGCGCACTTTTGATATTTGGTAAAAGCACGAAAAAAAGCGTGTAGGTTTTGCTTTTGCCAAGTGTGTAGCTGGCTTCTTTGATCGAGCTAGGAAGCGCGCTTAGGGCGTTTTTGATAGGATTTACCATAAAAGGAAGCGAGAAAATCACGCTCGCAAGCACAAGCCCTTCAAAGCTAAAGGTGAGTTGAAAAGAAAAATGCTCGAGCAAAAATTTGCCTAAAAAATTTTGTTTATTAAACGCCACCAAAAGATAGAATCCAAGCACTGAAGGGGGTAAAATAAGTGGCATCCAAATAAGCGCCTCAAGCAAAATCCCAAACTTTGAGCGCGTAGAATCTAAAAGCGTGGCAAGCGCAATGCCAAGCGGTAGCAAAATAAGTGTGGTGAGGAATGAGAGCTTAAAGGTTAGCAGCATTGTTTGTAAAAATTCTTGCTCGAACACTTTTTTCCTTTTTTATGGTTTGCGTTTGTTTTGGCGGATTTATCGCTAGCTTTAAAGGCGCTCAAGCAAAATATGCGTAGGATTCACGCACCAAACGCATTTTTCACCTTCTTTCAACCCAAGAGATTCTAAACGTTCCAAATCCTTTGTCGCAATAAGCGCGCTAATGTGAGAATTTGCACTAGAATCTAAACTCGCGCTAGAATCTTGACTAGCAAAGCGCACAAGAGAAAGAATAGAATCTTTTTGTATCGACTCTATTTTTTGCAAAAAGCAGTTTTGCGTGCTACATACGCGCGCTAGAGTCGTAGATTCTAGTGTTTTGGGATTTTTGTCTTCACTTAAAAACCTAGAATCCTTAGATTTAAAGTCCCCAGATTCACAATCCCCAAACTCAAAAGGTGCAAAAACTAAAAGTTCAGTTTGTTTGAAAAGCACTTTCACTTTTTGCCCCTTTTTCCAGCGCTCTTGCGTATAAATAATAAGCGCGCTAAGCTCGCCAATGGGGGAATCTAGCACCACAAGCGCTAGATTCCCCTCAAAAATAATCTCTTTAATACAAGCTAAAAGCGTATTCATTTTGCCCCAAATTTACAAGCTTTAAGGCGCGTCATAGCCGTATTCTTTGAAAATCTCCTGCGCTTTTTTATCCAAAATATATTGCGCGAAATCCTTTGCTAACTTAGAATCTTTCCCGCTTTTTGTAACGATCAAAGACTGTACGATAGGATCGTAATATTTTTGATCGATGATGGTGTAAGTGATGTTTTTATCCTCGTCTTTTATCACCATTGAAAGCGCGCTAAAGCCAACTTCCGCCGCACCCTCTTTGACATAAGTCGTTGCTTGCCCGATAGATTCCCCAAGCACAAGCTTTTTCTCTAGCGCTTTTTCTAGCTTCATACTTTTAATGTAGCTTTCCGCTGCAACGCCATAAGGTGCGAGCTTTGGATTAGGGATAGAGATATGCTTGATTTTAGAATCTTGTAAAATTTTCGCATTGCTTGCGTTGAAATTTTTGTTTGCGCTAAAAACCACAAGCTTCCCGCGCACATAATTTTGTGGCTTATCCGCGCCAAGCCCATCTTCAAAAACCTTCTGTGGATAGCCAGAATCTGCTGCGACAAAAAGCTCTGCTGGCGAGCCGTTTTGAATCTGCGCATACGCCTTGCCTGATGAAAGATAGCTAATTTCTATTTCATCATTTTTGTGGCTTTTAAGAAACTCTGCCTTAATGTCTTCTAAAACGAACTTTAAGCTTGCTGCTGCCAAAACGCTGATTTTCTCCGCGAACGCGCCAGAGATAAACAGCGCACAAATCAATACTATGCGTAACATACATTATCCTTTCAAAGTGAGAAATTTACAAGGTGAAACTTGAAGCGGAGATTATACTATATTTTTTGCTATATAGTGATTTTGGGGCAAAAATTTTAAGATTAAGAAAACTTGCGATTGAAGGAATTTAAAAAATTTTAAGAATCTATTTAGGGGATTTTTTAATGAAGTAATTTTTTTACCGAAGTCCGATGTATGCGAGATTTTACCGATTTTTGGCAAAAGACACACAAAGTGTTTCAAAAGCCGATTCTCAACACTTTAGACACAAAATTAGACACAGGTAAAAAGAACGCGATACAAGCTTTTTTGTATCGAAGTAGCAGGATTATACACATTTTTTGCAATTTTGGCAAACTTTTTGCAAAAACGCTTAAAAATCCCAAATATAGCCTTTTGACGCTGTTTAACAAGCACTCAAAACGCCTATTTTACGCGCTGTGTCTTTTAAGTAAAAAACTTTCAAAAATCCTACAAAATCCCCACGCTCACGCATTTTTTAAATCATCAATAAATCTGCGCCTTTTGTGTTTTGCATTTTTGCACTGCAAAACCTTTTCTCAAAAAATCTCTCCCAAACTGCAAACCAGCCTCGAAAATCCCAAAATAAATACAATTAAAAGCCCAAATCCAAAAACTCCCAACCGCGCGCCCAAAATGTGGCGGGGAAAATGTGGCGCGTGCAAGGAATGAGCGCAAGAATGAGCGCAAGAATGAGGGGGGGGGTAGAAAATATAGCTAG
This sequence comes from Helicobacter sp. MIT 00-7814, assembly GCF_003364115.1. Lineage (GTDB taxonomy): Bacteria > Campylobacterota > Campylobacteria > Campylobacterales > Helicobacteraceae > Helicobacter_F. Next base: position 2,388 of record NZ_NXLL01000033.1, on the reverse strand, counting down.
AATGTGGCGCGCGTGAAAAACAAGCTAGAAAAGTCAAAGCGTGTGGGGAAAATGAGGCGTGCGCAAAAATCGCAGAATGTGGCGGGGATTCTAAGTCATCTAATATAAGTCACAAGGCTTTTTGCTACAAATTAACTCTAGCAAAAATAAGTGACTTTATATATTCTGGGATATGATGGGGAATTTCATATACTGCAATTTGGTAGTCTTGGATTTTTCTTTTCTGCGCGTTGTTTAACTCAGAGAATTTTTTCCCAGCAATTTCTGCAACGATAGACAAACAAGATGATAAAGAAAAGCCATCGTTCATAAAATCAACAAAAGTTTCAATCCTTTGCTTGCCATCTATTATTTGGGTTTCGTGTTCTTTTGTTTCAGAAAGATATACAGCAGGAAGCGGAATACCGCAAAGAATTGATTCTATAAGCTCTGATTTTTGCTTTAAATTCCAAACTCCCGATTCTCGTTGAAAATTAGAGGCTTGAATACTTCCATTTTCAACCCATCTCTTAATTTCAAAAAGGCTAAATCGTTTTGATTCTATATTTGCCCTCTCTAATGGGTAAGAATGTCTTTCTTGTTTGTTATGCTTGCCACTCATAAAAATCCCTTTTAAATGAAAATGAGGCTAGCTTATATCATAACAAAGCCAAAGAAAGAAATATTAAAGGGATTTTAGCACGCCAAAATCCCCGCTAAATGCCAAAAAGGCATTTTTGTTCACAGCTGACATTGTAGCACAATATTGCACCTTTTAACCCTTTTTTTATCCCGCACTAGATTCTATACTGCGCCTATCTAAGAACTTTGCCTCTTGTGCGAGGCTTGCTTGCTTTAAAAGGCAAGAGGGTATCTTAGATCCTAAACTTCAAACAAAACACACCAAAAAGGCTTACAATGGAATACGCATTTGCTTTCATCGTTTTTTTCTTGCATATCAAAGCCTTGTAAAAAGATACCAAGCTAAGAGGTTAAATTAAGTGCGCCCTAGCCCCGCTTGGCGAGGGCTAGGATTTTAATAAAGTGGCTTGACAAACACTATAAAATATAGTATTATCGCCACCAAGATTAAGCACTTAATCTTCATTTTTCATTCCTCCTTTCTTAAGACTGGAGGAGCTTAAGAGGTTGCCGCCTCTTAAGCAACCTCAAACATAGTTCTACAAAAACTACCTGAAAAAATCAAGTAATTTTACACTTTTTTTGTGCTTTTTTCTAAATCTTTTAATATCTTTGCGTTGGCAATTCCTGTTTCTTTGTATTTGTTGCAAAGAGATTCCCAACCTGCGCAATTAAATTATTTTCGCCCTTTTCTTTCATACCTTGTGAGAATGCCTTTGCTTTGCTATTTTGAGAGGCTTTAGCCTGTGTGCTTTTTTGGTTTTTTTGTTGGTTAAATTGTGGCATAGATTACTCCTTTAGATTCTTACATTTTGGCTTATGCTTATTGCGCTTGAAGTAGCACGATTGAAAAATGCGCGTAGTTCGTCTTTATTTTGCTTATGTAGTTGGTAGAGAAATTGCATTTTTTGATAGTCAAAGTGATTGTGGCGCAAAAGTATCTCACTTCCGCTAAGAATAGCATTTAAAAATGGCTCGCTTAATGGCACTTCACCTTCACCATTCCAAAACGCGCAAGCATTGAGCTTTAAAGTCCCTCTTTCAATCCCAAATATCCCCAACCTTTCAAAATCAAGCAATACCACGCCCAAAGTCTTTGGCTCTATGTTTTCAAACTTTAGCAACCTTACGCGTTTATTATCAATCTCTACGCTGTAAATATGCGCCACGCTAAAGGGCAAATGTAAAATCTGCTCTTTAAACTCGCTTTCATACATTACAATATTTTGCCTAAACTCTGAAATAAGCTCATTTGTAACCTTTTTAACGCAAAGCTTTAGCATTGGTGTTTCACTCTCTTTGACATTGGCAAACTGCTCTAGGCTTTTTAGCACAAATTGTGTATTCATAATTCTCCTTTCAAGTTAAGGTAAATTCGCCTTGCACGCAATCTTTTCGTCAAAAGCCTCAAAAAATGCTTAGTCACTACCGCTAAAGGTAGCTCCTTGCGCATTTTTCTCACCTTTGCAAAAATCTTGCGCACAATGCTAGAATTTCGTGTGCTTCCTGTTTGCCTAAATTGCGCGATTTTGCGCGCGCCACTTTTCAAAAATTCTAGGATTTTTGAGCTATTTTTGTGGTTTTCGAGCAAAATTTGAGCGGAGCGCACTTGAGGTGCGTGAGCGAAAATTTTGTAAAGAATCCGCAAAAAGAGCCAAAAAGCCGAATTTTTCAAAACACTTCACCATTTATACAAAATCTCAAGTCATTCTCTAGCTCTTGTGTGTAAATGAGCAAATCTTTGACATTCTGCGCAGTGTTAGAGTG
>NZ_NXLL01000032.1 GCF_003364115.1 Helicobacter sp. MIT 00-7814 | reverse complement strand
CCTTATCCCCCTGCACCCCCAAACCCCCGACAACGCTTTTAAAGGGTGCGTGCCGCACACTGTATTTATTTTATAGATTGCTTCGCTCGTTTCTCTCGCTCGCAATGACGCGCGGTATTTTTCGTCATTGCGAGGATTCTATAAAAAATCCGAAGCAATCCATAAAAAGATTTTCAAATTGCTAAATCGCGTTATAGAATCTTTGCGCCTTATCAACCAAAAATGGTAGAATATGCGCGCGAAGCTGGAAACAAAGCGGAATTTACTTCCGCGCAGTTGGAAGCAGAGCGGAGCTTTGGCTTTAGCCAAAGTGATAGTTTCATAAGGAATAGGCGAAGTGCGATTCACTCGCACGAGACGATACAAAATAAAAGGAGTAGATTCTCAAACTACCAAACAGCGTGATAGAATCTATCAGTCTTAATAACCAAATCAAGGTAAAATATGTGCGCGAAAGCGAAGTGAAACGAAGCTGGAGCGGAGGCGAAGTGCGATTCACTCGCACGAGACGATACAAATAAAAGGAATATAATATGCCAACAGCATGCGTTACGGGAGCGAGTTCTGGATTTGGGCGTGAGATTGCCCGCGCACTTTTGAGTAAGGGTTACAAAGTCATCGCAATAGCGCGCAGAAAAGAGCGTTTGGAGGAATTGCGCAAGGAGTTTGGCGAGCGCGTTTTTGTGCTAAGCCTTGATGTGCGTGATAAAAAAAGCGTTTTTAGCGCGATAGATTCCCTGCCACAAGAGTTTAGAGACATTAGCATTTTGGTAAATAACGCAGGGCTGGCGCTAGAGCAGGTGGAGTTTGACAAGCTAAGTGTTGAAGATATCGACACGATGGTGGATACGAATATCAAGGGCTTTTTGTATATCGCGCGTGCGGTTATCCCGCTACTTAGGGCGCAAAAGGGCGCGCATATTTTTAATATCGGTTCAGTTGCGGCGCGCAATCCCTACTTTGGCGGGAATGTGTATTGCGGGAGCAAGGCGTTTGTGGCGCAGTTTTCCCTCGCGCTTAGAAATGACTTGCGCGGGAGCAATATAAAGGTGACAAATATCGCGCCGGGCTTGTGTAAGACGGAGTTTAGCGAGGTGCGCTTTAAGGGCGATAAGACGCGCGCGGATTCTTTGTATGAGGGGACGAAGTTTATCAGCGCGCAGGATTTGAGCGAGGTGCTTTGCGCGCTTGTGAGCTTGCCAGAGCATATCAATGTCAATGAAATCGAGCTGATGCCCGTTACGCAGACTTGGGCGGGATTTCATATAGAAAAATTACCAGAATCTTAAAATCTTAAAGGCGCGCAAAAATATAAAAATTACTCTTTTATCACGCCACCACTTTGCAAAATCCCCATATACTGCGCCTGCAAGGCTTTGTAATCAGGCAAAATATTTTCATTTAAGAGTGAAAAGGGATAAAGCACAAACTCGCGCCAATTGTTTGATTTCGTATAAATCAGCTCGGCGCGGATATCGCTAAAAGTAATTTTGTTTTTAGAATCTTTATGTGCCTTTAGACTTACAAGTGCGCCGATTTTGGTGCTTATGTCCTTTTGCCCGGAAAGGAAATTGCCCAGAGAGTAAATCACAAGCGTATCGTCGATTTTTTCGATTGTTTGCAAAACATGCGGATGCGTGCCAATGATGAGATTTACCCCTTGCTTGCTTAGAAAGCGCGCAAGCTCGCGCTGTTCTTTATTTGGCGCAAACTCATATTCCACACCCCAATGCATTGAGACAATCAGCAAATCCACTTTTTTGCGCACCTGCGCGATATCACGCTTTAGCATTTCTTTTGTATAGACATTTACAAGATATTCTTTGCCCTGTGGTAGGGGGATTCCATTCGTGCCATAAGTGTAGGCAAGAAGCGCGTATTTGATGCCATTTTTTTCGCGCACTTCTATTTTTGAGCGAGAATCTGCACTTTCAAAACTCCCTGCTGTGAGCAAATCTTTATTCTCCGCGCGCTTTTTGTCCCAATACTCTAGCATTGCGCGCACGCCTTTTTCGCCCTTATCAAGCGTGTGATTATTTGCCAAACTCACAAGATTAAAGCCAAGATTTAGCATATAATCCCCAAATTCTTGCGGGGAATTAAAAGTAGGATAGCTACTAAGCCCTAGACTTTCACCGCCTAAAATCGTCTCTTGATTATAAAAGCGCAAGTCATAGCCTTCCACCAAAGGCGCGATATGTTGCAACATGGGCGCAAAATCAAAATTTTTAGAATCCTTAGAATCTGCGCTTTTTTGTGCCATCGCGCGCGCGTCCTCATACACGCTTTTATGCAAAAGCGCATCGCCAACCATTACGATGCTTATTTCGTTAGGTTTTCCCTCTTGTGCCTGCGCGCTTATGGCAAAAACCACGACGCATACTAAAAAGATTCTGAAAAGTTTCATTGTTTCTCCTTAAAATTTTAAAAAGTATAGTTAAAAATCCTTTAACCTTTTATTTATGAAATTATGCAACACTTTAAGCGGTTTAACCAAAATAAGGAGGGCAAGATGGGAACTATCACTTTGACAAATAACCAAACCAACGAGAGTTTTGAGTTTGAGCTTATCGATTGCAATCGCGGACCTCAAGCGGTGGATTTTTCAAAGCTTTTTGAGCGCACAAATATTTTTAGCTACGATCCGGGTTATGGAAGCACAGCGGGCTGTAAAAGCACCATTAGCTATATTGATGGGAAAAATGGTGTGCTTTTATACAAGGGGATTCCCATTGAAGAGTTGGTGGAAAAATACCGCTTTACTGATGTTTGCAAGCTACTTATTGCAGATTCTTTGCCAAAGAACGAAACAGAATCTAAAGAGTTTGACTTAGAATTGCGCCATCGTAGTTTTTTGCATGAAGGGCTTATAAATATTTTTGGTGCATTCCCTGACAACGCCCACCCAATGGCAAATCTAAGCTCCGCTGTGGCGGCGCTTTCGACTTTTTATGTGAATTACAAAGATAGCGAGGATAGCGAGGATTATCAAGTGATGGCAAACAGAATCATCGCTAAGATTCCAACCCTCGTGGCGTTTTCTTATCGTAATTCTGTGGGCGCGCCTTTTATTTATCCTGATGTTGAGCGTTCATATGTGGAAAATTTCCTCTATATGCTTCGCGCTTATCCGCATAATCGCCTGAAAAATGGACTACATGGCGAACAGGAAATCACCCCGCTTGAAGTGGAGGCGATGGATAAAATCTTCACACTTCACGCAGACCACGGGCAAAATGCCTCTACAACGACCGTGCGAAATGTCGCATCCACTGGCGCGCATCCATATGCGGCGATTTCTGCTGGGATTAACGCGCTGTGGGGCGCTGCACATGGTGGGGCGAATGAAAAAGTGCTCGTGCAACTCAATGAAATCGGCGATGTGAAAAATGTCGCAAAATTTGTCGAGCGCGCAAAGGATAAGAGCGATCCATTTAGGCTTATGGGCTTTGGGCATCGCGTGTATAAGAGCTACGATCCGCGCGCTAAGACTATCAAGGCGCTGAAAAATGAGCTTGACAAAAAAGGTATAAGAATGGATCATCGCCTAAGCGATATCGCTGAAAAGCTTGAAGAAGTGGCTTTGAGTGATGATTATTTCAAAGAGCGCGGGCTGTATCCGAATGTGGATTTTTATAGCGGGATTATTTTGAGCGCGCTTAAAATCCCTGTCTCGCTCTTTACGCCGATTTTTGTTATCGGTAGGATGCCGGGCTGGTGCGCGCAACTCATCGAGCATATCAAAGATCCAACCACGAGAATCACTCGCCCAAGGCAAGTGTATATCGGTAAATAGTTTTTTAGAAACTATTCCCTTTAATGTATCGCCTTCGCGGAAGTAAATTCCGCTTCGGCTCCGCTCCACTGCGTTGCGCGCGCATACTCGGTATTTTTGGGTTCTTTTATTCTGTGGATTCTGCCACGCTTTTTGGTTGTTGAGAATCTATTTTTTATTTTATATCATCTGAGCGGGTATAAATTATGCTCCGCCTCCACCGAGCTAACGCTCGCGCGCATACTCTGACTTTTTTAAATTAATAAGAAACTTTAAGATTCTATTGCGTTGGTTAAAACCTTTAGAATCTTACTTGGGGTGCTTGTTTCAAAGTAATGTGATTTTATTAATGTTAGTAGTTTAATTGCTCGTGCGGTAGCGGAATTGCCCTTTGCGCAAAACCATACTTAAGCCACCAATGCTTAAAAGCCAGCGGTTTTCGATAGTGTTTTTCATAAATGCCGCGATTTCTCCGCGCAAATGCTTGCCAAACACCACACCTACACCATCTGTATGCCCGATACTGCAGATTGTCCCGCGATGGATAAATTTAAAATCCTCTTTTATCTCCCTGCCTTTGACAATGCTAGCCAAAATCTTTGCCACATAATCGCCCATTTGCGCGGATAACTGCGCAGTTGGCGCGTGGATAACATCTTTTGAGCTCGCCTTAGCGCAATCACCCACGACAAAAATATTTGGATACTCAAAACAGCGCAATTTAGAATCCACCTCAATGCGCCCACGCGTATTTTTGAGCGTGGAATTCTGCACGATATCGCTACCGCGCACACCCGCACCCCATAAAATCGTATTTCCTTTAATCTCCTCTCGTGCGCCATTTTTTTCAATCACCACGCCATCAGCCCTGCATTCCACCACTTCTGCGCCTGTGATAAACTCCACGCCAAGCTTTGTGAGCTTTTTCACAGCCACTTTGGATAGACTTTTATCAAAAATGGGCAGAATCTGCTCGCTACGCCCGATACACACAACTTTTGGAATCTTAGGATTAATGCCACAAATCCCGCATAAATCTCCCAGCTGTGTCGCTAGCTCTGCAGCAAATTCAATGCTTGTAAATCCCGTGCCACACACAATCACACGCAAATCATTTTGATCTTGAGTAAGCGCGTAGTCTTTAAATTTATTTTCGATATTTTTTGTGAGCTTGAGCGCGGCATTGAGCGAAGAGAGCTTGTAAGCGTATTTATCCACGCCTTTGATGCCAAAAGTTTCAGGTCTGAAGCCTAGCGCTATCACCAAATAATCATACTTATATCCGCTGCGCCTGCAAATGACTTGCTTTTTGTCGGGGTTGATTTCTAGCACCTTGTCTTTGATGAAGGTGATTTTTGAGAGGTTGAGAATCTTGCGGTAGTAGATTCTGGCTTTGCGCGCGCTAAGTGTGCCGATGGCGACTTTGTGTAAAAGCGTGGTTTGGTAGTGGTAGTCGTGCTTGCTTACAAGGGTGATTTCTGCTTGATTTGCTTTGAGTGTGTTTTGCAAACCCAGCGCGACTTTTAGCCCGCCATAGCCACCGCCTAGGATAAGGATTTTTGGGATTTTGCGTTGTGGTTTTTGCCCCTCCATAAGTGCCTCCTTGTATTGTAAAAAAGCAATTAATCCTAGATAGATGATAAAGTATTTTTACCAACAAATAGAGCAAAAAGGTTAAATTATTTTTTACCTAATGTGGAAATGTAAAACTCAAACTTTAAGTATAAAATACGCGCCTTCAATGTAAAATGCGCTTTCTAAAAATTTTAGAGGAGTAAAAATGCAGTTGCAAGGGCATAAAGATGTCGTGTATTTGGCGAGTTTAGATTCTGTTCGTGGGATTGGTGCGTTTTGCGTTGTGGTGTTTCATCTCTATGTAGTGGGTGGTTTTAGCGAGTGGGGATTTTTCCGCAATAGTCATTTGTTTGTCCCGCTCTTTTTTGTGTTAAGTGGCTTTATAATCCCTTATGTGTATGATAAAAATAATTTTAGTTTTACTAAATTTATGCGTGCGCGATTTTTCCGCATTATTCCGCTACATTGGCTTATGCTACTTGTCTTTATTTTGCTAGAGTTTGGGAATCTTTTTGTGTTTCATTTTTTACACATTCAGCTAAAAAATGAGCCTTTCACAAACACCAAAGCCTTAAGTGAGTTGCTTCCAAATTTTTTGCTTTTGCAGTCGTGGTTGCCTTTTGCAGAGCCTTTTTCTTTTAATGGTCCGAGCTGGAGCTTGAGTGTGGAATGGTATGCGTATCTCTTTTTTGGATTCTGTATGTTTTTACCAAAAGCATTGCGCTATGGGATTTTTGGTGCATTGATAGTGGGTTATTATGCAGGTGCGTTGGAGTTTTTGCGCTATGAGGCAAGGGAAGGCTTGCTGTATTTTGCAAGCGGTGTGCTAAGCTATTTTATTTTTACGCAGATTCTTAAAATGCGTATTTTCTTGCAAAAATGGAACAAAGTCATGCGCGTGGCATTTGGTGCGCTAGAAATAGCTGTGGTGGTGTTTGCTGGCGTTGTGATTGGCTTTGGGATGCGCGATTTGGCATTGTTAAGTTTTTCATTACTCATTCTTACCTTTGCGCTTTCAAGCTATAGAAATGCCCTAGCCTATGGGGGGGGGGGGCATTAGATAAATTTCTTTGCTTAAAGCCCTTTAGATATTTGGGTAAAATTTCTTACACAATCTACATAACACATTTTTTTGTCATAAGCGTGATGAAAGCGCTTAGCTCACTTTTAGCCAAAAAACTTCATTTTTATCAAATGATCCCTATGGATTCTGGCGCGAAGCTTTATATCGATTTTGGGAATAGTCTTTTGGCAAATATTTATCTCGCGCTTAATATTATCTTAGTGTTGTTGTTGGCGGATTTTTTGTATCGTGTGGTTGAGAAGCCATGTATAAATTTTGGCAAGCGTAAAACCTAATTTAAATTTTAGTATGTTACAATGCGCGCTTTTTAGTTGTATTTTTATCAAAAAAGGGCGGAAGTGTTAGAAAAATTAGAGCAAATAAAAGGGAAAATCGCCAAAGGCTTTGAGGAGATAAAGAATCTTGAGGCGCTAGAAAATCTGCGTATTGAGATTATGGGGAAAAAGGGCGCGCTCACCGCGCTTTTTAGCACGCTCAAGGCTTTAGGTGAAGAGGAAAAAAAGGCTTTTGCAAAAGAGCTGAATTCTGTGCGTTCAGAGTTTGAATCTAAGCTAGTTTCTCTCAAAGCTAAACTTTCACAAGAGGAACTAGGCAAAAAATTACAAAAAGAATATATTGACACCTCGCTTTTTACCACTTTGAAGCCAAAGAGCCTCGGACACCCGGTAAATCAGGTGATGGAGCGCATTATCGAGTATTTTACTTGTATAAATTTTTCTATCCAAAGCGGACCTTTGGTAGAGGATGATTTCCATAATTTTGAAGCGCTCAATCTGCCTAAATTCCACCCAGCGCGCGATATGCAAGATACATTTTATTTCAAAGATTTCGCGCTTTTACGCACGCACACTTCGCCTGTGCAAATCCGCACCATGCAAGAATCTTCCATTCCAATCCGCATAATCGCGCCCGGTGCGGTGTTTAGGCGTGATTATGATTTGACGCATTCGCCGATGTTTCATCAAGTAGAAGGGCTTGTCGTGGATAAGGCGGGCAAGGTGAGCTTTGCAAATCTCAAATACATTTTGGAAGATTTCTTGCGCGCGATGTTTGGCGATGTAAAAGTGCGCTTCCGTTCGAGCTTTTTCCCATTCACAGAGCCTAGTGCTGAGGTGGATATAAGTTGCGTATTTTGCGGTGGTGTGGGCTGTCGCGTGTGCTCGCATACAGGCTGGCTTGAGGTGCTAGGCTGTGGGGTTGTGGATGAGAATGTCTTTAAAGCTGTGGGCTATGAAAATGTAAGCGGTTATGCCTTTGGGCTAGGGGTTGAGCGTTTTGCGATGCTTATACATAGGGTGAATGACTTGCGGAGCTTTTTTGAGACTGATTTGCGTGTATTGGAGCAATTTTAGATGATTATTACAAAAAATTTATTATCTCGTTTTGTGGATATGAGTGGGATTTCGTGTGAGCGCTTGTGTGAGCGCTTAAATAGCATCGGGCTAGAGGTTGAGAGTGTTAAGATTCTCAATATTCCCAAAAAAGTTGTGGTTGGCAAAGTGCTCTCAAAAAGCCCGCACCCTGATGCGGATAAACTTAGCGTGTGCGAAGTAAATGTCGGCTCTGAAGTCTTGCAAATCGTGTGTGGCGCAAAAAATGTAGCAAAAGATCAATTTGTCGCAGTTGCGCTTATTGGCGCGGTTTTGCCAAAGCCAAATGGCGAAATGCTTGAGATTAAAAAAAGTATTTTGCGTGGCGTGGAAAGTCAAGGAATGCTATGCTCTAGCACCGAGCTTGGCTTGCCTGCGGTGGGTGAAGGCATTATGGTACTTGATAAAAGTGCGGGCAAACTTGTGCTGGGAAGCGAGATAGCGAATCTGGCGCTTTTTGATGATTATGTTATCGAGCTTTCCATCACGCCAAATCGCGGGGATTGCTTGAGCGTGCTAGGCATTGCGCGCGATATTTCTGCGTGCTTTGATTTGCGCTTAAAGCCCATCAACGACATTGATAATATCTTAGCGCTAGGGCTAGGGCGTGTGCTAGGCGTGAGTGTGGAAAACAAGCTTTATTCTTGTCTTTTGTATCGCATTGTTGAGATTAAAGAAATGAATCTTCCGCTTAATATCGCGCTTACTCTCGCGCTCAATGGGACGCTAAAAGCCGATGTCGTGCAAAATTTCTTAGAATATGCCACTTATATGACAGGTGTGATTTTAAATGCTTATCGTTTGGAGGAAACGCGCACACGCGGGCAAAACGATGAAGATTCTAATTCTTTAGAAGTGCAATTAAACATTAAGAAAAACGCGCAAGGTGTGGAAATTGTAAGCGTGCAGGACAAGATTCTTTCTTCCATTGGGATTAAGCATTTGGATACAAAATTCCAAACAAAATCAGAAGTTATCATTATAGAGGCAAGTTTTGTCCCGCCGAGAGTGATTTCAGAGATTGTCTTTGACAAAAAGCTTGAGGTGTGTCAAGAGGTGTTTTATCGCTCAAGTCGTGGGAGCAATCCAAACCTAGAGCAGGGAATGAACTTTTTGTGTCAAAGTATGCTGGAATCTAGCGATGTGTTGATTTACTCTGGCACGCATAATGTCGAGCAATACAGCCAAGAAACAAAGATTAAGACGACATTTGCGGCTATTAGCGAGATTATCGGCAATGTGCTAAGCAAGGAAGAGATGACGGAGATTTTGAAGCGTTTGAAGTTTGAAATCGATGTGACTTGCGATGAAAATTTTTTCATGGTAACTGTGCCAAACTATCGCCATGACATTAGCAATATCGGGGATTTGACGGAGGAGATTTTACGCATTAGAGGCATAGATTCTATTGTTTCAAAACCGCTTGAATTTAGCGAGTGTGCGCAGCTTAGCACACATTATCTGCAGTATAAAAAAAGGCGTGAAATCGCGCATGCGCTTTTGGCAAATGGCTTAAATGAGTGCATACATTATGTGTTTGCAAGCTCAAGTGAGCTTGCGCGTTTAGGCTTTGTGGAGGTGGATTCTGAACTCGGGCTTTTAAATCCTATTGTCTCTGAGCTTGATACCTTGCGCACAAGCCTAATCCCTGCAATGCTTGCAAGTAGCGAGCGTAACGCAAATTTTGGCTACAAAGCCATAGGGCTTTTTGAAATCGGTAGCGTGTATGACACAAAAAGAGCGGAATCCACGCGCCTATGCGTGTTTGTAAGCGAAATGGCAAAGGCTGAATGCTTCCCACACACAAAAGGCGTAAAATGGGATTTTTACAGCTTTGCAAGCCTTGTGAGCAACGCCATTGGCGCATTTAGCTTGCAAAATGCCTTAGGACATGCACACAGCGCGAAAGAATTTGCCCGTTTTGGATTTAAAGCAGAATCTGGCGCAGAATCTGAGGAATCTAATGCGAAATTCCCAGAGCTTTTGCACCCATATCAATGTGGCTTTGTGTATCAAAATGGCGTGTGTGTGGGCTTTATCGCAAAGCTTAATCCGCGCTTTGGGAATGGCTTTGTGTGTGAAATCGCGCTTGAAAACTTGCAAAATGCACTTCCACAAATGCAGGAATTTTCAAGATTCCAAAAGTCCCAGCGCGATTTAACGCTTTTGCTAGATTCTAAAGTGGAATTTTACAAAATCCGCCAAGCGCTTGAAAACGCGCAGATTCCAAACCTTGAGAGTGTGTATCCGATGGATATTTTTGCAGAATCTGCTGATAAAATCGCGCTTTCCTTACGCCTTATTTTGCGCTCCCCAAATGCCACGCTTGAGGATAAGGACTTGCAAGAGGCGAGCAAGCGCGTTTTAGAAGTGTTAGAGCAAAAATTTGACGCTAAGCTTAAAATGTAGCCTCAAAATTAATGTAAGGATTTTTTTATGCGTGTAACAAGCATTGCGCCGGCTCAAAAATTTTCCCTAGAAATTGCAGGCATCGCAAGTGACAAGTCGCTTTCCCATCGTTGCGCGATTTTTGCGCTTTTGAGCAAGGGCGCTTGCGAGGTGAAAAACTATCTTTTGGGCGAGGATACGCTAGATTCTCTAAATATTGCTAAGGCGCTAGGTTTGCAGGTGGAGCAAAAGGGCGCGGGGCATTTTGTGCTCACGCCTCCAAGCGCGATAATCGAGCCAAGCGATGTGCTAAATTGTGGCAATGCAGGCACGGCAATGCGCCTTTATACCGGGCTTTTGGCAGGAGTGAAAGGGTATTTTGTGCTAAGTGGGGATAAGTATCTAAACGCGCGCCCGATGAAGCGCGTAATCGCGCCACTTAGTGCCATCGGTGCGCAGATTTATGCGCGTGCGCAAAATACGCTAGCCCCGCTAAGCATTATCGGCAGGCAGTTGGAGGGCTTTTGCTATGAAAGCCCGATTTCTAGCGCACAGGTAAAAAGCGCGATGATTTTAGCAGGATTGAGCGCAAATGCGCCATGTCGCTTTAGCGAGCCGCTTTTAAGCCGCGATCACACAGAGCGAATGTTGCAGGCTATGGGCGTGAAATTTGAGACAAACACCGCGCAAGATGGAAAGGTAACGATTGATTTTAATCCTTTGCAAAAAGGGCAGAAGCTAGAATCTTTTAGCTTTGAAGTGCCAAGTGATCCTTCAAGTGCCTTTTATTTCGCGTTAGCGACGTGTGTGATGGATTGCGAAGTGGTGTTAAAAAATGTGCTTCTTAATCCTACGCGCATTCAAGCCTTTGAGGTTCTGCGTGAGATGGGCGCGCAAATCACCTATCATCAAAACAAAAGCGGTTTAGAAGATGTGGGCGATATTGAAGTCAAAGGCGCCAACTTACGCGCAGTGCGCGTGAGCGAGCATATTTCTTGGCTTATTGATGAGATTCCAGCGCTTAGCATTGCTTTTGCCCTAGCGCAGGGAAAAAGCGAGGTGCGCAATGCGAAGGAATTGCGCGTTAAAGAATCTGATAGAATCTCATGCGTCGTGCAGGGCTTGCGCGCTATGGGGATAGAGTGCGAGGAGTTTGAAGATGGCTTTAGCGTGCAAGGCGGGAGTTTGAAACCAGCGCGCATAAATTCCTTTGGCGATCACCGCATTGCGATGAGCTTTGCGATTGCCTGTCTTGCGTGTGGCGGGGAGATTGAAGACAGCGCATGTATCGATGTGTCGTTTCCTAATTTTTTAGAGCTTTTGGGCAAGATTACGCGCGTGGATTCTCGCAATATTTAGGAGCTGGAAACATGCGGGATTACCCCTGCAAAGGCGATATAATTTAAAGTAGATTCTTGAATTGTTAAACCGCGTTAAAGAATCTACAAAATTTTATCAACCCAAAAACGCCGAGTATGCACGCGAAGCGGAGCCGAAGCGGAATTTACTTCCGCGAAGGTGATACAATTTAAAGCAGATTCTCAAACCGCCAAATGGCATTACAGAATCTACAAAATTTTATCAACCCAAAAACGCCGAATATGCACGCGAAGCGGAGCCGAAGCGGAATTTACTTCCGCGAAGGTGATACAATTTAAAGCAGATTCTCAAACCGCCAAATGGCATTACAGAATCTACAAAATTTTATCAACCCAAAAACGCCGAATATGCACGCGAAGCGGAGCCGAAGCGGAATTTACTTCCGCGAAGGTGATACAATTTAAAAAGAAACAAAACTAAAGGAGAATTTATGCAAGTCAAACTCGCGCAAAATTATGGCTTTTGCTTTGGCGTGAAGCGCGCGATAAAAATCGCCCAAGATCATAAAGATTCTATAACTTTAGGACCGCTTATCCATAATGCTAAGGAGATTAGCAGATTGAAGCGGGATTTTAATGTCGATACGAGCGAGACTTTGGAGAATCTGCAAAAAGATAGACAGCTCATCGTGCGCACGCATGGGATTCCCAAAAATGATTTGAAAAAGTTGCAAAACCAGCAATTTGATATTATTGACGCTACTTGCCCTTATGTGCGCAAGCCTCAGATGATAGTCGAGGAGATGAGCAAGGAAGGCTATGATATCATCGTGTTTGGCGACAAAGAGCACCCCGAAGTCAAGGGCGTGGTGAGCTATGCGGAAAATGGCGCGAGCGTGGTTGCGAACTTTGAGGAATTGCAGAATCTGCGTTTGGGCAAGAAAATCACGCTTATTTCTCAAACGACAAAACAGCCCGAAGTCTTTGCGAAAATCGCTGGGTATTTGAGCGCGCATTGTGCGGAAGTGCGGGTGTTTAATACTATTTGCAACGCGACTTTTGACAATCAAAGTGCCGCAGATGCGCTAAGCAAGGAAGTTGATATTATGATAATTGTGGGCGGGAAAAACTCTTCAAACACCAAACAGCTTTTTACGATTTGCAAAAATAACTGCGCGCATAGCTATTTGGTCGAAGATGAGAGCGAGTTAGAGCGCGCGTGGTTTGAGGGCAAAAAAGTATGCGGTATCACAGCGGGCGCTAGCACACCGGATTGGATTATCCAAAAGGTGCAAGAAAAGGTGCTTGCGTATTAGAGCTAGTTTGGGTTTTTGTAAAAACTCACAAAAAAATCAAGCGATTTGCTAACCTTTTTTTAGCAAGTCGCTTTTTATTTTTTTATATGGATAGATTCTTAGTTTTTTGATATTTTAGATTATTGCTATTTTCGCGCAGTATGAGGAAGTATAATGATTTTAACGAGTGGCCGGGAGAGAGGGATTCGAACCCCCGGAAGCTTGCACTTCAACGGTTTTCAAGACCGCCGCTTTCGACCACTCAGCCATCTCCCGACTTTGTATTTTGTAGATTGTGTAAATTGATATTTTGGAGGCGACACCCAGATTCGAACTGGGGATCAAGGCTTTGCAGGCCCGTGCCTTACCACTTGGCTATGTCGCCATTTTTCTAAAATCCACTTGTAAAATCCGCAATTATTGCAAGTTTAAAACCACAGGTGGTGCCCGAGGCCGGACTTGAACCGGCACAGACGCAATGTCCGAGGGATTTTAAGTCCCTTGTGTCTACCAATTTCACCACCCGGGCTAAATATCATAATCTTACAAAGTAGCTTTGGAATCTAAAAAAATGGAGCGGGAAACGGGGATCGAACCCGCGGCCCCAACCTTGGCAAGGTTGTGCTCTACCACTGAGCTATTCCCGCAAATAATTAGAATCTGCATTTCAAACGCAAGATTTCAAAAGTGCAATCACAAGAAACTAAAAAGCCGAAATTCTAGCAATGTTTTGCTGAAAAATCAAGTCTAAAAATGCAAAATTACAAAAAAGCCTTATTTTTTGGTTATAATTCACCGCTTAAAAACCCAAAACATCAAGCTTTAACCAAAAATCAAAAACATCAAACCTTTAAGGAATCCGCGATGCTGACGCAATTTCAAAGCTACCCATTCCAAAAGCTTAGCGCCCTGCTTGAGGGCTTAGACGCGCCACAAGAAAAGCTCCACCTTAGCATTGGCGAACCGCAATTCCCCACACCGCAAAATATTCTAGATTCTCTCACGCAAAGTGCCAGCCTACTTAATAAATACCCAAAATCTAGTGGCGAGGATTTTTTGCGCAATGCACAACTAGGATTTATCAAAAAGCGTTTCGCGCTCGAGTTAGAATTCACACAGATTCTCCCCACTTTTGGCACGCGCGAGGTGCTTTTTAATTTCCCGCAATTCTACCTTTTTGGCAAGCAAACGCCCACTATCGCCTATCCTAACCCTTTTTATCAAATTTATGAGGGCGCAGCGATCGCCTCAAATGCGCGCATTGTGCTAATGGAGCTAAACAAGCAAAATGCCTTTAAGCCAACACTTACAAAGGCGCAGTTGCAAGAAGTTGATTTGGTGATTCTCAATTCGCCAAATAACCCAACCGGCGCGACTTTGAGCCTTGATGAGTTGGCAGAATGGGTGTATTTGGCGCAAGAGTATAATTTTGTGATTCTAAGCGATGAGTGTTATAGTGAAATTTATGCTAAAGAGCCGCCAGCAAGCATTTTACAAGCTTGCGTAAAAGCGGGCAATCATAGCTTTAGTCAAATTTTAGCGCTTAATTCTATCTCTAAGCGCTCAAACGCGCCGGGCTTGCGTAGCGGATTTATCGCAGGTGACGCGCAGATTCTCAAAGCCTATGGTTTGTATCGCACTTATGTTGGTTGCGCTAGCCCGCTTCCTTTGCAAAAAGCCGCAGCCACAGCGTGGCAGGATTTTTCCGCGCCTGAGTATTCTCGCGCCATTTACGCGCAGAATCTCTCTTTAGCTCAAGAGCTTTTTCCACAGGCTCAAGTTGCGCCATATAGTTTTTACTTGTGGCTTGAAGTTGGCGAGGATACGGAGTTTTGCAAATATCTCTACACGCAAGAAGGCATCGTCGTTTTGCCCGGAAGTTTTTTAGGGCGTAATGGCGCAGGAAAGGGCTTTGTGCGTATCGCGCTTGTATATGAAAGCGTGATTATCAAAGACGCGCTTAAGCGCATAAAATCTACACTTGCAAGATTTAAAGGCGCACATTAAGCGCCACAGCGCAAAACGCGCAAGCACAGCGGCACAAATACAGCGCGCAATTTTTGCAAAGGCAATTTCACAAAAGGGAGAAAAAGTTGAAAATCCATTTTATCGGCATTGGTGGCATTGGCATTTCAGGTTTGGCGCGCTTTTTATTAGCGCAAGGTGCGGAGATTAGCGGTAGCGATATTGCAGAATCTAGCAGTGTAAAAGCATTAAAAAAGCTCGGCGTCCCTATCACAATCCCGCACAGCAAGGAATGTATCACCAACCAAGACTTAGTCATTCACTCTGCTATCATTAAGCCCGATAATATCGAGATTCTGCGTGCGCGCGAGCTTGGGATTAAGGTTTTTTCGCGCGCGCAAGCCTTAGAATTTATCCTTAAAGATAAGCGCGTTTTTAGCGTGTGTGGCGCACATGGCAAAAGCACCACAAGCGCTATGCTTGCAAGCATTTTCCCCGATTTTGGTGCGATCATTGGCGCAGATTCCAAAGAATTTGGCTCAAATGTCCGCGCGCTAGCGTGTGAAAGCCTCATCTTTGAAGCTGATGAATCTGATAAGAGCTTCCTAAACTCAAATCCCTACTACGCGATAATCCCAAACGCCGAGCCCGAGCATATGGAGACTTACAACAACGACTTAGAGGAATTTTACTCTGCCTACCGCGCATTTTTACACAAGGCAAAAAAGCGCGTGGTGAGCGATTCTGATGCATTTTTAGCAAATTTTGATTTGCCCTGCGTGCGTTTAGATCCAGCCAAAGACATTGCAGATATTAGCTATTTTTTGAGAGACAATGAGCCTTGCACACGCTTCAAACTTCGCGATTTTGGCGAGTTTGAAGTTTATGGCTTTGGCGAGCATATCGCGTTAAATGCGTCTTTGGCGATTCTCTGCGCGCTTGATTCTGGGAAAAGCACAGAGGAGATACGACGCAATTTAGCGCAGTTTAAAGGCATTAAAAAGCGCTTTGATATCCTCACGCATGGGGATTGTATCATCATCGATGACTATGCTCACCACCCAACTGAAATCACTGCCACGCTTAAAAGTGTGCAAATTTATAAGAAACTAAGCGGGCAAAACCATGTGAGCGTGATTTTCCAACCGCATAAATACTCGCGCCTTTTGCACAATTTAGAATCTTTCAAGCGCTGTTTTGATGGGCTTTGCGATGAGTTGGTGATTTTGCCTATTTGGCGTGCTGGGGAAGAACCGCTAGATATTGACTTGCATAAGGAGTTCGCGCATTTAAACCCACTTTTTGCAAGCCATGTCAAACGCGATGGGGATTCTCTCTTGCTTTTTGATAAAGAGCGCGTGTTAAAGCGCCTAGATTCTGGCATTATCATCGGGCTTGGTGCGGGCGATATCACCTACCAACTTCGCACGCAATAAATTATAAATAAGAATTTTTATGATTTACTAAGTTTTTTAGATTTATAATTTTTTTACTTAAAATTTCCTTGCTTTTGTCGATGTGTCAAACTTCACAAAATCCAAAAGGTGCAGTTTAGGGAGGGTGTCAGATGAAAAACCATATAGCAAAGATTCTTAGAATCTGCAAGCCTTACGCGTTTTTCAAACCTAAAAAAGCAGGCAAAGCCCGCATAACTTCTTTAGTCTCTACCCCCCCCCTCTAAGCTTTTTTAATAAAAAATCCTACACTTTTAAGATTCTGACTTTTCTTATCTCGCTTACGCTTATCACGCCACCGGTGGCACTTGGCACCGTTCATAATGCCACTTGCGCAAATAATAACTGCACGCCAAATGCAACTAATCAAACTATTTTTGTAGATGGAAACGAAAGCGGACAAAATATTACTGTTAATACAAATATGACTTTTTCTAATAGTCAGTCGCTTAATGGTGCTGTTACCGCGACAGATCGTGGTGTAGGAATAACTTTTTATCAAAGTGGCGCAACAAATCAGATTGGTGATATTACAATCAATCAAGGAGCAGGCATTACCACAACAAGGCGCGATGGTATTGCCATAGTGGTAAGAGATGGTGTTGATAATAGAATAAGTGGCACTATAACCAACAATGGAAGTTTGATAGGAGGTAGTTATGGTAGTGGTATCGCCGTATGGCAAAATGGCAAAATAGGTGATTTGGCAAATAATACAGGCGGGATACATAACACCAGCACAGGCAGACTAGAATCAAATCACTATGGTATCAGCGCAGAAGGTGGGAATAACCAAATAAGCCAAATAACAAATGATAGCGGTGGCGTTATAAGCGGTGGTGATGGAGCGATATATAACACTTCCGCACAAATAGGCTCAATCACCAATAGCGGAGAGATAAGCTCTTCTCGTGGAAATGCGATTTATCTAGCCTCAGGAAACACAACTTCAATCACAAACTCTGGCACCATAAGCACAGGCACCCATACCGCTAATGTCGCTGGAATCTGGAGTGGTATTACCATAGGCACGATAACCAACAATGCAGGTGGGCTAATCGAAGGGATTACGTTTTCTAGGGCAGCTAACACCATCACCAATGCAGGACAAATCGCAAATGGCT
>NZ_NXLL01000031.1 GCF_003364115.1 Helicobacter sp. MIT 00-7814 | reverse complement strand
GATAAGGGGGAGGGGAGCGAGCTTGCTAATTCAAGCCCCCTCCCCCTTATCGAAAAAACCCATTTTAAGCATCTAAGTGGTGTTTGGTAAAATTAAGGGATTCTGAAAAAAACAGAATCTTGAAAAAATACAAACAAGATTCTAATCTCGCTTGCAGATTTTTAACCACTTTAAACAAACTTAAAATATTTTTAGCTACAATGCGCGTTTGATTTTTGGCGCGTTTTTGTCAAAGTTTAGAATCTTTAGCGGATTTACAAAAATACCCACTGCTAAAAAAGATCGCGTAGCTCAGTTGGTAGAGCACTACCTTGACATGGTAGTGGTCGCTGGTTCAAGTCCAGTCGTGATCACCATTCTTTCAGGGCTTCAAATTTTCTTAAAAATTAACTTCGTATTAACTCTTTTCTTTGGTATAGTGTGTTTTTTAACCTTAAGTTTGAGGATTTTTCTATGAAATATTTTTTAAAATTTGTGGTTTTTGCTAGCTTTTTGGCGGTTATGTTTAGCGCGTGTGGTTTGCGGGAAAATCCGCTAGGCAACGCCTTTGGGAATCCTAAAGATTCTGATCCGCTAAAAATTGGCACAAAACCAAAGCTTCCTTCAAATAAGGCGGAGCTTTTGGTTGGGAAGATACATTTTGCAGATGATAAGGGCAAGACTTTTGATTTAAGCCCAAAAACGCGGTTTGATGGCTTTGCACAAAGTGCGTCAAATATGCAAGGCGCGTCAAAAAGCCCACTTTTAGGCTCACCGCCTAGCTCGCCTACGGGAGATTATTTCTCTCTTAGCTCGCCTGCAGGGGCGATACTCACGGTTTGGGCGCTAGCGAGGGGAAATTGGCTATGGGGCTACACGCTTGCAGATAGTGTGGGCTTTGGCGATGCGCGGGTGTGGCGCTTTAGATTCTTTAAAGATAATCAAGTTATGCTAGAAAATGCAAAAACTTTCACTTGCGCAAATGCCTATGGCACGGGAGTTATCCATACTTCTTGTGATGAAACAAATATGAGTCAGCGCTTTGAGCTTATACCAATGACGAATGAAGCTTTTTTGCTAAAAAATGTCGGAACTGGGCGCTGTCTGCACGCGCCGATTGGTGATGTGTTTGGTGATTTTCACAAAGTAAGTGGAATCTACCTTGTAACCTGCACAGGCGGGAACAACCTCGATCAGCAGTGGTATATTATCCCACCGCCATTTCTTGTAAAACCGCTTTATAATCGATAAGGAGAGAATATGAAAAATCTTTTTACGCGCTTTATATTTGTGAAATGGGCTTTTGTGTGGGCTATGATGGGCGGTTTTGCAAGTATGCTTTTTGCTGCACCAGAAGACTATAAAACTGCTTCTTGGAATCTGCAAGGCTCATCTGCTAGCACAGAGAGCAAATGGAGCGTTAGCGTGCGTCAGCTTATCAGTGGGGAAAATGCAGCCGATGTGCTAGCTATACAAGAAGCCGGCTCACTGCCACATACCGCAACGCCCACAGGCAGGGCAATCGCAAGTGTTGGAAGCATACCTATACAAGAATTTCAATGGTCGCTAGGCTCGCGCTCGCGCCCAGAGTATGCGTTTATTTATTACTCGCCTGTTGATGCGGGGGCAAATAGGGTAAATCTTGCGATTGTCTCGCGTAGGGTCGCTGATGATATTATCGTTATCCCACCGCCTACCTCTGTTTCGCGCCCTATTATTGGGATCCGCATAGGCAATGACGCCTTTTTCTCTGCGCATGCGTTGGCAAATGGCGGGACAGATACGGTTGCGATTATCAACGCAGTGTATGCGCATTTCCGAGATCACCCAGATGTGCGATGGATGATTATGGGGGATTTTAACCGCTCACCGGAGAATTTGCGCTATGAGCTAAGGCTTGAGACGCGCATACATGTGGAAATCATCGCGCCAAATCAAGCCACACATCGCAGTGGTGGGACGCTTGATTATGCTGTGGTTGGGAGCTCGGGGCGGACAATGCCACAAACGGGATTGCTAGCTTTGCTCATGCTTGCAAATTTCCGCACACAGCTCACATCAGATCATTTTCCGGTGAATTTTAGGAGATTTGATCCATAGATTCTAAAAGATTTTAAAAATTTCAAGGAGAGGATATGAAAAAATTTCTATTGCTCGCAATGTGCGCTAGTATGCTTTTGACACAAGAGGCACAAGATACTATCAAAGATATTCTCAAAGAGGCGGACACATCGCCAAGCCCTGTAATAGCGCAGACAAATCCCCCGCGCTTTGATGATTTTGAAAACATTACAAATACTTTTCAAATCCGCAATCTTCGCACGGGGATTCCGATAAATGTAAGGCGCAATGGGGATTTTAACTCACAAAATTGGCAGCTGCGACAATTCCAGCTTAGAGGTGAATTGCTCAAAAAGGACAAACTGCGCGATAAATGGGATTTTGGCTATGTGCAGTTTGTGGAGCCGGGCAAGCGCGATAATTGTCTAGTGATTGCAGAAAGTGGCTTTTTGGAGATAAAGTCCTGCCTTGCGGATTTGCAAAGTGGTAAGCTAGAGAGCGTTTTTAGCATTATCCCTACGAGTTCTGGCGCGGTGCAAATCCGCTCGCTTGTGCTAGATTCTAATGAATGCCTAAGTATGTTTGATAATCCTCAAATCCCAGAATATAAGCGCATAGGGATTTTGCCTTGCACGCTTGATTTTGATACTTATATCGATACGACGCAACTTTTCTTTTTCACACCGCCACTAATGCGCGCCTCAGCACTAAAACCAAAAAACTAAGCTAATTTTGCGCATTAGCTTAACTCAAAGCACTTTATATCTGCTTTTTTGTCCGCCAAAGAGGATGTTTATTGAGTCATTTTCGCAAGGCACGCTTTGTGGGATTTCGTATCCGCTAGATTCTAAGCGCACGATTTTCGCGCTCAAGTTCTCTTTTTGTAAAACACCTTGCAAAAACGCGCTTAAATCATAATTTCTCACCGCATTATCACTTACAAAGGCTTGCAGATTTTCTAGCCTTTTATGGTAGGCAAAAACACTTGCCAACACAGGCAATAATGAAGGTGCGGAAAATATCCCGCTGGGTGCATTTGGCGCGTATTTTTTGCTACGCAAATGCGGGGCAGAATCTGATCCAAAGCTCACCTTTTTATGCGCATTTAATGCGAGATTTAAAAGTGCCTCGCTATCTTGCGGGCGCTTTAGCATCGGCTTGCAAACCAAATCCGCATACAATCCCCCGCCAAGCACATCATCTAAGCTTAGTAAAATATGGTGCAAACTTAGCGTGGCGTAGAGATTCTCATATTTTTCAAGTGTGGGGATTGAGCGCGAGGCGCTCATATGCTCGATGATGATTTTTAGGCGCGGGAAAGTGCGTGCCAAAGTCGCAAACACTTCTAAAAACTCAAACTCCCGCTCAAGGCAGAATCCCGCGCTTTCCCCATGGATTGACAAGATAAAATCAAGCTCTTGCGCATCTTGCAAAATCTCTAAAATATGAGAATCCAAAACCTCGCTCACGCCATTTTGGCTATTTGTGGTTGCGCCTTTTGGGTAAAGTTTGAGAATCTTAATGCCCTGTGCCTTAGCCTCGCGCAATTCCTTTTTGGTGAGCGCGTTTGTGAGATAAAGCGTCATTAGAGGTTCGTAGGCTGTGATGCCATTTTTGCGCGCGAGGGCAAGAATTTGCTCTTTATACGCTAGCGCTTGTTTGGTGGTGGTGATTGGCGTGCTTAGGTTTGGCATTACCACGCTTGAGAGAAAATCACGCGCGCTAAAAGGCAGGATAGATTCTAGCATCGCCCCTTCGCGCAAATGTAAGTGCATATCAAGCGGATTTTTTAAATCCAGCGTGCGGAATTCATCAGAAATCGCAAAATCCTCAAAATACTTTGCCACACTTTTCATCGCGCCCCTCCTTTAATGTTTAAAATAATGCTTAAAATCGAGAAACCACGCAAGATTTTCACTTGCAAGATTCTATTTGCAAGATTGCAACAAATCCAAAAGTTTTTGCTTGTATTCCATCGCGTGCTCTTTGGAATCTGCCTCAAAGCGCGTCACAAGCACAGGCGTTGTGTTACTCGCGCGCACAAGCCCCCAGCCATTGTCAAACACCACACGCAAGCCATCGATGCTAATGATTTCTTTAATATGCGGAAAATCTTTTGGCGGATTTTGTAGTTTCGCCTTAAGAGATTCTATGAGCGCGAATTTTTGCTCTTCGGTGGTGTTTATTTTTTCCTCCGGTGTGGAATAGGCTTTTGGCAAAGCCAAAATCTCTTCCTCAATTTGCGCTGGTGTGCGCTTTAAAAACAACTCCAACGCCCTAAATGCCGAGTAAATCGCATCATCATAGCCAAAATAGCGCTCTTTAAAAAAGATATGCCCGCTCATTTCAGCCGCCAAATGCGCGCCGAGCTCTTTTAGTTTGACTTTCAAATTAGAATGCCCGGTTTTATACATATGCGCCTTGCCAATTTTGTTGATTTCATCATACATTATCTGCGAGCATTTCACCTCGCCGATGACTTGCGGAATGATCCCGCGCGAGTGCATTTCGCGCGCAAAGAGAATGGCTAGCTCATCGCCTTTGTAGCTGTAGTTTGTGCTTAAAAGCGCTAGTCTGTCCGCATCACCATCAAAAGCGATTCCAATGGGAATGTTTTTCTCTTTCATAGCGCGCTTTAAATCCTCTAAATTATGCTCTTCGCTAGGATCTGGGTGGTGGTTTGGGAAGCTTCCATCAGGCTCAAAATACAGCGCTTCATAAGAAATATGCAGATTCTGTAATACCTTTTCAATCGCCACTCCAGCTACGCCATTACCGCAATCAACGGCAATTTTGTAAGGGAAATTTGCCAAATGCTTAAACTGCGTGCTTAAAAAGGAAATATAAGAATCTAGCGCACTTAGCTTTTTAGATTCTTTTGTGGATTCTACAAAGTCGCTAAACTCCGTGATTAAATCCTTGCCAAGCGCGGTAATGTCTTTGCCATAAAAAGGCGCATTTTGCAAGGTGATTTTAAAGCCATTGTATTGTGGTGGATTATGCGAGCCTGTAATCATTACAGAGTTTTTACACTGCACGCCATCAATTGTATTGTAAGTGGCAAAATACGCCACAGGTGTGGGAATAAGCCCTAGATTATATACTTCTATACCCTCGCTTTCAAACCCGCTTTTTAGCCATGAAAACAACACAGGCGAATGCACACGCGCATCATAGCCCACGCATACGCTTTTTTCGTTAAGATTTTTTAGTCTCTTGCCAAGCTGTGCGCCGATATTAAACACCACTTCTTTATTTAAATCCTCTTCAAAAATCCCGCGAATGTCGTATTCTCTAAAGATTTTTTGGATAGAATTGCTAACTTTACTCATATTTGATACTCCTGCAAAATTTAAGATTTTAAGCGAGTGAATTTTACAAAAACTTTAGCAGAAATTAGATACAATCCGCCTTATTATTTTTTCTAAAATCATTTTTTATCACACCATACAAAATAAAGGCAAACTATGCGTTTTAATCCACATTTGCAACATATCGCGCCTTATGAAGCGGGCAAGCCAATAGAGCTTGTGATGCGTGAATATGGCATTGCGCGCGAAAGTATCATTAAGCTTGCGAGCAATGAGAATCCTTATGGCACTTCGCCAAAGGTGCTAGAAGCACTCAAAAATAACGCCTATACCGCAAGTTTGTATCCTGATGATTCTTATTATGAGCTAAAAGAGGCGTTGGCGCGCAAATTTGGCGTGGATTCTCAAAATCTTATTATTGGCTCTGGGAGCGATCAGGTGATTGAATTTTGCCTACATGCGCGCGCTGGGACAAGTGAGGAATTTAAGATTTTACAAGCAGGCGTGACTTTTGCAATGTATGAAATTTATGCAAAGCTTTTTGGCGCGAAGATTCTTAAAACTCAAAGCCTCGCGCATGATTTGGACGAGATTTTAGAGGTGCAAAAACAAGAAAATGCGGATATTATTTTTATCTGCGCGCCAAATAATCCGCTTGGGGAATGTATAGATTTTTCCGCGTTGTATGCGTTTTTAGAGCAAATCCTAGAATCTTGCCTTGTGGTGATTGATGGTGCATATCAAGAATATGCGCGCTTTAAGGACGCGCAAAAAGGTATAGATCCTGCGGATTTGATAAAGAAATTTTCAAATGTGATTTATCTAGGCACATTTTCTAAGGCTTATGGTTTAGGTGGAATGCGCGTAGGCTATGGGATTGGGAATGTTGAGATGATTAAGGCGCTACATAAAGTGCGCCCACCTTTTAATATTACGACTTTAAGCTTGCTAGCAGCCATTACTGCATTGAAAGATGAAGAATTTATCACGCATTCTTTGAGCGAAAATTTCAAGCAAATGCGCGTGTATGAGGACTTCGCAAAGGCACATAATATAGCTTTTATCCCTTCTTGGACGAATTTTATTACTTTTGTTGGGGATTCTTATGAGAATCTAGGCGTGGCAAATGAATCTAGCATAAAATTTGACAGCACCAAATTTTGTGATTTTTGCTTGCAAAAAGGCGTGATTTTACGCAATCTGAAAAGCTATAATCTCAACGCCTTTCGCGTGACTATCGGCACGCAAGCGCAAAATAAAAGAGTGCTAGAGCTTTTTAGCGACTTTTTAGGGCTTAATAAATAAATCTTAAAGTAAGGGACACGATGAATATACAGCTGATTTTAGAACAAATCGCAAAAATTTTAAAGCGCATCAATAAGCGTCAGCGTATCATTATCCTTGCTACGCTTGTTGTGATTATTTCTTTTTTGACTTATCTTGTGCTTTTTCGCGTTGATGAGAAAAGCGAGTATGAGGGCTATTCCGTCCTTTTTAATGGTATCGAGCCACAAGATAGCGCGCTTATTTTGCAGAATCTACAGCAAAATAAGATTCCCTATAAAATCCCTGCTGATAATACAATCCTTGTGCCAAGTGACAAAGTCTATGAACAGCGCATTGCGCTTGCTTCGATCGGGATTCCAAGACAGGGTAAAAAGATTAGTTTTAGTGATTTTATTGAAAATCAGAATCTCGGCGATACGGACTTTAGAGAGCAGACAAAATTCCAGCTTGCGGTTGAAGGCGAGCTGACAAAAACTATCGAAAGTATCACTGCTATTGAATCTGCAAGCGTGCTTATCGCGCCTGCGGAAAAATCCGTCTTTAGTAGGCAAAATATCCCACCAACTGCATCAGTGAAAATCCAACTGCGACAAGGAATGGATCTCACACAGGCTCAAATTGCAGGGATTAAGAATCTTGTCGCTGCGTCGGTGACAAATCTCACGCCTGATAGGGTAAAAATCATTAATCAAGATGGGGATTTGCTCGGCGAAATGACGGAATTTAGCACAGCTTCCGGGCTTATCAAGCTAGCCGAACAGCAAAGAAAATACCAAATCGCGCAGGAAAAAACTTATGAAAATAAGATTATCGAGGCGCTCAAAGGCATTGTAGGCGATGAAACACGCGTGCGCGCGCAGGTGAGTTTGGAATATGATTTTTCACAAGTGCGCCAAACGCAAGAGATTTTTGGAAACAATGTCGTGGAGGCAGAGCGCAATATTGAAGAGCATGAAAAAGGTGTGCGCGAAACGCCAATAGGTGGCGTGCCCGGCGTGGTGAGCAATATCGGACCAGTGCAGGGCTTAGATGATGCGAATGTGTTGAGTGAAAAAAGCAAAACTGATGAGACAAAAAATTACCGCGTAGATAGAACCGTGAGCGAGATAAAAGGACCTATCGGCAAGCTTGTAAGAATTAGTGCGGGCGTGGTGGTAGATGGGACTTATAGGGAAGTGACTGGCGAAAATGGCGAAAAAAAGCTAGAGTATGTCCCGCGCAGTGAGCGTGATTTAAAAGAGATTGAAGATATTGTCAAAGGCGTTGTGGCGTATAAAGAGGAGCGCGGGGATTTTGTGAAAATTACAAATTTCGAGCTTAACGCTGCCACTGCAAACTACAAGCCAAAAGACGCGTGGGAGAGCTTTTCAGACAATGTTGAAAAATATCTCGGACCATTTATGCCACTTATTAAATATCTTCTTGTGGGATTGGTGCTTTTCATTTTTTACAAAAAGATTGTCGCGCCATTTACCGAGCGTATGCTTGAGGTGCAGGAGGACGAAGAGGAAGAAGTGGAATCCCTACTACAGCTTGATGATGACGATGAAGATTTGAATAAATTTAGCGATTTGAGAAAACGCGTAGAGGATCAGCTCGGACTTGGTGGCGGATTTAATGAAGATGAAGTAAAATACGAAGTGATTTTGGAGCGTATGCGTAATGTCGTCTCTGAGCGCCCAGAGGAAGTGGCTGCGCTTTTCCAATCGCTTATCAAAGATGAGCTAGAAATCAGCTCAAATCCATAAGGAGGCACTATGGCAATCAATCTCTCACCGCGCCAGCGCGCGCAATATGATGAACTCTCAATGTCAGAGAAAATCGCTATTTTGCTTATCCAGCTTGGCGATGATATTACAAGTGAGGTTTTTCACTATTTAGATATTGATGCGATTACGGAAATTTCTAAGCAAATCGCGCAACTTGGTAGCACGGACAAAAGCATAGGCGCGGCGATTTTAGAGGAATTTTGGGTTATTTTTCAATCTAATCAATACATCAATACCGGCGGTTTGGACTATGCGCGCGATTTGCTTATTAAAGCGCTTGGACCAGAAGCGGCAAAAGCGATTTTGGATAAGCTTGCCAAAACAATGCAATCAGCCAAAAACTTTGCCTATCTTTCAAAAATCCGCCCTCAACAGCTCGCGGACTTTATTATTAACGAGCACCCACAAACTATCGCGCTAATCCTCGCGCATATGGACGCAGGCAGTGCGGCGGAGACTTTGGGATATTTTTCTGATGATTTACGCGCGGAAGTGGCGATTAGAATGGCAAACTTAGGCGATATTTCCCCAAGTGTGGTGAAGCGCGTTTCTGCAGTGCTAGAAAACAAACTAGAATCTCTTACAAGCTACAAAGTTGAGGTTGGAGGAACAAGGAGCGTGGCAGAGATGTTTAACCGCTTAGGACAAAAAGCTGCCAAAGCCACAATCGCGCATATTGAGCAAATCGATGAGCAACTAGCCACAGAGATTAAAGAGATGATGTTTACTTTTGAAGACATTAACAAACTCGATAATAACGCGATTAGGGAGATTCTCAAAATTGCTGATAAAAAAGATCTTACCCTTGCGCTTAAGTCTGCAGGCGATGATTTGAAGCAAAAATTTATGGCAAATATGAGCCAGCGTGCCAGCGAGCAGTTTATTGAGGAAATGCAATTCCTAGGCGCGGTAAAAGTGCGCGATGTGGAAAATGCACAAAGAAAGATTGTCGAAGTCGTGCAAACCCTATCAGAGCAAGGTCTAATTCAATTAGGCGAACAGGACGATGTCATTGTTTAATCAAGAAAATATCATAAACAGCCAAAGCACGCAAACTCACAATATTAGTAAATATGAGTTTAAGTCCATCACAGCGAAAGAAAAAGAGGCGCAAAGCGTAGAATCTGCGCAAGATTCTCAAAACATGCTAGATACGCCAACGCCCACAAGCGAGCAAAAAAGCATGTTTTTAGAGCCTGATTGGCATAGAGAGATTGTCGAAAAACTGCTAGCAAAAAGCGATAATCTCTCAGATTCTCTAGCTAAGCTTGAAATGCAGTTTGAAAAGCTTGAAACACAAAGCAAAGAGCAAATCGCAAGCGCTAAAGATGAAGGCTACAAAGATGGCTACAATCAAGCCAAAGAGGACATAAAAAAGGAATTAGAGGACGAGATAAACACGCAAAAAAAGGCGCTTGTAGATTCTATCATCACACTTGAAGACACGCTTAAAGGCTCGCAGAAGCACCTTGAGGCGTTGGAAAAAGAGCTAAGCGCGATTGCGGTGGATATTGCAAAAGAAGTCATTGTCAAAGAAGTGGAGGAAAATAGTCAAAAAGTGGCGCTGGCGCTTTCACATGAGCTTTTGCACTCTATAATGGACGCGACAAATATCAAGCTCAAAGTCAATCCGCAGGATTATTTGTATCTAAAAGAGCAGTTAAAGGATTTGCAAAAAGTGGAGATTCTCGCGGATAACGCAGTAGCGCTCGGTGGTGTGGTGGTGCTAAGTAGTGAGGGCAATATCGATGGCAATATCCTTAATCGCTACAAAAATATGAAGCAATCCATTTTAGAAAATATTAAAGAGCAATAATCATGCAGGAAAAAAGCGCGCCAATGCCACACCTTGCGCAAAATCGCCCGCAAGAGCTTGATTTGCAAATAGATAAAGCGCAGATGGTTGCAAAGAATCTACTTGCTCAAAAAAAAGTAAGCGAGATGGATTCAGAGGAATTACAAGCGCTTTCCCTCGGTGTGCGCGCGAGAATCTTAAGCGTAGTAAGCAAAAATGGCGGGCATTTAAGTTCAACTCTTGGCGCAGTCGAGCTTATTATTGCAATGCACGCGGTATTTGATTGCAAGCAAGATCCCTTTATTTTTGATGTGAGCCATCAAGCCTACACGCACAAGCTTCTTACTGATAGATGGGATTGCTTTGAGAGCCTTAGGCAGTTTGGCGGTATAAGCGGATTTTGCAATCCTAAAGAATCTGCGAGCGATTATTTTATCGCTGGGCATAGCTCAACCTCGATTTCGCTTGCCGTGGGCGCGGCAAAGAGCTTTGCACTTGAAAATAAAGAAAATATCCCAATCGTGCTTATCGGCGATGGCTCAATGAGCGCAGGGCTCGTGTATGAAGCGCTCAATGAATTAGGCGCGCGCAAATATCCTGTCATTATCATTTTAAATGACAATGAAATGAGTATCTCAAAGCCAATAGGCGCAATTAGTAACTATCTTTCCCAGATTCTCGCCACGCCCACTTATCAGTCCTTACGCGCGCGCGTGAAAAATATCCTTACCAAAATGCCAGAATCTGCCTCTTACCTTGCCAAGCGCTTTGAAGAATCTTTTAAGCTCATTACGCCGGGCTTGCTGTTTGAGGAGCTGGGGCTTGATTATATCGGACCAATTGATGGGCATAATATTGAGCTTGTGATTTCTACCTTGCAAAAGGCAAAAGAGCTCAAAAATCCCGTCATTATCCACGCGCAAACCACCAAGGGCAAGGGCTATGAGATAGCTGAAGGGCGCTTTGAAAAGTGGCATGGCGTAAGCCCTTTTGACTTACAAACAGGCAAATCTACTAAAAGTAGCGCGAGCACACCCGCACCTACGCAGATTTTTAGCCAAACGCTTTTAGCGCTTGCAAAGCAAAATCCAAAAATTGTCGGCGTTACCGCGGCAATGCCAAGTGGCACGGGGCTAGATTCTCTTATAGAATATGATGAAACGCGCTTTTGGGATGTTGCAATTGCCGAGCCTCACGCAGTTACTTCAATGGCGGCAATGGCAAAAGAGGGCTTTATTCCCTTTGTGGCGATTTACTCGACATTTTTGCAGCGTGCCTTTGATGCGATAATCCATGATGTGAGCATTATGAGCCTGCCGGTGCGCTTTGCGATTGATAGAGCGGGCATTGTTGGCGAAGATGGCGAGACACATCAGGGGTTGCTTGACATTGCGTATCTGCGTATTATCCCAAATATGGTGCTTTTCGCCCCGCGCGATAGCGAATCTTTAAAGCACGCGATTAGCTTTGCAGTTAATTATAATGAAAGCCCTTGCGCGTTTCGCTACCCACGCGGAAAGTTTGTGCTAGATTCTTTAACGCATTTGCAAAGTGCGCAAGCTCTCAAGCAAGAGGATTTTATTTTAGGCAAAGCGCAGATCCTGCAAGAAGGCGCAAAGATTTTGCTTGTAGGCTATGGGAATGGCGTTGGGCGCGCTTACGAAGTGAGTGAGATTCTAAAAACTCAAGGCATAGAAGTTGGAATCTTAGACTTGCGCTTTGTAAAGCCTTTAGATGAAGAGTGCCTAAAAGCGCAGTTTGCACGCTATGAATATGCCTTTGTGCTAAGCGATAGTTATATTTGCGGTGGCGTGGGAAGTGCGATTTTAGAATCTCGCGCATTTAGAGAAAGCGCAATCAAACTTTACAGCTTTGAAATTAAAAGCGAGTTTATCCCGCATGGCAAAACCGAAGCCATAGAGCGCGCCATTGGCTTAGATTCTCACTCTTTGGCAGAAAAAATAAAGACATATATTTCAAAAAATGAGCAATAAATTTTTACGCTAAGATTTTGAAACAGCCAAAAAAGCAATTTTAAAAAATGTTAAAATATTTCTTTACAAAACTTTATTTTTAAGGAATCTAGCGTTTATGAAAAAAGCCACGAAAGCCGAGATTAGCGAGATTAAAAAGCGCTTTTTAGCGCAATATAAAAACGCAAAAACTGAGCTTGTGTATCACAATATCTATGAGCTGCTCGTGTGCGTGATGCTTTCCGCCCAATGCACTGATAAGCGCGTAAATATCGTCACGCCCGCATTTTTTGCGCGTTATCCAAATGTTAAGGCGCTTTCTTGCGCGAAGTTAGAGGATATAAAAGAGCTTATAAAATCCGTTTCATTTTTTAACAACAAAGCGCAGAATCTCCTTAAAATGGCGCAACAAGTGATGCAAGATTTTAACGGCGCAATTCCCACCACGCAAGAAGAGCTTAAAAGCCTCGCAGGCGTGGGACAAAAGACGGCAAATGTGGTGTTAATAGAATTTTTTGAAGCAAATTATATGGCGGTGGATACGCATGTTTTTCGCACTTCGCATCGTTTGGGATTGAGCTACGCAAAGAGCGCGCTTGAGACAGAATCTGAACTTACTAAAAAATTTAAAGACAATCTTTCTATTTTGCATCAAGCCTTTGTGCTTTTTGGGCGCTATGTTTGCAAGGCGGTAAAGCCAAACTGCGCGGAATGTTTTGTCAGCGATTTGTGCAAAAATAAAGAGAACTTTAAGCCAAGATAAACGACAAAATATTTATAATGTAAGCTTTACTCTATCATAAGGACTTAGGACATGGATATCATTCATCAAAGCTTTATGGAAGTCGTGCAGGAAAGCATTTCGCAGAGCCCAAAGGATTCTATTCTTCCGCTCAAAAAAGGGTATTTGACAAAGATTAGTATGCTTGAAAATGGCAAGGTGAGTAAAGATGTGTTTTTGCTTTTTGATAAGGCATTTTTGAGAATCTTTTGCGCGCATTTAATCGATGAGTTAAATCCTAGCAAAGACGCGCTTGAAGATATGGCAAAAGAGCTTGCAAATCTCGTTGTGGGGCATGCAAAAGTCATCGCTGCTAAGAAGCAAAAAAACTTCAATATTTCTGTGCCAACCTATGTGGGATACAAATTGCTTAAGGATTATGATAGCGGACTGCATTTTAAGCTTAAACGCGGACATTGCGGGATTTATATGAGGAGCGTGAAATAATGGCTGGAGATTCAATCCTAGACAAACAGAGAATCCACACTGCAAAGGAAATCGAGCTTGCGACATATCTTGAAGATATGATGCAAAATTACAATGGCTTGCTTGATATGGAAGTCGTTTTTAACGCCGAGCTTGGTAGCACGAAGATTCCCTTAGGTGAGATTTTGAAGTTTGAAAAAGGCTCGATAATCGATCTTGGCAAGCCTGCGGGAGAGAGCATAGAGACATTTGTAAATGGACGCGTGATAGGGAAGGGCGAAGTGATGGTATATGAGAAAAACCTCGCTATTCGTATTAATGAGATTTTGGATTCTAATGCGATTGTGTATTACCTCACGCGCGAAAAGGTTTAAAAAAGCTTGAAAGGGCTTGAGAATAAAATTTTTATAAGAATTTAAAAGGTTAGGATTATGAAGCTAGCGCGGATTCTCTTTTTTGCCTGTTTGTTTGGGCTTGCGCCTTGCTTTGGCGTGCAGGCTCAAAAGGTGGAGATTCTCACAGGTGCGGATAAAAATGAGGTTTTGCTTTACTTTGACACGCCCTACACGCTCACGCCACGCACGACTTTGCAAGATGAATATAAAGGCGTGATTTTTGATAATGCAAGCGCTATGCGCCAAAATAAGCGTATAAGTGGCTCGTTCCTTAGCGAGGTGCAGGTTTTTAACATTACTGAATCTTTGTATATCTTAGGCGTTGGGAATCCAAAGGAAATGGAAGTAGAAGTAAGCGTCTCAAAGGATTTGCAGACTTATAAAATTGTGTTTAAAAAAATCACGCCCCCGCCAACGCATCTTGAAATGCTAATGAATAAAACATTGCAAACTTCGCCCGCGCAAGGCGCGCAAACCACGCAAAAAAGCGACGCACAAAGCGATATTAGCGCGCAAATGCTAACTCTCCCAAAACCGCCAAATTTCGTGCAAAATGAGCCAAAAGAAATAAATTTACACAATCTCAAAGAGAAGCAAAATTCACAAGGCACGCTAGATTCCCAAAATCCACAAAATACACAGAATCCGCAAAATCGCGCGCAAACGCAAGCACAAAATCCACAAAATAGCGCCCCGCAAGAAAACACGATAAAAGAATCCGCACAAACAACCCAAACTACGCAAGATTCCCAAAACATACTTTTGCCTTTTGGGAAAAATATTTTAGAGTTAGAGACTTGGCGCTATTTGGCTGTGATTGGCGTGATGGTGCTTTTGGTGCTGGTGCTTTTGTGGGTGAAGGGCTTTTTGAAGCCAAAGGAGCGCAACTTCGCCTCCTTGCTCGCGCAAAATGGCGTCTTTCAGCCAAATGGGAAAAACCTTGCAAAAGGAAAAAATCTCAAAGTGAGCCTGCAAAAGAGAATAGATTCTAAAAATAATCTTGTCGTCATCGAAGCGGGTAATTACCGCTATTTGGTGCTTATGGGCGAGCATGGGAACACCTTGCTTGATCGCTACAATGCAAATGGCGCAAGCGAAGATGTCAATATCCAAAATAACCTAATCATCGAGGATTCGCAGTTTGCAAAACTCCTAGAGCAAAAAGAGCAACGCCTCAAACGCCTGCAAAATGACCAGAGAATCTAACCCAAACAAGCGCCTATCTTTTAGTCTGCTTTTTTCATTTTTGCTCCATAGCGCGATAATCGCGGTGCTTGTCATTGTGTATTTTTGGCAGAGTGAAAATCTGCGCTTTAAAAGTGGCACAGGGCAAAATCCGCAAAAAATCAAAATCTCTGGTTTTCTCAAAGATGCGCCAAACACACATGCAAATCTTGCACGCGCACCACAAGGCGCGCCAATCCCGCCAACTACGCAAAGCCAAAGCTCAAGCAATCCGCAAAAAAGCACCCAAAAAGATTCTAAAGATTCTCAAAATAAAAGAGAATCTGAAAGAAACTTACAAAGTCCAAATCAAGATTCTAAGGATTCTAAAAGCGCGCAAGATTCTAAAAATTCCCAAAACGCGCAAAACACGCCAGAATCTCTTAATCTCCAATCCCTAAGCCTTAACTCTCAAAGTGGCGTGCAAGCCAAAGAGCCGGCACCCCTTTCGCGCATTCTCTCGCAATATAGCAATGTGGATTCTATCACCAAGCGCGATGTTATAGAGCTTTATGGCGAGGAGTTTGGCGATTATGGCGTGGTGGAGCGCGATTTTATTATTAACAATTTGCGCGATATCGGGCGCATCACCGCGCGCTACCTCACATATCCAAGGGATGCTATTAGGCTGGGACAACAGGGTGTGAATATCGTGGAATTTTATTTGCATCCAAATGGCGATATTTCCGAGCTTAAACTTCTCAAAAGTTCGGGCTATGTGATTTTGGATAGGAATTCTGAACGCACGATCGAAATCGCCTACAAAGACTATCCGCACCCAATCAGCAAGACGCTTATTAGAATCCGCGTGAGTATGGAGCTGTTTTACTACTGATGGGATTTTTCTGCTATAATGCGCGTTTTTGCGGACTTTGGCAAAATTTAAGATATTTTTAAGAAAGGATTCTAAGGCGATGAAAAAAGAATTTGTTGTGGCGATTGTCGGTGCGAGCGGGGCTGTGGGCGAGGAGATTCTAAAAATCTTAGAAGAGCAAAATTTCCCCGTAAAAAATCTCATCCCGCTTGCAAGTGCGCGCAGTGCAGGAGAGAGCGTGAGTTTTAGAGGCAAACAATACACGATTTTAGAAACCACAGATTCTGTTTTTGCTACACATGGCGTGGAAATCGCCTTTTTTTCCGCTGGCGGGAGTGTGAGTGAGCGCTTCGTTCCAAGCGCGGTGAAAGCTGGCGCGCTTGTGATTGATAACACGAGCTTTTTTCGTATGCAAGAAAATATCCCGCTTGTCGTGCCTGAAGTCAATCCCGCTGATATCGCGCTTGCCAAAAAATGTGGCATTGTGGCAAATCCAAACTGCTCAACAATTCAAATGGTGCAAGTCCTAGCACCATTGCATAAGGCTTTTGGCATTACGCGCGTGGATGTTAGCACTTATCAAGCCGTCTCTGGCGCGGGAAAAAGTGGCATGGAAGAGCTTGTGACGCAAATGCAGAGATTCTTTGCCTTTGATTTGGAATCTTGCGAGCCAAAGGCATTCGCGCACAGAATCGCGCTCAATGTAATCCCGCATATCGATATTTTCCTAGACAATGACTACACCAAAGAAGAGATGAAAATGATAAATGAGACAAATAAAATTATGCACTCAAACTTCGAGCTAAGCGCAACTTGCGTGCGTGTGCCTGTTTTGCGTAGTCATAGCGAGGCGATTAGCATTAAGTTTAAGCAAGAAGTGAGCGCGGAATCTGCACGCGAGATTCTCAAAAATGCGCCAAATATCGTGCTTTTTGACAACCCACAAGCCAAAGAATATCCCATGCCACTCATCGCCACAGATACCGATGAAACCTATGTGGGGCGCATTCGTGTGGATAATTTTGACAAAAAGATTTTGCATCTTTGGTGCGTAGCAGATCAAATCCGCGTGGGTGCTGCGACAAATGCCGTGAGAATCGCTCAAGAGTGGATAAAGCAAAACGCTTAAAATAAAATTTTAATAAAAGGATAAGGAATGATTTTTATCGATGCATGTTTTAGGAAACCGACGCCTTATACGCCAATTTGGCTTATGCGTCAAGCAGGCAGGTATTTAAGCGAGTATAAAGAGGTGCGCAAAAAGGCAGGGAGCTTTTTAGACTTGTGTCAAAATGTCGCGCTTGCAACGGAGGTGACGCTGCAGCCGGTGGATATTTTGGGCGTTGATGCGGCGATTTTGTTTAGCGATATTTTGGTGGTGCCTTATGAAATGGGCTTAGAGCTTGAGTTTGTAAGCGGTGAGGGTCCAAAGTTTGCGCGCACGATAGAATCCACGCGCGATGTGGAAAGTCTCAAAGTCGGTGCGTATAAAAATCTCTCTTATGTCTATGATACGGTGAGTTCCGTGCGTCAAAAGCTTGCAAAAGATAAGGCGCTTATTGGCTTTTGTGGCGCGCCATGGACGCTTGCAACCTATATGATAGAGGGGCAGGGGAGCAAAACTTATGCAAAAAGCAAAAAAATGCTTTATAGCGAGCCTGCGCTTTTGCACGCGCTGTTGGCAAAGATTAGCGAGGAGCTTAAGGGGTATTTGAGCGCGCAGATAGAAGCTGGCGCAAATGCCGTGCAGATCTTTGATAGCTGGGCTAGCGCGCTAGAGAAAGAGGCGTATTTGGAGTTTAGCTGGCGCTACATTAAGGACATCGCAAAATATCTCAAAAATAAATATCCGCATATCCCTGTAATGTGCTTCCCAAAGGGAATTGCAGGGTTTTTGGATTCCATAGATGGGGAGTTTGATGTGTTTGGCGTGGATTGGAGCACACCGCTAGAGCTTGCCAAAGCAAAGCTGGGCGCAAAGTATGTGTTGCAGGGGAATTTAGAGCCAGCAAGGCTGTATGATATGGAGCAAATGGCGCAGGGCGTGGATTCTATTATTAAAATAATGGGAAAAAATGGCGGACATATTTTTAACCTAGGACATGGCATGATCCCAGATCTTCCACGCCAAAACGCCATCGAGCTTGTCAAAATGGTGCATGAGCGCACAAAGCGTTAGGGAGTTTTAGCAGTTTGTGGGGTTTAATTTTTTCACACCCCTTGCCATTCCCCCTCTTTTTAGCTAAAATCCGAAGCTATTTTATTCGCTATTGTTTAAAAACCTAAATAAAAATCTTTGATTTTATATCTTATTAAGGAATCACAATGTCTCCTAGGATTAGCGTTATTATCCCTTGCTACAACGAAGAGCGCACGATTTTGCAAGTCATTGATGAAGTCTCTGTTGCCTTACCTCAAGCACATATCGCAGTCTTTGATAATAATTCAACAGATAATTCAAAAAATCTCGTGCTAGAAAAAATCAATTCCTTACAAATAAATTCACAAATAGATTCCCAAATAAACGCTCAAGTCAAAGATTTTAATTTTGCTATTAGGGGGGGGGGCAATACAGCTCTTTAAAAGCAGAATCTAAAGATTTTACAACTTCTAACAATCAAGATTCTTTAACTTCCAACCAACATAATAGAATCCTACAACCCAATCAATTTTCTTTTAATCAAGATTCTAACCGCTTAAACCAAATTCAACCTAATCAACCTCATTCCAGCCAAATAAATCAAGCCAAAGATTCTAATCCTTCATTTAATCATTTAGCCAACCATTCACCTAGCCACCTAACACAGCATTTTTCCTCGCCCAAACTCTCCCTTTTTTCCACCACCACACAGGGCAAAGGCGCAGTAATAGCTGATGCATTTGCTTTGCTAGATTCTGATATTTATGTAATGATTGATGGGGATACACAATGTGATACAAGCATCTTGCCCCGCGCAATAGCACACTTGCATTCAAATCAATTAGATATGTTAAACATTGCTCGTAGCAAATCAGATAGCGCACATTATAGAATCGGTCACAGCTTTGGCAATAAACTTCTAAGCACCACAGCAGCCCTTTTCTTTGGTAAGCAGTTTAATGATATGCTAAGCGGGTATAGAATCTTTTCTCGTGCTTTTGTCAAAAGCTTCCCAGCACAAAGCAAGGGCTTTGAAATAGAGACAGAGCTAAGCGTCTTTGCCTTGCAGCAAAACTTACGTGTCGATGAAATAGAAGCCTCGTATAAACCACGCCCACAAGGAAGCTTTTCTAAACTTCACACTTTTAAAGATGGCTTTAAAATCCTTTTTATGATTTTCCAACTGCTTTTTACCGAGCGCCCTTTGCTTGTGTTTGGATTTTTAAGTGCGTTGTGCTTTGTAATTTCACTTATCGTTGGCGTTGATATTTATTTAGAGTTTTTAGAAACAAGCAGAGTGGCTAGGTATCCTACGCTATTTGTATGTGTAGGCGTGGGCGTTATCGGAGTGGTGCTAGGTGTGGCTGGGATGCTCGCGCATTTAGTTGTGAGAGGCAATAGAGAATCTCGCAGAATAGCATATCTCAATCACAAGAAAATAGACTAGACAAGCGCACAAGGGATAAGCTAAGAAATGTATCTAGGCGCAACTTCTAAAGGATAAAGCTAGGAAATGTCTAAGAATCTACTAAATAAAATCATCTCAAATAAGCTTTTACGCTTTTTTTTCTTAGGTGGGATTTTAAGCCTTTGTGAATGGGGTGGCTTTTATGCGCTGACTTATCTTTTGGGCGTGCATTATATTGTAAGCTCGATTGTGATGTTTG
>NZ_NXLL01000030.1 GCF_003364115.1 Helicobacter sp. MIT 00-7814 | reverse complement strand
CCTTATCCCCCTGCACCCCCAAACCCCTGACAACGCAAAAATTTGCTTTGCAAATTTTTAGGGATTTTGCTAACGCAAAATCTCGGTTTGCGTTTGCAACGCTTTATTTGATTTGGCAAAATCTTAGCTTTGGGAATCTAGGGAGTTGATTAAATTTAAGACTTTATAAATTTCTTTTCTGATAAAATCCGCAAATTTATGTCAAAAAGGAGCTTTGCAATGAAACATATTCTATTTGGCGCCCTTGTGGCTTTGTCCTTGCTTGCTTGTAATAAAGAGCAAGAAAACACACAAGCAGAAAATACACAAACAAACGAACCACATTCACTAGAGAAAAAATGCAATAAAGGCGATGCCAAAGCTTGCTTTGATCTTGGTGAATTACATTATAATGCAGAAGGCGTAGAACGAGACTATACAAAAATAGCTGAGTATTACCAAAAAGCCTGCGATGGTGGAGAAGCCACAGGTTGTTATTATCTTGGACTTCTATATGCAGATGGAGAAGGCGTAAAACAAGATTATACAAGAGCAAGAGAATTTTACCAAAAAGCATGCGATAGTGGAGAAGCTAGAGGTTGCTTTAATCTTGGTGTTTTGTATGGTAATGGAGAAGGCGTAGAACAAGACTATAAAAAAGCAAGTGAGTATTTCCAAAAAGCCTGCGATGGAGGATATACTGGAGGTTGTAGTTATCTTGGGGAATTATATTACGATGGAAAAGGTGTAAGGCAAAGCTATGCAAAAACAGCTGAATATTTGCAAAAAGCTTGTGATGGTGGAGATGCCACAGGTTGTGGTTATCTTGGGTTTTTGTATCAAGATGGAAAGGGTGTAAAACAGGATACACAAAAAGCGATCGAATATTTGCAAAAAGCTTGTGATGGTGGAGAAGCTGTAGATTGTTCTAATATTGGGCTTTTATATAAAAATGGAAAAGGTGTAAGGCAAGATTATGTAAAAGCAAAAGAATACTACCAAAAAGGCTGCGATGGTGGAGATGCTAGAGGTTGTGTTTTTCTTGGGTTTTCATATCAAGATGGAAAGGGTGTAAGACAAGATTACGCGCAAGCAAAGGAGTATTTTGGTAAAGCGTGTGATTTGGGATACCAAAATGGCTGTGAAGCATACAAAGAACTTAACAAACAAGGATTTTAATAAGTAGCCTGCGTGTTTATAAAAGCAGATTCTGCTAATTTACTATAAAATTTATTTTAGATTCTCATTTTGTTGGTATTTTGCGTGGGATTCCGTACTTAGTCAAAAAGCACAGAATCTACCTTGCACTCGCTAATGCGCGAAACCTTACCTTTCAAATATCCACACAGCTTAGAATCTACCCGCACTTCCAAACTTTCCCCACTTGGCGGG
Source organism: Helicobacter sp. MIT 00-7814 (assembly GCF_003364115.1). GTDB lineage: Bacteria > Campylobacterota > Campylobacteria > Campylobacterales > Helicobacteraceae > Helicobacter_F. The sequence goes on along the minus strand of NZ_NXLL01000030.1, from coordinate 20,294 downwards.
ATAAGCAAAGCGGAATTTTCACTCAAATCAAGGCTATAAGATTGCGCTAAAATCGCCACTGCACCGCTTCCACACGCTAGCGTCACATCTTCCACACCACGCTCAAAAGTCGCATACGCGATTTTCCCCCGCGCAAGCACGCAGGCGACATTGACATTTGCATTATATTTCTCGCGCAGTTGTTTTAAGCGCGCGAGATTTTCCCCCGCAGGCAAGGGTAAAAGCGCTGGATCTTCACAAAAGCACACCAAATGCGGCACACCGCTATCAAGCAAAAACCACTGATTCCCCCAAATGCTCTCTTCTTGCACTTCATCTAAAAACTTGCATTCCCCAAGCGCAGATTCCACAAGGAGCGGATTTGTCGGATCTATGGTAATGCCAATAATCCCAGCTTGTGATAAAAAGCTGTGATTAAGCCCAGCAATGCCCTGCGCATAGGCAAAGCTTCCCACACATCTGCTTGCATTTCCACACATTGCGGCCTTTGAGCCATCAGCATTGTAGAAATCCCACTTATACGCGGGCTTTTTGGAATCTAATTTTTGAGAATCTAAAAGCGCTTCAGGCGCAAAGTCTTTCAAATCGCTAGAAACTACTGGCAATACCGCCACAAATCCATCTGCGCCAATTCCGCTATGACGCGCGCAAAGTATTTTTGCAATTTGTGAAAAGTCCTTTATTCCCTCATTTTGTGCGCCAAAACCCTTGCCTGCAACGCCTGTAAAAGCATTGTAGAGCAAAAAGTCATTTCCATTTGCGCAGTATTTTGTCACTTCCAAATTCATTGATTTTTCCTTAAAGATTTTTATTCCTCTTGCGCACGGATAATGAGGCTTTTTGGCAAATCAAATTCCTTGATAAGCGCCTCTTCTTGCGCGCGTTGCTCGCCATTATCCACCTCGTGATCAAAGCCAAAAATATGCAACAAACCATGTATAAAAAGCAGTTTGACTTCAGATTCCGTGCTGTGCCCGAGTTTGTGTGCCACTTCTTTTGCAAGATCCATGTTAATCACCACGCTACCCAAAGTCTGCGGGGCTTGCGAGTGCAAATTTACTTCAAGTGGGAAACTTAGCACATCTGTGGGCGTATCCTTGCCTCTGTGCGTGCGGTTTAGCTCTTTGCTCGCTTTAGAATCCACAAGCAAAAGCTCCAAGCGCAGTTCCCCATTTGCCTGTGCGCAAAACCGCGCTAGCATTGTTTCATAAATCTGCTCTAAACTTTTGGAATCTATCTTTTCCTTGCTTAGATTTTCAATCTCTAGCATCACGCCTCCTAGCCTTGCAAACATAAAAAGCGCAAATTATAGCCTTTTAATAATAAAAATACCCAAATAAAGGCGCATAGATTCTTAAGCTACAAAAAAGCAATGAGAGAATCTGCAAGCCTTGTCAAATAAAAATGGTAAAATACGCGCGCGAATATGGTGTTTTACAAAGCTGAAAAAAGGAATAAGCGTGTTTTATACAGCGATAAATATAGTGCATCTTTTAAGCGCGTGCGTGGTGATAGGCTACCTTGTGTATGATATTGCGATTTTTTCGTTTTTCAAAAAAAAGCGCAGTGCAGAGGAATTTACCAAATTAAAGCGCGAGATTCTCAAACCCAGCGCGATAGTTTTGGGTTGTAGCTTTTTGACTTTGCTTATAAGTGGGGCGATTTTGGGCAGCTTTCATTTAGGTGGGGGAAGTGGCTATTTTGTGAGCTTTTTTCAAAAGATTTTATGGGTAAAAATCGCTGTGATTCTCTCGCTCTTTGTGTTTGCGGGCATTTCGTTTTTTTATATGTTTGCGCTTAAAAAGCCCGATCCCTTAAGGAAATGCTACCATCACATTGCGCTTTTTATCTGCCTCATCGCACTTGTTTTAGCAAAGTTACTTTATCTATGAGCGCGCGTAATATCGCTATTTTTGGTGGCAGTTTTGATCCCTTTCATAACGGGCATTTTGCGCTGCTACAAAAGGTGCTTGCAAAATTTCACTTTTCGCAGCTTTTTTTGACACCAACTTTTTGCTCGCCTTTTAAAGAGGGGAGTTTTTTTAGCCCAAATGATCGACTGCAAATGTGCGCGATTGTGGCAAGGGAGCTAGGGAGCAAAAATTGTGAGATTGTCGCTTGTGATTTTGAAGTGGCGCAAAAAAGGGTGGTGTATAGCATCGAGCTTGTGGAATATGTAAAGAATATTGCAGAATCCACAGAATCTAAAAAGCCAAAAAATGTCGAGTATGCGCGCGCAACGCAGTGGAGCGGAGGCGAAGCGGAATTCACTTCCGCGAAGGTGATACCAATTAATGGAATAGATCTTAAGGAGTTTAAATTTTTTTTTATTCTAGGGCTTGATAGCTTTGCCTCGCTTCATCGGTGGCATAAGTTCGAAAAGCTTTGCGCGGAAGTGGAGTTTATCGTGTGTGATAGAGCAGATTCTCAAAATTTCCAAACAACATTGCAGAATCTAGAGAATCCTAGCAATCAAAAAGACGCCGAATATGAACGCGAGCGCAAGCGAGGCGGAGGCGAAGCGGAATTTACTTCCGCGAAGACGATACAATTTAAAGGAATAGATTCTAAAAATCCCCAAACAGCGTTAAAGAATCTTACATCCTCATCAATAAAAAATGGTGCAATATGTGCGCGCAACGCAGTGGAGCGGAGGCGAAGTGCGATTCACTCGCACGAGACGATACAATTTAAAGGAATAGATTCTCAAAATTTCCAAACAACATTACAGAATCTACAGCAAGCGCAAATCCCATTTACTACGCTTTGTGCGCGTTTGCAGATTCCGCATTTGCGTGCGCATTTTTTGGAATTTGATTCTCATCTAAGCTCGACGCAATTACGCGCAGAATTGCAAAAAAGCCTAGAATCTCACCAGCTAGATTCTGTCCTTAAGCAGATTCCTAGCTGTTTGCATAGCTTTGTGAAAGAGATTTTGCTAAGGAAAGAATTTGCAAAATAGGCTATAATGGCGCGCTTAAAAAACAAATAAGGAGCATTTTTGGCAGATACACAGCAGATTTTAGAGGATATAACGCGACTTTTGGAGGATAAAAAGGGCGAGGATATTCAAGTCATCGATGTGAGGGAAAAGGAATATTTGGTGGATTTTGTGGTGATTGCTACAGCGATGGCGGGCAAGCATTCTTTTGCGTTGCTTGATTTTTTGAAAAGCGAGCTAAAGCCAAAAGGCGTGGAGTTCTACGCCACTGATGAAGAGAGTGAAGATTGGCTTATCGCGGATTTGGGCTTTGTGATGGTGCATATTTTCACACAAAATCATCGCAATAAATTTAATTTAGAGGAATTTTTACAAAGTTTGCCAAAAAAGGTATAAGCGCGTTTTGCGCTAAAAAATTCAAGGTTAAAGAATCTTAAATCCAAACTTGGCTAGAATCTAGCCCTTAAAAATTATTCAAAACTCTATACAAAGGCGTTTCTTGGCAAATCAGGCACAAAAGATTTTCTCACAAAAACTTATGCCATTTTTGCGCGTGTTGCTTGGCTCAAAAGATTTGACGGTGGTTGTTTTTATCGGACTTATCTTAGCCATCATCATCGTGCCACTGCCTAGTAGCGTGCTTGATATTTTGCTAAGTATTTCAATTGCGCTTTCCGTCCTTATCATTTTGATGGCACTCTACATTGACAAGCCTACCGAGTTTTCGTCATTTCCTACGATTTTGCTCATCGTCACGCTTTATCGCCTAGCGCTTAATGTCGCCACGACAAGAATGATACTTTCTGAAGGCTATAATGGTCCTGATGCGGTGAGTAGTATTATTAATGCGTTTGGGAATTTCGTTGTCGGGGGAAATTATGTCATAGGTATCATTGTTTTTACAATTTTGGTGCTTGTCAATCTTATTGTGATTACAAATGGTTCTACGCGCGTAACTGAAGTGCGTGCGAGATTTACGCTTGATGCGATGCCGGGTAAGCAAATGGCAATTGATGCGGATTTAAACGCTGGGCTTATCAAGCAAGAGGAGGCAAAGGCGCGCAGGGAGGCGTTGCAGCAAGAAGCGGATTTTTATGGCACGATGGACGGAGCGAGTAAGTTTGTCAAAGGTGATGCGATTGCTTCTATTGTCATCACGCTTGTAAATATTATTGGTGGGTTTTTGATTGGCTTTTTTCAATACAAACTTGGCGCGCAGCAAAGTGCGGAGACTTTCACAATTTTAACTATTGGCGATGGTTTGGTGGGGCAGATTCCAGCGCTTATCATCGCCACAGCTACGGGTATTATGACTACACGCGCGGCAAAAAGTAGCGGGAGCAACTTCGCAGCGGATATTGTAAGTCAGATTACAAGTAATGGCAAGATTTTGCTTATTGTTGGTTTTATTTTGTGCTTATTTGCGCTTGTGCCGGGCTTGCCTGCTTCGCTTGGGGTTGTTGGGGCATTCTTTTTTATCATCGCGTGGCTTAGTAGTAGGGAAGATTCTAAAAGTTTGATTACGCTTTTTGAATCTTGGCTTAGCAAGCGCTTTAATATCACGCCACAAAGTCCAAAATCTAGCGCGCAACCACAAGCTGATGATATAGAGCGACATAAAGCTGTGCGCGAGCAAAAAAGCGAGGAACAGCTCAAAGAGGAGGAGGAAGCCACGCTCAATGAGGCGCTGAAAATTGAGGTGCTAGAAATTCAAGTCGGCTATGAGCTAATCCGCCTTGCTGATACTGCGCAACATGGGAATTTGATTGAGAGAATCCGCGGTGTGCGTAAGCAAATCGCAAGTGATTATGGATTTCTCGTCCCGCAGGTGCGTATAAAAGATAATCTTAATCTGCAATCTGATGATTATAATATTTTGCTTAAAGGCGTGGTGATTGGCGGGGGGAAAATCTATCCAAATAAGATTCTAGCGATGAATACAGGTATGGCTTATACGGATTCTGAAACTGATAAGATTCCGGGCGAAGAGACAAAAGAGCCTGTGTTTGGGTTATCTGCATTGTGGATTGAGCCACGATATAAGGATATTGCTACCGCGAGAGGTTATGTGATTGTCGAGCCTAGCGCGATTATCACCACGCATTTATCAGAATGTATCAAAGAATATGCTGAAGAATTTATCACAATCGATGAGGTAAAAACGCTCATAGGCAAAATCGCTAATATGTATCCTGCCATCGTTACAGAGGCTGAGAAAATCCCGCTAAGTATCACAAAAAAAGTATTGCAAAATCTCTTGCATGAAAAAATCCCAATTAAAGATATGCTAAGCATTTTAGAAACGCTCATTGATGTGTATCCGATTTTGCAAAATGATATAGATTCTCTCGTTGAGCAGGTGCGCGCTAGCCTCGCTCGCACGATTACAGATTTGTATATTGATCCAAATGATAAAACGCTTAAAACCATGGTGCTTTCCCCTGCAAGCGAGAGTTTCTTACTTAGCAAGTTTAAAGAGCAAGACAAGAGCTTTTTACTTAATATCCAAGAAGCCCAAGCGCTTTTTGATGCTATCAGCGCTAATGCAACGCAGCTCACAGAAAGAGGCATCGTGCCACCGGTTTTATTAGTAGATCATAGAATCCGTAAGGCAATGGCAAGGTTTGTAGAAATCCACAGCCTTAAGGTCGTCGTTTTAGGCAATGCTGAAATTGATCCTCGTGTGAAATACGAGATTCTCGCAAATATAGAAATTCAAATATAAGAAATTTTAAGGATATACAATGCAAAAAAATTTAAAGGTTTTTCATCTTTCCCACACTGATTTAGATGGCTATGTGTGCCAGTATTTAGCGCGGGAATTTTTCCATTCTATTACATTTTTTAATGCTAATTATGGGCGCGAAGTTGGCGTGCGCTTAGAATCTATTTTAGAAAAAATCACGCAAGATCCCGCCCAAAAGCTCAACGCAAAATTTAGCACAAAATTAAGTACGCAAAATCACTATCTTATCCTTATCACAGATTTAAACCTCACACTTCAAGAAGCCCAAATGCTTTCCCAAAGGGTTGAAAACCTAAAAAATGAAGGCTTTGAGATTGAGATTTGCCTGCTTGATCATCACATTAGCGGGCAGGAATGTGCAAATAAATTTGAATGGTATTTTTTGGATTCCACGCGCTGTGCTAGTCGTATCACTTGGCAGACTTTGCACCAACGCTACGCGCTTAAAGATGCTTCTAAAGAATCTTGGCTTGAAAATCTTAGCAATATGACAAACTCTGTGGATATTTGGCTAGAAGATGGCTATAAGTTTGAGTTTGGTAAAGTTGCGCTCAATGCCATTGCGCTGAGCAACGAGCTAAATCGCTTTATGTTTGATAGCGAGCATAGGGAATATAAATTTGGCATTATAGAATCTATGGAGCAGTTTTTGGGCAAGGAAAATGACGCAGTGGAGTTTGACAACGCGCTGTATGTGATAAAAAAGCGCATCCTTGGTGGCAAGCCCTATGAGCAGACGATGGATTATATCACCTCGCATGCGCAAAGCAAGCTTCTAAGCACCAAAAAGGCGCAATGCAGTCTCGAGCTTAGCGATAAGCTAGGCTTTTTAAGCTATGGTTTGGGTGGCATTAGCGTGCTGGCAAATTTATTTTTAACGCAGAATCCAGAATATGACTTTTATATGGATATCAATAATAAGGGCAATGTGAGCCTGCGCGCAAATGGGAAATGCGATGTCAGTGCGCTAAGCAAGGAGTTTTTCAATGGTGGTGGGCATAAAAATGCCGCTGGTGGGAAGCTGGACGGATTTAGAGAAAATTTTAGTTATGATGAGATTAAAAGGCAGGTTTTGGAGCGCTTTGAGCGATAAAGTAAAAAAGTCAAATCACTTTAAGCTTTTTTTTGTTAGTATCTAGCCTTTGTTAGGCTTAAGGTTTAAGCGCACAAACAGCACTTCTAAAAAGTATTTCTTTGCAACTTTTAAGAATCTAGGATTCTAAAAATCTGCAGGCAAAGAAAATACAAGCTGTCATGTTTTAATAATAAGGAATATTTGTGAGAGTAGCTATTTTGCCTATAGTGGCGGGTGTAGTGTTGGGCGTACTTGCGCCTGTGTTAGTCTATATGGGGAATCCGGGAAATATGGGAATGTGCGCGGCGTGCTTCACGCGCGATATCGCAGGAGGCATTGGCTTGCACCATGTCGCCACATTGCAATATATCCGCCCAGAAATTATTGGAATCGTGCTAGGTGCGCTCATAGCGAGCCTAATTTTTGGCGAATTTAAAGCACGCGGTGGCTCTGCGCCGATTTTGCGCTTTGGCTTTGGCGTGTTTGGAATGATTGGCGCGCTTGTGTTTTTGGGCTGTCCTTGGAGAATGATTCTGCGCCTTAGCGGTGGAGATTTAAGCGCGCTAGCAGGCTTGGGCGGGCTTGTTGTTGGGATTTTATGCGGGTTATTTTTTATTAAGCGAGGTTTTAGCCTTTCAGCTAGCACGCCGACAAATCGCATTGTGGGGCTAATATTCCCGGCATTTATGGTGCTACTTTTTGTGCTGCTACTTTTGGGTGTCTTTGGAGAATCTAGTATTATCGCCTTTTCTCAAAAAGGTCCGGGCTCAATGCATGCGCCATTATTTTTCTCGCTTATAGCCGGGCTTGTGCTAGGGGCTGTTTTGCAAAAAAGTCGCTTTTGCACCGTGGCTGCTGTGCGCAATGTCGTTTTTGCACGCGATTATGGAATCTTGCAGGGCGTTTTGGCGTTTTTTATCACCGCACTTGTGCTAAATATGGCGCTAGGCTTTTTTCATTTAGGCTTTGAAAATCAACCAATCGCACATAATGACACACTTTGGAATTTCCTTTCTATGGTGCTTTGCGGACTTTGCTTTAGTATCGGCGGAGGTTGCCCGGGAAGGCAACTCGTGCTAGCGGGCGAAGGCAATAGCGATAGTGCGATTTTTATCTTTGGATTGCTTTTTGGCGCGGCACTAGCGCATAATTTTGCCTTAGCTAGCTCACCTAATGGAATCACGGAAAACGCGCCTATCGCGGTAATTTTGGGCTTAGTTTTTTGCGTGCTTGTGGCATTGTTTGCAAAGAAAAATTAAGGAGTGAAGCTTGCAAAATATCGTGCTTATCGGCTTTATGGGAAGTGGCAAAAGTAGCCTTGGGCGCGAGATTGCAAAGCAAAGTGAGCGCTATTTTTTGGATACAGATTCTTTAATTGAATCTAGCCTCAATAAAAGTGTTGGCGAAATTTTTGCACATTTTGGCGAGGAGGAGTTCCGCAAGGAAGAAGGCGCGCTTGTGCGTTGGCTGGGTGCTAATGTGTGTAATGCGGTGATTTCCACAGGCGGGGGCATGCCGATATTTCATAATGTAAAAAATTTGGGCGTGGTGTTTTACTTAGAAGTTAGCTTTGAGGATATTTTAGCGCGTTTGAGGACAGATTCTCAACCTACCCGCCCGCTTTTTAGCGATGAAAAAAAAGCGCGAGAACTCTACACCTCACGCCTTGCGCGCTACAAAGAGCAAGCGCATTTCACCCTTGATGCGACAAAGCCACTTGAGATTTTGACAAAAGAGATTCTAAGCGCTATTTCTTAAAGATCTAGTGCTTTGTTGCAAAAAACGCGTGATTTTTGAGATGCTCATCTGTGTTGCCAAATAGCGCATAAACACCATGCCCTAAACAGCTTTTGCTTATTAGTAGAATCTAGCCTAAAACCCTTAGTTTTTTAAAAAATTAAAATCTTTTAAAAGCTCTTGGAGTTTATAAGCACTAAATGGTAGATATTCAGCTATGCTAAAGCCTACTATTTTAGAGCTTTTATCAAGCAGATTTAAAATTTGGGTAAGTTTTTCAAGGTTCATTTTGCCACCACCACTACCATCGCCCACTAAAGTTGGATTTGCAAAATAAGTATCGCTAAAATACTCCACACTTAACACATCTATATCAAAATGCACCAGCAAAGCATCAAATTTATCTATAAATTTTTTTAACTCATCATCGCTTACAAACTCTTTATCTTGCACCTTATATGACACGCCTTTTTTATCTAAAAATTCTTTTTGATAACTATGAAGTTCTTGCAAGCCTATATATAAAAGTTCATCAGCCTTAAAAGGCTTGTTTTTAAGTAAGGTTAAAAGCTCCTCATCGCCTTCTCCTAAAAGTGTGCCAAGCACGAAAGCATGAGCATTTGGATAATTATCCTTTGGCGAGCTAACATCAGGGTGTGCATCAATCCAAACGATTCCAATATTAGGATATAAGGCATGCAAATAATCAAAACTTGCTAAAGATACATAGCAAGTCCCGCCTATGGTAATGACTTTTTCAGGCTCATAGCGCGCTAATATAGCTTGAGCTTTTTTGGTATTTTGCACTACTTCATTTCTTGCAAATATGCCATTTTCTATCTTAAATTCAGCCTTGCTTGGTGGAGTAATAGGCACTTCAAAACTTGGCTGATTGCTATTTTGAGGCAAAATTTGAGTAAGGAGTTTAGCTCCTAGATAATATTCTTTTAAACCGCCACTAAGATAATCTGGATATACAAGTCTTAAGCTTTTCATTATCCCTATCCTTTTAAAAGTTTGTGTAATTTTAGTTGTAAAAAGATAATGATTTTTTGCGCGCAGCCATAGCTGATTTTCTCGCTCTAGCACACAAAGCGCGCCGACTAGATTCTCGCTTGCAAGCACCGCGTATTTTGTGAGCGAAGCGTATTATCTTGAGATTCTGCGCCAGCCTTTTATAGTCATGCGCGCTTTTATAGCTCCTGCCTTTACAACCCCACACTTCTTGCCGCATCGCTATTTGGTGGGTAGCGGTCGCCAAAAATTGGGATATTTTTAAGCTCACTTGCAATTTGACTTAGCTCTGCCTTGCTAAAGCTTATTTTTAGCGCGCCTAGATTCTCTTTCAGATGCGCTGGATTGGTTGTCTCTGGAATAGGAATAATAAAATCTTTTTGCGCTAGCAACCATGCAAGGGCGATTTGAGCGATAGTCGCGTTTTTTTCTTTTGCAATATTTGCAATAAATTTTACAATTGCCTGATTTTTTGCTAGATTTTCTTTGGTGTAGCGCGGGAAATTTGCGCGCATATCTAATGTCTTGTGAAAAGTGGTATTTTCGTTCATCTTACCTGTCAAAAGCCCCCTATCAAGCGGGCTATACGCCACAAAAGCAATGCCTAGATTCTCGCAAGTTTTTAGAATCTCATTGCTCTCAACCTCGCGAAAACTCATCGCATAATGGCTCTGCAGCGCATTTACAGGCGTTACGGAATGCGCCTTTTTTATGCTTTGCGCGCCCGCTTCACTTAGCCCAAAAGCCCGCACCTTGCCCGCTTTTATCAGCTCGCCAATGGTGCTTGCCACCTCTTGCATTTGAATATCAGTATCCACGCGATGCCGCGTGTAAATATCGACATAGTCGGTATTTAACCGCTTCAAACTCGCATCAAGTGCGCGCAAAATCGCCTTTTTACTAGAATCTTGCATTTGCTTACCAAATGGATAATAAAGTCCAAATTTTGTGCCAATTTTTACCTTAGTTCTGTAAGGCTTCAGTGCTTCAGCTAGCAATTCTTCATTGCCAATATAGGCTTCTGCGCTGTCAAAATAGGTGATTCCAAGCTCGATTGCCTCATGGATTAGGCGAATCATTGCCCTTTTATCGCGTGGCTCGCCATGTCCGTGTGTCATTCCCATGCAACCAAGCCCTAGCGCGCTTATGGTAAAATCCCCAACCTTGCGCTGTGGAAGCGTGGCTGGGCTAATGTTTTTTGCGCCTTTTTGTGCGCCTTGCTGCGCGCTAGAATCTGCTGCATTTAATGTGCCTAACCCACCTACCGCGCTAAAACTTGCAATGCTAGCCGCAATCACTGCACCTGTTTTGAAAAAATCTCTGCGATTAGAATCTTTCATGTTTGTCCTTTGTTTATTTAAAAATCTTTCTCAAATGCGCTTCATAATCGCTCAAGTATTTTTCAATCTGCGGATTTTTCACAACATCATTGCAAATAAAAGTCGGTAGCGCGCTCATTGCCATAAACTCGTGCGCCTTATGTAGATGCAAATACACGCCATCTACACCCACACCACCAAAAAAGCCGTCTTTGTCCGTGAAAGCCTCAAGCGGCGCATTCCATGTAAGGCTAAACATATATTTCTTATCATGCAAAAGCCCACCGCTGCCATAGTTTTTTGTAGGATTATCACGATGCCTGCCATCACTAGTAAAAAACTTGCCAGCACCCGCTAGATAGACTTTGTCAATATATTCTTTTACAATCCATGGCTCACCCATCCACCAGCCCGGCATCTGATAAATAAGCGCGTCAGAATCTAAGATTTTTTGCACCTCCTCTTCAATATCATATCCCCTGTCAATATGCGTTTGTGCTACTTTTAGCCCAAGAGATTCTAAAGTCCTTGCTGCACGCTCTTGCAAGCTAGCACTCAATCTACCCTCTGAATTACCAAATTTTTTACTTCCATTAATAAGTAAAACACTTTTCATTACTGCTCCTTGTGAATTTTATATATTACAAGCAGAATTATAAAGCATGACACTTAGTGTCTGTCAAGAGGGAAAGTGCAAATTTATCAAAGAAATTTTTGAGAATCTAGTAAGCAAATCAATCAAAAAGTAACAAATTGTAACTAGCTTTATAAAATTAGATAAAAATATTTAATTAATAAAAATTATTGATTAGTAATTGTTGATTAAAATGTCCTCGTATTTAAATTTTAAAAGACGCTTTTGCAAAGATTCTAATTAAAAGATTCTAGCAAAGAGTGTCAAAAGTCACAAAAGGAGAAAAAATGGCAAAGAAATTAACAACAGCCACAGGCACGCCAATAGGCGATAATCAAAACTCAATGACAGCGGGTGCGCGAGGAGCAGTGCTTTTGCAAGATACTTGGTTACTTGAAAAGCTAGCGCATTTTGATAGGGAGAGAATCCCCGAGCGTGTCGTGCATGCAAAGGGAAGCGCGGCGTATGGCGAGCTTACTATCACAAATGATATTAGCAAATATTCCAAAGCGGCGGTGTTTAGCAAGGTTGGCAAGAAAACAAAGGCGTTTTTGCGCTTTTCAACCGTTGCAGGCGAGCGCGGAGCGGCTGATGCCGAGCGCGATGTGAGAGGATTTGCGCTCAAATTCTACACTGATGAGGGAAATTGGGATATTGTGGGCAACAATACGCCTGTATTTTTCATCAAAGACGCGCTGAAATTCCCGGATTTTATCCACACACAAAAGCGCGACCCAAAGACGAATTTACGCAGTGCTACGGCGGCGTGGGACTTTTGGAGCTTGCATCCAGAATCTTTGCATCAAGTAACAATTTTGATGAGTGATAGAGGGATTCCGCGAAGTTACCGCGAAATGCACGGCTTTGGAAGCCATACTTATAGCTTTATCAACGCAAAAAACGAGCGTTTTTGGGTGAAGTTTCACTTCAAATCCATGCAAGGAATCCACAATTTGACAAACAAAGAAGCTGCTGAAATCATCGCTAATGATAGAGAATCTCACCAGCGCGATTTGTTTGAAAATATCGAAAAAGGCAACTTTCCAAAATGGCGATTCTGCGTGCAGATAATGCCTGAAAAAGATGCAGCGAGCTATCGCTTTAATCCATTTGATTTGACAAAGGTGTGGAGCCATAAGGATTATCCGCTGATTGAAGTGGGGATTTTGGAGCTAAATAAGAATCCGCAAAATTATTTTGCCGAAGTGGAGCAAGCAGCCTTTAACCCCGCAAATATCGTGCCGGGCATTGGTTATAGCCCAGATAAAATGCTGCAAGGCAGGCTGTTTGCCTATGGCGATACGCAACGCTATCGACTTGGTATCAACCACGCGCAATTGCCTGTAAATGCGCCTCTTGCGCCGAGTGCGAACACACATCGCGATGGCTTTATGCAGCAAGGTAGCTTTGGAGCGGAGCGCAACTATAATCCGAGCATTTTTGATGACTATAGCGAGGATACAAATGCGATTGAACCACCGCTAAATACGCAAGGTGGCGATGTTGCTATGCGCTATAATCACCGAGATTCTGAAGATAGCTATTATGTGCAGGCGGGCGATTTGTATCGTTTGATGAATGATGCGCAAAAAGAGGCACTCTGTCAGAACATTAAAGACGCGATGGAAGGCGTGCCGGTGGAAATTAAAAAGCGACAAATCGAGCATTTTAAGAAAGCCGACCCAGCCTATGGCAAGCGCGTAGAAGAGCTTGTGTTATAACAAGTAAAATAAATGCAGTGTGCGGCACGCACCTTCTAGCGTTGTCGGGGTTTGGGGGATTGCAAAGGGGGATAAGGGGGTGAGCTTGCTAATTTAAGCCCCCTTGTCCCCCTTGCAAAAAACAAAACATAGAGAATCTAAGTGGTGTTAAGCCAAACAAAAAGATTCTGAAAAATAGAATCTGCAATAAATTTTTGGGATTATGCGGTGGCGGGATACTTTGTTGAAAAAGTTCATGTTCCACTCCTCCCCGCCACTGCATAGTCCCAAAACTCACTTTTACTTTTTAATAAACTTTTTTCAATTTTTCCTTATAATCACGCTTGTAATTTTTAAATCCCAAAGGAAGTGTCAAATGAAGCAAATTAAGCTTAGAATTGTTGATTGGTGGTTGCCAGATACGAAAGAGGTTTTTAAAAAGAATTTTTTTGTCAAGTTTTTACGCGAAATGGGCTATGAAGTGGTATATAGCGATGAGCCAGAATATATTTTGTATTCTGTGTTTGGTGAGGAATATACGAAATATGACTGTGTGCGGATTTTTTATAGTGGGGAAAATACAAGAGCAAATTTTGCAGATGCGGATTATGCGATAGATTTTGATTTTTTAGAATATTTTGACAGGCATTTGCGCTTGCCATTAGCATTTTGGGAACATAAAAAAGATGCAGAGCTTGCGCAGAAAAAGCATATTTGGGCTAGTGAAGAATCTGCAAAAAGAGAGAAATTTTGTGCCTTTATGGTAACTAATCCTGCGACTGAGACTTCTCCTAGAGGTGCTTTTTTTGAAAAATTAAGTGTGTATAAAAAAGTAGATTCTGGAGGAAATTGGCGCAATAATATCGGCGGTCCTATTGGTGATCGCTATGGTGATTATGCAACAAGCAAGAGAGAATGGCTAAAAGGCTATAAATTTAATCTTTGCTTTGAAAACTCAAGCTATCCTGGATATATGACAGAAAAGCTCATTCAAGCTTTTAGTGCTGGGTGTATTCCGATTTATTGGGGCGATACAAGTTTGAGATGCGGGCTAGATTCTAGCTTGCAAAAAGATACACTGCCCCCCCCCCTTAATGCAAATTTAAAAGATTTTTATTGTTCAAATCAATCTACCCAAAGCATTCAGAATCCTGATAGCAAGGCTTCTTGTCCTATTAATCAAGTTTTACCGCAAATCTCACTAAATTTGCTTGAGTATAAAATCAATCCAAAAGCCTATATTAACGCGCATAATTTCCCCACTTGGGAAGCGCTAGTTGATGAAATTAAGCGTATTGACAATGATGAAAGGGCATATTTAGCGATGCTAAAAGAGCCGATGTTTTTGGATAATTTCAATGCGGTAGAGTTTTATCAAAAACGCTTAGAGGAATTTTTTCATCATATTTTTTCGCAACCTTATGAGCAGGCGTTTCGCAGAGGTGTGGGCGTGTGTGGGGCGAGAAAACAAATTGATGTATTTAAAACACAAATAGGAAATGCTGTTGTAAGCAAGGCAGCGAAACTTCCTAAATGGCTAAAAAAGCTAGCAAAGAAAATTTTAAAAATTTCTCCGCGCTTTAGAAAGTATCTTTAAATTTCTTTCGAATTGTTTTAAAAAATGGGGCACTTGGTTTCTATAAGAATCTGACGCCCCCATTTCAGTTTAGAATTTCTTCTTATTGACATCGCTCAATATTTCAGTAGCGATTTTGGCGACTTCTTGCGTGATGGTGTTTGTGTCGTTGGCAACATTGACATTGTCCTGTGTGAGGGATTCTAGCTGGGTTATGGCTTCGTTGATTTGAGCTATCCCGCTGGTTTGCTCGCGGATAGATTCACTCATTTCGTTAATCCCTTGCACAAGGACATTTACATTTGCTTCGATTTCGCTTAGGCTTTTCCCTGTGCGTTCAGCTAGCTTTCTCACCTCATCAGCCACCACCGCAAAGCCCCTGCCATGCTCGCCTGCGCGCGCTGCTTCGATAGCGGCATTAAGTGCTAGCAAGTTTGTTTGATCCGCGATATCTTTTATCACGCCAACGATATTTTTTATATCTTCAGCTTGATGGGTTACCTCATCTGTGTGATTGCTGACATTTTGCATAGAGCTTGAGATTTGCTCTATCGCGCTTGCACTTTCTTCTAGTGAGCTAGCCTGCGATGAGCTTCCATCAAAAAGCTTGCTCATAGAATCTTTGAGATTTTGCGTCTGCGTAGTGAGTGCTTTAGCATAAGATTCTGATGCGCTTAGAATCTGGCAAATTTCCTTGCCTAGGATATTTGTCATACTTTCGACATTTCCTTTTGCATCTGGCACTTGCTTGGTAAAATCTAGCGTTTTGTAGGATTCAAACACATCGTGTATCGCATTCATATCCGCGCCTATGCGTTGTTGCAAGACATCTAGCATATTATTAAGCACATCTTTGAGCGCTTTTAGCTGTGGGTTGCTCGGATTTTGCGTAATGCGCGCGGTGAGATTGCCACTTTCGACTTTTTTTGCAGTTTGCGCGCTTTGCTCGATTGCGACTTTGTCTTGCTCGAGGTTTTGTTGCACGATTTGGATATTATGATTTATTTCTAAAGTCGCGCGCCCTAGCTCATCTTCTGCCTTTGGAGCTACAAGGTGCGGTGGCGTGTCGCGCTTATGGTTGAGATAGTCAAAAAAGCCAAAAAGCAAATGACTCATATTGTTGATACGCGCCACGATTTGTGATTTGATAAAGAAAAACATTACCAAGCACACGATTACTACCATTATTGCATTTGAGGCTATCATTAGCGCGCGCAAGCTCATAACCGGCGCCAATACAGAATCAAGAGGCGCTGAGACAATAAGCGTCCATGTCGCCAAACCATTGCCAATATCGACATTTGCCACCGCTGCGCGACTGGTTTCATTAAGCGAGTTGGTGTAGTCAAAAATACCTTCAATTTGATTTTCAATAGCGTGTTTGAGCTCATTCATCGTAGGGCTTTGATTGACTTCGCGCAAATATTTACCCAAAAATTCCTTGCGTCCATGTACTGCGATTGTAGAATCTGTAGAATACATACCCTTAAAATCGCCTTTAAAAATCGACTTACTCGGATCTTGCAACATTGCCGTAATGCCTGATAAATCAATAAAGATTCCCACCACACCATGTGCTTTGCCGTCTTTGCCAAAAAGTGGCTGGTTTATCCCCACGCCAAAATATTCTTTCCCGCCTATTTTTTGATGCGTTGGGCGTCCTATGGTTGGCTTTCCTAAAGCTATAGCCTCTTTGACACTAGCAAAATTTGCCACCGTATCATCTGCTTGCAAGATTTCCACTCCGCCTTTTGCTTGCATATTATTATCAATGGCTAGCACCATAAATTCGCCATTTTTCAAGCGGTGCTTTGGATTGAGGATATTTGCACCACTAAAGGCAGAATCTTTTATATACACATAGCCGATTTGCCCCCATTTGGTGCTATCGAGCATATTTATGATATTAGATTCCATAGATTCTTGATCTTCAGTGCGTGCGCGCAAAAGGAAGTCGTTTAGATAAATATGTGAAATATCCACAACCACATAGATTTCATTTAAAATATTTTTGACAAGGTTTGCCTCGCGCGCCGCACCATTGACAAGAAGTTTGTTTGCCTCTTGCGTTTGGATAGAGCGTGAGTTTTGCACGACGATAAAAGTCAGCACGCTCATACAAATGATTAGCACAAGCGAAAGTGTCGCCATAATCTTTGAGCCGATACCCATTTTGCTAAAAAATTTCATATGTCCGCTCCCCCCATTTCTTTTGAAGCAAAATTTTGCTTATGTTTTGAGTGCATTGTGATTACAGCGCTAAACGCGTAAATCCTAGACTATACCACACACCACTTTTTAAAGTGCAAAAATTGAGAGATTCTCGTTTAAGATTTCGCTTTTTTGTTACAAATTGATAATTTTTAGAGTAGATGAGAGAGTGCGGGGAATGCCCCGCGTGAGAATTAAGCTAAATTACTGCTTCAAGTTTAGCAAAGTGTTAAGAATCTGATCAGATGTTGTCACTGCCTTTGAGTTTGCTTGGAATCCTCTCTGCACGACAATGAGTTGCGTTAAACTGCGGCTTAAATCCACATTACTCATCTCTAGCTTACTGCCGCTCACACCACCGCGCCTACCGGTATTTGCAGCGCCTACCATTGGCTCGCCGGAGTTTCCTGTGCGTGAAAATACATTTCCGCCTTCTGCTTGCAAACCGCTATTGTTAGCGAAGTTTGCAAGTGCGACTTGCGCGAGCGCGATTGATTTACCATTGCTAAATGCGCCCAAAAGCGAGCCATTAGAATCAAAGCGTATATCCATCAAATCGCCCGCTTGGTAGCCATTTTGGTTAATTGCGTAGGTTTCTGAGATTTTATCCACGCTAGTAAGTCCGCCAAAAGTTTGGTTTGTCCCAAATTTTAGCTCGATTCTCTGCGGATTTGAGCCATTTTTTGGATCGATTTGGATAATTGGCGGATTCATTCCGCCCAAACTTCCATCGCTATTAAATGTCGCCCTACCGCCTTCAAAAACATTTGGTCTTGTCGATGAGCCACCCACAAACTGCGCTGGTTCTGGGACTACAGCTCTAAAGCTCCATTCCGCATCGCCTGTTTTCCAAAACTCAAAGCGCAAGTTATGTTTACTTCCCAAACTATCAACGACATCAACGCTCGTGCTATGCGTTGTTTTATTGATTTTGCCTGAAGCGATTGACACGCCACCTTCGATAAATGATGAGGTGTTAAGCGCTTTCATCGTGTCTTTAAACAACACATTGCTTGTGATAAGCCCCGAAGCATGCGCACTCACATAAATATTGAGATTGCGCACTTCATCATCTTCATCATCTTTGTTTTGCATTTCAAGCATGCCATATTTATTGACGGTGACTGACACGCTGGCGGTGCTTTCATGGTATTGTTTTTCTGGATTTTTAATCATATTTGCATCATATTGCATAAGCGCGCGCAAATCTTCCGTCGTCCTAAATTGCCCTGTGGTGGAATCTGCGTCATTTGATTTTGTGTAGCGGTATCTAAAGGCTGTAATATCCTCTTCACCTTCCACAAAGTTTGCAAACGCGCCTGTGCCGCCAGCGGTGATTCTGACATTTTTGAGTTTTTCGCCACCATCAAGCTGGTTTTTGTTCTCTAAACGCAACATTCCCGCATCGACATAGGCTTCAACGCCTGTTTTATCGCGGTAAGAGTTGATGGCATTTTGTGCCGCGACAAGTGAGCTAATGCCTGTCATTGTGGAGTTGTTGCTAAAGCTGATATTTTCGCCATTTACGCCGATGGTGCTAACTTCTTGCGTGTTTTCGACTTGATTTCTAATCACTGAAGTTTTGTAGCTTACCCAGATTCCTTGATTTTCGCTTAGATTAAACGCATCGCCATCGCCATTAAATAGCACACCAAAATCCTCTGCCACCTGTGCCAAACGCCCTCTAGAATCATACACCGGCGCCGCGCCATCAGATGCTGTAATCACCGTAGAATCAAGCGTAGCGATATCTGCTACACTTTCTGTATGTCTGCCGGCATTGAGATTTGCGCGCAGAGTTACGCTTGTGGTTGAGCGCGCTGGCATCACCATGCCCGGATCGATTTGGATATTGCGCACCGGACCTGTATTATCCACTCTAAAAAAGTCAAATTCACTCATCTGCGCGGTATTTGCGCTATCTAGCGTATCGCGCACCCACCCTTGCACGACATAGCCACCTGTGGTGACGAGATTCCCATTTGCATCAAAGAGAAACTCACCATTTCTTGTGTAATTATGCGTGGTGCCACGATCTGGACTGATGATAAAAAATCCATCGCCTTCAATTGCAATATCCGTTTTTACATCTGTATTTTGCGTGTTGCCTTGCGAAAAGACTTTCGTCGTGGCATCTACACCCACACCAAGCCCGATGGAGAAGTCATTTTGCCCACCTAAGCCGTTTTTGTATGGTGAAGTCGCGATAAGCTTCACTTGGGAGAGCATATCCACAAATGACGCGCGCGAATATTTAAAGCCCACGGTATTGACATTGGCAATGTTGTTGCTCTCGACATCTAGGGCGATTTGGTGAGCTTGCATACCGCTCACACCAGACCATAATGACTTTAGCATAGTTATCCTTTTGAAGCGAATTTGATACCTAGCTAAAAAGCAAGTTTTATTCCAAAATTGAGTGTATTTGTGCGGAATTTAGTTTGGATTCTGAAAAAATAGATTTTTAAGAATGTTTGTTTTTTAAAAGGGCACAAAGTTTTACCCTTATTTTAAAAGAGATTTAAAGAAAGGCTAAAATTTAGTCTTGCAATCCCATTTGTTTTTTGAGCAAATCTAAAACAATAGGCAATTCCTTGCCAACTTCTTCTTCCATAAAATGCCAGCCACTAGGGAGCTGGATAAATTCCGCATCGATCGCCTTTGCGAGATTCTGGCTTAAATTTGTCGGCACGACTTTATCATCTTTAGCGGATAGCACCACGCGCTTTTTTATCATTTTGGCAAGTTTTGCGCCTTGCAGTGGTTCTTTGACAAAAGGATCGAGTTTGGGCAAAATGCTCAAAGGCTCATAGAATCCACCCACCAAAACCACGCCACCAAGATTTTGGTGCGCATCTAGCCCCTCGATATAGCGAAGCACGCTAATGCAACCCAAGCTATGCGCCACGATGAAGGTGTTTTCATCAATTGCGCCGATAGTCTTGCGCAATGTCGCAAGCCACGCTTTTGGCGTCGGATTAAAACTATCTGGCATATTTGGCACCTGCACGCGCACGCCTTGCTTTTCTAGCTCATTTTTTAGCCACACAAACCAATGACTTTGAGAATCCCCGCCGTAGCCATGCACGATAACCACGCGCTTTTGCGCGGTGTTTGTGGCAGTTGCGCTACTTTCCTTTGTTGCCTGCGCGCCCACACTCGCGCTAAAAAGCAAGCCAAAAATCATAAGGATTGAAAAAAGTTTTTTCATACCCGCCCCTTTTTTGTGAATATTTATCCTAAACCCGCGATTATAGCAAGAATCCAAAGGAATTTCAGTTACGCGCAAGCGTAACCCTTAAAAAGCGTTGTCGGGGGTTTGGGGGTGCAGGGGGATAAGG
>NZ_NXLL01000002.1 GCF_003364115.1 Helicobacter sp. MIT 00-7814 | reverse complement strand
ACTTGAATTTGTATAAAAGTGTTTAAAATCAAAGTCTAGGAAAATGGGAGAAAATGGCGTGAGGGGCGAGAGTATGCGGGATATTTTTAAAATCAAAGTGAGTGCAAAAATGTATAAAAAATGTATAAAGTTTTTAGAATCTGTTTAAAAGTTTTTATACATTGTTTAAAAATCCCTTACACACGTGTTTAAAAGCGTTTAAATGATTTTTTTAAGCACCGCTATGACAATCCCTACAATCTCATAGTTTTCATTCTCTAGCTCTATGTCATCATAGCTTTTGTTGTCGCTTATGAGCTTGTAGCGCGGGCGCTTCTGTAGGCGTTTGACATACAGCTCATCATCGAGGCGCACCACGCAGATTTGCCCTTCTTGCAGGCTTTGGGTGCGCTGTATGAGTAGCTGGCAGTTCTCTGGGATTGTCGGCAGCATGGAGTCCCCGCGCGCAGTGATGATGGAGAGCCCCAAAAACGAGCTAAGCCCAAAGTAATCGCGCAAAAGCACCTTATCAAGGCTTGTGTAGCGCGAGATATGCTCTTCATTTAAAGCACCTGTGCCAGCACTTGCGGTGATATCATCAAAGATGGGAATAAGGATAGATGAGGGCTTAGAGGGATTTTGGGGGGTGGAATCTGATTGAGGGACATATTGAGGGACATCGTCATTTAGTGTTGTAGAGTTTGATTCGCGAATCTGCTCTGATTCGCGAAAGACTAACGAATCATCTTGCGCCGACTTACGAAAGACTAACGAATCGTTTTGCTCTACAAAATAAGTCATAGGCACTTTAAATATTTCTGATAGTTTCAGTAAATAATCGTAGCGAGGGGATTGGTTGCCATATTCATAACTTTGATAAGTCCCATACGATATGCCTGTTTGAGTTGCAAAGTCTTTCTGCGAAAGTCCGCTATGATTACGAATAGCTAAAAGTTTTGCGCTAATCATTATTGCTGTCTTTGTTGTTTAAGATATAACTTCTATTCTTTTTAACTCTGCTTATAAGGTTTTTTACATCCGCATAATAAAGTGCATATTGGATATCTCTTTTTGAATACTCTTTTAAATGGGCGTAAATATCTGTCTGTAAAATATTTGGGTTTTTATCAAGGATATTTTGAGTGTCTCGTATGATATCGTGAAATAAATCATCGTATTCGGTAAATTCAGTTATGATTTTTGTCACAATTTCTGATTTATATTGAGGAATATCGTCTTGAGCTGTTATTTGGGCTGTTCTTTGAAAACAATCTCGAGCTCTTTTCAAATCATTTTCAGCCCAGTATAGGAATGCTTTTTCTAGATTCTTTGAAGCTAATATTTCATTGTCGCTATCAGTGGAAAAATCTAGGGCATGTTTTTTGACAATACGCTCAACAAGCTCCTTATTAGGATATTTCTGCTTAATAAGTTTAACCATCTTTCGTTTTTTAAAGTATCTATAAGAAAGCCAAATAATCACAATTAACGCAGGAAGAATGAGTGATTCCATGATTTACCCCCTTGACTATACATAAAAATTTATGTATAATTCTAACAATTTATTTATAACTTTACTTCAAAAAAGATAAAGAATAAATAAATGCACTTCTATCAAAGGGGCTAGTAATGGCAAAAAATGAGACTTTGAGCACAAAGATGGCGCGTAATGGTATGAAGCTACGCACTTGGGCGCGCTCTCAAGGACTAAGCCAAAAAGATATAGGACTGCTTAATCAAATCTCACATGGCAAGATCTCTGGGAAGTATGGCAGGAGTAAGGAGCTTAAAGAGCTTCTAATCAAATCAGGCTTTATGCAACAAGGAGCGTAAAAGCAATGTGGCTTAGCAGTAGGGAGTTTGCTGTAGGTATCAACTATGAGACTTTGAAAAAAGCTTGTGTTCGTGCCTTTAAAAATGGTAAAAAAATTTTGCGTATTAATAGGCAATATTTTTCCTATAAATACACTCACGGCATTGGGCGCGGGGGCAAGATCCTCCAAATATGGAGTGAGCCATTTGCAAGCGAGCAAGAAGCCCAAGAGTTTGCACTGCAAGCTACACAGGAAATGGCTATGCAGAAAATGGCTACACAAGGCACGCCTATAGAAAGTGGATATTTGCAACCTGCGCCACATACACATAATAGAGAGAATAGCGCACAATTGCCAAGCGATACATTCTCTCCCTTATGCGTATCGCAAAAATCTTTTACAACACTGACAACACTTACAACACTGCCTAAAATAGGGACTTCCACAAGAGGGCAAGAGGAAAGACAAGGCGCAAAAGAATCTCAAAAGTGGATTATCAAAAATGCGTGAGATTCCCAAATGCAAGGGCAAAGCACGCTTAATGATACTACGCGCAATGTAAAAAGTGAAATGTGGATAAATACCACCACAGCCATACAAAACAACTATTTTGAATGCGATAATACTTTCAAACCCTACCTAAGCGCTGGAGGCAATAAGACTTATTTAGATTCCACGCAGGATATTTGGAGCTATTTTCACCCAACCGATAGCGGAAATATTATCGAGCAGAGTTTGGCATATAAGGTGATTTGTATCGCGTCCTTAAAGCATGTAGTAATCATGCAATATATGACTTACCTTGAAAGCTTTGCTGTGCCACCACTTTTGATAAAATCTGACGCCACACAAACCAAAGAGCTTGCAAAAAGCGTGCTTGACTGCGCGCTTGATTTACGAAGCAATGGCGTTGGGCTTTTTGGCAAGGAAGACACGCTTGAGGTGCTAAATGGCAATGTGGATAAGGGGACATTTTTAGAATTTGTGCGCTATTGTGATGAATGTATTTCAAAAGTCATCACAGGGCAAGTGCTTGCAGGCAACGCGGTAGAAAAGGGCACGCAAGCCTTAGGTAGCGTGCATAGCGATATACAAAAAGAGCTTTGCGAGTTTGATGCTGCCTTGCTTTCACAAGGCATAAGCGCACTTTTGCAAAAAGCCTTAGAGCTAAATTTTGCCAATGTCGCGCCTTTTAGCTTTGAGCTTGATACAAACACTGAAAAAGACGAAAAACTTCAAGCCGACACCTACCTTATCCTTTCACAAATGGGCGTGAAGATCCCACTAGAGCATTTAGAAAAAACCTTTAAAATCACAGGCTTAAGCTACGCGCAAGAGCCTATAAACGCGATAAATCCACTCTCTCAAAGCCTGCATTCAAACACTCAAGCAAATAGCGCGCTTTCCTCATTCCTGCCACTTGATGGCTTTGATAGAAACTTCCAAACGCTCAATAATGCGGACTTTGGGGATATTGATATCACGCCATTTTTGAAAGGTGCGCGCGATTATGAAGAGGTGCAAAAAGCCCTAGAGCTAGCTTTTAAGGGGCAGGATTTGCTAAATGCCGAGCAAAAGCTTATGGACTTATGCGCTAATGCCTTCCTTTTTGGCGAGCAAGGGGGACAAAATGTTTAGTTTCAAGCTTCCGCCAATTGAAAATATCGCCTTTTTGCAAGCCAAAGATCCAACCCTTAGCTTTGATTATGATGAGATTAGACACCAAGCGCATTTGCGCGCCTTTACCATTGCTAAGGTTACGCAAATCGAGCTTCTTAGCTTCTTGCAAGAAAGCTTATTGCACTCTCTTAATGAAGGCACAAACTTTGAGACTTGGAAAGCCCAAATCTCCCCAACCCTAGCCAAAGCAGGCTGGCTAGGTAAAAGTATTGTTACCAACCCAAATACAGGCGAGCAAAAAGAAATCTTTGTAGGCAATAGACGCTTAAAAAATATCTACTACACAAATATGCGAACTTCCTACACGCAAGCGCGCGCGCAAGCTCAATATAAGCTCCCAGATTCTCAATATTTACGCTATGTATGCGTGGGGGATAATAGAGTGCGTCAAAGCCACCGCGCACTGCATGGGCTCATCTTGCATCGTGATGATCCCTTTTGGCAGAGAAACTATCCACCAAATGCGTGGAATTGTCGCTGTAGAGTGCAAAGCTATAGCCTAGAGCAAATACAAGCAAGAGGCTGGGAAGTAACCAAAAGCGCGCCAAACTTCCAAGCACACAAAGACTGGGATTATGATACAAGGAATCTTAAAAACACACAAGATAATCTCCAAGCTATCATTTCAAAAAAGCTCCAAAAGCTCGCAAACAATAAAACCGCTACAGAGTGCCTGCAAGATCTAAGCAAGCAAATACAAGAAAATGCTTCAAAATATAGAGAGCTAAAAGAGCTATGGGACACGCAAGATAAGCAAAGAGTTATGCAACTTCTTAAAACCCCTTCAAAGCTCCAAGAGCTTTTTAAAAATAGTGCGCCAACTATTCAAATCCGAGCAAGCACGATTGATGACCATAAACCAAGACACCCAGAAATAAGCGTGTTTGATTACTCACTTATCAGCTATATGCTTGATGATATAGATTCTATCTACCAAGATTCCTATTCTGATAAAAAATATATTATCGCAAGCAAGCTAGGTAAATGGTATCGTTTAAGTCTTAAAAGCCTTGCGGATAAGAAAGAAATTTGGGTGGAGAGTTTGCTAAGTGTTGATGAGAAAGAAACTTTGATGAAAAACCTAAAAAATAAATCAGTGGTTTATAAAAAATCCTAGAAAACATAACGCAGGAAAGCTCTAGACCTGCACACCATTATTTCAGGGGAATGGGATACTCCAGCTTATTTTCTTATGCTTCCTAAGTGGCATGCATTATAACACAATTTAAAGGATTTTTAAATGACTTTCTCACAATTACAAAATAAAATCAAAATGCTAGAGCTAAAAGCGCGTAATCTCGCACCCATGCTTGCTGAAGTAGGTAATATCACACAAAATGAATCCGAGCTTAGCTTTGAAAGAGAAAAAAGCCCATTTAATGAAAAATGGAAACCTCTAAGTAAAAAAACACTTGCCAAAAAGAAAAGTTCTAAAATCCTAACAGAATCTGCACGCCTTTCACACAGCATCTCTTATCAAGTGCAAGCACCAAAAAGCGTGCTTGTCGGCACAAATATACAATATGCTGCAATCCATCAATTTGGTGGCAAAGCTGGGAGAAAAAAAAGCGTAAAAATCCCCGCGCGCCCATTTATGCCTTTTAATGCAAAGGGGGAGATTCCAAAGATACTAAAAAAAGACATAGAGACAATCATCAAAAACCACTTCAATTTATAAGGCTTGCGCTTTGGGTGAGAGTATGGAGGCGCTTATAAGTGATGGGAGCTTGTGTATGGTGGATAGGAAGGAAAGGAGGGTGAAAAATGGCAGGATTTATGCGGTGAATACGCTTGAAGGGCTTTTTGTCAAACAATGCGTAGTGGAGGGTGAGCGCATCATCTTGCAAAGCCTCAATCCTGCGTATGCGCCTATGGAATATGCGATGCAAAATGTCAATATTGTAGGGCGCATCAAAGCTGTGATAAGGAGGGTGTGAGCGCTTGTGGTCGTGGCTTGGCTTGCGTGGGCTTGGGCTTTGTGTTTGGTGTGGGCTTGCGAGGATTTGTGGTTGCGCGGGCTTACTTAGTGTGAAGGTGTGCTTGATGCGCGGGATTTATGGCGCGGGCTTGCACTGATTTTGCAAGGATTTTAAAAGCATTTAAAAGGTGTTTAAAAGTTTAGAGATTTTAAAGAAATGTAAGTAAAATTTCATGGTAAAAATCAAAGTCAAACCGCTCACTTTGATTTTTAGTGTGAAATGACTTTGATTTCAAAGCGGGTTATACAGAATTCCTTTAATTGAAAAATTTACTGCCTAAATTTTTATTCCATTTTATTTGGATTTTGCGGTGCAAAATCTCGGTTTGCGCGGGGCGCGGATTATTTATTTAAATTTTTGGATTGCTTCGCCGATGGGTCGGCTCGCAATGACAAAAAAATAACAAATCCTTACAATGACAAAAACACACTTCGCAATGGCGCAGGGGGGGGGGTAAATACTGCGCTTAGTATTTATATCCCACTTGTACCCAAAATTGCCTGCCGACTTCATATACAGGCACAGCGGTCGTGCCGGCTGTGGTGCTGTAGCTCGCGCTTGCGATTGCAAGATTTTTAGAATCTAGCACATTGTAAATATCAAAGTTCATATACAGCGTGTTTCCGCGCCATACATTGACTTCAAAGCCCACGCGCATATCCCATGTAAAAGCGCCTTTTACCTTAAATGGGCGGAAGGTATCCACCGCGGTTTCTGCCACGCCATCGCCATCAAGGTCTGCGTAATCGGGTTGCGGAAGTCTGTTGGGGTATGAAGTATTGCTTGCCGGTGTGCTTGCCATCACATTATAAGTGCTTCGATAGCGGAAGAAGTTATTAAGCAGCCACTTCGTGCGCCCAAGCTCAAAATTATGCGTGGTGGTAAGGCGTATGGTATAGGGGCGGATATAGTTATCAGCGGGCTTGTCAGCATAGCGGATAATTTGCCCATTCCAGCTTATCCATTGATTTGCAAGCTCGTTATTTGTGAGTGTGTCGGTATAGTCGGTGTAGTTTCTTCGGACATTCGTCCAGTCAAGGGCTAGTAACGCAAAATGGCGCGTGTTGAAAAGCTCTAAAGGCGTGTTATTCTGCAAAGTAAGCGTAATTACATTTGTGGTGCTTCTGCCTTCGTTGGTATAGACATAATAATTACTCGTATAGTTTGGATCAGCCTCTAGTCCGCTCACATTTCGACTTGTGCGCCTTATCTCATCTTTACCCTCGCGGTAGATATATTTTACACCCAAATCCCAAGCATAGATTCTCTGCATAAAGCCCAGCATATATTCATTGACATAAGGAACATTGAGTTGAGAAAATTTCGTGCCACTTGCATAATGAACAATACAATTATCATGGTCTGCATTGACATTTCCTTGACATTCTCTATTTGTGGCTTCTACTTCGTCCCAAGATACGCTAGGGTCTCTCCTACGCAAACCATACTCTAAGGTGTCTATTTTATCAGCCAGCGCGTAGGCGAAGATATTGCGCCCATAGTAGCGGTTTGCCCCGGTGGTTAGTTGTGTAGCAAAGTTGCGCCCGCTTTCCCATTCATTCCATGGGGCTTCGTAGTTAAGACTTAAGCGCGGTGCAAAAGTAACTTTCCCCATATAAGTATCAGAATCCACCCTCAGCCCCGGACGCACATTAAACGCGCCAAATTTTCCAAATTCTGCCCTTATGTCATCTTGTAAAAAGAGCGCACCAAGCGCATTATTAACAGCAACATTCCCCTGCTTATAGCGTGCGATATGTCTAAACCACTGCCCATATTGCCAATATTGACTTTGCGAGCCATATGCAGGGTCGGTATTGCACCATTGCCCGTCAGTTTGGGCGCATAAGGTTTGTTGGTCTTGTGTCATTGCCTGTATATTTCCATTATTGCGTGCAAAGTCAAAATCCCTCGTATAGCCACGCTTAGCATATTGGTAGCCTAGCTCCAAGCCTATTTGAATCGCGTGCGTAGTGTTTAGAATTTCAAAGGGTGTAAAATCTTGTATAAGTTTATTGCTAAGTGTGTGTTGTGTGGATTCTGAAGGGATAAGCCCACCTTCACGCGCATACCAACCAAAGCGCCCCCAATTTACGCTTGCTGATGGATACCAAAATTTTGTTGCATTGTAGTTTGCATCTAAAGAGGATTCTAAAAAATTATAACTAAGCGTATTTGTAAGCACACCTAAACTATTTTGCCAAATAGCCTTTAAACCTGCATTATGCCCACCAGAATCATAGGTGTAATAGTCATCATTTTTTGAACCAGCCATAAAAATTTCATTATATTGTGGCGCGTAAGTGTAGGTAAATTCTAATCTTAAATCATCGCTTGGGTCATAATAGGTTTTTAAGAAAAAATTATAACTTTGGCGCTTTTGGGTGCGCTTGCGCGTAGTTTGGTCTGTTGGATCAACAGGGCTTACTTGGCTAGCGCTTATATCACTATTTGCGCGCAAGGGAATAAAACTTTGCGTAGTTGTAAAGCTCGCAAGCACACCTAAGCGGTCATTAATCTTAGATTCTGCACTTGCGCGCACAATATGCTTCATAAATTTTGGCTGATTGGACGCGGAATAAGAATTGACAAAATCTTGAATTTCCGCGTCATCACCATAAATATGATAGTTTGTTAGCGAAAATGCGCCCGGCTCGGCATTCCCTTGCGTAATCTGATAGCTTATGTTTGCGCCAAAGTCTTTTGTCGGTCGGCGTGTGTTTGCCTCTATCACGCCACCGGTGAAGCCCCCATACGCCGCGCCAACATTAGAATCCTGCACTTTGATAGATTCTAGTAAGCTTGTATCAATATTAAGCCCTTGAGAATTGCCCGGCACGCCATCCCAACCGCTTGCAGTTCCGGCTGGATTTAAATCATTATTCATTCCCATGCCATCTATCATAAAAAGATTTTGATAATGCAAGCCCCCGCTAATGCTGATTTTCGCCGGGTCGATTTCGCCGGGCGTGGCACTTCTAAGCTGTTGCGTGTCATACTGCACATTTGGCAAAATCCGCAGAATGCTCGTAATATCGCCATTCCCGCTAGGATTAGAATCTAGCATCTTGCGATCTAAGCTCTCCCCGCTTTGAAACTTTTGCAAATCCGCATCGACACTCCCAACCGCGGTGGCTTTGTTTAAGCGCACCTTTTCTTGTGGCAAGTATCCCGCTGTGTCGCTTACACTCGTCTGCTCCTCTTGCGTGCTAGAGCTTGCGTCATAGCGCATTTGGGTGCTTTGGCTTTGCGCTCCTTGCTCGCTCATCGTGCTTTGTGTGGGGTTTTGCGCTTGCGCGAGAATCTTTGGCGCATTTTGCGCGTTTGTAGATTCTGCGCTTTGCGCCACACTTGCCCCACAACAACATAAAAACGCAAGGCAAAAACCCTGCTTCATTATATATGTTTTGAGATTTATTTTCATAAGCTTCTCCTCATAAGCAAAAAAGATTTTTGTTGTGGTGAATGCAATTTTATACAAAAAAAAACA
This sequence comes from Helicobacter sp. MIT 00-7814, assembly GCF_003364115.1. Lineage (GTDB taxonomy): Bacteria > Campylobacterota > Campylobacteria > Campylobacterales > Helicobacteraceae > Helicobacter_F. The sequence goes on along the minus strand of NZ_NXLL01000002.1, from coordinate 115,348 downwards.
ACAAACCTTAAAATAACTAAGAATGGCTTTCATAATTTGCAAAAATTAACAAATTGTAACATTTTCACAGAATCTTATGTAAAAAAATGGGGAAATGCTTAAAAGAATGCTAACAAATTGAGAATTAAAAAATGGCGATGAGTGATTTTATACCTTGCAATCTCTAAGCATGGACGCGCAAAAAGGGAAATAAAAATAGAATCTACAAGGCAGATTCTATTTTAGTGATGATTTCTTTTGCGCCATTTGGGGAAATTGTGGATTGCAGAGTTTGGGAAATTTGAGAAATTTTTGGCGCTAAGTTTTGCAAAAATGCCAAAACCTTTGCAGAATCTAGCTTATCTTCAGTGCAGATTTCCGCAAGCCCCTTTTTTTGGAACTCAAGGGCGTTGAAATACTGATGATTTTTGTGTGCATAAGGATAGGGGACAAAAAAGCAGGGCAAGCCATTTGCGCAGGTTTCCCACACGCTTGAAGCCCCTGAGCGCGAAATGCAAACATCGCTTTGCGCCATAAGCTCGACAAGATTTGGGTTGTAGCTAAAGGCATTCACACGCTCTAAAATCCCCTGCTTTGCGTAAGATTCTCTGACGCGCTCAAAGTCGTTTTTGCCACATTGATGAGAAATTTTTATCCCGTGCTCCAAAAGTTTTGGCGCAAGCTCTAAGGCGAGATTGTTTATCGCGCGCGCACCTTGCGAGCCTCCAAGGAATAGCACGGAATCTATTTTCTCCCTTACGCGCGCTTTGGAAAAAAACTCTTTGCGTATCGGATAGGCGCACTGCACGAAATTGCGCGCTTTGAAAAAGCCTGCGTCACTTTGAGGGAATGAGCTAAAAACTGCCTTTGCAAAGGGAGAAAGAATCTTATTCAAACTCCCGCTCGCCGCGTTTTGTTCGTGGATAAAAAGCGGAATCCTGCAAACTAGCGCGCCAATGCTCGCACCCGCTGCGCTAAATCCGCCAACGCTAATAACTGCGCGCACATTGTGTTTCTTAAAAATCTTGCGCGCTTGCTTTGCGGCGTTTGCGATTTTTAAAAGCGCGCCAAGTTTGGCTAAGCCTCTTTTATTCACCACGCCGGTGCTTTCCAAAAAATAGGTTTTTACAAAAAGCGCCTCGCTTGCGTTACTTGTGTTACTTGTGTCGCCCGCGTTGTTTGCGCTATTTGCCTTGTCTGCACTATCTGCGCTAGATTCCCCAAACCAAAGCTTGTCCTGCCCCAAAGTCGAGCCAATATACACGCAAGGAATATTGCGCGCTTTTAACTCTATGGCAAGTGCCTTTGCGATGGCTAAATGCCCGCCTGTGCCACCACCTGTGATAACAAACATTAGTGCTTGTGCTCGCTGTGGTCGTGTGCTTTATCATGTGCGCTATGTGCGTCGTGGTTATGCGTGTCATGCGCGCCATGCTCACTATGTTCGTGATTTGCGCCGTGTGTGCTGTGGTCGTGTGCCTTGTCATCGCTAAGCTCACAGCATTCAGGCATTTGCGTTGTGATAGGCTTGCCTAGCGCTTTCCACGCGCCAAAGCCCCCCACAAGGCGATAAAGCTCTGTGTATCCTAAATGTTGCGCCCAAAGTATGGCGGTATGCGCGCTCCCAGCGGGCGCAAAGATAGAATCTCCCTCGTCATAAAACACGATTTTTGCGCCCTTATTCGCGCCCAAAAACTCTACAAACTGCTTCATATCGCCATTTTGAGAATCCTCTTTCCAATTCCACTCACTGCCATCTTCATTTAAGCTTAGCGACTTGCTAAAGCCAAAATGTTTCGCATTTGGGATAAGTCCGAGGTTGTAAATCCCGCGTGGCAAAGTAGCGATAATCACAAAATCATTAAGCCCTGAAGCGAGACTTTCAGAATCAATAAGCTTGTAGTTGTTGTTATCCGCGCGCTGCTTGAGCGCGATTGCCTCCTCCATTGATTCTAATTGTGCTTGTGATTGCGCTCCTAATTGCGATTCTGCCGGCGCGCCATTTAACGCGCTGTTTTGCGCGCTAGATTCTGCATTTTTTTGAGAATCTAGCATTTGCAAATACGCCAAATGCAAAGCGACAAATTTATTATTAGAATCTATTTTTGGCGCCTTATTAGAAAGTGCAAAAAACGCTGTCCCACCGATAAATACACCCATCACAAGCACCACACTTATAATTCTTTTTAGCTTGCTTTCTTTAAACTTCTGCCAAAGCACATACGCCACGCCCACCGCACACACAAAAACTAATGTGGCATAGCCGGCAAGTTTTGCGTAGGATTTGATCGTGCTTTGCGCGCCATCAAGTTCTTTTGAAGTGAAAGCGTGGATAATGTTTTCCACCTCAAAGCCCGAGCCAAAAAGCTTGCCAATATACCAGCCAAGGATTGTCAAAATCACCACCCAAATACCCGCGCCAAGGCTTGTGTAAAAGCTAAATTTCGCAAGATTCATTCTTGCGAGTCCTGCTGGAAGCGAGATATATTGCCTAACGCCCATAATAAGCCGCCCAATAAAGGTGCTTACCTCGCCATGCTTTTTGAAGTAATTTTCCATTTTTTGCATTGTGGATTCTGTAAAGAAAAAATATTTACCAAAGCGGATAAGAAAATCCCTGCCAAACTTTATCGCCAAGTAGTAATTAAATAGCGCGCCTGCAAGTGAGCCCGCAATACCTGCAATCACCGCAATCACTGCATTCATCTCGCCTTTATACGCCAAATAGCCCGCAGGTATCATCACCACTTCTGAAGGGAAAGGCACAAAGCTAGATTCCAAAAACATCATCGCAAATATCCCAAGATACCCCGCTGCACTGACAAAATTCACAATAAAATCAACAATTTGCCCAAACATTGCAATCCTTTTTGTAGTTTGTTTAGAAAAATAAAGCCGCTATTATAAATGCTTTTGTTATAATTTAGCTTTAAATTTGCAACTACATTAAGGGTAAATATTTTATGAAAGAATTATTTGAAGGTGCGATTAGATTCCAAGAGGAGGATTTCCTCACGCACCAAGAGCTTTATGAAAGTTTGAAAAAATCTCAAAATCCCCATACGCTATTTATTAGCTGTGCGGATTCTCGTGTGGTGCCAAATCTCATCACAAGTTCTGATCCGGGCGATTTGTTTGTGGTGCGCAATGTGGGGAATATTATCCCACCTTACACAGAATCTAATCTTATGCGTAAGGGCTATCTTGCGACTACTTCAGCGATTGAGTATGCTTTGACGATTTTAGAAGTGCAAAATGTCATCATTTGCGGGCATAGTAATTGTGGCGCGTGCGCGGCGATTTATGAGCCACCACAAAAGCTTGAAAACGCGCCTTATGTCAAAAAGTGGATTGAGCTTTTAGAACCAGTCAAGCAAAAGGTGCTTGCGCTAAAGCCTTCTAGCAAATCAAAGCGTGTGTGGCTGACTGAGCAAATCAATGTCGAGCAGCAGCTTGAAAATCTGCTTACTTATCCTTTTGTGGAGGAACGCTTTGATAGAGGCGAGCTAAATGTATATGGTTGGTATTATATTATCGAAACAGGGGAGATTCTTAACTATAATATGATTAAGCGCGAGTTTAAACCAATCGTGCATAAAGAGAGCAAGAAAAAATAAAATTAAGGGGGTATTTGTATGCAAATGATTCTAATGAGCGGACCTTGCGTTATTGAAAGTTATGAGAATCTAAGCTCCACAGCAAAGGCATTGCAGCCAATCGCGCAAAATGAAAAAATCGACTTTTATTTCAAAGCAAGCTTTGATAAGGCAAATCGCACGAGTTTAGATTCTTACCGCGGACCGGGTTTGGAGAAGGGTTTGGAGCTTTTGGCAGAAATTAAAAAAGAATTTGGCTATAAAATCATTACGGATATCCATGAAAGTTGCCAAGCAGAAGCGATCGCAAAGGTGGCTGATGTGATACAGATTCCGGCGTTTTTGTGCCGACAGACGGATTTAGTAGTCAAAGTTGCAGAAACTGATAAAATCGTCAATATTAAAAAAGGGCAATTTATGAATCCCGCTGATATGCGCTATGTCGTGCTAAAGGCGATAAAAACGCGCGGTGGGAATGAAGCCACTTATGAAGAAAGCAAAAAATATGGTATCTGGCTTACCGAGCGAGGCAATAGCTTTGGGTATGGGAATCTTGTCGTTGATATGCGCTCTCTTGTGATTATGCGCGCGTTTGCGCCGGTGATTTTTGATGCGACACATAGCGTGCAAATGCCTGGAATGGCTGGTGGCAAAAGTGGCGGAGATAGCTCATTTGTCCCATATCTTGCGCGCGCAGCGGCAAGTGTGGGTGTAGATGGATTTTTTGCCGAAACACATTTAGATCCAAAATCTGCCCTAAGTGATGGGGCAAATATGGTCCCAACGGCTAAACTTTTTGGCTTGGTAGATGATTTATTGCGCTTGCAAGAGCTTTTACCAACGCTTAATTCCACACAAAATGCGTAAAAATTAATTTCACTAAAAAGGAGCAAAAAAATGAACATTATCGAAGGGAAATTACAACTACGAGGCGATGAGAAAATCGCAATCATCGCTTCTCGCTTTAATCACCTCATCACGGACAAGCTTATCGAGGGCGCGAAAGACTGCTTTTTGCGCCATGGGGGGAATGAGGAATTGCTAGATTTAATCCTTGTGCCCGGCGCGTATGAAGTGCCTTTTGCATTGCAAAAAGTGCTTTCACAAGGCGATTATGATGGAATCTGCTGTCTTGGTGCGATTATCCGAGGCTCTACGCCACATTTTGACTATGTCGCGGCGGAGGCGACAAAAGGCATTGCCAACACCACGCTAAAATACGGCGCGGCGGTGACTTTTGGCGTGCTTACTACTGATACTATCGAGCAAGCCATTGAGCGCGCAGGCACAAAAGCCGGTAACAAGGGCTTTGAAAGTATGAGCTCGCTTATTGAGCTTGTGAATTTGTATCAGAATCTAGGAGTGTAGTTTGGCGACACGCACGCAGGCGCGCAACGCGGTTATTGGCATTTTGTATGCGTATGATTTAGGAAATGAAGATGCGCTCAAAAATGCCAAAGAAATTTTAGAAGAAAAGAGAATCCGCCACAAACAGCAGGAATTCGCGCTGTGCCTAACTTTGGGCGTGGTGGAGCAAAAAGATGCGCTTGATAGCCTTATAAGTGCGCATTTGAAGGAATGGGATATTGAGCGACTGGGAAACATTGAGCGCGCGATTTTGCGACTTGGCGCGTATGAGATGTGCTACCAAAAAACTGATGTTCCGATTGTCATAAATGAGGCAATCGAGCTTAGCAAGGCATATGGCGATGATAACGCGCCAAAGCTCATTAATGGCGTGCTAGATTCTCTACAAAAAGCGCTCAAAGATAAAGATTTGCAAGAATATTTAAACGAAATAAAAGCCACGCAAAGTGCTTTGAAACAAGCCAGGCTAAATGCGTCGCAAGCGCGCATAGAATCCACGCAAAATTCTAAGCATAAAAAACAAGATTCTAAGCCACAAAAAAGAATCCATAATTCAAATCAATCAAAGAACACAACCCCTAAGCGCACACAGAGTCCAAAGCCTTACAAAAGCTTTAAGCGTGCAGAATCCACAAAACCTAAAAATCCCTAAACATAAAATTTTAAGGAGAAGTTATGCCAAAACTTTGCATCGCGCTAGATTTAGATTCTAAAGATGAGACTTTATCGCTGGTGCGCGATGTGAGGCGCTTTGACAAGGAATTGTGGCTAAAAATTGGCTTGAAAGCGTATTTGCGCGATGGGGCGAGCCTTTTAGAAGAAATCCGCGCTTTGGGGGATTTCAAGCTTTTTTTGGATTTGAAACTTTATGATATTCCAAATACGATGCTTGATGCGGTGTGTGAAATCGCAAAACTGCAGGTAAATATGCTCACAATCCACGCAAGCAGTGGTATCGAGGCGATGAAGCTTTTAAGCGCTCAATCGCGCGCGCAGGATAATTTCCCGCTGATTTTGGCAGTGAGTGCGCTCACAAGCTTTGATACGCAAGGCTTTGAGCTTGTTTATAACGCACCGCTTGCAAACCACGCGCGCAAAATGGCAATGCTCGCAGATTCTAGCGGGATTGATGGCGTGGTGTGCTCATGCTTTGAAGTGAGCGAGATTAAGGCTTACACAAATCCGAATTTTCTCACGCTCACACCCGGAATCCGCCCTTTTAATGAATCTAGCAACGATCAAAAACGCGTGGCAGATTTAGAGATGGCAAAGCGCGTGGGGAGTGATTTTATCGTCGTTGGACGCCCGATTTATCGTGCAAAAGAGCCTTTGGGCGTGGTAGAAAAAATCTTAGAAAATCTCTCATAATTTAAGCCATATGCGTTTATTTGTCTGCTAAAATATCTATCAAGTGCTTGATATTTAGATTTGGCATTTTTGTGGCGATATACAAGGTTTAGATAAATGCCAAGTCGTAGTTCAAAGCCCATGCTTTAAGGCTCACCAGCATGATGATTTAAACATGAAGCTATTTTGCAGTTTTTGCGACAAAAAATTAAGCTAAAATCTAATTAAAGGTTTAGATTCTGCTTAGATAAACAAAGCCTGCAAAACAGCTTTATATCGATGATGTATAGCGGTTTATCAACTTTTAAGGGGTGGTCATGAAAAACATGGGAATGCGACGCAAAATGTCGCTAATCACGCTTATCGCACTAGTGATAAGCTCGGTAATCATCGCAGTAATAAGTTACAACATAAGCAAACAAGGCATCATCGATAATATGACGCACTCAAGGCAGGAAAGTATCAAAGCTGGTATGCTGTTTATAGATGAGTTTTTCTCACCTAAGCACAAAAGTATGAAAGCTCTAGCGCAAAGCATCTCAGAAAAAGGCAATATATCTCGAGAATACACCACTAAACTTTTGCAAGATGTGTTACCGGTGATAGAATTTAGCGAGATTTTTATCGGGTTTGAATCTGATGGTTCTCTTATCAAAATAAGCGAAAGCAGAAACAATCCATACGCATATTTTGACTCTGCCACCAATAAATTTGACGCGCGCACACGCATATGGTATCAAGAGGCAAAAAGCAAGGGCAAATCTGGCTATTCTGAGCCGTATATGAATGTAGATGATGAGCTGGTTATGTCTGTGTATGCGCCTGTGTTTATAGATGATAAACTGGTCGCAGTCGTGGGCGGGAATGTGTTTTTGAGCGATTTGCAGATAGAATTTGATAGACTACGCGGAAGCGAATCGACTAATATTTTCCTAACAGATGACAGCGACAATGTCATATCGCATTCCAATCCTGATCTGATAAACACCGATGATCCGGGCGTGGCTAGCGTGATAAATCTTTTTCGCAATGAGCTAAAAAGTCTAAACACGCTAAGACCTACGGGTGTTATATTATATGAGTTTCAAGGCAGTCGTGTAGGCGTGTGTATCAAAGACAGCAAGGATTGGATGCTTTGCTCTTCTAGCCTTTTTTCTGATTATGATGACGCATTACGCACAACTCTTTATCAGCAAATCATCTCTTCAATTGTGATGATAATCGTGGTTATGGCGATAGTGAATTTTGTATTGTGGTATTATCTGAAAAACCTCCCTATCATACAAAATGGCTTGCATAATTTCTTCGCGTTTATCAACCATAAAAGTAGCGATTGCGATAATATACAAGTCAAATGCGATGGTGAGTTTGCCAAAATCGTCCAAGATATAAATGAAAATGTAGTGCATACCAAAGAATCTGTAAGGCGCGATGAAGAGGCGGTGGAGCAAACTATAGAAGCTGCCAAAGAGATAGAAGCGGGCAATTTTGGCGCGCGTATCTCTTGTAATCCGGGCAATCCGCAACTAAACGAGCTAAAAAATGTGCTAAATAATATGCTAGAGATTCTCGAGCAAAAAATCGGGCGCGATATGAATGACATAAATCGCGTGTTTGACTCGTATAAATCGTTAGATTTTACTAGCAAAATAGAAGACGCTAAAGGAAATGTAGAAATCACAGCAAATATGCTTGGCAAGGAAATTTGCGGAATGCTCGTAGCATCTAGCAACTTTGCCAAAGATCTAGCCAGCCAAAGCGAGCAACTAGCAGAATCTATGAATAAACTTATCTCTTGCTCGCAAACTCAAGCCTCATCGCTTGAGCAATCCGCTTCTGCAATAGAAGAGATAAGCGCATCTATGCAGCAAGTAAGCAATCAAACAACCGAGGCTACAAGGCAAGCAGATGATATACAAAATATCGTCGGAATTATCAAAGATATTGCCGATCAGACAAACTTGCTAGCGCTCAATGCCGCTATCGAAGCAGCGCGCGCAGGCGAGCATGGCAGGGGCTTTGCAGTCGTGGCAGATGAAGTGAGAAAGCTCGCAGAGCGCACACAAAAATCACTAGGCGAAATCGAAGCAAATGTAAATCTGCTAGTCCAAAGCATGAGCGAAATGGCACAATCCATACAAGAGCAAACAAGTGGCGTAAGTCAGATAAATGAGGCTATCACGCAGCTAGAATCCATCACACACGAAAATGTCGAGGTAGCACACGCCACCAACAACATCACAACTAAGGTAAATGCCATCGCTGAAGATATCCTAAGCGATGTAAATAAAAAGAAGTTTTAGCCTAGCGATAAATAATTTTTTAGTTTTATTTGGCAGGCTTGTCAGCAAAGCAATCTCCTAAAACACTAAAATATAAATTTGGTGTTTTGAGATTCTGCTTTGTGCTTTCTTTCCCCAAGCTTCAAGGTGCGCGTTAGAATCCGCCTGCCAAATAGCCATTAAAAAACGAGTAAAGCTATTTTAAACTTTATTACCAAAAAGAGCTATGCCCTTTTCAAGCTCGGCAAAATTGCCTTTAATCTCCTTAGAAATAGCCTTTATATTTTCAGAATTGCTTAAGTTTGTATCAGAAAAATGCACGATTTTTGAGACATCATCACAAACATTTTCCACGAGATTCTTAGCATCGTGGCTATTGGTGATGATGGTTTTAATGCTTTCAAAATTAAGATCAAAAATGTGCTTGAAAGTATTTAGCTTTTGCTCGGCATTTTGATTTTGCGCGATAAGCTCGCTCATCGTTTCTTTATTAGAATCAAGGGCTTGCGTGCTTTGATTTACCTCGCCGGTGATGCTTTTTACATTAGCATTGATTTCATCAAGTGAGTTTTGCGTAGATTCTGCAAGCTTGCGTATCTCATCTGCCACGACTGCAAAACCCCTGCCATGCTCGCCTGCACGCGCTGCTTCGATAGCGGCATTGAGCGCTAGCAAATTGGTTTGATCTGCGATGTTTGCCACGGTTTGCACCATATTTGTAATGGCATTTGTGCTATTTTGCAAGCTTTCAAAATGCTGAAGTAGATTTTCATTATGGTTGAAAAGCTCTTGGATTAGATTTTGTATCGAAGTCAAAAAATCTTGTATTTCTACGGTGATTTCTGACATTTGCCCTTGTCTTTCTTTGGTTTTGTCGATTTCCCCGATGAAATTATCCAAAAACTCATTCACTCTTTTTGTCTCTTGATAAGTTGCGTCAATCTTTTTTTGCATATCTTGGCTGCAAGTATCCAAAGAATTTGAGATAGATTCTAGGCTGTTGATATTTTTTTCGCTATTTTTGGCTGAAGCGATGATAAGCTCAATCACGCGCTTTATGCTGTTTTTGAAATTATCAACAAGCTTGAGTATGCTACCATTTTCCTTGCCCCATGTAGTATTGACATTTAGCTTAGAATCCAAATTCATATGACTTAGCTCTTTTTCCACTGTTTTGGTGAGATTCACACCCCATTTTTTCTCATCTACATCATGTAAAACTAGGGCAAAAACCAAAACCAGCTGTATGACTTGAGAGGTGATTTCCTCTGTGAAAAGAAAAGCATTGACAAGCAAAAGCACTATACCTATGATATGCACCAAACGCATACGAAAATACAAAAAATGAAACATTATTCTACTCCCTTACTTTGTGTTGTTGTGTTGTTTAAAATTAAAAAAGTTGGGATTATAGCTGTGCTTCTTTAATCTTTTGTAAAGGTTTTACTGGATAAATTTGGGTAAATCTGAATAATTTTTGCGTGCCGTTAGAGAAAGTTCTGCGCTAAATTTGGCTTTTAAAGAAGTCGCCCAAAAAGCCCAAAGCGACCTGTTGTGCCTTCACGCCGATAAGAGAAAAAAGATTTATCACAGCAACTACAGCCTTGCATAAATTCACTCTCCCCAACGCCTAGCTCGTGAAATTCAGATTCTAGCATTGCTTGTAAGTTAAGATAAGCTTTGCCCTCGCGCGTGGTGAGAAAAACCCTCGCGTTTTGTGTATATTTAGAATCTCTAGCCATCTGCGCCACATGTGAAGCAATCTCACTCCCCACCTCATAGCAGCACTCCCTAATGCCAACGCCCACAAACGCATACACATCGCGTGCGTGCGTGCCAAAGCGCTGATACATAGATTCTAGCGCATGCGTGCAGATTTTGCCAAAAACTCCCGCGCGCCCAGCGTGAATGAGCGAGAGGGCATTATTGCGCTTATCATACAAAAGCACAGGGTTGCAGTCCGCCACAAGCACGAGCAGTGCGCAATCCTTTCTATTTGTAAGCAAAAAATCGCCCTCGCCCAAATTTACAATCCCGCTTATCGCACTTGAAACGCACACGCCTTGCGTGCTGTGAATCTGCGTGAGATAAGCAAGAGATTTTGCAATCTTGCTACTTGGTTGCAATGCATAAAAGGCGCTAAGTGCGATTTGTAGATTCTGCTCCACAAGGTGCTTTTCATCGCCCACATGGAAGCCGAGATTCAGACTTTCAAAAGGCTTTTTACTCACGCCACCAAAGCGATTGCTAAGTGCAAACGAAACACCACCCGCAGAAGTTTTAATAGATTTTTCAAAAGCAAACACATTATTCCTTAAGAAAAAATTTTAAAAAGTATTATGCAGCCTTAAATTACAAAAACGCCACAAAGCCCTACAGTCCTTAAAGAATCTAACTCTGAAAAATTCTAGCCTTGTATTCTTTTAAGGAATTTCTAAAGCCCTTTTCCTTCCGCATGACAAATATAAAATACACAATAAGAGCTACAAAGACAATGCCAGAGGCGATTTCATAGATTCTTGCAAAGCCTACGATTGGCTCTAGCGTCCCTAAAAAATAAGGGCTTAAACCCAAACCAGAATCTAGCGCGATAAAATAAGTCGAAGTCGCAAGCCCCATTTTGTGCTTTGGCGCGAGCTTTACAGCGAGTGATTGCAACGCTGAACAGGCATTCCCATAACCCAGCGCGCACAGCATGGCAGAGAGAAAGATCATTGCGGAATTGCTCGCATACGCCAAAATCACAAGGCAAGCAATGAAAAACAAAATCGAAGGGATAACCACAAAATCCGCGCCTAATTTATCAAATATTTTCCCAGCTATAGGGCGAGAAAAAAGCGCGATACCAGCATAGATTCCAAAAAATAATGAGCCAGCGGAAGCTAAATTTAGGCTATTTGAATACACGCTAATAAACGCCAAAATAACGCCATACGCGCCACCTATGAGAAAAACGACAGCCGCTACGCCAATGCAATTTTTTTCTATATAGCTGTAAATGCTAAATTTTGAAGTTGTGGAATTTTGCGCTGTGCCTCTTTTTGCGCGCACTTTGAAAATGCTTGCGGCAATGATTGCAGCCACAATGCAACCAAGCGCGCAGGTAAAACTTACAAAAAATGCGCCTTTTGAATCTAGCTTGATAGCGATAAATGGACCGATGGCTGAAGCTAAAATCGCGCTTAAGGCGTAGTAGCCTATGCCAACTCCTAATTTATTGCTAGGGATAAGGCGTGCTATTGCCGCGCCACAGACGCATGAGCACGCGCCAAGAAAGACGCCCGAGACAAAGCGCAAAATAATCAAAACCAACGCTGTGTGGGCAAAAAAGTATAAGATATTTACCAAAAGCATACATGGCAGGATAATTAAAAGAGCTTTTTTAAGGTTGATATTATCAACTATTGAGCCAAAATAAATCCTTGAAAAAAGCGCACCAACAACAAATACACAAGTAACAAGTCCCGCGATACTTGTTTTTTCTCCTAACACATTCAAAGTGTAATCAGAACAGCTAATTGTGCTAAGATAAAACATTGTATAGAGAAAAAAATTCACCAAAAATATACAGATAAAATCGCGGTTAAAAATGTGATATTTTCTTTGTAAGCTCATTGTAAATCCTTTGAGTCAAAATTTTGGTTGATTTTATCAATTATTTGCACTAAAAATTCTCGCTCTTTGGATTCTAAATTATGCAGTATCTTAGCCTCATAATCCCTAATACAAAAATTTACATCATAATAAATCTCCTTGCCTTTTGAGCTTAGGGCGATAATTTTCTCCCTTTTATCTTGGGAATCTAAAAACTCTATAAAACCGAGTTTATGAAGCTTTGAAACTGCCCTTGTAAGGATTGCTTTATCCACACCATAAAATTCACAAATTGGCACAAGCGCGCTACTTTTTGCTTGACTAAGGTATAAAAAAACGCGCCAATCGCTTAGATTGAGACCAAAGGGCTTTAGAAGTTTATTGACATTAAAAACTATCTTGCGATGCAAAGAAGCTATTTTTTGAAAAAACATATTTTGTCCTTTTTGGTAAGTTATTTTTTATTAATTGATATTATCAACCTTTTATGCAAAAGTATAACAAAAATTTTGCGAAAAACTTGATAAACCTTAGAGAATCTTAAAGAAATTTTGCAACCAACCAAAATGCCACGCCAAAAAAATTATCTAAGATTCTAAAATTTATTTCAATTTGTGACTCTAGATTCTCAAAAAGTGTGTAAAAATGTCAAAAAGATTCCAAAAATACGCCAAAAGTAAATGTATTCTAAACAAAATTATATTGCTTTAAGAAAACTCACACTACAATCTTTCTCATATTAGAGCCAACTCTAATAAAACAACACAAATAAGGAGGGTTTTTTGAGTTCATACAACAATCAGCGTTCATCGGCGTTATCAAAGATTTTCGTTCTCTTGATTGTTGTCATACTTGTAAGTGGTGCATATACCTTCTACAACGCCAAAGGCTTTTCATATCTTAGCAATGACCCAGCAGCGTGTAATAATTGTCACATTATGAATGATGTGTATGATGATTATCTCGCTGGACCTCACTCGCAGAAAATCGCGGGGAAAGAAAGGGCGACTTGTGGCGACTGCCATTTGCCACATAGTTTTATTTCTAAGTGGATTGCAAAGGCTGAAAGTGGTGTAGGACACGCGTATGCTTTTACTTTCAAGCTTGATTCATTGCCTGTAAATCTCAGCGCAAATGACAAAAGCAAGAGAATAGTCCAAGATAATTGTATAAACTGCCACATAGACTATGCGGGGAATGCAGTCAATCCCACAACACACGCAGATGGAAAAGCGCAAAGTCTAAGCTGTGTATCTTGCCACGCAGGCGTAGGACATAAGCGTGGATTCTAAGATGACACAAACCACAAACTAAGGAGAAAAAATGCAAAAGAAAAGTAGTTTAATGCCCGTTCTTATCGTGCTAGCTATTGTTATAGTAGTTGGTATTTTTTGGCTCAACAATAGCATCAGTGATAACAAATCAATCACGACTACCGCAAGTAAAGAGTTAGTCGAGCTCACTGATGACAATCCGACTTTTGATTATTGGGGGAAAAACTACCCAGAATACCGCGATATGTATTTGAAAGTGGAGACAGAAGCACCAAAATATACAAATTATGGTGGGAATCTCGCTTACTCTAAGCTTATCCGCTAACCACAGCTTACCGTGCTTTGGGCGGGCTATCCATTTAGCTTAGATGCAAATGAAGAGAGGGGACACTTTTGGATCCAAGTCGATCAAATGGATACAGCAAGGAATAACAAAGACTTCCTAAACGCGCATGGTTTTGCGAAGTTTGGCGGACAACCTGCGGCTTGTATGAACTGCCACAGCGGTTGGACACCATGGCTTTACAAAAACGCAGCTAAAGGCGATTGGGTGCGCTTTAACTCTACGAAATACTGGACTATGATTAAAAATGTGCCAGCAGTAAATGGTATCGAGCCAAATTCTGAAGCACATAGAGGGCCACATGGCGGAACTAGAATGGGTGTAACCTGCGCTGACTGCCATAATCCTGACGGTATGGGACTTAGAATCACACGCCCAGCGCTTATCAATGCGCTTGTAGATTTTAGAGGTTATGAAAGAGATGATTATCAAGGTGTAAAAGCTGACAGAAAAGAGATGAGAACTCTTGTATGTGCGCAATGCCATGTGGAATACTATTTCCGCCCTACAGGCTCTAAAGTCAAAGTTGCAGGTGAAAGCATCGCAAAAGATCCAACCAAAAAATGGTGGAATGGCGAGCAAAAAACTTATGATGAGTTTGACTTGTGGAGAGATGGCAACCAGCCTACAGAAATCGAAGTTGATGGTATCGAGCTAGTGTTCCCATGGAGTGCATGGAAAAAAGGTGAATCTTTTAGAATAGAAATGTTTGATGATCACTATGATGCAGCACGCGAGAAAGGCATTTTTGCATCAGATTGGCAACATAAAATTACAAAAGCACCTATGCTTAAAATCCAGCATCCAGAAACTGAACTCTTTAGCGGTGGTGTGCATGCGCAAAATGGCGTAAGCTGTGCGGATTGCCATATGCCTTACACAAGAGGAGCAGGCGGTAAGAAAGTTACACAACATAACATTACTTCGCCTTTGCAAGACATTAACGCAGCGTGCAAAACTTGCCACTCACAACCAGAAGAGTATATCAAAGCACAAATTGCTGATATCCAACGCTCTGTGGCTTATGACTTAAGAAGTGCAGAATATGCGACAGTGAGCCTTATCCAAGATATCGGTAGATTGAGAACTGAGCTAGGCAAACTAAGCGCATACCAAACTGATGGCAAGCCAGATGATGCAAAAATCTCTAAAGCATTAGCAGAGCCACTAGAATTGCACCGCAGAGGACAAATGAGAGGTGACTTCGTAGGAGCGGAAAACTCTACAGGATTCCACAATCCACGCGAAGCAAGCAGAATGCTTCTCCAAGCGGTAGAAATGGCTAGAATGGGACAAACTAAGCTTGTAGAAATTGCAAATGCAAATGGCATCAAAGGCTTTACAACTTCAAATGTTGGCTTTGAAGAGATTCAAAAACTCAATCCGGGTGAAATCACTTACAAAGTCGATATGAACGGACATAAAGCAGGCGATCGCTACTATGAGCATCACAATGTCAATGGTCCAGCGCCAAAAGAATTGCTCGATCTAGATGCGAATACAAAACCTTATAACTACAAAAAAGTAGATAAGGTAACTTCTCATCTTACAACTTACAAGGATTAATCCTTTAGGTTTAAATCCTAAGCCCGCGTTTTCTCAACGCAGGGCTAGGATTCTTATTTTCCAAACTCACTTCTTTTTTTAAACCTATTTCAACCTCATTTTATTTTTTACACCCCTAATTTTAAATGCTATAATTTCCCAAAAACTCGGAGTTTGCAATGATTTTTAACGCTTTGAAAGAAAATCTTAGTGATCGCACGATTTTGCCCCGCCGTTATGGAATCTTGCCCGGACGCACCTTTCTTTTTGGCGCACCAAAATCAGGCAAAACCTCGCTCGCCCTGCAATTTGCACTCTCTTACAAAAAGCCTATGTATTTGGATTTGGACGATGTGCGGCTAGATTCTACGCAATTGCAAACCTACTTACTTAAAATGTTTTTGGAAAAAAAGCTCGATGTCCTTGTGCTTGATAATTTTAAGCCAACGCTCACTCTGCCAAACTTGCAAAATATTATCCTGCTGGGCGCGCGCGAGAATGCACCTAGTGATTTCACGCCAAAATGCATTATGCCACTTTGCTTTGAAGAGTTTGTGAGCTTTAGCGCGAAAAATTTTTCGCTAAAAAACCTCTTTGCCTTTTTTCTTAAAGATGGCAATATGCCCGAAATGCTAGAAACCCCGCATTACAAAAAAGAGCAGCGCCGAAGGGAAGTTCTCAAGCTTTATTTTGGTGCGGATTTAGAGATTTTTCTTTTTTTACTTCATTTTCAAGCTCAAGCTGTGAGTATTCATAGAATCTACACTGCGCTTAAAAAGCAGACAAAAATTTCAAAAGATAGAATCTATGCTTTGCTAAAAAAATGGGAGGAAAATGGCGTGCTGTTTTTTGTCCCGCATAGCCTTGAGCACACAAATGAGCCTATGCAAAAACTTGCTAAAAAGCTCTATTTTGCGGACTTTAGCCTTAGCTGGGTTGTGAAATTTGAAAACAATATTCCCGCGCAGTTTGAAAATATGCTGTTTTTAGAGCTTGTGAAAATGCGCGAGCTTGGCGGGGGCGCGATTAGCTACGAGGAAGGCATGCTTGTGTATAAGGACTGCGCGTATTTGCCTATCCCCTTTGCTACGCGCGAGCTTTGCGAAAAGCGCTTGCAAAAATGCACGCAAAATACCGCCTATATTATCACGCTTAGTTTTGAAGACAGCGGGGAATTCCAGCACAATGCACGCGGGAGAAAAGAGTATATAGAATCCACGCATAAAGATTCTCAAAAAATAGATCCCCAAAAAACACACGCAGATTCTCAAAAAATTTCTTGGCGTGCAATCAATTTTATCGACTTTGCGCTTGGCGAGCTGGCGTTTTAAGGCTTTAGTTTTACCTCACCTGCGCGAATTTGATTTATTGTCATCACATTATATGCAGTTTGTCGCAAAAGTTTTAAAACAATTAAAAATATTTTAGAGGTTTAAAATAATCTCTAAAAGCACGCAGGCGCTTATTTTCACACTTTTTGGCTCGAGTAATTCTGCATTTGGCTTGTATTCCAAAAGCTGTTTTTTGAAATGCTCAAAGCGCGCGCCACTCGCCATTCCACGCATCATATAAAGCATCATATCAAATGCGGATTTTGCCTCCTTTGTCTCCGTAGCAGAATCCATATCCCTAGCAGATTCTAGCACCTCGCTAAATGCGCCACTCTCAAAGTGCTTCCTTGCCATCGCCAAAACCTCACGCATATCCCACACCTTCGTGCGCTCAAAATTGCACAAACTCATATAAGATTCCACAAGAAAGAACAAAACTTCCTGCCAGCGCACCTTTGGCTCTTTGTGAAAATTTGCAAGTTGAAGTAATTTATCACAAAATGGCGTTTGCGAGGTGATTTTTGAAAAAAGCCCGGTGCTTGCCATTTGCGCGCCAAACTTTGCTGAAAGCGTCGTGGCTTCATAGCTTTTGTTAAGCTCTTGACTGAGAATCTGCCTTAAAAGCGTGTGGATTTTTGCCTCTAAAGCTTCATCAATACTTTTGGGCGCAAAGCAATAGCACTGCCCCACAAACTTCCCAAACGCGCGCATAGTCTCCAAATAGCCCAAAGTGATATTTTGCGCAATTGCATTTTTTGAAAAATCAAGCATACTGCCTAAATACATCGAAGGGCGAATGTGCGTCACCAGCGGATTTGTGTCGTATTTGCTTTCAAAATCCCAATTAAGCGAAACCGCCACAACCTCCTGCGCGCCCATTTTGTAAGCCAAATCAATAGGCACATTATCATAATAGCCCCCATCAATGAAACTTTTACCCTCAAACTCAAAAATCGGAAACGCCGGGAAGCACGATGCAGAGGCGAGCACCCACGAAGAGAGCGTGTCTTTAGTCATCATATTTTTTCGCACTTCATAGGGCGTGAGGCTTGGGATTTCAAGCGTTACAAGCCCAAAATCTAGCTTTGAAGATTCTATTCTTTCCCAATTTAAATAACTATTCAAAATCCCTTGCAGCGGGGAAGTATCCATGCCTTTATTTTGCGCGTAGGATTTGAGAAATGGTAGAATCTTTTGCGTGTTTGCAAAATAATAATCCATATCTTGCGTGAAATTAAGCCCATGCGAGATGACTTTTTCAACGCTGATTTTCTCCCACAGCTCGCACAAAAGCGCAAAGTCATTCTGCACGATAAGCGCGCCATTAAGCGCACCAATACTCGTGCCAACGACCAAATCAAAGCTATGTCCTAACTCCACAAGCGCCCTATACGCGCCCACTTGATACGCTCCTTTAGAGCCTCCACCGCCTAGCACCAACGCTTTTTTCGCCATCATTACCCTTTTAAATAGAAAATCTTAAAATTTTAAGGCGATTATAACAAATCTTGCGCGAGAGAATCCCGCAAACAAATCAACCAGAAAAGCTAAAATTTGTTATAATTTAGGATTTTAAACTAACTTTTTTAAGGATAAAATTATGGCATACACGATTATTGAGGTAGAAAGACAAACAGGCATCGCATCAAGGACTTTGCGCTTTTGGGCGAGCAAGGGGCTATTCCCAGCGTTGCAAAAAGATTCTAATAATATCCGCTATTTTAGTAAAAAAGATGTCGAGTGGGCGTGCTGGATAAACTGCTTCCGCGAAATGGGTATGAGCATAGATGAGCTGCGTCAATATATCGAGCTAGCCGAGCTTGGCGATGAGACTATTATGGAGCGTCGCGATATGATTGTGCGCCAAAAGCAAAATGTGCTAGAGGAGATTTCGCGCCTGCATACGATACTTGGGGTAATTGATAGGAAAATCGCGTATTATGATGAAATGCACTCGATACAAATGCTCGGAAACAATGAAAGCGAGGCGTTGCAAGGTCCTGTGCTTACTGCAAGTGAAGAGTATGAAACGCTCTACAAAGTGGCAAAACCTCGCTCATTTAGGAAATATAACGAGCGCCTTCATGCACATATAGCAAACTAAAGAATCCTAAAATCAACCCTTACGCATTGCATTCTGCGTAGTGTTTTGCGTAAGTTTCTTGCATTAATGTTTCTAGCTCTTCATACCATTGTGGATTTTCAAAATTTGGCACAAAAGATTCTAGCGCGACAAGCCTTGCCTTGTTTGTCTTTGAGGAAATAGGCGCGGTGTCATACATCTTGCGCGTGTTGATGAGCAAAATTGGCTGGATTTTGAGCTTAAGCTTTTCTGCTAGCACTTTTGCCCCGGGCTTAAAAGGAAGCAGTTTTTCTTTACCCTTCCCGCGTGTGCCTTCAGGGAATATCACAATCGGGCGCCCTTGCGCGAGCTTCTCCTTAGCCGCTTTTAGCAAAAACACAATCCCGCTTTTATCCTCTCTATTGATTAAAATCATCTCAGGCAAAGTCAGTGCATAGCCATAGAGCGGGATTTCACCTAGCTGTTTTTTAGCCACCCAGCAAATATTGCTCGGATGAAAACCTTCCAAAAACATAATATCGCTCACGCTTTGATGATTAAGCACAATAAGCTGTGCGCTTGTATCAAACTCCCCTATGCGCTCGATATGAAAGCCATTAACCTTGAAAAAAAAGCGACATTGCAAGCGCGCTTTGCGCCCATTTTGCTTTGTCCTTGTGAAATAAATCTGCAAAATGATGATAGGCAAATAAATCGCAATGCTAAGCGTGGCGATTAAACCCCTAATTTTTGACAACATACGCGCTCCTTACCCAGCCTATTTGAGAATCCCCGATTAGCACCTTATAAAACATGACATTTTCACCATCGATATTCACCTTGCGGGAATCTAGCACCTCAACTTGCATATCAGATTCTACAATGCGCACGATTGTGGATTTATTCATCGGTAGAATGCTCACCTGTGCGCCTTTTTTCAGCACGCCTTGGAAGCTACTAAGTGTGAGATTATACACAATCACGCCAATCAAAATCGCCATCGCAAAAAGCGCAAGTTTGCTACGCTTCCAAAGAAAAAGTCCAAAAAATAGCGCGACACCTAAGCCCAAAAAGACAAACTTAAACAGCGCATAGCTTACCTTTGGCTTTAAATCGCTCTGCGTACTAACAGAATCCGCACTCACCACAATCGGAATACTCACACTCTCAAAGCGCGAGGCTTGTAGGTTGAAATATTCAAAATTCAGCTCACGCAGGGACTTTGGCACAACAACATAATAAATCGCACCCACTTTTTCCTCGCCCATGCGCAATTCCTCAAAGCCCTGATTTGGCGCATTTGGGAAGCTCATATCGCGCACATTTGGGCTTTTGACTTGGAATTCAAAAATGACAATATTATTCGCGTCATCATAAATCTTGCTTTTGTGGCGTAGCACCTTGAAATCCTCGCCAAAAATGCCTATATAGCGCGGATTTGTTTTGAGATTGAGCGCTTTTAGCGGGATAGCGCCAACACTTGCAACCTCTTCATAGCTAGAATCCGCACTCAATGCGCGCACGCTTAAAGGCGGAATGCTGGCGTATTCATGCTTAATCTTAAAATAATAAGTTACTTGATAGCGATCCTGCCCGATAGCGCGCCACTGCGCGTTTTTATTGAGAATCTCAATGCGATCTTGAGCTACTTTATCAAAATTTGCGCCTACAAAACTCGCACCCGCATAAAATGTCGCCTCATAGCTTACGCTCACTTCCTGCCCGATATAGAGGCTTTCTTGCGGGGATTGTGTGACTTTGAGATAAACAATTTTTGCGCGCACTTGCTCAGAATCTGCTAAATCCTGCGCGCTCTGTGTTGAAGCTTCCTCTGCTAAAGCTTGCGTTCCTAACGCGCTTCCAAAAACAAGAGCGCAAAGAAAAAATCTCAAAAAACACAAAATAAAATTTTTCATTATGCTTGTGCCCCTGCTTTTTGCGCGAGTTTATTTTGTGCGACTTTGTAGATTGAAGCAAGCATTTGCGCACCATCAGTCCCGCCGAGCAAAGATTCTATCGCGCGCTCAGGGTGTGGCATAAGCCCAAAGACATTTTTTTCCTTATTGCAAATACCGGCTATATCGCTAATTGAGCCATTAGGATTTTCCACATAACGCAAAAGAATCTGCTCGTTTTGCTCTAGCTCTTTTAGCAATATTTCATCAGCAAAATAGCTTCCATCAGCATGCGCGATAGGAAGGCTAATAAGCGCACCTTTCGCGTAATCTTGCAAAAAAGCGTTGTTGGTATTCACCACGCGCAAGGTTTGATTCTGACTGATGAAATGCAAATTATCATTGCGCTTCAAAGCACCAGGCAAAAGTCCAGATTCACAGAGAATCTGAAAGCCATTGCAAATGCCAAGCACAAAACCACCATTTTTTGCAAACGCACTCACCGCGCGCATAATGGGCGAAAAGCGCGCAATCGCCCCGCTACGCAAATAATCCCCATAGCTAAAACCGCCCGGCACAATCACAAGCGCGCAAGAAGAGGGCAACGCCTCCTCTTTATGCCAAATAATCTTGCTTTCAATCCCTAGCCTCGCGTAGGCGTGCTGCATGTCCTTTTCGCAGTTTGTGCCCGGAAATTGTAAAATCGCTACCACATTTTTTCCTTACACGCGCTCAATCTGATATTCTTCAATCACCAAATTTGCAAGCAACTCTTCGCACATTTCTTTAGCAATTTTTAGCGCCTGCGCCTCATCGGTAATATCTAAATCCAGCACAATCTCGCGCGCCAAACGCACGCCCTTAAGAGATTCAAAACCATGCGCGTTTAATGCATGGTGGATTGCCTTTGCCTGCGGGTCAAGCACGCCATTTTTCAAACTCACAACAGCCTTTATTTGCATTATTTTCCTTTTATACACAGAATTTATTTAGACAAAATGCGCTTAAGCACTTCCTCATAGGCGACTTTCACGCTCCCTAGATTCTGTCTAAATCTATCCTTATCAAGCTTTTGATTTGTCTCTTTATCCCAGAATCTACAGCTATCAGGGCTAATCTCATCAGCCAAAATAATATTCCCTTCGCTATCCTTGCCAAATTCAAGCTTAAAATCAATCAGCTTCAAATCGCGCTCTAAAAAGAATTGCTTCAAAATCTCATTAATCTTGCGCGCTTGAGACTTCAAAAACTCCAGCTCTTTAGAATCTTGGGTGATATTTAAAATCTTGCAATGCTCATCATTAATGAGCGGATCGCCTAGCGCGTCATCTTTGTAGTAGAACTCCACCAGCGCGAAAGGTAGCTCCTTGCCCTCTTCAATGCCCAGCCTTTTTGTCAGCGAGCCAGTGGCGACATTACGCGTAACCACTTCAATTGGGATTATTGAAACTTTTTTACAAAGCATATGCGTTTCATCGATTTTTTTTACAAAATGCGTTTTGATGCCATCTTTTTCCAAAAGCTCAAAAAGCGCACTGCTAATGTGGCAATTTAGCGCGCCTTTGCCCTGCTCGCTACCTTTTTTCTCGGCATTAAACGCAGTCAAATCATCTTTAAACTCCGCAATCACTTCATTTGCATTTTCACTTGCAAAAAGCCTCTTACCCTTGCCTTCATACAACATCGCGCCCTTTTGCATCGCCCCTCCTTGTGTGAGATTCTAAAATTTATTTGCTTGGCTTAAAGATATTCCATGCCTTAAGAATATCAATCGCGCTTTTAAGCTGAATGTCCTTATACACATCTTCACTACTTATGATTTTTGCCTTAGAATCTTTAGAATCTTTTTGTGTGTCTTTAGAATCTTTGCTTTCCTTAGGATCTTGGATTTTTTCAAGCTCACCTTGCAAATGGCGCTTCAAATCCGCTTCTTTGATAGAAAAGCCATTGCTAGATTCTGGCACAGCTCCGGGATACACAAGCACATCAGGTTGCACACCTACAGCTTGGATTGTGCGCCCACTTGGAAGGTAATATTTTGCGATAGTAAGCTTAATGGCTTCATCATTATCAAGGCGGATCACCACCTGCACGCTCCCTTTGCCAAATGTAGGCTCACCAACCAAAATCGCGCGCTTGTGATCTTGCAAAGCACCCGCGACAATCTCGCTCGCACTCGCACTTCCACCATTGACTAGCACCACAAGCGGTAATTCCGCATACGGCGCGCTCCCGCTTGCTTTAAACTCGATATTTTCATTTTTATTGCGCCCTTTTTGAGAGACAATCACACCGCTTTTGATGAAAAGCTTTGAAAGATCCACTGCCTGATCGAGCAATCCACCCGGATTTGAGCGCAAATCAAGCACAACGCCTTCAACCTTACCTAGCGCTTTAAGCCCATTTTTCACCTCAAGCGTTACATTTTTATCAAAAGAAGTCACGCGCACATAGGCATAATTGCTTCCCTCAATCTTTTTTACTTTCACAGATTCCACGCGGATAATATCACGCACGAGATTAAAAGTGAGCGGTTTATTTTCGCCTGAACGCACAATGGTAAGCTCTAGCTTTGTTTTAGGCTTACCACGCATAAGATTTACCGCGCTATCTATTGGCATACCTAGCGTGCTTTCATCATTTATCTTTAAAATCACATCGCCACTTTTAATACCCGCCTTGTATGCTGGCGTATTATCAATGGGCGCAACGACGGTAAGCGCGCCATCTTTCATATCAAGTGAAAGCCCGATACCACCAAACTCGCCCTCTGTCTGGCTTTTTAAATCATCAAATTTCTTTTTATCTAAATATGCCGAGTGCGCGTCAAGATTGCTCAAAAGCCCATCGATTGCTTTATCCACAATCGCATCAATTTTTAGCTCATCGACATAGCCTTCCTCTATTGCGCTAATGACTTTGCGTAGCTTTTTATACGCATCAAGCCTATTTTGCTCTTTATCATCTGCTGCGTTTGCGTTGAATACTAGCCCAAGACACGCGATTACAAGAAAAATTCCTGTTAGCTTTTTTACACTTTTATAACTTATGCTTTTTTGCCAAAACATCTTTTCAAACCCCTTACCTTTTCTTTAAAGAACCCTTTTGCGGTGCTAAAATTTATACAATAGATACAATGCTTGTTTTAAAGGTTGGGATTCTACCAAAAAAACGCCACTTTTTAGCAAAAACTCAAAGAGAAAATTTGCTATAATACGCACTTATTTTTCAGAATAATTCCAAACCAAAGGATTTTCTTGCAAGCATTTTTACAAAAACTCAAAGCACTTTTTTTCAATTCCCCAAACAAACAGCGCTACATTACCGCGCTTTTGCTCATCGCAGTCTTAGCGCTTGTGTTGTTTTTAAATTACAAAGCCCTAACTTGGGCGATTTTGGGCGCACTTTTTATACTTGGTGTGAAAGAATCTTTTGGGCTTTTTAAGATTGAGGGCACATGGCATTTTTATGCTTTTTGCGCGCTACTTTGGATGGGCGCATATTTTAGCACAAAGCCGCTTTATTGCGGGCTTTTTGTCCTCTTGCTCTATGCTTCCTATCTTGCCTACACAAGAAAGATTAGCCCAAAAATGCTTCTGCCTTTTATCTATCCGACTTTGCCATTTCTCTGCATTTGGGAAGTGTATATAAACTTCGATAGATTGGGGCTTATAAGCCTCATTATGATAGTTGCGCTCACAGATACAGGCGCATATTTTGGCGGGAAGGCATTTGGCAGGACGCCATTTTGCCCCACTTCGCCTAAGAAAACCATTGAGGGCGTGATTGTAGGCGTGCTTTGTGGCGTGGTTGTGGGAAGTGTGTTTTTTGTAGGATTCTTCCCTAACTTTGCCTTAGCGCTTGTTGGCGCGTTTGTAGTCTCTGTGCTGGCTGTGTTTGGCGATTTGTTTGAAAGCTACTTAAAGCGCGCAGCCGAGATTAAAGATAGCGGTGCGATTTTGCCCGGACATGGGGGCATTTTAGATAGGGTTGATGCGATTTTATTTAGCGCGATTGGCATGCAGTTTGTGCTTTCATTTTTTGCGTAATTTTAAAACTTTATGATTCTCTTAGGCAGCACAGGCTCAATTGGTGTCAATACCATAAAAGTTGCAAAGGCTTTCAATATGCCTATAGAGGCGCTTTCAGCTGGACGCAATATTAACTTGCTAAACGCCCAAATGCGCGAGGTTTTGCCACAAAAAATTGCCATTGCAGATTCTAAAGATCTTCCAAAGCTTGATGACGCGTTTATTAAAAAGCATAAAATTAGCGTGTATTGCGGAGAATCTGGGATTTTAGAAATGATTGCAGATTCTCAAAGTGCGCTTGTTGTAAATGCACTCGTTGGCTTTGCTGGGCTTGCCCCGAGTTTGCAAGCAAAGCAATGTGGTAAAAAGCTTGCGCTTGCAAACAAAGAAAGCCTTGTCGTGGCGGGCTGGCTTTTGAAAGATTATAAAATCACGCCCATTGATAGCGAACATTTTGGGCTGTGGTATTTGGTGCAAAATACGCAATTTTCACACGCGCAAAATCTTAAGAATCCACAAAATCCATATGCGCAAGATTCTAAAAATTCCCAAAATACACAAGATTCTGCAAATTTTCAGAATCTACAAGATTTTCCCGCGCAAAATGGTATAAAACAGCTTTTGCTCACAGCTAGCGGGGGTGCGTTGCGTGATATGCCTTTAGGTAAGCTTGCAAATGCCACGCCACAAGAAGCGCTCAAGCACCCAAATTGGTCGATGGGACAGAAAATCACCATCGACAGCGCGACGATGACAAACAAGCTTTTTGAAGTGCTAGAAGCGCGCTGGCTTTTTGGGATAGAGCGCATTAACGCGCTGATTGAAAAAAACTCGCTAATCCATGCGCTTATAGAGTTTATCGATGGCTCGCTGTGCGCGCATATTTGCCACTCTGATATGCGCCTGCCTATCGCTTATGCGCTAAATCCAGCGCTTGCACGCACGCAAAATATCATCGCGCCACTTGATTTGAGCGCGCTCAGTAATCTCTCCCTTGCGCCTATTGATACAAAGCGCTATCCATTGTGGAATCTTAAAGGCACACTTTTGAGCGCGCCAAAACTAGGCGTGGCACTCAACGCAAGCAATGAAATCGCGGTGAGCGCGTTTTTAAGCGGGCGTATTAAATTTGGCGCGATTGAAAAGATTATTTTGCATGCACTTGAAAAGTTTGAATCAAGCAAGGACTGCGCGCTTGCAAATTTAGAGGAAATCAAAGAGCTAGATTCTGCTGTGCGAAAATATAGCCTCGCGTTTTGTGGTTAAAATAGAATCGCCTAAACTTGCAACGCTTTTAGCTCATTTTGCACTTTTTGTTGTAATTCCTGCGCGTTTTTTAATCCCGCTTTTGTCTGCTCTAAAACCTGCGCTGGGGCGTTTTTCACAAAGTTTGGATTTTCTAGCTGGGCTGAAAGTTTAGTGATTTCTTTTTGCAATTTAGCATCTTGAGCTTGAAGGCGCGTAATAATCGCGCTCAAATCAATGCCTTCCAACTTCACAAAACTTTGCACATACTCGCCCACATCGCTAATACAGCCCTGCGGTTTAGAATTTACAAGGCTAATTTTTTCAACCTTTGCAAGCTTGCATACAAAGCGTTCCAAAAGCGCGGAATCCACTTCCATATCAAGCTTGAAAAACGCCTGCGCGATTGTGGCATTCCCAAGCTCTAAAGTCGCTTTCAAACGACGCAAGGACACGATGCAATCTTTAATGCGCGCAAACTGCGCTTCCAAAAGAGAATCCGCGCCCTGCTCTGCTTGTGGGAATGGCTCAATCATAATCGAAGTAGAATCCGCAAGGCGCGTGCCTCTAAGCATTTGCCACAAATCCTCGCTTAAAAACGGCATAAATGGGTGCAAGAGTTTCAACGCCTGCATAAAAATCGCGCCAAGCTCAAAAATCGCCTCTTTTTGCGCCTTCGCAAGCTCGATACCCCAATCACAAAATTCATTCCACAAAAAGCGCTCGATAATGCTTGTAGCCTCATTGAAGCGATAAATTTCAAGAGAGGCGCGCAACTGCGTGATTGTGGCATTTAAGCGCGCGCGCAAATAGCGCCCAAGTGGCGTGCTAAAATCTTGCAACTCTGAAAAATTAGGATTTTCTGGGCGCAACTGCTTTGTGTAAAGCATCAAAAACTGCGCGGCGTTATAGATTTTGTTTGCGAAATTTTTTGACAAATCAAGCTGGGCGTAGGAAAGCTTAATATCGCGCCCCTGCGCGCAAAGGCTTGCAAGACAATAGCGCAAACAATCCGCGCCATGGCTTTTAATAATCTCAAGCGGATCGATGACATTGCCACGCGATTTGCTCATTTTATTGCCAAACTCATCGCGCACAAGCGCATGCAAATAAATATCCTTAAAAGGTAGCTTGCCAAGCAAAGATTCCCCGCTAAGAAGCATTCTAGCCACCCAGAAAAAGAGAATATCAAAGCCAGTGATAAGCAAAGAATTTGGATAAAAGCGCGCTAAGTCGTCACTTTCAAATAGAGAATTTTGCGCGTTGGCAGAATCTTTCGCACCATTTGCAACCTCTCCATTTCCCCAACCAAGCGTGCTAAACGCCCAAAGTGCAGAACTAAACCAAGTATCAAGCACATCAGGATCTTGCGTTTGAACGCGCGCGCCACATTTAGGACAAATGGGATTATCAACTTCGCTTGCGATTTTTTCCCCACATTCACAATACCACACCGGGATTCTATGCCCCCACCAAAGCTGGCGCGAAATGCACCAATCGCGTAATTCATTCATCCACGCATTATAGTTATTCAGCCACGCAGGCGGGAAAAACTGCGCTTCTTTGGCATTCACGCGCTTGATAGCATTTTGCGCGACTTCCTTTTTGACAAACCATTGCTTTGAAATGTAGGGCTCAATGACACTCCCGCAACGATAGCATTTACCGACTTTGTTTGTATAAGATTCTATTTTTTCTACAAAATTAAGCGCTTGAAGTTTTGTAATAATTTTTTCCCTCGCACTCAATCGCTCTAATCCTTCAAATTCCCCCGCAAGCGCGTTTAAGATTCCCTTTTCATCAAACACCACAAGTGAGGGCAAATTATGCGTTTTTCCTACTTGATAGTCGTTCATATCATGCGCGGGCGTTACTTTCACGCAACCTGTCCCAAACTCCATATCCACATGAGAATCCGCAATGATAGGAATCTCCCTTCCGCTCAAAGGTAGGCGCACAGACTTCCCTACCAAATGCTTATAGCGAGAATCTTGTGGATTTACCATCACCGCGCTATCGCCAAAAAATGTTTCTGGGCGCGTGGTGGCGACGACCACATATTCGCTAGGATTCTCAACCAAAAAATAGCGCAGATAATACAAACTGCCCTCATTCTCCTCATACTCGACTTCTATATCGCTTAGCGCGCCATCATGCACGCACCAATTTATCATATAAGAATCTTGCACGATAAACCCTTGATTATACCAATGCACGAACGCCTTTTTCACCGCATTTTGCAAGCCTTTATCCATTGTGAAGCGTAGCCTACTCCATGCTGGCGAAATCCCAAGCTTTCGCATTTGCTCTAGGATTTTCCCGCCAGATTCTTCTTTCCATTCCCACACTTTTTGCAAAAATGCCTCTCTGCCTAAATCCTGTCTATTTATGCCCTTTGCAAGAAGCTGTTTTTCTACGATATTTTGCGTAGCAATCCCGGCATGATCCATTCCGGGTTGATAAAGCGTAGCATAGCCATCCATGCGCTTATAGCGCGTGATAATATCTTGCAGGCTCAAAGTCAGCGCATGCCCGATATGTAGCACACCGGTGACATTTGGCGGGGGCATCATAATACAAAAATTTTTTTTCTTACTTCTATCTACTTCAAAATATCCGCGTTTCTGCCAAATCTCATAAATTTGAGATTCTATGCTTGCGGGATTGTAGCCCTTTTGGGTGGTAGGATTTGTGTCTTTGGTTTGTATTGAAAGATTTTCTTGCATAAAAGCGCCTTAAAGTCTTAGTGTTGTATAATTAAGCTTGCGATTATAGCTAAAAATCTAAGGAGAAAGAATGAAAAAACTATTTGTGATTTTAATCTTAAGCTTTACATGGTTTGAGGCTTTAGATCTTGATGAGATGATTAATCAACAAGAATACGAGAAAATGAGTCCCGCTGAGTGCGACATATTGCTAAGTGATAATACTAAGATATATATATGCAGTGATACTGGTGTTGGCGTATTTAGTGATTATAGCGATAAATACATCTTGATAGAGAATAATTTTTATTCAAGCTATATTGAATTTATCAGATCAAAACTTGATGCTAAAGATAGAAAAGAATTTGAAAAGCTGATTAAAGATATGGTTGAAGTTAAACAAGAAATGATGGAAGAAGCAGAAACCAGTTGGAATGAAAATATTAAATTGGGACATATACCAGAAGGTGCTAATCCTATAAATCTAACAACAAATATAGGCGAAGCAGAGGATGAAGCATATTTGCAATATTTCAAAAAAATGACAAATTTCATCTATGATAATCCTAAATATAAATATATCTTTGATGAGATATTTTCAACTAATCCTAAAGAATATTATGAGCTTATCAATTCAGATAAAGAATTTCTATTATCTAAAATCATCAAAAAAGCAGCCCAAGACAACCTCATAGATAAAACAGGAAAACTCATCGCTCACACAAATGAGCTTTCCAAGCCTAGCTTTGACTGCGCGAAGGCAAAGAGTGAGGTTGAAAAGCTTATTTGTAGCAATAAAGAAACAGCGAGTTTAGACAAACTTTATTCAAAACTTTATTTTGGCATACTTAATAGCATTCCAAAAGATACAAAGCTAGGGCAGGAAACAAGGGCAAATTTAAAAACATTTAATAAGAATCTTTTAGAATATAGAGATAATATGCGTTGCTTTTTTCTGGATTATAACAATGACGAAAAAGAGGTGCAAGAGACAAATGAGATACTAGGCGATAATGGAGTGCCTTTGTATGCATATTTAAGCATAGTGCGTTATGGTTTTAAAACCCAAGAGCAAAGGCAAGCTTGCGTGCAAAGAGTGTATCTTATGGGAATCTTGCTTCTTGCTACAAACACCTTGCAAGATAGCGCGGACTTGATAAAAGGAGAGTATTCAGATTCAGAGCCTTATTTCCTTGATATTTTTTCTATAAAATATCTTCATAACTTTGAGCTTTATGATACCTTTTTCCCAAAAGAATTTAAAGATAAGCTAAGTGATATAACTGAAACTTTAGGATATTTAAGTGATACTTCACGCTTTTCAGGGCATGGGTATTATTATGAAGAAGACACAGGCTTTATTTGCACTGGTGGAGAATGCGATATAAACACAATGAAAGATGAAGTGGAGAAGCCAGTGAAAGAATTTGTGAAAAAGATAAAATTTTAAGCGCGTCAAAAAATTAAAAATCTTAATCTTGTGTTATAATCATGGGGTTATAGCCAAAATAAAGGAGAATCCATGCAGTATGAAGTCAAATCGCCAATTTTAGGTTTTGAAAATGTCGCGCAGGTGGAGTTTGAAAAAATCGATGATGTGTTTTGCAAGATTAGCGCGCTTGATGGCTCGATGGGGCTTATTTTGATTAATCCTTACGCGCTTTTGAAGGAATATAACTTTAGCATTCCTACCGCTACAGAGCTAATGCTAGATTTAAAAGAAAGCGATAAAATCGAGGTGTATTGCGTGCTTGTGGTGCAAAGCCCGATTGAAGATTCTCAAGTGAGCTTCCTTTCACCAATCGTGTTTAATCCAAGCAAAAAATACGCCGCGCAAGTGGTGCTAAATCTCAAAGATTATCCGAGCTTTGGCATTACAAAGCCTATCAAAGAATTTTTACCAAAAGAATTGCTAGAATCTTTGCGTCCATAAAAGCCACAAAGCCCAATAACTTTGGAATCTACGCTCTAGCTAATGCCTATTTCGCTTCTAAACGCAGAACAGCGCGCTGCTGCAAGCGCGCCACGCGGATATAATCTCATCATCGCTTCGGCTGGCACGGGAAAAACCTCTACGATTGTTGGGCGAATCGCTCATCTTTTGCAAAGTGGTGTCGCGCCAAAGGAGATTCTCTTACTAACTTTCACAAACAAAGCAAGCCAAGAAATGATTGAGCGCGTGGGCAAGTTTTTCAGCCCAAAAGTTGCTGGCGAGATAGAATCTGGCACTTTCCACGCTGTGGCGTATCGCTATTTAAAGCAACATTCCCAAATCCGCTTAAAACAGCCAAAAGAGCTCAAAGTGCTTTTTAAAAGCCTCTATGAAAAGCGCGTTTTTCTCAATCGCTCAAGCCAACCGCCCTACTCAAGCCAATATCTTTATGATATTTACTCGCTTTTTGTTAATAGCAGTTTTAGCGGGAGCTTTGGCGAGTGGATTACCAAAAGGCAACCACAACAAGAGGACTACACGGCTATTTATGAAGATGTGCTTGCGGAATTTAGCGAGCTTAAAAAAGCCCATCATTACGCGGATTATAACGATTTACTGCTACTTTATCGCGAGGCGATTAGCCAAAAGACGCCAGATTTCGTCGAGGTGCTTTGCGATGAATACCAAGACACTAATCCCTTACAAGATTCTATCCTTAAAGCATTGCAGCCAAAAAGCCTTTTTTGCGTGGGCGATTACGACCAAAGCATTTATGCTTTTAATGGCGCGGACATTAGCATTATTAGCAGTTTTGCAAGCACTTATGAAAATGCAAGGGTTTTTAGTTTAAGTAAAAATTACCGCTCCAGCGCGCAGATTCTCGCGCTTGCAAACAAAGTCATCGAACACAATGAGAGAATCTACCCCAAAAAGCTTGAAGTCGTTAAAAGCGGGAATTTTGAAGCGCCAAAACTTTTGGGCTTTGATGAGCTGTTTTTGCAATATCAAGGGATCGCGCAGGCAATCGCGCAAAGCAAGCACACGCATTCTGATATCGCAATCATTTTCCGCAATAACTCAAGCGCTGATGGACTAGAAGCCAGCCTAAGGACGCTCAATATCCCATGCAAGCGCAAAGGAAGCTCGAGCTTTTTTGAAAGCAAAGAGGTTGTGTTGTTGCTTGATTTATGCGCGATTATCACGCATAAAAGCGATATGATGGCGTATATCAACGCGCTAAGCTATGGCAAAGGCATAGGAAGCGCGGTGGCAAGGGATTTGTTTGAATCTTTACTGCGACTTGGTGAAGGCAACGCATTGCAGGGACTTTTTGCGCCAAATCTTTCTGTGAGAAGTTTCGAGCAAAAGGCAAAAAACACGCAACTTGGGCTTTTTGATGATTTTTTTGCTTTGCAAGCAAAGGAGCGTTTTAATGCGCTGCTAGATAAAAATTTCGCCTCGCACCCACTCTTTGAACACCCAAAGCTAAATGCCCAAAGTGCGGAGTTTCTCAATGAATTTTACCTTTTACTTTCCCAAACAAAAGAAGTAAAAGTCCCAAAGCACCTTATTTTGCAAATTTCACAAAGCACATTTTTTCAAAAAATCATGCAAACACTCGCAATTGAGCGCGCAAAAAATAAAGATGGCAGCATAGATTCCCAAAGGGAGGAAAAGGCAAAGGAAAATATCGCGCGCAAAATCTCTCTACTGCACGACTTAGCGCGTAGTTATCAAGATATGCCAAGCTTCCTAAATGCGATGGTGCTTATCTCAACGGAAGCGAGTGAAGGCAATGGCGTGAATCTGCTAAGCGTGCATGCAAGCAAAGGGCTAGAGTTTAGAGATGTGTATGTGGTGGATTTGATGGAGGGTAGATTCCCAAATATTAAGCTTGTAAATAAGGGCGGGAGCATTGAAGAGGAGCGGCGGCTTTTTTATGTCGCGCTCACGCGTGCGAAGGAAAATCTCATTCTTTCTTACGCGCTCAAAGATGCGCTCAAAAACATTGACTATGCGCCCTCGCGTTTTTTGTATGAAGCAAATCTTTTGCAAAAAGGGAGCGAAACTTCTTGACAAAGGCGCATAAAATCACTATAATTTTGCCTTTTAAACAGCCACCTTTATTTTTACTTAATCAAATGACCCGTTAGCTCAGCTGGTAGAGCAATTCCCTTTTAAGGAATGGGCCGTTGGTTCGAATCCAACACGGGTCACCACCATTTCTAATTTTCCAAAGTTTTTAGGATTCTCTTAAGTTTTTCTAGCTTTGGTGTTTTTAAATAAAAGTGGCCCCGTCATCTAGCGGTTAGGATACCACCCTTTCACGGTGGCTACAGGGGTTCGAGTCCCCTCGGGGTCACCACTTTTATTTCCCTTTGGTCGCTTAGCTCAGTTGGTAGAGCGCCACCCTTACAAGGTGGATGTCATAAGTTCGAGTCTTATAGCGACCACCACTTTGTAACTTTTTAAGAATCTTGTGGAATATGTTTTGGAGCGGTAGTTCAGTTGGTTAGAATACCTGCCTGTCACGCAGGGGGTCGCGGGTTCGAGCCCCGTCCGTTCCGCCACTTTTTAGGCATTGCTTTTAAAATCTCGCGATTTATAATCTAAGTAAAATCTTTGCAAAAATCCACACAAAGCGTGTTCTTAAACATTTGATTCTCAAACACAGCTTAAAAGTCCCGCATTTAGCGCTAGAGAATCTATAATTTTTCACAAATAACTTAAAGATAACAAATAGATAACATATACTTTACAAACCCAAAAAAATTTAAAATTTTATGCAATAAAGTAACAAAAATCAAATCCCCTCTAGCATATTTTCGCAAAATAGACAATACCTTTTAAACTTTTTGCTAGACTTCTGCCTTGGACTACGAACTTTTCAACTTCAAATAATTAATGAGGAGCGGACATGAAAAAATTTATCTTTTCTCTTGTGCCTTTTGCGATAGCAAGCGCATTGCACGCGTTTGACTACAAAGTGAGTGGCACGGCAGAGACTTTCACAAAATGGGGCTTTAACAATCAAGCGCTCAATATCCAAAGAGGCATCGCGCCAACTGAAAGCTTCACAACGCTTTTTAGCCAGCTTAATATCAACGCAGATTTGGGCGCAGGGCTTGAAGTCGGGCTTGGCGGTGCGATAGGCGGACTTGCCTTTGACTCTACTGCCAACGCCCCAGCAACCACAAATAATGGCGTAGGCACGCCCGTGCAAAACTCATATTTTGGTCTCAAAGCAGACACAGGCACGATACAAAACTACATGGTGCAAAATGCCTTCGTGCAATACAACTCTAGCAATGTCTATCTCAAACTTGGACGCTATGAAGCAGGCAAAGTAGGCACATACTTTAGCGGCTACAATCAAGGCGCTGAGGGCTACATAACCTTTAGCGCGTTTAAAGTTTGGGGCTTTTGGTCTAACCGCAGGGCGTTTGCCTACAATCAATGGTTTAATGACTTTTTCCGCGTGCATGGGCAAGATTCCAAAGGGCATAATCGCCAAACCTACGCATTTGGTGTCGATGCGACATTTGGCGGATTTAGCACATCACTTTTCACCTACTTCGTGCCTACGAAATTTACAGCCCCCGGCATAAGTTTAAGCTATGATACAAACCCGCAATTTGATGGCAGTGGCGTGCGCACCATCATCAAAGCTAATGCACTTTTCCCACAAAAAAACGCCGGCTTTAACGCACTAGGGCGCAATTGGGGCACTATAGAATCAAGCACTGCCTCGCTTTTGGTGGATATAAAAACTCAAGTTAATAATTTCTCCTTTGGCGCAGGGATTTACAAAAACTTTGGCAATGCAAACGCGCTCATCGGAACTTGGGGAAGCCCGCTCAACGCCTTGCTTGACATTTGGACAGCAAGCGCATACGAGCAAGGACCAGCGCTCAATGACATCGTGGGTAAAGACGCATTTACAGGCTTTGGCTTTGTGGGCGCGACGCATGGCGCGCTAGATTGGCAGATTCTCGCGCGCGGGACAAACTCCCCTAGAAGCGCGGAATCTAGCCTCGCACTTATCCTCAAATACAAAATCCGCGAAGATATCAGCGTGGGCGGGAAGCTTGAAGGCTTTATCGACACGACAAAAGCCGGCTACAATCCGATTGTCGGCTACTATACAGTCAATGGTGGCACAGGCGGGATCGATAGCACCGGCGGACTTACACAAAAGCGCACAGATGATAGAAGCCACATATTCTTTTACATCGCGCATAGTTTTTAGGCATTTTACAAACACTAAAAGGGGCTAACCATGGGAAATGATCGCTTATTAGAGCAGTTTAGCGGATTTTTTCACACACTTTGTGAGAATCTCGGTGAAAACCCCGCGCGTGAGGGCTTGAAGCAAACACCACAGCGCGCAGTGCAGTCTTTTAGCGATTTATTAAGTGGCTATAAGCAGGATCCAAAGGAATTGCTGGGCGCGACTTTTCAAGAGGGCGTATGCGATGAAATGGTGATTGCCAAGGATATTGAGTTTTATTCCATGTGCGAGCATCATTTATTGCCCTTTTTTGGGCACATTAGCATCGGCTATATTCCTGATGGGCGTATCGCTGGGCTTAGCGCACTGGCTAGAGTGGTGGAGGCATATGCGCGAAGACTGCAGATTCAAGAAACGCTAACTGAGCAAATCGCGCAATGCCTCCTTGATACGCTCAAGCCAAAAGGCGTCATCGTCACCTCGCAAGCGCGCCATCTCTGTATGAGTATGCGTGGCGTGCAAAAAAATCCTATCATCATCACTTCCGCACTACGCGGACTTTTTAAAAGCGACCCCCGCACCCGCGCGGAATTTATGCAGTTGGTGAAGTGAGAATCTAGCATGCAAAAATGCTATAATACGCGCTTTAAATGAAATCTCAAGGAGAAATTATGAAAATGCTAAACTTTGCCTGTGGGGCGAGAATCGCTAAGGGCTGGGAGAATATCGACTTTAGCCCGATTGATAAAAATGTAAAAAAAGTTAATTTGCTCTCTCAATTACCCTATAAAGAAAATTACTTCGATGTGGCTTATAGCAGCCATTTTTTGGAGCATTTGACACCAGAGAATGCACGCAAGATTCTCGCTGAAATAAAGCGCATTTTGAAACCTAATGGGATTTTGCGTATTGTCGTGCCAGATTTAGAGAATCTTTGCGGCAATTACCTGCAAAGCCTAAATAAGCTTAAGCCTCTAATTGGGGGGGGGGGGTAAAGCCCACGCAAGATGAAGAGATGTATTATGATTGGTTGCTTATTGAGCTTTTCGATCAAATGGTGAGGATAAAAAGTGGCGGGGAGATGCTCGCTTGTTTTGAGAAAGTCAAGCAAACACAAAACACTAAGCTCGCAAATATTATCAAAAAGCGCGTGGGCGATGACCTTTTAGCGCAATCTCAACAGCCACAAACCACAAAACTTGCAAAAATTACGAAAGATAAAATCTTTAACAAATTTCTTTCTCTTTATCTCAAAACCTTGCGCGTACTTGTGCCACGCTCACTGCGCGATGAGGTGTTTATCGCCACGAGCATTGGTGAAAGACACAAGTGGATGTATGATGCGTTTTCGCTTTGGCGCGTGCTGGATTCTGTGGGCTTTAGGGATATAAAGGTGCTTGATTTTAAGACCTCTGATATTCCAAATTTTGAAACATATTTGCTCGATATGAATGCCGATGGAAGCCCATACAAAGGAGATTCAAGCCTTTATATGGAATGTATAAAGTAGCTTATTTAGCTGCTTTGCCTAGTTTGCACTTTACCTTTCTCCCTTTTCTCCACCACCTAAACCTTCTCTCTAAGTCTTTTTGCCATAGATAGAAATGATGGATTTTCACTGCAATTGGTCGTAAAAGTGGGTGAAAAGCTAAGATTCTCTCATAAAAGCTTAAAGGTGTGTTTTCTAAATAAGGCAATAAAAGTGGAAATTTTGGACGCAAATTTAGTGGATCAGCCCTGCACTCAAAGAGTAATAAAAACTGCTTTGCATAAAAAGGCATAAAGGCTTTTTCAAAACTTTGCGCTAATTCTTTATCCGCAAAATTTTGCAAAAACTCTAGTGTATGCAAAGCAATTAGCGCCCATGAGCTAGCCAAATTATATTGACTTACAAGTTTTGTGCTACCGTTAAAATAAGGCAAAATTTTTTCCAAATAAAAGGGTATTTTAACCGCTATGCTACCATAATTACAAATGCTACCAGCACGCAGGCGATAGTAGTAATATTTGTTTGGCAAAATTAAAATATTTTTAGCCTGCATAAAAAGTATCACACCAAAAAGTATATCTTCATGATAAATACCATTTAAAAATTTAAGCTTAATGGTTTGCAGAAAATTAAAATCAATCACAACCCCGCGTGTAACGCCAAAATAATCCGCTTTTGTCTGTATGGTTTTATCCAACCAAATAGATGGTGTTATAAAAGTTGCTTTTTTAAAGCCACAAGTTTCCTGCCATGTGTAAAGCGTTTGCTTCTCTATACCATCAAAGATATAGGCGTCCTCATAAAAAATTATCTGCGCCTGATTGTTTATGTTGGATTCTATACAGGATTGGATACATGCATGGTCGAGGTAGTCATCAGAATCTAAAAAGATAATGTAGTCAATGGGTTGAGATTGTGTTGTTTTTGTAGATTCTATATTTGTTTGAAAATCTTGTGAGTTTATAGTATTGTTAGCTTGTGTATAGACTTTCTTAATATGATAAGGATTAGAATCTATAACCTCATAAGTTTGCAGAGAATCTAAGGAAGTGGAATCTAAAGAGTTAAAATCCAAAGAGGTTTGAGAAATAGAATTTTGAGAATCTAAAGAATCTAAGGAAGTTTGAGAATTTAAAGAATTAGTAAAAGCATCTAAAGAATCTTTAGCTTTTAAGTTAGTATTATCCCCCCCCCCTTAGTTCATTATTTGGGTGATTAGAATCTACAGATTCTGCAATACCATTAATATTACTTTTTTGCAGTTTTATATTCCCACTAAAATATTCAATCCCTACATTTCTAGCACTGCTTAATCCTCCATTTTCTTTATCAAAGAGGATAAAGCGAGAATCTTTTAAAACATATTCTTTTGCAATTTTGAGATTCTCTTTTCTTGTGCTTCCATCATTGACTAAGATTACTTCTAGATTCTTATAAGTTTGATTAATTACAGAATCTAGGCATTCTCTTAAGTATTGTTCTACATTGTAGATGGGGATGATGACGCCGACTTTGGGGGTAGATTTTTTTTCACTGGGTTGGGAAGAGGGTTTTTGAGAATCAGCGGGAAAATTATTGCACATCTTAGAATCTCCCTTTTAGATTCTTTGGCTTACCAAATCGCCCATTTTTTCACAACCCACGCGCTGCTTCCCTTCGCTCATCATATCTGCGGTGCGATAGCCCTCATCTAGCGCCTTTTGCACCGCTTTTTGCACCGCTTGCGCTTCATCTTTCATCTCAAATGAAAGCTCCAACATCATCGCCACGCTTAAAATCGTGCCAAGTGGATTTGCCAAATCCTGCCCCGCGATATCCGGCGCGCTCCCATGTATAGGCTCATACAGCCCGATTTTGCTTTGCCCTAGCGAAGCAGATGGGATCACACCAATCGTGCCTGTAATCACACTCGCCTCATCGCTCAAAATATCGCCAAACATATTTTCCGTCAAAATCACATCAAACTGGCTGGGCGCGCGCACAATCTGCATCGCCGCATTATCCACATACATATGGCTTAGCTCCACATCGCTAAAATCCCTATGCACGCGCTCCACCACCTCGCGCCACAGCCTGCTGGAATCTAGCACATTTGCCTTATCCACGCTTGTGAGCCTTTTGCCCCGCTTGCGCGCCAGCTCAAAGCCCACGCGAGCAATTCGCTCGATTTCAGATTCACTATAGCACATATTATCGCTTGCCACGCGATTTCCTGCGTTTCCTTGCGTCGAGTGCTCGCCAAAATACACGCCACCTGTGAGCTCGCGCACGATAACAAAATCAATCCCATGCTCCAAAATTGAGGCTTTCAGCGGGCTAGATTCTCTTAATTGCGCAAAAAGCGTGGCTGGGCGGATATTTGCAAAGACTTCAAGCTCACTGCGGATTCTAAGCAATGCCTTTTCTGGGCGATTGTGGCTTGGCTCTTTGTCCCACTTTTCCCCACCTACTGCGCCCAAAAGCACACTATCACTTTTCTTGCAAAGCTTAATACTCTCCTGTGGTAGGCACTCTCCACACGCATCAATCGCCGCACCTCCAGCAAACACATCGTTATAGACAAACTTATGTCCGAACTTCTCCTCCACGCGCTTTAGCACTTTGAGCGCTTGATTTACCACCTCTGGACCTATGCCATCGCCCCTAATGAGCGCGATTGTCTTTTGCATTGCTACTCCTTGTTTGCGGCGATCCAGTTGAGATAGCCATTTGCGTTGATAATCTCTTGTATAAAAGGCGGGAAAGGCTCTGTGGCGTGGGATTTTTGCGTGTTAAGATTAGTGATAATGCCACTTTGAAAGTCAATCTCCACTTCATCGCCATTTGCGATAGAATCTGCAATTTCAGGGGATTCTATAATGGCAAGCCCGATGTTGATGGCGTTGCGATAGAAAATGCGCGCGAAAGATTTTGCGATGATACAGCTTATCCCGCTTGCTTTAATGGCGATTGGCGCGTGCTCTCGGCTCGAGCCACAGCCAAAGTTCCAGCCACCAACCATAATATCGCCCGCCCGCACTTTTTTGACAAACTCCTTGTCGATATCCTCCATGCAGTGGCTTGCAAGCTCCTTGTTGTCGGTGGTGTTGAGATAGCGCGCGGGGATAATCACATCTGTATCGACATTATCGCCGTATTTATGCGCAAAACCTTGTATTTTCATTGTTACTCCTTGAGGGGAAATTTTAAGAGGATTTTTTCGCGCTATTCTACAATAAAAGCCTTAAATTCTCTCACATGGGTGGCAAGATATGATAAAGGGAATCTGCAAAATTTTTGTGCCCTAATATTAAGGGTAATTAAGAACGCTAGTTTCTCACCCAAGCACATCTTCAGGTGCGGCGAGGATTCCAGCGATTGCGCTTGCGGCGGCGACTTCAGGCGAGGCAAGATACACTTCGCTTGTGGTGTGTCCCATGCGCCCGACGAAGTTGCGGTTTGTGGTGGAGACGCATTTTTCCCCCGCGGCTAAGATCCCCATATGTCCGCCAAGGCAAGGTCCGCAAGTTGGCGTTGAGACTACGCAGCCCGCTTCTATGAAGGTTTTTAAATGCCCTTTTGCAATGCATTCTAAATAAATATTTTGCGTGGCGGGGATTACGATACAGCGCGTGTTTTTGGCGATTTTTTTGCCGGAAAGAATCTTTGCTGCAGCCTCCATATCGCTAAAGCGCCCATTTGTGCATGAGCCGATGACGACTTGATCGATTTTGATTTCGCCCCATTGCTCTTTGGTGCGCGCGTTTTCTGGTAAATGCGGAAAAGCCACGGTGTGTTCAATCGCGCCTAAGTCAATGTCAAACACGCGCTCATATTCTGCGTTTTCATCTGCGCTAAAGATTCTAAACTCGCGATTGCTCCTGCCCTTCGCATAGGCGATTGTCACATCATCGACTTCAAAAATCCCATTTTTCGCACCTGCTTCAATCGCCATATTTGCGATACATAGCCTATCATCGATGCTAAGATTTTTTAGCCCGCTACCGCTAAACTCCATACTTTTATACAGCGCGCCATCAACGCCGATGAGCCCGATAATATGCAAAATCACATCTTTCCCGCTCACATAGGGTTTGAGCTTGCCGGTGAGGTTAAATTTGAGCGCGCTAGGGACTTTAAACCACGCCTTGCCACTTGCCATACCCACAGCCATATCCGTGCTTCCCACACCTGTAGAGAATGCCCCAAGTGCGCCATAAGTGCAAGTGTGAGAATCCGCGCCAATCACCACATCGCCGATTGTGACAATTCCCTGCTCTGGCAAAAGTGCATGCTCCACGCCCATATTTCCCACATCATAGTAATGTTTAATGTCAAATTCCTGCGCGAAATGTCGGCATTGCTGGCTTTGTGTGGCGGCTTTTATGTCCTTATTTGGCGCGAAGTGATCCATCACAAGCGAAACTTTACTTTTATCAAATACCTTCTCAAACTTCGCGCTTTTAAAGGCGTTAATCGCCACAGGCGTGGTAATGTCATTGCCCAGCACCATATCAAGCTTTGCCATGATAAGCTCGCCCGCTTTTACGGAATCTTTCCCCGCTGCATGCGCCAAAAGCTTTTGTGTCATCGTCATCGCACTCATTTTCTATCCTTATTGTGTTGCTTCTTTAAAAATTGCGATTGTAGCATTTTGCGCTTTATATAGGCTTAGATTTTTCAAACATATTTTTTAATTTTATTTTATAATACGCAAAAAATTTGGGGATTTTGTTATGAAAAAACTTACTACAGCGATGCGTCAGTTTAGAGAAAGCACGGAGATTCCGAGTTTTGAGAAAAATATAGAATTTTTGTTTGCAAAACTTTGTGGGATTTTTTTTCACACTTCTTTGGATTCTAAAGATTCTAGGAATCTCGCACAAAATTTAGCGCAAAATCCCGCACGCGCGCAGAATCTCACAAATCCTACACAAAATACCTTCAATCCCGCTTTCCCGCGTCTTTTTAAGCTCTTTCGCGTTTGTTTCATTATCTTAGTTGATTGTATCCTTGCATTTGCCTTCTGCGCGCCTTTGTATGGATTGCATTTGTTTGAGAGTGTATTTGGGCGCGAGATTCCGCTTTTTTTAGGTAGCATTTTGGGCGTGCTTAGCATTTATGTGTATTTGCGTATGCCTAAATCACGGCGTTTTGGCGTTGGGTTTTTTGTGGGGATTTTTTGTTTTTATTGGGTGGGGCTAAGCTTTCGCTTTATTGGGCTAAGCGCGCTTGTGCCGATTGTTAGCATCGCGGTGGCGCTTATTTATGGGGTGATTTTTTGGTTTATTGCGTTTTGTGAATGCCTTGTGGTGCGCCTTTTGGGCTTGTTGTTGCTTGGATTTATCGCGCCTTTTGGCTTTGATTGGCTAAATGTGCAGAGTTTTTTAGCCTATAGTTATTTTGACGTGGATTTTTTGCATTTTACTTTGCTTGTGTGCGCGCTGTATTGCTTTATCGCTTTTACACGCGCGAGGCTCATTATTGGCGCGCTTTGTCTTATTTTTGCGCTTGATTTTAAGACATTTAGGGAATCTAGCGTGCCAAAGGAATTTGAAAATATCGCGCTTGTCAGCACAAATGTGCCTCAGGAGTTCAAATGGAGCGCGCAAAAAATGCAAGAAATTGTAATTGAAAATTTCGCGCATATTTATGAAGCAAAAAATAATGACAAACGCGTGGTTGT
This sequence comes from Helicobacter sp. MIT 00-7814, assembly GCF_003364115.1. Classification (GTDB taxonomy): domain Bacteria; phylum Campylobacterota; class Campylobacteria; order Campylobacterales; family Helicobacteraceae; genus Helicobacter_F. Next base: position 73,433 of record NZ_NXLL01000002.1, on the reverse strand, counting down.
GTTGCCAGAAAATGCCTTCCCGCTTTCACTTGAGGCGGATTTGAAAAATTATCCGAGCTTTTATGAATTGCTTTTAAATCTTTCAAAAGAGATTACAATCATCACAGGTGCGCTTTCTGTGCGGGATTCTCAATATTATAATAGTCTTTTTGTGTTTGCGGATTCTCAAGTTTTGCGCGTGGATAAGGTCGTGTTAGCGCCTTTTGGCGAGTATGTGCCACTGCCTGCGTTTGTCAAAAAGGCTTTTCCATTGCTAGAGGAGCTGGAATTTTCGCGTGGCAAGGACTTTGGGGACATTTCGCTTTTGGGATATGAGTTTCGCGTAGGGATTTGCTATGAGGCGACAGATAGAGCGCTGTATCGCGACTATCCGCGCTATGTGCTGGCTATTAGCAATAATGCGTGGTTTTATCCAAGTATCGAGCCCACTTTGCAAAAAATGCTTTTGAAATACTACGCGCGCAGGTTTGATAGTGTAATTTTACACGCAGCAAATGGGAGCGAAAGTTTTATCATCACGCCATAGGGATTTTTGAAAATCTAAAATACTGCTAAGAAGCTAATGAAAAAAGAATCTGCTTAAAAGGGAGAGTCCCTTTTAAGCGTGTGGGTTAGAGGGAGATTTTGAGGAAGGCAATCGCGTTGTTTCTGCGTTTGTTGAAATCTAGGTTGCTACTATCCCAATCATAACCGCGTGTGCTTACAAAACCGCCGCCAACTTTGATATTTGTGCCTTCGTTTGACCCATAAAGTCTAAACTGAGCCACTGCAGAGATTTCTGAATAATCGCCACCTGCATAAAGCAAATCAAGCTCTAAGCGTGAATCTGGTTTAATCCCACCAAAGACATACCAAGTGCTTGAGTTTCCACCATACACGAGCGGATTATTCGCTCTGCTAAACACATTGTTATATACATTGCTTCCGCGATAGCCGTAGAATCTGCTGTTATCATGTCCGTAGAGCAATGCATCACTTTTAGCTGTAGAGATATAACCTGCCCCGACTTTGAAAATCTCAGAGAATACCAACTCTTCATCTACCCATAGAAGTGTAGGATTGATAGTTTGATTTCCTACTTCATATTGTTGCCACAATCCACGCAAAGTAGTGATTGAGCGCAAACCATTGCCTTTGATATCAAGCACAGCTTTTGCACCCGCACTTAGCACGCTTGTTGTTCCTGAAAGGTTTGAATGCTGATAGTTTGTATCATACATTACATAAGGGCTAAATTTAAACACATCATAATCAAAATCTAGTCCGCCCATAAACACTTCGCCTGCATGATTGTGCTTCCACGCGCTGAAAGTGCCAAAGTTTGCCATTTCATACGCCATGCGGTTTTGGTTGCCATACACGCCTAGCTTTGAGTTCATCCATAAGCCCCAAACACCGATATGTTGCCCTTTGATATTAAGCGCTGCACCTTGGATATTTCCCCAAAGCCAATCCATACCTGAATACTCTTTTTTGTCTTTGCCATAGTAGAACTGCCCTACATCAAAGCGTCCTGCGACAAATGAAGTTGTTTTATTATCATACTTCAAATACGCATCAGAGACATCATATTGCTGTGGATAGTGTGCGTCACCCACGCCACGTATTTGTCCTATGCTGTAGTAGTTTTGATACACGGGAATTGCACCTTGCAATCCTACACCAAAGCTAAAGTTTTGTCCCAAACCGATATCTAAGCCCAAGCGCGCAGCTACAGCAGCATAAGATTCTTGCACGGATTTATCCTTAGAATCGAATGCTGGCATATTGCCTAGCCCTTGAGAATAATACGCACCTAAGAATCCAAAAGGTGTGATTTCTGCGCCAAAAGTCGCGCTCGCCGCAAGACTTGCTGCAAGTATAGTTGAAATATGTAGTTTTTTCATTTCTAACTCCTTGTTTTAAACTTGAAAGCCGAAAGTTATTATCGACTTCTTGTATAATACCTTAAATTTTATACATTTCAAGGACAACCAAATGGAAGTAACCAAACTGCAACCCCTAAGTAAAGAAGTGCTAGAGGAAATCGGGCTAGGCTGGCACACGGATTCTGATAACACGCCTTATATTGAAAATGAGCTTGTGCATATTAGCCAAGATGAGGCAGAGGCGTTTTATAACGCGGGCAATGAGCTCTACGATATGTATGTGGAGGCGGGCGAATATGTGCTAGAAAACGAGTTGCTTTTTGAGCTTGACATTCCGCCAAGCTTGCATGAGATGATTTACCAAAGCTGGGAGGAAGAGATCCACTGGCATTTGTATGGGCGCTTTGATTTGGCGGGTGGGCTTGATGGGAAGCCTATCAAATTGCTTGAGTTTAACGCCGACACACCGACAATGCTTTATGAATCCGCGCTCGTGCAATGGGCACTTTTGAAACACAATAACTTAAATGAGAATCTGCAGTTTAATGATATCGCTAATGCGTTGCGTGAAAATTTCAAGCGATTAATCACGCTAGATTCTGATACAAGCGCATTTGCAAGCTTATATGAAGGGTGGAAAATCCTTTTTTCAAGTGTGAAAGGCAATATCGAGGAGGAAACCACGACGCGATTTTTGGAGCAAATGGCGAGAGAAGCGGGCTTTGCAACGAATTTTGCCTACATTGATGAGGTGGGATTTTCTGCAGATGAGGGCGTGCTGTATGAAGGGCAAAATTACGAATTTCTTTTTAAACTCGTGCCATGGGAGTTTATTGCCATTGATGAGCCAGAAATGGCGCAGCTTATGAAAGAAATGATGCAAAATAAAAACGCGATTTTTCTCAATCCCGCTTACACGCTGATGTTTCAAAGCAAGCGCATGCTAAAGATTCTCTATGATTTGTTCCCAAAACACCCTTTGTTGTTAGAATCTAGCTTTGAGCCACTTAATATTAAGCAAGTGCGTAAGCGCTCTTTTGGCAGGGAGGGGGCGAATGTGGAGATTTTAGATTCTCATTCAAAGGTGCTAGAGGCAAAGGAGGGAATCTATGGCGCGCATAAGGAAGTCTATCAGCAATTTTTTGAGCTAAACGCGCACAATGGGAGCTTTTATCAGCCAAATGTCTTTTTTGCTTATGAATCTTGCGGGCTAGGATTCCGCAAGGGCGGGGCAATAGTGGATAATTTTTCAAAATTTGTTTCACACACGATTAAAGGATAAAAAATGTGGATATTACGCGAGCCAAGCCCAAATTTTCGGCAGGAATACGCCATCGATGAGCAGATTCTCACTTGTGTGAGCGCGCATAGTTTGGAGATTTTTAAAAGTAGCGATTTCGAGCAGGTAGCATTGATTGACAAAAAAGATTTGCTTTTGAAAAAATATCTTTTCGTGCATAGCGAGCTTTTAGGGCATATCGGAATCTGTACTTTGCCGCTAGATTCTACTTTTGCGCCACAAATTGAGAATCCCGACGCAAAGCCTTTGCACGTTTTGATTTATGATAGTTTCAATATTGAGATCGCCTTTGAGGCGCTTAAACATAGCGATGTGTGCGTGGATTTTGTGCAGGAGGATACAAAATGCTTAGATTCTCTCATTGATTTTTTCGAGCATTTTTCCTTGACGCGTCAAAACCCGCGCTTTAGGCTGTTTGAGAAGATTATCGATTTGGATATTATAAAATATGATGTGATTATTTCAGATTCTAAACTTAGCGCGCACAAAATCGATGGATTAGCGCGTATGCTAAGCGAGCGTGGGATTTTGCTCTATGCCAATAAGCATCCGATGCTTGATATGGAGGGCTTTAGGGAAGGCATCGCGCAGGCGAGGGATTTTTTTGAAGTGATATTGCCATTTTTCCCAAGTGTGAGTATTTTAAACGACAAAAGCTATGTGTTTGCCTCGCGCAAATACCACCCCACAAGCGATATGGTGCTTGCAAAGATTGATTTTATAGATGGGCTTAAATACTACAATGCCAGCGTGCATAAGCAGGTTTTTGCTCTGCCAAATTTCATAGATTCTGCGCTTAAACGCGTAGCGAAGTTTTAAGATTTATGCAAACTTTGCAATACGCCATTGCGCTCACAGGCTGTATCGGTAGCGGGAAAAGTAGCGTGGCAAGCCTTTTGAAGCTACATGGTTATAAGGTGATTTGTGCGGATTCTATCGCGCATGAGGTGCTAGAATCTTGCGCGGGCGAAGTGGTGGCGCGCTTTGGCGAAGGGATTTTGCAAGAAGATTTTGCAAGTCAAATTCCCACAAATAAAGAGCACGCAAAAGCTTCAAATATGAAGGTTGATAGAAAAAAGCTAGGCGCGCTTGTTTTTAGCGATGAAAACGCGCGTAAAGATTTAGAATCTATTTTGCACCCAAAAATTAAAGAGAATATTTTGACGCAAGCAAAAGAGCTTGAAAAATCCTGCGTGCCGTATTTCCTAGACATTCCGCTGTTTTTTGAATCTGGAGCAAAAGCGCGCTATCCTGTCGCCTTTGTCGCGGTGGTGTATGCGCCAAGGGAGCTGTGTTTGGCGCGTGTGAAAAAGCGCGATGGTTTAGATAAAAAAAGCATTAATGCGCGGCTAAATTCTCAAATTGATATTGAAAAAAAGCGCGAGTTGGCGGATTTTATCATCACAAACACGCAAGGTGTGAAAGAATTGCAAAATGAAGTCGAGGAATTTTTGCACGCGCTTGAAGCCAAATTTGCATAATCTTTAAAAAGCGTGCATGCGCTATTTAGGATAAAAATTACAAATATTCCTCGCTCTCATTTATCTCACATTCTAGGTGAAAAGTGATATTTTGTTCCTTTGGCGCGTAGTTTTTCTGCGCGTTTAAAATAAGCTCTTTTTTATCGCTTTGGCGCGTGAAAGTGTTGCTCCGCACGATATTGCACGAGGAAGGCACAATGTGGCGCGTGAAATTTTCAATTACAAAAATATTTGGTTCTACCTGCCTTAGCGCAAAACTCTTTGGCGCGATTTTTTCATAAAGCCTAGAATCCCGCGTGCTGTGGTAATAAAAGCTTTTATGTGGGTTTTTGAAATTTGTCCTTGTGGCGGTGAAGCCATTTTTTGTATAAATCGCGCTAATGGTGTCATCACCACTCTTTTTGCCTGCCACAAAGTCTTTCATGGCTTGAGATTGGATAAAAATTGCCGCGCGCTCTTTGTAAAGCCCAAATTTCACTTCCGCGCGCTTGTATTCATACGAGCCACCCTCGATAAAGCCCACGCGTTGCAGGATTTTTCCATTTTCACCTAAAGACAAAAAATTATCCCCAAATACAAAACTACTTGCTAAAATCATCATACAAAGCGCTATTTTATACGCATATAGCGTCTTTTTCATTGCTATCCTTTACATTTTTTTAGGCAAAACTTCGCTAACATATCGTTAAAAGTTTTTGAAAATTAAGCAAAATAAGGGGTTTTGGCAGAATGAAAACCATCGCGATTTTAGGCAAACCAAATGTTGGCAAAAGCTCGCTTTTCAATCGCTTATGTAAGGAGCAAAGCGCGATTACATCGGATTTTAGCGGGACTACAAGGGATATCAAAAAAGGCGTGTGTGTGATAAATGACACACCACTTACTTTGCTAGATTCTGGTGGGATTGATGCGAACCAAAACGCCGAGCTAGAATCTAACAAAAAAGCGCTCAAGCACGCACTCAAGCGCGCCGAGCTTTTCAAGCAAGTGAGCGAAGCGAGCCTTAAGGCAGGCGAAGATTCTGACTTGGTGCTATATGTCGTTGATGGGCGCGCGGAGATTGACGAGGAGGATACACGCATTATTCGATCCTTGCAAAAAAAGGTGCGCGTATTTTTGGTGCTAAACAAAATCGATAACGACAAGCTCAAACTTGAGGCGTGGAAGTTTAGCGCGCTTGGGGTGAAGGAACTGTTTTTTATCTCTGTGGCGCATAATCGTGGCATTAGCACACTGCAAGATTCTATCGCGCGCGCACTTGATTTGCAAAGCTTGCAAAATCAACAAAGTGCGCAAATGCAGAATCTAGCGACTTTGCAAAGTCAAGATTCAAATCAAGATTCAAGTATCGAGGAATTTATAGAATCTTTGGATTCTCTAAACCTTGCAAACCCCATGCCTGCGCACAATCAAAATGAAAATCAAGAAATCTATATCGGAATCATCGGGCGTGTCAATGTCGGCAAAAGCTCGCTACTAAACGCGCTTTTGGGGCAAAATCGAAGCATTGTAAGCGAAATCGCTGGCACGACAATCGATCCTGTTGATGAAAGCACAGAGTTTGAAAATGCCACTTTGCGTTTTATTGACACAGCTGGGATTAGGCGCGCGGGCAAGATTGAAGGCATTGAAAAATACGCGCTTGATAGGACAAATAAGGCGCTTGCAAAGTCTCATATCGCGCTTTTGGTGCTGGACTGCTCGCAAGGCTTTGTCGAGCTTGATGAAAAAATCACCTCCCTTGTGCCAAAGTATAATCTTGGCGTCATCATCGTGCTAAACAAATGGGACATCGCGCGCGCGGATTTTAAGAGCATAAAACAAGAGATTAAATATAAGTTCAAATTCCTTGATTACGCGCCTATGGTGTGTGTGAGCGCGAAAGATAAGCGCAATATTAACGCACTGAAAAAAAAGATTTTGGAAGTTTGGAGGAATTTCAACCACAGAATCCCAACCGCAAAGCTAAATGATATCATCTCAAAAGCCACCGCTAAGCACCATCTGCCAAGCGATAGAGGCAAGATTGTGAAAATCTACTACGCCACGCAGTTTGGGATCTGCCCGCCACAAATTAGCCTTGTGATGAATCGCCCAAATGCCCTGCATTTCAGCTACAAGCGCTATTTGGTAAATACTCTGCGTGAGGAATGCGATTTTAGCGGCGTGCCAATTATCATTGAAGCGAGGAAAAAATCAAGCCAAAAAAACGCAGAATCTGCAGAGGATTCTGCAGATTTGGAGTGAGTTTCATAGATTCTATAAGCAAAGTTAAGCAAAATTTCTTTACAATTCGCACTTTAAACCCATTAAATCCCACACAAAAAGGCAATATATGCGAAGTTATAAAATTTTTTGTGGCTCTGCGCACCCAGATTTTGGCGCGGAAATTAGCAAATACCTTGACATTGTGCTTTCAAATGCGAGCGTGACGCGCTTTAGCGATGGTGAGATAAATGTGCAAATCGGGGAATCTGTGCGTGGCAAAGATGTGTTTATTATCCAGCCCACATGCGCGCCGACAAATGACAATCTCATGGAGCTTCTCATTATGACAGACGCACTCAAGCGCAGTGCGGCAAATAGCATTAATGCGGTGGTGCCATACTTTGGCTATGCGCGCCAAGATAGGAAAGCCGCCCCGCGCGTGCCAATCAGCGCAAAGCTCGTGGCAAACCTTATCCAAAATGCCGGGATAAATCGCCTTATTACGATGGATTTGCACGCGGGGCAGATTCAGGGATTTTTTGACATTCCGGTGGATAATTTGTATGGCTCGATTGTGTTTAGGGACTATATCAAGGCTAAACATTTTGGCAATCCAATCGTTGCAAGCCCGGATATCGGCGGGGTTTCACGCGCACGCTATTTTGCGGATAAGCTGGGGCTTGATTTGGTAATCGTGGATAAAAAGCGCGAGCGCGCCAATGAAAGCGAGGTGATGAATATCATCGGCGATGTGAGCGGGAAAGATGTGATTTTGGTTGATGATATGATAGATACCGCTGGCACGATGTGCAAGGCTGCTGATGTGCTAAAATCGCGCGGGGCAAAAAGCGTGATGGCTATCGGTACACACCCAGTGCTAAGTGGTCCGGCGTTTGAGCGCATAGAAAAAAGCGCGCTTGATGAAGTCGTGGTGACAAACTCAATCCCACTGCGCGCGCAAAGCAAGAAAATAAAGGTGCTTAGTGTCGTCCCGCTTTTCGCAGAGGTAATCCGCAGAATCCACCATAGCGAAAGTGTGAATTCTTTGTTTATTTAGTTTTGATTTTTGAGTGAAAGGCTTTTCCAATGCGCAACACTTCCCCCAAAATTAATGAAAAAAAAGTCGGCGTCATTATCCCCATCTACAATGTAGAACAATATCTAAGAGAATGTCTAGATTCTGTAATTAATCAAACTTATAAGAATCTAGAAGTAGTCTTAGTCAATGATGGAAGCACAAGAAAAGAAAATCTCAAAATTGCAAAAGAATATGTTTTAAAAGATTCTAGATTTATCCTCTTTGTTAAAGAAAATGGAGGATTAAGCAGTGCTAGAAATGTAGGGATTGAATATTTTAGTGGGAGTATAAAGCTACAAAAAACTAGCAATAAACTAGGGGGGGGGGGATAATACTAACTTAAAAGCTAAAGATTACTTACAAACCTATGAGGTTATAGATTCTAATCCTTATCATATTAAACAAGTCTATACACAAACTAACAACACTATAAACTCACAAGATTTTCAAATAAACACAAAATCTTCAAAAACAATACAATCTCAACCTATTGACTATATTATCTTTTTGGATTCTGATGATTATTGGGAAAAGGAATGTGTGGAGGAGTGTATAAAAGCATTTGCTAAATGTGAGGAGCAGGGTAAAAATGTGGAGGTGGTGTGGTTTGAATTTTACTTTTTGACTAATGGTAAAATCACCACTGATGGCAACTGGATACAAATATATGGCGCAGAAGAAAGGATTTTGACGCCACAAGAATGGGCGCAAAAAACATACTATTTCTGGTTTTCTACCCTTGGACTAATTGATTTTAAATTTCTTAAATCTATCAAGCTTAAGTTTTTAAATGAAGTTTTGTATGAAGATGCAAATTTTGGAATTATGCTTTTTATGCAAGCACAAAGAATTTTTCGATTACCAAAAATGCTCTATTGCTACAGAATCCGTGAGCAAAGCACTATGCGTCCAACAACAATACAAATGCCACCTGCATATTTACAAAGTATTTATCTAAGTTTTAACAAAAACATTACATATCTTAATACTTACAATAGGGCTCGCAGTCTTTTTTTATTGACATTGCAGATAGTAGATTTTTTTAATTCATTGCCTCAAAATGAACCTACAAAAATAGCCAAACAAAGCTTTTTACCATACTATTTGAAGCAATCATTTTATATTTTTGATTTTTACAACGATCCATTAGAACTACAAAAGCAATTTTACAAACTTTTACCTTATATGGATTACATAAAACCTTCTTTTTACCAAAAACTAGTTATCCATTGCCCCATTTCTTTATATCCTCTTTTGACAAAGTTTAGAGCGGCTTATCTTTGGCAGCGAGACTTTGAGCGCAAATTTAGGCGGTGGTGGAAGAGTATTTTGAAATGCAAAAAAAGATTAAAAAGTTATTCTAATTTTGAGTAAAAAGTGGTGCTACGCCTTAAAGCTCTAAGGCATAGCTCAAAAAATTATTTCGCAACGGCTTCGATTTCGATATTAATACCTACAAGCTCGCTCACGCTTGAATCACCTGTGCTCTCACCCACTTTGAAATCCTTGCGGTTAAGCGCACCCTTCAAAGAAATAGAAATCAAATCTTTGCCAGTTTGTGGATGCTTCACAGGACCGCTCACATCGACATCAAACGCGATATTTTTTGTCACATCACGGATTGTGATATCTGCGTAAAGTTTGTTTTTTTCAAGTTTTGTCATTTTGAAAGTCGCTGCTGGGAATTTTTTCGCATCAAAAAAATCTGGCGCATTCAAATGCTTGTCCCTCGCGTCATTATTTGTATTGATATCAGCGATTTTTACCTGTCCTTCGAGTTTTGTAAGCTTTTTGCCATCAAACTCTACTTCACCGCTAAAATTCTTAAAATTCCCTTTTACCTTGCTCACCATAAGATGTTTTACTTCAAATCCAACTGATGAATGCGGAACATCAACTTGAAAAGTCGCCGCGCTCAAACTCCCAGCCAAAGCCAATGCTGCTACAAATGAAACTACTTTCATATTCACTCCTTAAAGTATTTTATGTTTATACTTACTTTTTGAAAGGTAAGTATAATTTACATTATAGGTTCAAAAAATAAACAATTAGCAAAAGCGCGCAATTAAATACCACCCCCACACAAGCACCCAAAATGCGAGCGCAAGTAGCTGCACAGCACTTCCCATATCTTTTGCTTTCTTTGCAAGCGGGTGGATTTGCGTGCTTGTGAAATCGATGGCGTTTTCAATAGCAGAATTGATAAGCTCCACTATAAGCGCCAAAAAGCAAGGCAGCAAAAGCAAAATTCCCTCATTCCAACTGCGCGCCAAAAAAATGCCAAGCGGGATACAAACGCACGCAAGTAAGCTCACTTGACGAAACGCTGCCTCATCGCTCCACGCGGCTTTCACACCATCGATTGAGTAAAAAAACGCATTCACAATGCGCTTAAAGCCTTTTTTGCCTTTTTTTGCATTGCGAAAAGGCGCTGGGGATTCTGTGTTTTGGGATTTTATGTTTTGAGATTCTGGCGCGCCTGTGTTTTGAGCGTCTATGCTTTGTAGGTTTTTATCCTGCGAGTCCGCGTTTTGTAAATTTGACATAATTTTCGCCCCTACTCTGCGTTATTTTCAAGTGTTTGCGCGCTAGAATCTATTGCATAGTGCTTTGCAAGCCATTCAAGGGTGATGCGCTCTTCAATCTCGGGAAGCAAAATCGGCTCATAATCGGCCTTTTTAGCCACCTCGATATTTAGCGCATTCCCGCCATCAAAGGCGCTTAAAACACTCTCTAGCGCGTTTAGAAGCGCGGATTCAAACTCCTTAATCTCCTCATCGCTCTGCTCTTGCAACTCATTTTGCAACATATGACTAAACAACACAAATCCAAAAAGCATGCCTTCCAGCATGCCCTCATTTTCCGCTCCAAGCGCCTTTTTATACACACTAAACAAATCATTTGCGCGCTCATTTATCGCTAGAGAATCTAGCCTCACGCCAAGCGCGTTGCGCTTCTCTTCGCCATCCTTGCCATCATCCGCGCTTTTATCGCCCTCTTTATTTATGTCAAGCAAAATAGCCAACGCATCTTGAATCTTGCCTGTAAAATCCTTGTGCGTAAGGCTAAAATGCGCCTTAGCAAAGCCATTGTATGCGAACTCCTCATTTTTCCCATAGCACTCAATGCCCGCACGCACAGCGTTTTTAGATTCTGAATCTAGCGAAGCGTCGCATGTGATTTTAAACGCAATTTCGCTATTTCTTGCAAGGAATTGCGCGCTCGCATTTGCTTGAGAATCCCTCCCGCTCAAATCAAGCTCAATGTCTTCAAACCGCCAAGATTCCGCCTGTGTCTGCTTAGACTGCGTATCTTCCTCAATGCCTAGCAAATCAGGCGCGCCAAACACAATAGCCTTTGACTTGCAAGCAATTTCCGTTTTCCCCGAGCACACAAAAGGCTCAAAGCTCAAAATTTCAGAATCCGCACTCGCCACCTTTTCTTGCAAAAAATGATTGATTTGTTTTTCTAAATTCGCATTCATTTTTTTTGAAAGCACAAACACTATCACAAGAAGCGCAATCACAACCACCGCGCCCGTGCCAATCAGCCCAAATGCCACTTTTTTTTTCATTTTTACTTCTCCTTTTTTTGCTTGAGCAATCGGCGCAAGCTTACATAAAACTTCATCCACTCATCAAGCTCCATAAGCGGGTGTCCGCCCCACTTTGTATTTGGGGGGAGATTTTTCCCCACAGCCCCGCGCCCAGCCACTTGCACAAAGTCGCCAATATGTATATGCCCGCCTGTGCCTGCCTGCCCGCCCATGACGACATTGCGCCCGGTGGTGGTAGAGCCTGCCAAGCCAACTTGTGAAACTAAAATCGTATTTTCGCCAACCACGCAGTTATGCCCCACCTGCACGAGATTATCGATAATTGCGCCACTTTTGATACGCGTTTCCCCAAACACAGCGCGATCGATGGTGTTGTTTGCGCCAATTTCTACGCGAGATTCTATCACCACGCGCCCGCTATGCTCGATTTTGATATGTTTGCCTTCATTTGTGTGTGCGTAGCCAAAGCCATCGCTTCCTATCACACTGCCTGCGTGGATTGAGACATTATCACCGATTTGCGTATCGCGATAAATCACCACATTTGGATAAATCTTGCAATGCGCGCCGATTGAGACATTATCACTTATCACCACACCGGGCAAAATCTGCGTATGAGCGCCGATACTGACATTTGCACCGATAAAAACATTTGGCGCGATGGTAAGTGTGGGGTTAGATTCCAAAAGTTCTTGGGCGTAGTTTTTGCGAAGATTTGCAAATTCTGGCTTTGCAAAAAGATGGCTTAAGTAGGCAAATGCGAGATGAGGATTTGCAACTTCTAAGCCTTGAATGTGCGCTGGGACAAGGTTTGCGTGATTTGGGCGCACCAAAACCGCACCAACGCGAGAATCCGCAAGAGAAGCAAGGTATTTTTCTTGATCAATGTAGCTAATCTGCGTTTGAGTAGCCTGCTCTAGCGGGGCTAAAGCGCTCAATTCAAAGTCTTTGCTTGCATTAAAATGACGCACCGCAATATTTTTTGATTCTAAAAATTCTATCGCTTCTTGCAAACGCATAGCTTTTCCTTAAAAAGTAATCAAAGCGCTAGACGCACGCGCTAAGGCTTAGATTATGCTTTATTTGTTCTTGTATCCTTGCGAAGTTCTTTGATACGCGCTGCTTTACCGCTTCTATTGCGCAAATAATAAAGCTTCGCTCTGCGCACGCGCCCGATTCTTAGCACTTGGATAGAATCTAGACTCTCGCTATAAAGTGGGAAAGTTTTTTCCACGCCGATATTATTTGCGCCGATTTTACGCACCGTGAAAGTCCTATCTACACCATTTCCACGGATAGCGATACACACGCCTTCAAAGTTCTGAATCCTGCTTTTATCGCCTTCCATAATCTTAATACCAAGCTTGATTGTGTCGCCTGCTTTAAAATGTGGCACTTTTTTCTCACCAATTTGGGCTTTTTGGAAGCTCTCAATATATCTATTTTTCATCTTAAAACTCCTTCTTTTATTTTGCCTTGTGTGCTTTGCTCTTGCGCGCCTTAGGCTCATAAGCAGTGCTTTGCGCCTTCAATGTAATATACAAATCTGGGCGAAAATACTTTGTCTTTGCAGTTGCAAGGCTTGTTTTTAAGCCCGCGATTTTACTATGATTTCCCTTTGAATACTCTGAAGGTGTATGCAATTTTTGAGAATTTTGCAAAAATTTTTCAACTTTTGGGCTACTTTTGGCAAAATTTGGCGCTTCCAAAAGATGAGATTCAAAACTTTCACCTTTGAGAGAATCTTTATTCCCAAGCACGCCTTCAATCTGCCTTGCAATGCTATCGGCTAAACTTAGCGCGCCAAGCTCGCCACCTGTCAAAATAAAATCCCCAATGCTAAAAACCTCGTCCGCAAAAAGCTCAATCGCGCGCTCATCAAAGCCCTCATAACGCCCGCATACAAAGCTAATATGCCTTTTTTTGCTAAGACGCAAGGAGTCATTTTGACAAAATGGCTTCCCGCAAGGACTTAAAAAAATAATATGAGAATCCTTAAGATTCTGCAACGCTAAAGAGAGTATTTCTAAATGTAGCACCTGCCCTGCTCCACCACTAATAGGCGCGGAATCCGCCTTAAAATGCGGTGGCGAAGTAAAATCGCGCATATTGATACACTCAAACTCAATGATCCCCTTTTCACACGCGCGCTTAAGGATAGAATCTGCAAAATAAGGCGCGATGAGCTGTGGAAAAAGGCTCAAAAAACTAAATTTCATTTCCTAGCTCTCTTCTAAAATCTCGCGCGCACCTTGCGTGAAAATGCTTTTTATCTCAATTTGCGTATTTAAAATGTAGCGCTCAATATAAGGAAGCAAAAAGCGCTTTGGCAATTTTATCTTAGAATCTGCGCTCAAAAGATTCTCACTTGTTTCAATAATGAGATAATCTACACTCCCTATGCGCTCTATCTCGCTCACAATGCCAAGCTCTGCGCCTTCTTCGATAATCTTGCAACCAATAATATCAAACCAAAAAAACTCGCCCTCTTTCAATTCGCAAGCTGCGCGCGTAGAATCCACGCTGCTAAAAAGCAAGGTGTTTGTAAGCTGGCTTGCCTCTTCTTTTGAAGTGATATTTTTAAAGGTAATAAGCGCGCTAGGCGCTGTGTTGTGGTGGGATTCTGATTTGTGGGATTGTGTTTTGATAGAACCCTGCGCGCTTTGAAAGTCTAAGATTTCAAGCGTAGGATACAATGGGTGGGAAGTGCTAAGAACTACGCCTTGTTTTAAAAACTGCGGAAAATCTGTCTGCAAAAAAACACGCAACATGCCATTTACGCCGACACTGCGCCCGAGCTTGCCAATGTAAATACGCCCAGAATCCGCCTGCTTAGGAAGATTCAATGGTGATTTTGTAGTTTTGCCCATCTTTTGCTTTTGCTCCGGATATGAGAGTTTTAAGAGAGCTTATCATCTTGCCTTCTTTGCCTATCAAGCGTCCTACATCATCTGGGTGCGCATATACCAAAATATCCTTTAGCTTATTGCCCTGCGCATCTTGCGTGCAAGTGCTTTGCACCTTAATGCATTGCGGTTGGGTTACAATCTTTTTGGCATATTTTTCGATAAAATCCTCTATCTTGCCTTCATTATTCATATCTATATCTCTATGTATTCTCAAAATGCAACAGCCCGCGATTTTGCAAGCTGTAATTTTAAGATTATTTTGTAAGCTTTGCTACGCGCTCGCTCATTTTTGCGCCAACGCTTTTCCAATACGCCAAGCGCTCTTTGTCAAATTTCACGGTTTCAGGCTGTGTAAGCGGATTGTAATATCCTAGAGATTCTATCCAGCCACCATCACGCTTTTTGCGAGAATCTGTAACAACAATACGATAAAAAGGCTTTTTCTTGCGTCCCATTCTTGTTAAACGAATTACGGTCATTGCTTGTGTGCTCCTTATTGTGTGAAAAAATATGTCAATTAAGCGGGCAATTATAAAGATTCTTTGCTTAAAAAAGCTTTATTTTGGCTCATCGTGGGAATTTTGCATTTCCAAGCATGCTCATAAAGTCCTGCATACCGCCTTTTTGGCTCATTCTCTTTGCCATTTTTGCAGCATTATCAAACTGCTTGACAATGCGATTTATACTCGCGACATCAAGCCCACTACCTTGTGCTATCCTTTTGCGCCTTGAGCCATTGAGTAAATCTGGGTTAGCGCGCTCTTTTGGCGTCATAGAATTCACCATCGCGCGGATATTTTTTATCTCGCTTGAATTATCCAAATCCACATTTTTCAGCGCACTTGCCATATTCCCAAGCCCCGGGATCATTGAGACAATCGAGCTCATCGAGCCTAGTTTTTTAATGTTTTCAATTTGATTTAAAAAATCTTCAAAGCTAAATTGCCCTTTTTTGAGCTTTTTAGTGATATTTTTTGCTTCTTTTTCATCAATCACACTTGCGGTTTTTTCTGCCAATGAGGCGATATCTCCCGCTCCCATAAGGCGCGAGACAATGCGTTCTGGCAAGAAAATATCCAAATCCGCCACCTTCTCACCACTTCCAATAAAGCGCAATGGCACGCCGATTTGAAACGCCACAGAAAGCGCGATACCACCTTTTGAATCGCTATCAAATTTTGTCAAAATCACGCCATCAATGCCTATTTTTTCATTAAAAAGCGCGGCTGTTTTCACGCCCTCCTGTCCCACGAGAGAATCTGCCACATAAAAGCACTCTGTGGGATTTATGGATTTTTTAATCGCGCTTAGCTCCTCCATTAATTCAGAATCTATCGCCAAGCGCCCAGCTGTATCAATCAAAAGCACATCAAAATGCCCGCTGATAGCCTTTTGCTTAGCCTCTTTAGCCACTTCTAAAGCCACTTTTGGCGCATTTAGATTCTCTTGCGTGGGCGCAAAAACTTCTACTTCTATGCTTTGCCCTAATTGCTTGAGTTGCTCCACAGCAGCCAAACGTTGCAAATCGCACGCCGCCATCAAAACTTTTTTTCCGCGACTTTTGAGATAGTTTGCAAGCTTTGCGGTGGTGGTGGTTTTCCCGCTTCCTTGCAAACCCATCATCAAAATAATCGTAGGCGGTGTGGGCGCGTAGGTAAAACCATAATGCTTTGAAGTGTGCAAAATCTCAAGCAGGCTCTGCTCTAGCGCCTTATTAAAGCTCTGCTTGCCAATGCCCTGCGCCTTTGTCTTAGATTCCACAGATTGCAAAATCTCTTTTGTGGCTTTGTGATAGACATCATTGCGCAGTAAGATTCTCTTTAACTCCTCCAGCGCGCTTTTTAGCGCTCTTTCATCATCGCTAAAGCGAATTTTATTCGCGACATTTTTAAATGATTGCGTTAGCGTGTCAAACAAGTTTGCTCCTTAAATTTTGATTTATTACCTTTGCTTAAACGCCCAAAATCGGCTGATAAGATAGCCTGTGATGGTGTAAGCCACGCTGGCGATAAGAATAGAAATATATTCATTAATCCCCAAAATGCGGAAACTGAGCGTAAAAATAAGCATATTTACCGCGTAAGAAATCCCCATCGCAATGCAGAATCTCACAAAATCACTTTTATGGGAATTTTGCGATTTGAAAGTAAAGCGCTTGTTAAGAAAGTAGGAATTTATCATGCCAGCGATGATTCCAAGCGTGTTTGCAAGCTCGGGCAAAACACCAATAAAAACAAGAAAAAAACTAAACCCAAGCCCTACAATCGTATTTGCCACGCCCACAAGTCCATAGCGCACGGCAGAATGCGACAAAAGCACTTGCAATTTTTGTTTTGACAATTTTTGGCTCATTTAGATTCTCGCATTTTGGCTCTGCTACTTCATTTTATTTCGCTCTATTTGGCGTGTGGCGCGGGCTTAGAATCTATGTTAGATTCTTTAGATTCTAGCGCATTTTCTTGCGTTGGGGAATCTAGCGTAGGATCTTCGTTCCCCGCATTCAAGCGCTCTTCAAAGTCCTTTGTCACTTCCTTATCAAATGTGTGGATATAGCGTTCCTTGCCTTTAAACTCAATCAGTGTGCATTGCGGATAGACTTCGATTTTATGATAAATATTATCGACAAGTTTTAAGCGTTTGCCAGCAGTTGCTGGATCGCAGCGCGGATCTTCTTTGAGCGCGTTAAAATCCTCTGCTTCAGGCGTAGTTTTCAGCTGCTCTTCAGGCACTTCGCCCCAGCCATAGTGCTTCATCGCAGTTCTTACCCAATATTTAGAATCTGTAATCGTCACAAGGCGCTTCATTATCGGATAGTGCTTTGAGGCGTTCTCAAGCGCGGGCGATGCTGTCACCCAGCCTTTGATTCTATAAAGGTAATTATCCGCGTCAGCATAGTGCGGCGTGGCATTTACCAAATCATTTAAAAGCACGGTTAGGCGGAATTTTTGGTATTCATTTTGTTGTGAAAGCGCGTTGCCATAGGAGTTTGCAAACACCACAAGCGACCAAGAGCAAAAGCCAACAATCACCGCACTCAAAATATAAAACGCCCTTTGTGGCAATGGGCGGGAAACATAGCGCGTGGAGTTGGTGCGGGATTGATCTTTTTGCTTATACGCCCAGCCACGCCACGCGCTCACCACATACACGCTCAAAGCCGCGACAAATACGCCAATGCCAATAAACGCACGCGGGCGCGTAAGCGGCTGCTCTAGCACAAGATAAGTGCCGTAACTTAGGCAGATTCCAATGCAGAGCACCGCAAGCGCTAAGATGAGAGAGAGAATCTTATTTATCCGCGCTTGATATATCGCAGAAATGACAAAAAACCCAAGCAATGCCAGCACGCAGATTTTCACCCCTGCCAAGCCAAAGTCACTCCAAAGGTAGTTTAGATACATATCAAGGTTTCGCAAAAAGCCACTTATCAAATCGCTCCCCTTTAGCATCGCAGTGCTTGCTTGAGAATGCGAGTTTTCATGCATGATAAAAAACTTAAAAATGCTAAGCGCGATAATGTAGTTAAGTGCAGAAACACCTATGAAAGTAAAAGCCTTTTTCACGCCAGCATTTGTTTGATTAAATATCAAAAACGCAAAAAATAGCACCAAAATCACTTCAATCCCGCTACTTGCTTGATAAGTCATACACATACCAAGCGAACAAAGAATCGAAATAGGGATATACGCGCGAATGTGGTGGATAAACACAAATGGAATCACGCTAAAAAGCACGCTTAGCGCCATATAAGGCGAGTCGTATTTAAAAGAAAGCTCCTCTAAAAAGTAAGGCGAAAGCCCAAGCGGAATGGAAGCGATGATGCCTAGCACTGTTAGGCGCTTTTTGTATGGAATCTCGCTAGATTCCCAATTAGAATCTTCATTTTTCCAGATAACTTCGCGCACACTCCATACCAAAATAAGGCTCGCAAAGCTTAGGAAAGCAATCGCCACAAGCTGCGTAAGTGGCGAAACATCAGAGAGCACAGAATCCATATGCATAAAGGTAGAGAGAAACCAGCTAATATAGCGCGAGAAATTCTCCCATTCCTTGTAGCCGATAATCGCACGATTTAAATCATCGATATAATACACATCTGCGCGGATAAGGCTCAAAATCCCCAAGCCATAAAGGCTAAAAGCGATAAGAAAATACTTCCAAAAACCTTGCGTGTGGAAAAACGCCCAAGAGGCGACTTTAAATTCCCTAAATGAGCGGGATAAGATATTCATACTAAGCTCCTTTGTTCTATTATAAGTTGTATCACTTTTCCTATTCCTTTGAACGTATCACTCACAAGAGCAAAGCCCTTGTGAGCTCCGCTACGCTTCCAACTGCGCGGAAATAAATTCCGCTTTGTTTCCAGCTTCGCGTTCATGTTTTACCATTTTTGGCAGATAAGATTCTGCGGATTCTGCAACGCGGTGCAGCAGCTTAAAGATCTTTATGGATTGCCACGCTCCACTGCGTTGCGCTCGCAATGACTATCAGAATCTAGCGCAGATTCTGCATTTTCTTTAGAATCTGCAACTTTTGCAACCTTCACACTCCCGCGATTTTCCAAAATATAAATCGGGCGCATTTTCACTTGCTCATAGATTCTAGCGATATACTCGCCAATCACGCCCAAAAGCATAAGCTGTATCCCGCCAATGAAGGTAATGACGACAATAAGGCTCGGATAGCCCGGCACCGGGTTGCCATACATTATTGTATCCACAATGCGATAGATTCCATACAGCACGGCAAAAATAGAAATCAGCGCGCCAATGACAAAGGCGATTCTCAAAGGCATCGTGCTAAAGCTCACAATCCCTTCAATCGCGTATTTAAACAGCTTCCAAAAGCTCCAGCTCGAGCTTTCTTTGAAATGCGGGATATACTCATATTCCAAGCATTCGCGCTTGAAGCCCACCCACGCAAACATCGCCTTTGAAAAGCGATGATATTCTTTCATCTCTAAAAGCGCGTCGATAACCTCCCTGTCCATAAGGCGGAAGTCGCGCACGCCAGATTCTATTTTTACTTCAGAAATCCAATTTGAAAGCTTGTAAAATGCCTCGCTCAAAGCCGCGCGGATTTTGGATTCTCCAGCGCGTGTGGTGCGGCGCGCGTAGATGACTTTGATTTCGCGTTTAGAATCTAGCCAGATTTTTATCATTTTTGGGATCAGATTTGGCGGATCTTGCAAATCCGCATCAAGGAGTATCACGCCCTCCCCGCGCGCTTTTTGTAGTCCTGCTAAAATCGCGGCTTCTTTGCCAAAATTGCGCGAAAAAGAAAATATACCAATCTCGCATTCTTTTTGCGTGCTACTTTTTTGCCCATCATTTTTGCTTTGCAGAGAATCTAAAATCTCTAGCGTCTTATCTTTTGAGCCATCATTGACAAAGATAAGCTCGTAAAATGGTGCGTTTTTAGGCAAAAGATTATGACTTGCGAGCAGACTTTTTGATTCATTCATCACTTTTGTGATTTCATCATAAAATCGTGGCAGCGAAACCTCTTCATTATAGCAAGGCACGACAATAGAGATGATAGGCTTTATTTTTTGCTCCATATTTTGCCTCCAAAATTTCAAAATAAGCGCGGATTCTATAACTTTTTAAATAATGGTTTTATTAAGTCATTTTGCTTGTGATTTTAAGAAATTATCTGCACTTCGCACTCAAGCATAATGCCAAAAGCCTCAAACACGCGCTTTTTGGCAAGCTCAATAAGAGCAAGCGCATCTTCAAAGCTCCCACCGCCGAGATTTACCAAAAAATTTGCATGTTGCGCGCTAAAGCCCACACCACCGATACTAAAGCCCTTAAGCCCTACAGATTCTAAAAGCCTACCGGCAAAATCGCCCTTTGGATTCTTAAAGCAACTCCCACAGCTGGGCATTTTTGGGTGTTTGGCGCGGATAGCTAGAAAATCCTTGCTAAGCGCGTCATTAAAGCCTTGTATTTTTTTAAGGCACGCTTGCAAAATCACCCCGCTAATCCCACTAGAACGATAGCTAAAAGGGATTTTTTCCGCGTCTATCCACTCGCCATTGATATTGATAGAATCTAGCATTTCACAAATTTCATAATTTTGCCCACTGCTACTTTTTAACCCCGCATTCATCTTAATAATGCCCCCAAGCGAACCGGGCAAGCCTTGCAAAAATTCCACACCGCCTAAATTTTGTGCTTTAAAAAAACTAAAAATTTTTGATGAACTTAGCGCCGCACCCACAAGCACGCTATTTTCTTGCGCGCCATTTGTGGTATTTTCTCTGCTTTCAATACTTATTTGGCTAAAAATTTCTTTATCAAGCATTGCAAGATTTTTGGCATGTGGGGAAATGAGGAGATTCTGCGCTTTTCCAATGAGAGAAAAGCCACGCGCTACGCATTCTTGCGCGTCTTTGCTTGAGCGGATAAGATGCACTTCTATGGGCGCGCCAATCCGCAAGCTAGAATATTTTGAAAAATCAATAAGGCGCGTCTGCACTTAAAATTTCACATCTGGAATCATATTTATAAGCATCGTCGCATAATCTGTAATCATGCTAATCATCCAAGGCATCGTAAAAATAATCACAGCCACGACAGCAAGGATCTTTGGGACGAAGCTTAAAGTCATTTCATTAATCTGCGTGGTGGCTTGAAAAATACTCACCAAAAGCCCCACAATAAGCCCGGCTAGCAACATCGGAAGGGAAAGAATAAGAGTAAGCTTGTAGGTTTGCACAGCAAGAGACATAAGTTGAGATTCCATAATTTGCGCCTTTTTAAGAGTTTAGAAATTTTAGGATTTGGCGAGAAGGCGAGAGAATCGAACTCCCCAAGGACTAGTCATCTAGCCCTACATTAGGTTTGAAGCCTAAGGTGCGCACCAGCTACACTTGCCTCCCAAAAACCGCGCGTATTATAAGCTATTGCAGTTAAAAATAACTTTATGCGTTATAATCAAACTTTCTAAACAGCCAAAAAATCACAAAAAATAAAGGTGTAAGTTATGCACGCACAAGAATTGTTTCAAGCCCTGCCAAAGATGGATACACTCCTTAATCATAAAAATTTTGCAAAGGCAAACAAAACCCTTTTAAAGCCACTTATTTCAAAGCATTTGCAAGAGCTCCGAGAAGAAATCCAGAATCTCATAGAATCTCACGCGCAAAGCACGCTAGATTCTCACGCAGTAGCGCAAATACAAGAAAAAATCCGCAATATTCCAACAACGATACAAAACGCCTATAACGCGCTTTTCACTCCCACACTCATTCCTGTGGTGAATGCCAGCGGTGTGGTGCTACAAACAAACCTCGGGCGTAGCGTGCTTAGCCAACAAGTGGCACAAAAACTATTGCCACTTCTCACGCGCTATTGCACGCTTGAATACGACCTAGACAAAGGCGCGCGCTCAAGTCGCTACACGCACGCAAATGCGCTTTTTCAGGCGCTTTTCCAAACAGACTATGAATTTTTGGTGGTGAATAATAACGCCGCAGCGGTGCTTTTAATCCTGCAGACTTTTGCGAAAAATAAAAAAGTGCTTATCTCGCGCGGGGAATTAGTAGAAATTGGCGGGGGCTTTAGAATCCCAGAAGTGATGAAGCAAGCGGGTTGCGAACTACTTGAAGTTGGCGCGACAAATAAAACGCATTTAAGCGATTATGAAAATGCGCTAAGTGCGGAATGTGCGATGATTTTAAAGGCGCATAAGAGCAATTTTTCACAGATTGGATTCTGCGCGGAAGTGGCGATGAAAGACTTAAGCGCGCTCGCGCAAAGGGAAGGCATGATTGATTATTATGATTTAGGAAGCGGATATGTAAGCGGGCTAGAATCCCTGCCCCACGCGCATTACACGAGCGAAAACTCGCAAGAGCCAAGTTTGAAAGAAATTTTTAGCGCACCCCCATCATTACTTAGCTTTAGTGGGGATAAACTCTTTGGAAGCGCGCAGGCTGGCATTATCGCGGGTAAAAAAGAGCTTATTGAAAGGTTGAAAAAAAATCAGCTTTTACGTGCCTTGCGCGTGGATAAGCTGTGCTTAGGCGTCTTGCAAGCAAGTTTAGAAGCGTATTTGCAAAATGATTTTGATGCAATCCCCACACTTCGCATGCTTAGAATCTCCCCGGATTCTCTTTTGTCTCGCGCGCAGCAGTTTTTGAAAATATTGCGCCCTTTGGAATCTGCGTATGATTTTGAGGTTAAAAAGGTAGATTCTCTCTCAGGTGGCGGGAGTTTGCCGGATATGAAGTTTGAAAGCTATGGCATTGCGATAAGTGCGAAGGCTTTTTCTTGCGCGCAGTTAGAAGAACGCTTGCGAAGGGATTTTAGCATTATTACGCGCATTATCGCAGACAAAGTGCTGTGTGATATGCGCACGCTTTTAGATAATGACGAAATGCGCATTTTTGAAGCCTTGGAAAGCTTAGATTCCACACATCACGCAAAAAATAAAAATGCAAAGTTTTAAGCGCTAAATCTTTTCAAAACCTTATTCAGTCAAAAAATGCTACAATACGCGCGCAAGTGGGATTTATTCTCGCGCAGAGATTTTAAAAAGGACAAAATTATGGAATCAGATTTTTCACTCCAAGAGCTTGCCGAACAGCTTGTTGATAGTTTGGGTGCGGCGCTGTATTTTGCGGGGGTAAAAAAAGACAAAATACAAGAGGCACTAGAAGCGTATGAGGCGCTACTTGATGATGAGAGCTTTGATGAAAATGCGCCCTATGGGATTGATGAGATTATTGAGACAATCAATCTCTTGCGCCAAAAAAGAGCGGATCTTTTTACAAAATGAGTCAAAGCACATTGCGCCTCGTGGTGCTTTTCAGCGGGAATGGCACAAATATGCTAAACCTCATCGACAAGCTTCACAACAAAGAGTTTTTGGATTCTCAAAATGTGGCGCGCAGGATTTGCATTAGCGCGTGTTTTTGCAATAACCCGCAAGCCAAAGGGATTGAGCGCGTGGAAGAACGCGGGATTGAATGCGTGGTGATCCCTAGCAAGGGGAAAGCGCGCGAAGAGTTTGATAAAGAATTAGTTGCGCAAATTGAGACTTTCAAGCCGGATTTATGCGTGCTTAGCGGATTTATGAGAATCTTAACGCCCTATTTTACTACGCATTTAAAAGCGCTCAATATCCACCCTTCGTTTTTGCCCCTGCATAAGGGCGCGCACGCCATAGAGCAAAGCTTTCAATCAAATGAGGATTTTGGCGGTGTGAGTGTGCATTGGGTGAGCGAGGAGCTAGATTCTGGGGAAATTATTTTGCAAGAAAAGTTGCCAAAAATCCAAGGTGAGAGCCTCGCAGAGTTTGAGGCAAGAATCCACAAGCTAGAATACGAGCTTTTCCCAAAGGCTATTTTGCGCGCGCTTAGTCTGCGCCCAGCCCCTCCATATTCCCACTGCGCGGATTCTCATAAAAAATCAAAGACAACAAAAACAAGCGGAAGCTTTCAATCAGACTTTGGCGCGGTGGTGTATGACATTTATGAGCCAGATTCTGGCGCAAGTGGCGCAAATATCATTATCCAAATCGCGCATGGCATGGTCGAGCACAGAGGGCGCTTTGAGTGGGTGGCGCGCGAACTAGCGCAAAATGGCTACATCGTAGCAATCAACGATCACCGCGGGCATGGCGATAGCATAAGCGCACAATCTGCGATGGGACGCGATATATCTAAAGAAGTAAGCCCCGCAAACGCCAACAGCGCAGAATCTACAAATCCCATCACCTCACTTGGCGAAATGGGCGAGCAAGGATTTGAGCGCGCCGTGCAGGATATGCACGCGTTTAATCGCCTTTTGCACTCCCTCTATCCGCACGCGCAAATCGTGCTACTTGGGCATTCTATGGGCTCATTGCTATCACGCCGCTATGTGAGTTTGTATGAAGATTCTGTGATCGGGTTAATTTTGAGCGGAAGTCCGGCTTACAATCCGCTTTCATCGCTTGGCATTGCGCTTGGCAAGTTTTTTCACGCTATTGGCGCAAGGGATTTTGGTGCAAAGATTCTCAACACCTTATCTTTTGGTGGATTTAATGCGAAATTCCGCGCAGAAGGCAGTCCCTACGCGTGGCTATGTAGCGATAAAAGCGTGGTGAGCGCGTATGAGAATGACAAAAAATGCGGTTTTATTTTCACAACGCAAAGCTTTATCAACCTTTTTGGTGGGTTAAAGCGCGTTTATGGTGCGTTGCAACCTCCCAAAAATCCGCGCTTTCCTGTGCTTATCATCAGCGGGCGAGACGATGCGTGCGGGGATTTTGGTAAGGGCGTGGAAAAACTGCAAATATTTTTGCAAGAAAAAGGCTACCAAAACACGCAACTTATCCTCTACAATGATGCGAGGCATGAGATTTTGAATGATTTTTGCAAGAAAAAAGTCTTGCAAGATATTTTGCTTTGGATTAAAAACACTTGCGCAAATAGCGCGCAAAATTAGGATTTGCAAATGCTCTATCTTCCAAATGATTTAGGATTTTTCCCAAACTCAAGCGAACAAAATCTGCAGATTCACACGCTTGGGCGTTGCACCTTTGCGCGCTATCAGCAAAGTGATAGCAGCCACCGCCTGCCTGTTTTTATGCAAGAGCATGTGCTAATTTTTGTGCGAAATGGTGAAAAGATTTTTCACAATGGCACGCAGGAATTGCACCTAACAAAGGGCGAATGCACGCTGTTAAAAGCTGGGAGCTACACGCTTAGCAATATCACTGCGCACGGGCTTTATGAGGCGTATTTGTTCTTTTTTAACGCCCCGCTTTTAACCGCGCTTGCCCACAAACATAAGGATTTGCTGCCGCTAGAGGCGATAAAGGCGCGCGAGATTCCAAAAAATATGGCAAAAAATGAGAATCCGCAAGGCAAAACCACTGCGCATAGAATCCAAACTGCGGATAATCAAGAAACTGGCGTAATCTCTGACCCCGCACTGCAGGGCATAATCGAGGGCTTTAGCGCGCATTTTGAATACAACACGCGCTATTTGGAGCCGATGATTGAGCTAAAATTTGAGGAGCTGTTTTTGCATTTGGCACTAAGCAAGAATCCAACATTTTTGGGCTTCATCCGCGAGTTGTTCGCGGCTACGAGGCTTGGGCTTGGCGAGCTTTTTGCATATTGCGAGCAGGAGTTTTTGAGCGTTGCGGAGATGGCGAAGTTCGCACGGCTGGATAATGCGAGCTTTTCGCGCGAGTTTAAGCAGTATTTTAAGGTTTCGCCCAAAAAATGGCTTGATGAAAAACGTCTTTTAAAGGCGCGATTTTTGCTTCAATATGCGGATAAAAATGTGAATGAAATTTGCAGTGATTGTGGCTTCAGCTCGCCTGCGTGGTTTATCGCGCGCTTCAAAGAGCAGTTTAACCAAACGCCAAAGCAGTATCAAAAATCGTTGCAAAAAGCCTAAGGGATACAAAAGGACTTGCATGACAAGGCAAAATTTACGCACAAAGCTTACGATGAAAACGCTTGATACCACGCATATCGAGCAGTTTAACGCCCTTTTACGCTATGCGTTTCAAGTGACGGATAGCGTGCTTTCAGAGCTTGGCTACAATGCGGAGAGTATCAAGCAGGCGAAATATCCGATTTTGCAAAATGCGCGCGTGCTGGGCTGGTTTGACAAAGATAAGCTCATCTCGCAAATCGCGCTGTATTCGATGAAAATGAATATCCACAATCGCATTTTTGAGATGGGCGGGATTACAGGCGTGGCGACTTATCCAGAGTATTCTGGCATGGGGCTTATGGCGGATTTGATGAAGGAGACTTTAAGCATTATGCGCACGCAAAAGCAGAGCATTTCTTGCCTTTATCCCTACTCGATTCCTTATTATCGCTCGCGTGGCTGGGAGATTATCAGCGATAAGATGACTTTTAGCATCAAAGACCATCAGCTGCCAAATATAAGCGCGCAAAATGGCATGATACGGCGCATTGAGCGCGATGATGACGAGGAGTTAATCGCGCTGTATGATAGATTTGCCAAATCCACGCATGGCGCGCTGGTGCGCGATAAGCTCGCGTGGGACGAGTATTGGCGCTGGGATAGCGATGATGAGATGGTCGCGCTGTATTATGATAAAAACGATGTGCCACAGGGCTATATCGCGTATTTGCTTGAAGATGATGTGTTTAAGATTAAGGAAATGCTTTATTGCAACGAGGAGGCGCGGCGCGGGCTTTGGGGCTATGTCAATGCGCATAAATCGATGTTTGATAAGGTTGAGGGGAATAATTTTAGCAACAACACGCTGGCGTTTTTGCTCGAAGATGGGCATATCAAGGAGAGTATCCAGCCCTATTTTATGGGGCGCATTGTGGATATTGAGCAGTTTTTGAGGGATTATCCATTCGCGCTAGATGCGGAATCTAGGGGGCATATTTTTGCTTTTATCATCAAAGACCCTTTGCTAGAGTGGAATAACCGCGTGTTTGTGCTAAATTTTAGCGCGCAAAAAGTGGAGCTTAAGGTGCTAGAATCTGCGCAGGAGCTAGATTCTATGCAAATACACTCGCAGGCAAAGAATGAAAGAATCCCAAGCGTTAAAACTGATATACAAACGCTCACAACGATGTTTTTTGGCTATAAACGCCCAAGCTATCTCGCTAAAATCAAGCGCCTTGAAGCCTCGCAAGATATGATAAATTTGCTAGAATCTATCATTCCACGCGCTAAGCCTTATTTTAGTGATTATTTTTAAAAGTTAATATTTATGCACTTAAACCTTAATATTCACTTTATCTATGAGATAAAACTCAGCACACTTACTTAAACCAATTCTCTTAAAATAGCTGTTATTTTTCAAATCCATAAAAATATTTTCTTTCACAACCTTAATCATTAATGCTATAATCCAAACCTTAAAATTTTACAATCTAAAGGATTATTATGTGTGGCAT
Organism: Helicobacter sp. MIT 00-7814; assembly: GCF_003364115.1. Lineage (GTDB taxonomy): Bacteria > Campylobacterota > Campylobacteria > Campylobacterales > Helicobacteraceae > Helicobacter_F. The sequence continues at coordinate 46,135 of NZ_NXLL01000002.1, read as the reverse complement.
ACTTGGAAGCATCCCAGCGACAAATGAGCATGATTTCGCCAAATCGCTTCATACTCTAGCCCATAGGGGTCCAGATGATTTTGGGATATATATTGATGAGGATATTAGCTTGGGGCATCGGCGATTGTCAATCGTCGATCTTAGTCATAATGCCAGCCAACCTATGCACTATCAAGTACCAGAATCTGTAGGTGGTGGGCGATATAGCATAGTTTTTAATGGCGAGGTGTATAATTTTATCGAGCTAAGAAAAGAGCTAGAAAAATTAGGGCATAGATTCCGCACGCATTCTGATACAGAAGTGGTGGTGGCAAGCTTTTCGCAATGGGGTGAAAAATGCCTAAATCGCTTCAATGGAATGTGGGCGCTTGGCATTTGGGATCACAAGAGGAAGCGACTTTTCTTAGCGCGCGATAGGTTTGGCAAAAAGCCGCTGTTTTATGCTTTTGTAAAAAATGAGTATGGTGTGCAGTTTGTATTTGCTTCTGAGATGAAAGCGATTTATCCATATCTAAAAGAGCTTAAACCCGCAAAAGATTTTGTGGGCATGGTAAGTATTTATAATATTTTTGCCTATGAAAATGGGGGGGGCACTTATCAATGGGATAGAGCGCTTTCCTCACTCGCATTTTGCATATTATGAACCTTCAAAACACAAATCTTCCAACGCCACGCCAACCCTGCAATTTATCAGATATTACAATATTTTAGATCATCTTGTAAGCGCGCCAAAATATAGCGATGCGATAGAGCATTTTAGAGAGCTATTTTTGGATGCGGTGCATTTGCGGATGCGTTCAGATGTGCCTATTGGCACGGCACTAAGTGGCGGGCTAGATTCTAGCTCTACAATATGTGCGATGGCGCATATTGCCAAACAAACACCCGATAAATATACAAAAGATTGGCAGCATGCTTTTGTGGCTTGCTTCAAAGATACGCCTCTTGATGAGAGTGAATATGCGCGCGCAGTGGTGGATTATATAGGTATCAAGGCAGATTTTTTAGAGATAAATCCGCTTGAGTTTTGGGATAGATTGGAGGAGTATTTTTATCTTTTTGAAGATGTGTATATCACAAGTCCAATTCCCATGATAGCAACTTATGGCGCGGTAAAATCACGCGGTGTAAGCGTCACGCTTGATGGACATGGAGCAGATGAGCTTTTTAGCGGATATGGTCATTTGATAGAGGCTTTGTGGGATTGTAAGTTTAACCCCAAAATGATTGCAAATGTGCTAAATACACTTAATGAAACGCGCGAAGTAAAATCTAGTAAATTACCTCTTTTTAAAGAAGGAGCGAGATTTTTAACAAAAATGGCTATAAAAAAGCTAACAGGCTACAAGCTCAAGCACAGCAGGGATGCCAATCATCCTAATTTCAAAAAAATGGATCATTTTAGTCAACAGCTTTATGGTATTTTTTATGAGACTATTTTACCAACGCTACTTAGAAACTATGATAGATATTCCATGATAAATGGCGTAGAAATTCGTATGCCTTTTATGGATCACAGGCTGGTGGAGTTTGTGTTTTCTCTACCCTTTTCATATAAGTTTGGCGGCGGATACACTAAGCGGCTTATTCGCGATAGTGTGGATAGTTTCATGCCAAGCAATGTCACTTGGCGCAAAAGCAAAATAGGCTTCAACTCGCCTATAATCCAATGGCTTCAGCGAGATAAAAAGCATAATGGCTTGAAAGAATGGGCGCTAGATTTAGTGCATTCGCAAGACTTTTTGCAATGTGCGCTGGTGGAGAATCCTAAGCAAACACAACAAGAAGTTATGGATATATGCTCTGGTAAGGTAAATTCGTTTCATATCGGCGAAAAAGTATGGTGCGAGCTTAATCCATATATTTGGGAAAAATCACTTAAAAAGGCAGTTAGATTCTAACTGCCTTTTATATTCTCTATTTTGTTATTTATACTTAATTTTAGCAACCTGTTTATATTATTAAGGCTGTAAAATATAGAGTTGTTCTTGCTGCACGATCTTATAAAAACAAATCAAAAAACTTGTATTTTTCCCCAAATAACTAGCACATTCATCGCGCGCTTTTTTCTATACTTCTGGCTCAATTTTATTCCAAAGGAGACAAAATGAAGTTTTTCACAGGTGTAGTTTTAGGAGTTAGTTTGTGCTGTGCTCAAGCGCTGGCAAATGAGACTAAGGATTTAGAAGGTTTTGGCGCGCCGGAGAGCGTGTTTGTGGATTCTAACTTTATCTATGTCAGCAATATTGGCGCAAAGCCCGAGCCTCTAGCAAAAGATAATGATGGCTTTATCTCAAAGCTTGATAAAAATGGCAAGTTCATTGAGCGCGCGTTCATACAGAATCTCAACGCCCCAAAAGGCATGGCAAGGCTTGATAATCGCCTATTTGTTGTGGATATTGACACGCTTTACGCCTTTGATGTCAATAGCAAAAAGCAAAGCTTAAAGCTTCCAATAAGTGGCGCGGTGTTTTTGAATGATATCGCTGTGCTAGATTCTAAAACTTTGCTGATAAGCGACACTGGCACGGGGATAATACATAAAATTAACCTTACAAACAACGCAATCGAGGAGTTTTATAAGCTTGATTTGAGCGAGTTTGGCGGCGGCAATGGGCTAGCGATTGACAAGCAAAATAACGCGCTCATCATCGCGGGCTATCACCCAGATGGCGTGAGTGGCGGCAAGGTTGTGCGCCTAAATCTGGCGAGCAAAAAGCTTGAGACTTTGCTTGAGACAAAAGGCGCGTATGATGGCGTTGCAGTGCTTGAAAATGGCGATATTTTGGTAAGCTCATGGGGCGAGAATCTGCAAGGTGTGATTTATCGCATAAGCAAAGGCAAAGTAAGCGCGCTAGAACTTCCATTTCTGCAAGGTCCGGCGGATTTCTTTGTGGATAAAAACACGCTTTATATCCCAAAAATGCTCGAAAACAAGGTGCTAAAAGTTGAGCTAAAATAGCTTTTGGCACGCTTTTTCATACAAACTCTTTGCGCGCAAGATTATGTATATTTTGTGCGTGCGGATTCTCTTTGAAAATTTGAGAATCTACCTTTCTTTTTCCTCTCAATAATCCCCTACGCAATCACGCGTACAAGGACATAGCCACCAATAATAAGCGCGACAAAAAGTATCAACGCCAACACAAAAGCTTGCGCACCAAAATTTGCGAACTTTTTAAAATCAATTTGCAAGCCTAGCGCACTCATCGCCATACTCAAGCACAGCACACAAAGCGTGTTAAAAAACTCCACAACCTGCGCAGGCAAGGAAATAACAGAGTTTAGCACCACCATTGCTAAAAATCCAAAAGCAAAATATGGGATATGTAATTTGCGCGATTTACCCGCATCTGTGCTTGAAAAAAATAGCGGTATAAGCAGTAGCACAGGGATAAGCAACAGCACGCGTATCATTTTGATAATCACCGCAACAGCGCTTCCCTCATCGCTTAGCGCGCTCCCAGCGCCCACGACATTTGCCACTTCATGCAAACTCGCGCCGATATACATACCCCACTGACTTTCGCTTAGCCCCAAATCGCTCAAAGAATGCACCAGCGGATAGGCAAACATTCCCACAAGCCCAAAAAGCACCACGCACGCAAGCGCGATGATACTTTTATGCGGGGCGGATTTTATGGCAGATTCCACAGCCAAGACTGCCGCAGCACCGCAAATCGCGCTCCCTGAACTTATCAAAAGTGCCAACTCCTTATCCATTTTCAGAATCTTCACGCCCACAAACACGCCAAGAACTAAGATTCCAACAACGACAAGCACGCTTATAAGCACGCCATGTAGCCCCACGCTCATAAGCCCATCAACGCTTACGCGCAGTCCATACAGCACGATGCCAAGGCGCAACAATCTCTTCGCGCTGAAATTTATCCCAAACTCGCACTGCGCGCGCGTGCTTGCATACAATGGCGAAAAGACAATGCCAAGCAAAATGCCAATGATGAGCGCGGAGATGTGATATTGCGCCACTTGCGGGATTGTAGCGATATAAAGGCTTGCAAGGCTTAAGATAAGCGTCAAGGAAATGCCCCAAAATGCGCTTTTTGCGCCCTCTTTCATAATATGCAACGCGTGAAAAAATTTACTAAATCCACTCATTTTTCCTACTTTTTTTGAATTTTCTTAAATCTGGCATTGTAGCCAATCACGCGCAAAATCTGCTATAATCGCGCGCAAAATCCTAAAAATTTGCAACCAAAAACTTGCAATCAAACAATTTTCAAAGGCTAGCCATGCTACAAATAAGCGCTTGTATTTTAGTCAAAAACGCCCAAGAGACGCTAAGAGAGTGCTTAGAATCTCTGCGCGTATTTGATGAGATTATTTTGCTTGATAATAAAAGCACGGATAGCACGCTTGAGATTGCGCGCGCGTTTAATGAAAGCTATGGGAATCTGCGCGTGTTTGAGAGTGAGTTTATCGGCTTTGGCGCGCTGAAAAATCTTTGTGCGAGCTTTGCACGCAATGAGTGGATTTGTATTGTAGATTCTGATGAAGTAGTGGAATCTAGCGCGTTAGCGGAGTTGGAGCACATTTTTGGGGCGCAAAACACGACGCAAAAAACTTCGCAAAACACAACGCAAAGCACGCACGAGATTCCAAAAGAGACAATCTTAGCCTTCAGTCGCAAGAATCTCTACAATGGCGAGTGGATAAAGGCGTGCGGGTGGTATCCAGACTTCGTGTGGCGCGTGTATAACAAAACCTACACGCGCTTTAATGAAAATCTCGTGCATGAAAGCCTCATAATCCCAAAAGACGCGCGCGCAATCAAACTCCCGCCACAGGCAAGTTTGAAGCATTATGCCTTTAAAGACATTACGCATTTGCTTGATAAAATGCAACACTACACAAGCCTTTATGTCAAGCAAAATCCACACAAAAAAAGCTCGATTTTTAAAGCATTGACGCATGGCGCATGGAGCTTTGTAAGAAATTATTTTTTCAAAAAAGGCTTTTTGTTTGGATACAAGGGCTTTGTGATTAGCACTTGCAACGCATTGGGCGCGTTTTTCAAATATATGAAACTTTATGAATCCCACAACGCACGCCCGCAGAGCTGTTCGCTCATCATCACAACTTACAACCAAAAAGAGCGCCTTTCGCTCGTGCTAGATTCTGTCCTAGGACTGCAAACCTTGCCAAATGAAGTTCTCATCGCTGATGATGGGAGTAAAGAGGACACAAGGGAATTGATAGAATCTTATAAGCGCATTTTCCCTTGCGAGTTGCGTCATATTTGGCAGGAGGACAAGGGCTTTCGCCTTAGCAAAATCCGCAATCACGCCCTACATGAGGCGCGCGGGGAATACATCATCATCATTGATGGTGATATGGTGCTAGAATCTCACTTTATTGATGATCATTTGCGTTTCGCACGCAAAGGCGTGTTTGTGCAGGGCTCAAGGGTGATTTTAGATTCTATAATTACGCAAGAGATTATGCAAACACACACGACAGATTCTAAAAATTTTGCTGGGCTTAGTGTGGATTCTTATAAAAAAGCCTTTAGCACGCGCTCTTTTAAAAGCCACAGAATCGCCTTTTTAGCAAAATTTCTCTTTACATTTTCAAGCAAAAATGCCCGCTATTTCAAGCGCAAGGATTTTATCAAAGGGATTCGCGGGTGCAATATGGGATTTTTCAAAAGTGATTGCGTGGCGATAAATGGCTTTAATGAAGATTTTGTAGGCTGGGGGCGCGAAGATTCTGAATTTGTGGCGCGCTTTTTGTTTAATGGCGGGGAATTGCGCCCGCTAAAATTTAGCGCGATTGCCTACCATCTCTACCATGCTGAAAACACACGAGAAATGCTAGAATCTAACCACAACATTTACCTTGACACCATCGCAAACAAGCGTAAGTTTTGCAAAAATGGCTTGTATAAAAAATCCTAAAGCCCCCTATTTCTCCACAATCTCAAATGGTGCTTCGCGCAGAATTTTGCCAAAGGAAAACACCATGCCAAGCATTACATTGCTTCCGCTTCTATCAAAGTATTTCCCCTGCAGCGCATAGACTTTCATAAAAGGCGCGATATTGAGATTCTTATACAAGCTCAAATCATAGCGCAGCTCAAACTCCAGCGAGTATTTGGGATCATACGCGCTTGAAGTAGTGCTAAAAATATAATCGCGCGCATTCAGCATATAATACAGCTTCCCGCTGTTTTTAAACTTCTTTTCATACACCATTCCAAGCTCCATTCCTAGGCTTTGGGCTTGAATGTTTGGGTTAAAATCCTTTTCGCCAAAAAGTGTAAGCGCAAAATCCTTTAGCACCAATCCGCTAAAAAGCTTCACGCCGATATTTGCACGCACAATCTGCCTGCGCCCAAGCGTGCTTGAAGCCACAAACTCCGTCTGATACGCAAGCTTGCTATAAGGTCCTAGCTCAAAATACCAGCTTGAAAATCCCAAAAATGAGTCAAACTCCCAAAGGCGTTGCGTATAATCCGAGCTTAGCAAGATTCTATCAAGCGTCTTGTTATCCACGCTGGGCGCATTTTTGGGGAAAATGATTGTGCGCCCATATTCCGCAAGAAGCGAGTTAAAAATCACAAAATTTGGCGTGTAATAATCCATATTGAGATTCAAATACCCTTGCGCGACAATTTGAGAATCCCCTTGCAAGCGCGTATCCGCCGCGATACTATAGATATCTTGATTACGCAAAGTGGTAGAGGAAAAGTTAATCGAAATGCGCTTTAAATCAATCTGCCAGCCAACTTTTTGCTCTTTGAAAATCGCGTCATCATCAGCCAGCGCACAAGTTTTTGGGATTAAAAAAATAAGCGCAAAAATCGCGCAAAAATGCTTTGCTAAAAATCCACTGCGCGCGCTCATTCCTGCCCTTTTTTACTCTTAATTTTTGCCAGCCACTCATTAAGCGTTTTTTCAAAGCCTTTTGCGGTGGATTCTACAAATTCCAAATCCTCTTGCAAATAGCGCTGCTCCACAAAGCCCCCAAAATCGTGCGGATAGAGATATTCCTTTGAGTGTGGCAAAATATTTGACACAATGGGAAAAATCTTGCCTTCTTTCACGCAGGAAATCGCCTTATTTATGGCTTTGTAGGCGGTGTTGCTTTTTGGCGAAGAGGCGAGATAGATCACGCATTGCGAAAGGATAATGCGCGCTTCAGGATAGCCGATTTTTTCCACACTTAAAAGCGTGGAAGTGGCGAGATTGAGCGCATTTGGGTTGGCATTGCCAATATCTTCACTTGCTAAAATCACTAGGCGACGCGCGATAAATTCTGGATTCTCCCCGCCTTCAATCAAGCGCGCAAGGTAGTAAATCGCGGCATTGACATCGCTTCCGCGGATGGATTTAATAAGCGCGCTTGCAAGGTTGTAATGCGTGTCATCTTCGCTCGCGCCATCATGCAGGCTAAAAGGACGCAGGGCTTTGAGATTTTCGATATTTATAGATTCTAAATCAAGCGCGCAGTCAAGCAAATTTAGCATTGCCCTTGCATCGCCTCCGCTAGATTCTATCAAATACGCTTTAGCATTAGAATCTAGCGCTTTTGGATAGAGTGTAAGCGCCTTTTGTAACAAACGCTCCAAATCCGCGTGGCTCAAAGGCTTAAACTCAAACAAAAAGCACCTTGAGCGGATAGCATTTGTGAGCGTGTAGAAAGGATTATTCGTGCTTGCACCAAAAATAAGCGTCTCGCCCTCCTCCATAATAGGAAGCAAAAACTCCTGCTGTGGCTTTGAAAGGCGGTGGATCTCATCAATAAACACCGCGCTTTTTAGTAAGCTCCCGCTAAAGCGCGCAAGAAAATTTTTTAGTTCTTCAAGCTTAAATGCTGTGGCGTTAAAATAGCCAATCTCGCGCCCTAGCTGCTTGCAAATGATTTGTGCTAAAGTCGTTTTCCCACAGCCGGGCGGTCCATAAAAAATGCAATGAGGCGGGGAAGAAAGATTTTTACGCAAGGGGGCATTCTCCCCGATGATATGCCCCTGCCCGATGAACTCATCGAGGCTCTTTGGGCGCAAGAGCTTAGCGAGATTACGCATAGCTATTTCTTAAAAAGGATGATTTCATACGAGCTTTGCTTGACTTTGACGGAATTTTCCGCCTTACCCTTAAACTCATCAAGCATAGAATCTAGCTCATCTAAGCGCTCTTTTAAGCGCAAAATAATATCCACGCCCGCGAGATTGACGCCCAAATCCCTTGTGAGGCGCAAAATCGTCTTAATCTTGTCAATATCGCGTTGAGAATACAGGCGCATTTTCCCATCAGTGCGCCCGGGCGCGATGAGCCCTTCTTTTTCGTATTGACGCAGGGTTTGGGGGTGGATTTCTAAGATTCTCGCTACCACGCTAATGAGATAAACCGGCTCATCGTAGCTATTCATTGTTGCCTCCTAATTCCTTTTTATTGTATCACTTTGGCAAGTGAAACTCGCCAAAGCTCCGCTGCGCTTCCAACTTCGCAGAAATAAATTCTGCTTTGTTTTCAGCTCCGCGTGCATATTTTACCTTTTCTAATTGTTAAAGTTTAAAGATTCTCTAACGCGATGCGGTAGTTTGAGAATCTATTCCTTTTAAATTATATCGTCTTCGCGGAAGTGAATTCCGCTCCGCCTCCGCTTCGCATGCATATTTTACCTTTTTTGGTTGATAAGATTCTGCAGATTCTCTAACGCGTTTTAGCAATCCTAGAATCTTTTTAGGTTACCTCGCTTATTTTAACTTGCTTGCAATGATAAACCACGCCCTCTACTCTGGCAATCCCTCCTGTAGCGCCGTTTTAAGGCTTTCATTTAGCTCCTCTAGCTTTGGCAACACCACATTTACGCGCAGATACAAATCGCCCACTTTCTTACTCTTGCGGTTTTTAAGCCCAAGCTCTTTTATGCGAAGCTTTTGCCCGTTTTTGGTATTTTGCGGGATAGTTAGGGTGAATTCTTTCTGCAATGTTTGGACTTTGATTTTCCCACCAAAAAGCGCGGTTTTTAGCGGAATATCAAGCGTTTTTATCAAATCATCGCCATCTATTTCATATGCATCATTTGGCGCGACACGCACCTTTAGTAGCAAGTCGCCCACGCCAAATTGCGAGCTTTTGCCTTTACCCTTTAGTCGGATAGTGTCATTATCGCGCGTGCCTTGCGGGATTTTGATATTAAAATCCCCACCTTTGCCCCTGTAGTGGTAGCTGCTGCCCTCAATCAAGGTGCTTTCAAAAGGAATGGTGATGCTATCATGCAAGTCATTATCCACCATCTCTTCGCCAAAGCCACCAAATCCATTGAATCCGCCAAAGCCCCCGCGCGAGGTAAAGTTAAAGTTCTGATTTCTGCCCGCACCAAAGCCACCCTGCCCAAAAATCGAGGCTAAAATATCATCGATATTCATATTCCCCTGCGAGCGGGTGAAGTCGTGGAAATTCTGCCCGCCAAACATAGAATCCCCAAACTGATCATACTGCGCCTTTTTCTGCGCATCGCTTAGCACCTCATACGCGGCATTAATCTCTTTAAACTTCTCCTCCGCGCCCGGATCCTTATTCACATCAGGGTGGTATTTGCGCGCAAGTTTGCGATAAGCTTTTTTGATCTCATCGGCACTTGCGGATTCTGAAACTTCGAGCGTTTGATACAAACTTTTTGCCATAATTACTCCTTTAAGAAAATAGTTAAAATTAAAAAATATATGAAAATTAAGCGGCATTATATCATAAAACTTTAGCTTAGGTTAATCAAGTTTAACGCTTTTTCAAGTTTAGCACTTTTTATTGAAGTTTCACAACAAAATAAAGTCCTATGCTATAATGGCGCTACTTGATAAATCCACATCTACAGGAAATCCCGCAATGATACTTAGCATAGAATCTAGCTGCGATGACAGCTCGCTTGCGCTCACTTCTTTAGAAACTTGCGAGCTTTTATTTGCGCGCAAAATCTCGCAAGACTTAGCGCACACGCGCTTTGGCGGTGTCGTGCCAGAGATCGCCTCACGCCTACACGCGCAGAATCTCCCGCTTTTGTTAGAACAGCTTAAAAATTTTCTTTTGGAATCTAGCGCACAAAGGGCGCAAAACCAAGTGCAAAATATAGAATCTTGCAAAGAAAATCCCTTCGCGCCCATTAAAGCCATCGCAGTTACCAACCGCCCCGGACTTAGCGTCACGCTAAGTGAAGGCGTATGCATGGCAAATGCGTTAGCGCTAAGTCTCAATGTCCCGCTTTTGTATCTCAACCACCTCAAAGGGCATATTTACTCGCTTTTCATCGGGCAAATGGAAGCAAAAATCGGCAAAGGACTTGGGATTTTGCTTGTGAGTGGCGGACATACGCAGCTACTTTTGATGCGCGATTTTTCGCATATTGCGCTTATTTCTCAAAGCCTTGATGACAGCTTTGGGGAAAGTTTTGACAAAGTGGCAAAAATGCTTTCCCTTGGTTATCCGGGCGGTGGAGTTGTAGAATCTTTTGCGCGCAAATATGATGGCGCACTTCTCCCCTTGCCACTTCCACTCAAACACGATAAGGGATTAAATTTTAGCTTTTCAGGATTAAAAAACGCCGTGCGCTTGGAAATCCAAAAATACGCAAAAAATGTAGATTCTATAGAATCTAAAAAGTCAAAAGATATCGAGTATGTGCGCGAAGCACAGCTCGGCGGAGGCGAAGCGGAATTCACTTCCGCGCAGATGATACAAATTGATGGAATAGATTCTCGACAACCAAAAAACATTGCAGATTCTACAGAATCTAAAAAGTCAAAAAATATCAGACATGAACGCGAGCAAAGCTCGGCGGAGGCAAAGCGGAATTCACTTCCGCGAGACGATACGATTAATGGAATAGGAGCGGAGCCGAGCGGAATTCACTTCCGCGAAGGTGATACATTAAAATGGAATAAAAACTTTATCGCTCAAATTTGCGCAAGCTTTCAAAGTGCTGCCTGTGCGCATTTACTTGATAAGACAAGGAAATTTTTTGCGCACTTTGGCGATAAGTTTGAATATTTTGGCGTGGTTGGCGGAGCGAGCGCAAATCTCACTTTGCGCACACATATAGAATCTCTTTGCAAAGAGTTTGGCAAAACGCCTCTTTATGCCCCGCTAGAGTTTTGCTCGGATAATGCTGCGATGATGGGGCGCCTTGGGATAGAAGCCTATAAGCACGCGCTCAAAAATGCGCCAAAAAACACAAACGCAAATAGCTTTGATCCGCTTAGCGATGCGATTTATCCAAAAAGTTTGGAAGAGGATTTTATCAAAGGGGATTTTATTTCTTAAAAGATTTGTTTGATAAGAATCTCACGCGCAAGCCACTTTTACAAACTCACACACAAATTCTAAAAACCTTAGAATCCTTAGAAACTCTCGGTATTGCCTATCAGCTAAGATTAAAGATTTTCTTTGTTTTCTCTTGCTATAATGCCAAATTTTAGAAATCGGAGTATAGCGCAGTCTGGCTAGCGCACACCCTTGGGGTGGGTGAGGTCGTGGGTTCAAGTCCCGCTACTCCGACCACTTTTTGTTGAAAATACTAACTTTTGAAATACAAATAATAACACATTCAAACACTTCAAAGCCATATAGTAGCATATTTGAGCCATTTTAATTTCAATTTTTTGCCCACTTTGAATTTTCTTGCAACGAGCAAAATTTGGCAACAAATTTGGTTACAGATAAGCTTAAAGTGTTGAAATTTTCAAAATTTGTTACCACTTTTTTTGAAAACCCTACGCAAAGGGACTTGAAAAAATTTTTTTTAGAAAAATGCAAAATTTTGGCATTTGTAGGGTAAAGATACGATCAAAAGTTACAAAATGGATTTAAAGACATTTTTTGTGAAGTATTTTTTCTTGAATATGCAGTAAAATTTACTGCTATATTTTATCTCTTTTTAATTTCATCTAAGAAGTTAGCCCACCAACAAAACAATGGTCTCATTTGCTCTGTGTATTCTGCCTTATGAAAATAAGCTAATGCAACTTTATTTCCAAATCTGTGGTCTAGTGCCGCTTCCTTAATTTCGTAGCTTACATTGTGTTCTTTATGATAGGTGTCGCATAAACTCCTAAAGGTTCCGCGAAATGAGTGTATTGTTTGTTTTCTGCCCCTCTTTTCATCACCAAAGCCTAAAGATCGTAAAACTTTATTGAGACTTTCATGGACAACAGGACTATGAATTTTTGTAGCAGCATGGAAAACCCACTCACCCCAACCTGTGTAAATCCTTATCTCCTCAAGCACTTTCATTGCCTGTGGAGATAAGGGCAAAGAAAAATCTGGATAAGAATTATTTTTTACTTTCATCTCATTTCTTGGAATGGTAAGAGTTTTTTTCTCGAAATTTATATATTTCCATCTAAGCTTTGCTAGATTCTCTGCTCTCAAGGGAACAAGAACAACAAATTGTAGGGCGCACCTATGAATAATAGAATGTTTGTAGGTGTCTATAGCCCTTAGGAGTTCTCCTAATATGGCAATATCTGTAATTTTTGCATAGTGTTTCTTTTGTTGAGGGAGAAGCACACTATTTTTATCTATGTTTTTGATTATATTGTTTTCTACAAATTCGTTTGATACGGCATATTGCCATATATTTTCTGTATGGTTAAGTAATCTTCTTGCTGTTTCTGGAAGTTTGTTTTGCAAATTCGATACTATTTTTATAATGTCTCTTTGTTTAATGTCAGAAATTTTCATAGATGAAATAATATTTTTATTCTCGTCATACTTGCAAAAATGTGGTAGGAAATATCTATTCAATAGCGACTCTAAACGATTGGCTGTCTTTTCCGCTAGTTTTGTTTTGTAAATTTGAAACCACTCTGCAATAACTATGTGAATTTGTCCATCTAGCTGAGACATTTCTTTTCTTGCAATTTCCTTCACATGTTCTTGTGGATCAATACCCCTGTCAATAAGTATCTTGTATTCTTCAGCCTTATTTCTGGCTTCCAATAGGCTCATGGCTGGATATGAACCAATGGTGATAATTTTCCTTTTTTCTTTAAAGGTGTATCTCATTTGAAATGTTTTTGATCCATTTGTTCCTATGCGAACTCTTAATCCACCCCTCTCACTTAAAAAATACTCCTTGTCTTTTGCTTTTGCATTTTTTATTACTATATCAGTCATGGCTCCCCCCCCTATTGTTGTGTAGCTTCGTTTAAGTTAAACATAGAATCAATAACGCCTTTTACTGCTTCGTCCATTCCTATTTGTGCACCCGACATAAAGGCATCAGTTAATTCTGCGAATTTATTAGCTGGGAAACAATTGTTCTTTTTAGGATCTTCGCCAGCCTTACAAGATCTAAATGAAACATTGTTTAAATCTTGAACCGTTATAGGAGCGCAATTATTCATAGATACAGATTTGCCTATTTGAGGTTGTATTCCCTCTGCCATAATTCTAGTGCTTTGCTGATCGTAACAGCAGTAGTGGTGTCTTTTTTTGGTTACCTTGCCGCCTATTTTGCCTAGCTCCTCAGTGGCAACTTTTGTGCAAAGTCCTAGGCTAATGCGTTTGTTTGCTGTGATATATTCTGTATCTTTTCTTTTTTCTGCAAATTCCATATCTGTGCAGGTATTGCCGTATTCATTGAGCATATCATACAGATCTACCAATAAGCTAGCAGCCATGTTATAAGGGAAAGGCAATGCGCCAACAAGAGTTTCTGCGATCTTCACACCAACATCTTCAAGTGTAAAACCATTATCCGCAGAGGGTGCATTACTATCTTGTGTGAGCCCTGGCAAAGCTTCCTCTTTTGTAGTAAGCATATTTGAAGATGGGTATTCAGATTCTGCTGTTGGTTCGGCTAGTTTAGTGTCTAAAAATCTCGCTGCATATTTTTCGCGTATTACATTAAGTGCATCTATACCTCCACATATTGTTTCAGCTGCAACAATAAGATCTTCACCCTTAAGGGAATAAAGTGGATAGGCGGTTTTACCATTGACTTTACCTGTGCTTTTTTCTACATTGTATCTAGCATAGAAATACTTATCTATGTTATTCACATCATTTGTGGTTGTGTTTTCCATTACTTTTTTAAGCATAGCAAGCTCTTCTCCAGTTACCAACACTGGATTTTTCCACGCATAGTGCAAAGCAGTAACTTCAGCTGTTCCCATTTGGTAATTTAAAATGTCTTGATATGTAATACCAAATCTTCCAACCATACAGGTAACATAATCAACAGCAACCTTATCTAGTTCATCGGTAGCTCCCCCGAGTTCATTATTTGAGAGTATGCCTTCTGTTGTTCCAGTAGCAAATGCTTGCTGTCTTGCAACATTTTTCTCTTTGTCCTCAGAAAATATTTCTTTTCCTATGGCTACGGTAATTTGTGTCGCATAGCTTATTGCAAGATTCTTAAAAATCTCTTCAGCTACATCTTTAGTAATTTTTCTTGTAAAGTTGTTTGCAAATTGTTTAAATCCTGCCTTAGCAGCTTCTTTGAGTCCTGTTGTTACTGAGGTTTCTGCTACCTCCATAGTGGCTCCATACGCACTTGATCCTGCGCTAATGGAATCAGCCACTGGTCCTGCTAACATTGTTGCATATTTAATAAGCACCGTCCAATCTGGAATATCCACAAATAAGCCACTATCACAATAATTATGCTCTCCACTAAAGATATGTGTCATATTTTCCGCCATAGAAGCCGCCCCAAAAACATCTACTGCTTTGGAAAAGTCATGATTCTTTTTGTTTGTCTGAATGGTTGGTATTCCACCTTTTAATAGATTCTCAAAATTTGGAGACACCGTAGTAGTTGTTTGGTATTGAGAACAGCCTGTTTGCTTGGTTGTAGTAACTTGACACTTCTTTGTAACCTTTCTGCTTAGATACATTGTGTTACCATTCATATCAGTAACTGGAGAAAGAAACTCAGAGGATATGATGGTGCAATTACTTGAGCCATTGTTATTGCTATCACCTACGGTTACGCAATTTGTAGTAACTTTACATTGTGATTTGCAAGAAGCTTCTGAGGAAAAAGCATTTTGTCCAAGATCTCCTGTAAGGGAACTATTAAAAGGACACGAATACCTATCTGGTAGGTTTTGAGTGATAATTTCAATTTGAAAATCTCCCTGAAGCCTAGAAGTATCTTGTGTAACAGCATAGCTATAGTTGCTTTGATCTTTTGGATCACCATATACAATTACTTTAAAAGTTAATGTGTTGCTCCCTACACTTATTATATTGTTACTTTCTCCTTCTATATCGATAATTTCCTCTCCATAGCCATTTTGGAGCTTTATTGATACATTTTTGACAGCAGTTTTTCCGCTTTCATTAATATCTTGCGTAAAAAATGAAACATTACTTGAAGATATGGTAATGCCTACCAATGGGGCTAATGCTACATGTCTATCTATTGTTTGTGTACCACCATTTTCTTTTGTTATTTTGGTGCAAGGAGAATCTACCTCTTTTGTTGTAACAAGTTTTGGGGGAGTAAGTCCAAAGATACTTCCACTGCTAATTTTCTTGTTGTATTCCTCTAGCTCTTTGTTATATTTGTCTTTTGCTGCATCTAATTCTGCACTAGTAAGATTAACTACTTTCTTGCAGGTTGTATGCTCTGCTTGCACCATGCCATTTGCTTGAGTGTATCCCATGGCTGTGTTTCCGTTGACATAGGCTATTTGGGATTGTTCGCCCTCTGCCATTCCTTGTATATCAACATTGTTTCCACTAACGCTGGCAGAATAGCCTGTTTTTTTGTAATCACTTGGTCCTAAAGGCTTAAACAATTGAGGGACACTAAAAGTAGCGTTGTCTGATAGAACATAATGTTCAAATCCGCCCACTAAAACCCTCAGTGTTAAAATATTGGGGTAGCTGGCTATCTTTTTATTTATGGCATCAATATCAACTGGGCTATCTTGTTTTATGTCCCCAACTATTACAGAATTTGTTGTAAATGGAGAAAAACTGCAATCCCTTTGTGTCTGGCAAGTAGCTTCACAGCTTGCCTGTGTCGAGAACGAGGGAACGCTTTCAATTTTTATTTTTCCACTCTGATATTCTTTATAGGCTGCATTTGTTGGGCAATAATATTTTTGTGTATTGCTCGTTTGGGTGCCTTGTGTGTTTGCAGCATGAGCTACATATAGCACACAGCCGAAAGCTAAAGCTATTTTGTGAAGTCTTGGCAACATTGGTATCTCCTTGATTCTACAGATTGAGCATAGGTGTAATAAATTCTATTGATAAATGGAAGCGGATAAGTTAGCTTTTTGGTTGTTGCTACTTGAGTTTCTAAATCCACAACTACCACGGTAGCAAGCGAATTGTTTCTTATAAAATCTAAACTCTTTGCTGCCTGACACTTTGCCTTTGTTGTGGAGTGTATGCCATATAGCGTTCCCCCACCAACAGGTGAAAAATCATCATCAGCGCAATCATTTCTTTTTGTTGTTTCTACCCCATTTTCATAAAGCTTGACTTTGTCTGCAAGTCTTAAGGCGTTTGCTTGTCCTGGGCTTTTTGTAGTCATTCTTGATTTATCTATTCTTTCAGTGTGCATTAACTGCCCAGCTGTGTTAAAGAAGTGTAACTCATAGGTAGATGGGGTTGGGAAGAGTATGGTTAAACCTACACCAGAATTTGTAAAGAGCTTAAACTCTTTTTCATGAGATACATTCCAGTGGTTACTGAATATGTCATGATCCTCACAACCAGAGATCATTGTTGCAACAGGATATTTAAAGCCCCATTTATGTGGTTTCCAACCACTATGAAGATGTGCGCCCGCCTTTTGTTTATATGCCTTATCTAAATCTGCTATATTGATCCAACTTGGAACAACAAATCCTAAGGGATTTAAAAAATTAGCACCAAGCTGATCTCCAAACATTAGTCCTGCCATTGCACCCCAAATTTTATTTTTTGGTTGATAATATCCTCTACATGGAACATGCCCAGCTTCTTTGACTTGTTGGTAATTAGGAACTTTGACATTTGGAGCCGAACAATAACGCCAACTAAACGCGACATTTGTTGTATCAACAATTGGGAAGATGTTGATTGTGTTTGTCCCAGCAGTGCCGCTGATAATAGAGGTTTTTGAATAGTTGTTTCCAGAATACGCAAATAAGGCTGGGATTACATCACCATTCCCATTTAAGTTATTTACTCTTTTGTCATTGCAGGTTCCATACACATAGTTCGCAGTAGTCATACTATCTGGACTCCACGCTGATATATCTGCTCCACCATCTGTTTTTGTGATTTGCTCGGCAAAAATTATTTCCTGCGAATCTTTGAGTGTTGAAGTAAAGTTCATGGCGGTTTTACCATTGTTAGCATTACAATTGCCTTGCATTTTGCCCTGAGAGCCATTATAGGTGCAATATTCTGTAGTTTGTGCGCTTTCTTTGTTTTTTGTTATGACAAGCCCCATAACATCTATGTTGCTTCTAAAGCTTATAATAACATTGCCTTTTCTAGAATCTGCAGCAGTGTTTGCTCTATAGCATTTTGGGTCATCTTTATAAATATCTACTTCTCCAGCAGCAATATTTACATATACATCGTTGCAAATTCTTTGCTCATCTGTTGTGGAGAGAACTTCCTCTGTAACTTGTTGCAGCACTGGAGATACACAGGTTTTTGTTGTGATTTGCATTTCATCAAAGCCACAAATAACCTCTTGTCTAGTTCCAGGACAAATGCCTTTAAAGCCACTTAGCACACCAGCCGTAATAATAGGCTTGCCTGTATCACAATAAATCACATTGCTTTTTCCATTAAGCACATCACCTACTGTCGCATTGTCTGTTGTGTTGCCAGTGCTAGAGTTAAATAAATCTCCAGTATTGTTTTGATTTTGTGTAGAGGTTGTTCCAGATGTCGCTTTTTTTGTACCATTAGTTGAGCCTGTAGTTGGATTTGTTGTGCCAGAAGCTTGGCAAACAGCTGGTTGCATCATCACGGTTTGTTCTTTTATACAAACTTTATTAAGCTCCAAATCCATTGTTGCAGGGCATTTATATCCATAAGTTTTTACGCTTAGTCTTGTTGGCTTTAGTTTATTAATATCTTGCCCAGTCGCTTGAACATCATCTACTTGAACAACAGATTGCAAATCACTAAAACCTATGGTGTTGGTTAATGTGCAGGTTTCTTTAATCTTTGCGGGGCAATTATCATAAAAACATTTTTTCTGATAAGGGTTGTCATAGCAGTCCTCTCCTGCCAACATATTGTAATAGCTTGTGCAGGTTACAATTTGTTCATTTCCTGTTATAACATTCCCAAAACTATCAAAACAAGCATTTCCAACTTTCTTGGCACATGTCGTGCTATTGTATATAGCATTTGAATATGGATCTACTTCTGTGCATACGGTTACTTGTTTTCCTTGTGCTGGTAATTTCATAGATGATAAAAGATTCCTAAAGCTCGTATTTTGAATGCTTTTGTCTATTTTGGCATCATATTCTCTTTCAATACGCCACCATGGTAAGCAAATTCTCTTTGCTTTCCCATCAACGGTAAATGTTCTACAATCAGCATCAGAATCGTAATTACCTGTGCCATAGCCAAATTTTAAACTATTCATTGCGTTTGATGAAAAGTTTTTGTTTTTAAATATTTCATAATCTTGCACGCTTGCTGGCATAAACTCTTTAAACTCCCTGATTTCTTGGGAATCTGGCTTTAGGTTATAGATAGAGCTTTGTTGTGGATCTGCTGGTAAATCATCAAACCAATAAAAGAAAGAGGCATTTTCCCCTACATCTTCCGTCTTGGCAGTAACATTTGCGTAAGCACTGAGTTTTTGTGTATTACCAACAAGATAGACATCTATATAATCTTTACCCATAATGCCATCTCCATTAAGCTTGTGGATAAAGTATTGAGTCTGCATACCAAGAGAGTTATATACAGCATGTTGCTTTTCATTTTTAGCAGCATTAACGATGAATTGCTCGGCTATCTCGGCATTTGTAAGCTGTCTATCTGATAAGATTGTATAAATCACATACATAATTGGTGTTTCTTTACCAGAGAGAAGAGGTTTTCTGCCAACATTCGCAGATATTATATGTGATGGTATTTGATTAACATTTTTTATCTCCTCATAAATTTCACCAATAATCGCGCCCGTGTTGGCTGTGTTGTTTATGTATGGGTTTGAGAGATAAGCCCTTATCCTTGGTAAGCCCTCAGTTCCATAAAACAATGTATTTTGGCTATCCTCAAAGAGTTTTTCCTCAATAAAGTATTTATTTTTCTCAACTTCAGCAAGAACATTGTTGTATGTTTTAAAGGCATAAGCTTGATTTCCACTTCCACCCTCAACCCATCTTTGCCCATTAAATGTTTGAAATTTATCTCCATTTTGTGTGTATTCTGCACGATTATAGCCTTGATGGCGATAAAAGCCTTTTGGTGTGCCTGTAGAATCTATCATAAAGTAGTGTCTGCTTTTAAAATCCTGCTCTTTGTATTTTGTGCAGGCAGTAGAGCTAGATGAATTAGAACCTGTAGAGGAGTTAGAACCTGTAGAGGTTGTATTATCATCGCATACTTTAGGCAAAAAGTCTTTCGAATTACTTTCTACCATCATCATCACATAAAGATAGGCTGGCTTGTCATACAGAGTATCGCTAGGCTTTATTCTTATGAATACGCGGTCTTTGTTTGTTGCATTTGAGGTATAGGTTTCCACTCTATGCGCATAGCTTGTTTCTCTTTTAGCACTTAGTGCTAGTGTTTTATTGTAGGTTTGGTTTTTAACCATATTTGCAAAAGAAAGAGCTTTGCCTTCCTCTTGAATCTTTTTATTAAAGTCAGAAAGTGTATCGGCAATAATGCGTGGTCTTACCACTCCAGAGACAGGAACACCATTGACAATGGTCTCCTTTTTATTACCTTTGCCATCATAAACAACCTCATTGAGGATTGGAGCATTTTGCTCCCTTGAATCCTTACAGCCATTAACGGTGCAATTATCGGTATTTGCAATACAACCCTCTGTAAAACCAAAGAATGATTGCGCATTCATAACAGGAGCTTTATAAACGCATTCTCCTTGTAATCTACAGCTTGCTTGACAAGCTCCTTCTGTAGAAAATGTGCCATCATCATTATCTCCCATGCTGTCGCTTTTACAAATCTCCACTGGTCCGCCTGAGGTTTGTAGAGTTACGCGTTGATTTGCATTACAATTTTTCCTATTGGCATCTTTAAAGTAAAGGTTATCTGCGCTACATACATACCTATTGACTTTTGGGATTAAAAGCTGAATGTTATCTATTGTTGGGGTGTGTTCTTGTTTCCCATTTACAAAATTAGGTTTTGCACCATTTTCCACACTAAGTTTAAAAGACATTTCAAAGCTTTTTACTATTTGGCTCAGATTGAATCTTTTTGTTATTGTTTTCTTGTCGGTAGCAGATAAAATCATATTATCTGCCATTACCCTACGAAAACCTTGCTCGTCTGTATAGGCAAAGTTAAAAATAATATCCACATCAGAATTTATAGTAAAGCTCAATTCCTTTGCTTTGTTATTGTGAGGGAGAGTTTTAACAATTCTTTCCTCTTGTGTGTAATTGCCTTTGCCTTGCTGATCGAGTTTAAATTCTATTTTGCCACTTAGTTTCTCATGGAGATCTTGAGTTTGCGTATCTTTTGGATTTGTTGCTACATAGCATTGACTTGCGCGATAGCATTTATCATCGCATGCTTGTTTTGCTTTGGTTGGAGATTGAGTATTGTCTGGATCTCCATAAGTAACACCATTAAGACTGCATTGATAATTAAAAAATGATTGTCCTCTGGCTAAGTAGCAAGTAGCTTTGCCTGTGGTTTTTGCTGAATTGCCTATGGCATTTATCGAATTTTGAACAGCCTTATCAATTGCGCCACTTCTTTCAGCTTTTACAAAACTTTGCACACCAGGTGTGTTGATGTTAGTTATGTTGGCATCTGCCATAGATTCTATATTGCCTGAATTTGCTCTATCAACAGCTTCTTGCCCAAACATATCTTGCGTGATACCTTGAACCTGAAAATCGCTAACACCCTTGCTGTTGCCATAAAGCTTGCTAACATCAACGCTATTTTTTTGCGTAGTGGTATTAGAGCTACTTGAACCAGAAGTAGTATTAGAGGTGCCATCAGCAGAATAAACAACACCACAAAATCCCAACCATACAGCTAATAACAATATCTTTTTCATTATTTATTGTCCTTTTTGTCTGAAGTAGTGCCTATAAGGGCAAAGTAATAAGGTTCATACTTCTTGTCTTTGTTGCTTATGTGTCGCATAACATCACTTAGCGTTATGTCCCCTGCGATAAAATAGGCAAATTCACAAGTTTTAAGAGAGAAATTTTCTCCACTTTGGCAGTAAGCAAGCGCGTAGGCTGGAACTCTTTGCAGGTTGAACTTCCTAAAAAGAAATGGGTGTATTTTTAATTCACCACCTATATCTTTCTCATAGAGATCTGATACATATTTTCTAAAGTCTTTTGGGAATCCTCTTAGCACAATCATTCCTTGCGTTGCATAGCCTTTGTCATTAAGCCTTTTAACAGAAGCCTTAAAAGCTTTTGAGGCTTCAACGCCCATACTTTTTGAGGTCATATAAAAGAGAGTAAGCTCTTTTTTCTTGCTTTGGTCCAACAACGCTCTTTTCTCCAAATACACTTCTTTTTGTCTCTTTGTTAATAAGGTATCAACAATTTCCTCTTTAGGAAAATCCGCCCCAAGGCACAATGAGCATAATGCTAAAATTACTAATTTATATTTTGCTACTAACATTTTGTCTGCCCCATACAAAAATCTCTTTTTCTCCAAATCCAAAAGAAATGAGCATCTTGGTCCTCTGGAGAGCTTTTAAATTCATAGTGAAAGCGCATAGCCCCAAAGGATTTGGCATCTCCATAGGCTAGCTGAATGTAGTATTGGGATTTGATAAGCATTGGAAATATCTTATCCCCGCACATTGTAGATGGTAGGCTATTTCCTCCAGTGTAGGTAAAGCTAGCGTTGCTTGTCTTTAAAAGCCTAAATGTTTCGTGCTGCAAAGCAAGCTGTTTTAACGCAATGATTTCGCTGTTTTCTATTGGATCTCCCATTTTTGTCCAGCCAGTGTCATGTCCGCCCATATTTCCCCTACAACCATCACAAAAGTAAAGAGAATTCATAGGATAACCAGCAGTTGCAGCAGCACAATCAGCTAAACAAGCCACATCTGCAACGGGGTTATTAAAAATAGTCCTAGTAGTAGGCTTCTTGCCATTTGTAGAGTTTGAGAGAATGTCGTTGTTATAAATTGGATCTACATCGCTTAACCAACTGGAGGTAATCTCACTTGTCCTATCAAAGCAAATAATATCAGGTAAAAAGCTTGCTACAACTGCAAGTATAGGGAATGTAACGATATTTGATTGTCTAAAAGAAGCTTGATCGTGGTTGCTTTCATTGCCATCTCTACTAGTTCCTCTTTTTGATAAGACATCGCTTTCTAGCTCCATTCCAAGCCCGACAAGGTGCATTGGTTTGTTTGAGGCTGAAAATCCTATAAGAGGCTCTACAAGACTTGCTTTTGTGCCAAGAGGCAAATCACTACTACTGCCAGCGCAACTGCATAAATTAAATGTGATTGAAAATTTATCGTAGAAAAACTCCCAATCAACACTGCTCATAAAATCTAACATAGGGCTTTTTGAACCCTTATGATCGCTTAGTTGCCCGCTTGTGTCTCCAGAGCTTGAGCCAGAAGAATCCTGAGCTGCAAATGCTAGTGTTCCTAGAGAAAACAATAGCACACATAATTTATTTCGCATTACTACCCTCCCTTTTTAAATAGACTTCCTTAACCTCCAAGATTCCATTGCGAAGAGTAACAATGCTTGGCGTGCAGGTAATTCCAAGTTGTCTAGCTAAATCTGTATCAAGTATAAATTTCTCTACAACCTTTTTTATCCTCTCATCTCTCACATCTCCAGTGGCAATAAGTAAAGATTGTTGCGGTCTATTTTTTCTGTAATATTCAAATTCCTCTTTACTATTTAAATTGATTGTTAGATAAGCATAAGTCCCATAATCTAAGCTTGTATCAACAGTGCCTTCAGGAATATAAATATCTCCTTCTGGTATGACTACGCTTTGCTTTAGAATAGCTCTCACATCTCTTGATTTTGTAAGATCCTTTTTGCAAAACCCAAGATTTAAATCAGCATGTAGATTCTTTTCTATTGCAGCAAGAATCTTGTATTGCAACTCTTTTTTATTGACTTTGTCTGCATTTTTTTGAAACTCTTCCATTGCATCTGCTTCTTCAATGTTGTATGTCTTACCCACAACACCTAAATCCTGATATGCAAAAAGAAATGTTTGTAGCAGGAGTAAATAAATCAATTTCATTTAAAATGCTCCTTTCTTACTTTTATAATATAAACAATAATACAAAGTAGAATTATTAGTAAAAAAATCATAAACATAATTCTAGAATCATGGACACCTACAAATAGCCCAATAAAGAATATTAAAGTCCTTTCAAACACCTCAAAAGAGCCATTTAGAAACTTTAAAATCTTTTGATTGCGCACTGCTGGATCTTTTTCTCCATTAAAGAATATAAAACTTATTGCTTGAATTTGCCAATATAAGGCTTTCGCATAAAGCTTCTTTAAGAGATTCATTTTTTAGCCTTTTTGTTTTTTGATTGAGCCTGTTCCTCTGCAGTTAGTTTGTTAAGCTCGTTAAGTATTTGATAGGCATAAATAGATTGTGTGCATTTCTTTTTTCCAGCCAAAAGAATGCTTTTGCCCTGTTTCTTATCTACAGCAATATCTCCTTTGCCATAGATAAAATACTTGGCACTCTCCAAAAAGCCCTTGCAATTACCTTCCTTTGCTAGAGCGGTTACCACGCTAAAATAATCAATTTGTGTTTTTAAGGAGCGCATATCCTCAAAGGTCTCAAAGAAGTAGGCTGCTGAAGTTAATCCAGCCACATTCTTTTCCTCTAGGTAGCTTTGAATAAACAAAAGCCTAATTTGCTTAAAATCTGGAAAGCCAACTAAAGCTTTACCTAGCTTCTCTTTCTTGTATTGCTTTTTATCAGTATAAAGTTCGATAGCCTTGTTATATAGAGGTGTTTTTTTGAATGTTTTATTGGCATTATCTGGCAGGGAAGTAAAATAATATTCCTCAAGTATGCCTTTCTTAACACTCGCATCATCAGCCATGCACAAAGAAAAAATACCTACACATAAAATACTCAAAAAAACTCTCATTATATTACTCCTCGTTGATTGTAAGTTTTAGCACAACGCGCTTAAGTGGCTTGTCTTTTAATGCCAACCTTTCTGCTTCTTTAACCTTGGCTTCTGCTTGGGATTTCTCCCAATAAGCCTTAAGTCGTTTTTGATACGCAAGGTTGTTCTCTTTTTTCTTTGAATGGTATTTGGCTATACTCTCCCAGCTCCAACCATGCCGATCTTTGATTTTTGTAAGAATCTCACAAGCTCTTTGCTTGCTCTTTTCAAAATCAAAATACTCTTCTGGGTTGTATTGCCAAAATCTAGGGTTAATTTGGAATGCACCTAAATCTATGTCTTTAATGCCCAAATCTCTAATTTCAGAATACACCGCTAAACACCTATCAGTATCAAGGCAATCAATAGTTCTAGAATCTATAGAAAACCACCTGTCATCTTCGGTGAGCTTATAAATATCACTCTTTTTATTGAAGCTTATGATGTATGGATACCCTAAATCTCTTTTTGGGTGTCCCTCTATTGTTGCAATGCCAAATAGCACATCATCGTGTATTTGGCACTCAGCAAAAGCATGGCAATAAAACAAAAAAGGAAGCGCAAATAAGATTTTCATCATAGGCTACTACCAATCTATATTTTCTCTATTCAAACTAGCAGAGTTCGCGCAAAACTCAAAAACGCTATTGTCTATTTGTGGATTGTTGCACGCCTTATTGAGATAAAAATCAGCCAAATCTGTTCTTTTTAACTGCAAATAGTTAAACGCTATATAAAGTTGCGCTAGAGATCGCTCTGAGACATATTGCGAGTTTAGAACTTTAATACTTTCATTGTATTTGTTTTGAGAAAAAAGGTAGATTCCATAAGCAATCCTATTGAGATTGGAGATTTCCTCGTATCTTACTTCCTTGTTCCACTCAGAACCATTTTTTAGATAC
This sequence comes from Helicobacter sp. MIT 00-7814, assembly GCF_003364115.1. Classification (GTDB taxonomy): domain Bacteria; phylum Campylobacterota; class Campylobacteria; order Campylobacterales; family Helicobacteraceae; genus Helicobacter_F. The sequence goes on along the minus strand of NZ_NXLL01000002.1, from coordinate 20,936 downwards.
TTCTCTGGATTAAGCCCATCAATTTTTTTAAGCTCATTGATGATGTTTTTTTCTACGGAATTTTTATTCTCTTGGTACATCCACGCAAGCATTCCTAACTTATAAGAAGCGACAGGGTTTTTGCTTTGATAGAGCTTTCCATAAGCCTTCAAAGAACGAAGAAGATCTGGCTCTATACCATTTTCTGGGTCCCCAATTTCATAATATGTTGCCTCAATCAATAAGGAATCGCCACCTATATTTTGTTGAATGAAAGCAAAATCTTGGTTCAGCTGGGCTTTAAAGTTGCTCGGGTTGCAGTAACCCAAGCTTAAGAGCGCAAGGCATAAAATGACTACTCTCATTTTGAAACCTTTCTAGCTGTATCTTTTTGCATTGTTTGAATAATGTCATCGATAACCTTTTTAAGCCCATCAGAAACTTTTGAGTGATCAATGATTTGCTTTGCTATCTCTTGTCTGTATTTATCGATAGTTTTTTTCATGTTCTCATACATCTCTATTTTTTGAGATTTATCTGAGTTATTATTGCTATTTCCTACCACAATCAGATTTTCAAGGTATGACAAGAAATATTCAGCAAAATAATACGCATTTGCCTCAGCAAGTCTATTTATAATATTTTCTGCCTGAGCCAATTTAGTCCCTTTTTCTGGCGCACTTTTTTTCGAGCTATGTTTTCCCTCAAGTTTAAGCGTTACAACCGTTTGTAGTATGTCAGGATACCCTGGCACCAACAAACTTATCCCATTAGTTGAAGTGCAGTTTGGAGCAGATCCATTTACCAAGGCATTGACATAGCACTCAATAAGATCTCTACTTTCCTTTTCTAAGCCCTTCCATTGGATTGTGGTAGTTTTTGGGTTTTGCTGTCCTAATCTACCTGGAATAACAAGGGTGAATATTCTTTTGCCAGAAGAAGGTTTCGCTGCTCCATACCAGACATTAGCCGTTTTTACCTCTATCTTTCCATTGTCTCCGCGAAGCAGTTTCTTTAAGAGGTCTTTTGCTTCCTTTGCTGGATATTCATAATTGTATGTAAATGAATTTCCTCCAAAGGTTGGATTATCACCCTTAGTCATCGCATAACTCTCTCCTGCCATTACTTCAGCCACTTTTTCATTTGAAACCTTTCCTGTCGCTACATATTCCGCAATGGATTCTCCCATAGCACCATTGATGGAAACAAAAAACGCATCTAGGTTTTGAGGAGCAACTTCATATTCTCCAAAAATTGCCCTTATAAGAAGATACATCTTTTCTGCATTTGTTTTGCCTTCAACAAATTTAGATGAAATTCCAACATATCCCTTATTTTCAATTAAAGATGCAGGAAGAAGCTCTGGTGTTAGTATGAGTCCAGCAAATCCTCTAGTCTTAAAAAGTAACTCATAAGCAGCTACACCTTCTTTAGAAGCATCTTCTTGGCTTGCTCCAGTAGCACTACCAGTTTTTCCCATAATTTTTTCTTTTGCATTATTAATCCATTTAGTTGGTTCATCAACCAAATATTTTTCTGCACCTTCTGCAGCTTCTACCACACCTTTACCAACAGTGCCTATTCCTCGTGCAAAGCTTGTATCTTTTGTGAGTTGCTTACCAAAGTTACAAGCATTCCTTAGGGCATTTTGTATTTGGGCAATCATTTCTTTGATTTTTGAGAATACATGCTCAATTGAAGGGACTGAATTTACAAGTCCTATAAGAAGTCCATAAACTAGCGCACCGCTTGCAGAGCCAAGTTGTTGTCCTATATCTTCAAGCCCTAAAAATTTTATAAATCCACCATCAAGAGAGAAGCCATTGCAATCAAATTTCATGCTTGGTGGTTGAAAGTCCATCCATGGTGCATATTGCGTGCCTTGAACATTGAAAGTAAAATTTACACTTCCACCATAATACGCTCCGCTTCCACCTTTTTGCGGGTTGGTAACATTAGCAAAGTTAGAGCCAGCACTCCCATCATCAGCAAAATCCACAACAGCACCCATTGGCGAATTTTGCCAGCCCTTCATAAGCCCGTCCCAAAAGCTAGCGTGCAAACTGCTTGTAATCATGCTACATGACAGCACTAATGCGATTAATCGTTTCATAACCTATCTCCTTTCTTTTATTTATTAGTGCTTTTTTGTTGCACTTGCGAATTTTTAGCCCCTCTCTCAATCATTTCGATAAATGCTGGAGCCATACGCTTGCCTTCTTCATCATTGATAAAGGTTCTTCCTTGAACTTCTCTTATCATCTCCTCAGCTCGATATTTTTGAGCCTTTGTTCCACTAAACTCAGTAGGTTTTACAACACCAAAGAGGATAAGGGCTTTATTTACAGAGCGTTGCATATCTTCAGGTCTTTCTCTACCAACACCTATAATTTGACTAAATGCCTTAGAATTAGCAATGTCGTTGTAGCGTAGAATAAACATGGGTGTCATGTGGACATCTATCTTGTTGTCTCTAAAGGTGTTTGGTGATATAACCTTAGATTCTTTTGGAATGCTTGCCCACTTATCTCTAAGCATAGGGTTTAGGGCTTTTTTATGAAACTCTGCAAAAGTATTTAGGCTCTCTTGATTTTCAAATATAAACCTAGTTTTAATCCCCATAGCCTTAAAGTCATCATAGGCTCTAAAGAGGTATGTTGTGTATTCAGTATCAAATCCAAAATTTCTACCGATGAGAATTGAGATCTCCATATTTTTGGCGTATTTGCTGGAGATAACCTCTTTTGCGAGCTTTTCTCGTTGTGTAGCTGCAGAGTTTGTTCCATCGGAGAGATGACTAGGAACATTGGCAAAAGGATTCTCCGTGCTTTTTGAAGCAAACTCTAGCGAATAACCAACATTAAAGATATGGTTGAGATATTTTGACTGCCATTTGTAGTATGCAAGCGCATTTTCTACGGTTGGATTTTCTAGCCATTGCTTCATTACAGGGATTCTTGCACCATCTCCTATGATAGGCATAACAAAGCATTCTTCAGAAGAGTTAGAAAGACACTTTTTACCATTGACAACGACTTCTCTAGGCAAGTCATTAGTAACAAGCATAATTTCTAACATTTTTTCTTGAATCTGTGTTTGTTTCTTTTGTTCCTTGAGAATATCCTCTAAAAGCTGTTTCTCTGTCTTTTGTCCTTGTTGTGGAGAACTATTTTGTTCATAGTTAATCCACCCAGTCCTGCTGTCTTTTGCTTCTTGTGGTGCAGCAAAAAGACAGGCACATGCAGCGAGGCTACAAATTAAAAACTTTTTGTTCATACATTACTCCTTTGGTGTGATTTTTTGTGCGTAGAGATTTTGTTGATACTGATAAGAATCGCTATAAAGCCTCAAGAAATCATTAATCTTTTTAAGCTCAATCTCTACTTCGTAGCGAATATCCTCCATTGCAGCGATAATAGTTTCCGTAAAAGGGAAATTTCTTACCTCGCAAATTAGGATATTGTCATTTGCTTGTTGTAGCACCTCCTTTGAATGCTCATAATGGGCAAATATGTCCATTATGTATTGATGCACCTCAGAGGCATTTTGCTGAAACTCTTGACAATAGTTCAAGCATTCATTAAAGATATTGGTGTTGTAGTCTATTCGAAAATTTACGAAATTAAAACAGCGTGCATCATATTGAGCAAAAAGCTCTTTAAATGCAGTTTTTGCCTTAATAATGCTTCCGCTAATGTTATTTTCATTACCAAAAATAATATTATTTACAACCTCTGCAACCTTTGTTCTCTCATCATAAGTTGTCCAGCTCATGTGTCGTAGCAGCAAGAGATCTGAGAGGTTTAAAGCATCTCTATCATTTAAAACAGCAGCTACTTTTAGTGATTTGACGATAAAATCTGGTCCAAACTTTCTATCGCTGGCTTTAATACCGTAGGTAAGTATTTCTGATTGCAACCTCAAATAATAATCAAGCACTTCATCATTTATTTCTACCTTGCTAGCAAGTTCTTGAACCTTATCAATATCCGCCATAGTAAAAGATACCGTGCTTTCCTTGCTTCTATTAAATTTAGCCCTTACATAATTTTCTTTGTTTTCTCTACTCTTAATGCGTTGGACTTCATACCACACTAGAATCCTGTCTGAAAATGGTTCAATCTTTTCACCAAAAGGCAACTCATTAGAGGCAGAAAATAAGGAATTTAAGGGGACAGGAACGCCTTTCCCTCCGATTGTCCATCGCCTCTCATTCAATAAAGCCAAAAGCGCAACCAAAAGCTCATCGGTAGCCTTAAACATCTCATCAAAAAATATAAATGGATGCACCAAAAGTGTTTGCTCTCTTGGAGTATCTTCGGTCCCAACAAGTTGTTTTTCTTGTGTTTCTTTTGTCATCAGGATTTCCCAATATGAGCCATCACTAATTATCTTGCTAATAATTTGTATCGCATAGGTTTTACCAACCCCTGGTTTTCCTATTAGAAACATGTGGTGTTTGGCAAAAATACAAAGTAATGTAAGCCTAATAAGCTCCTCGCGCTCAATAAGTTTTGTTTCGAGTTCGCCTATAGCCTGCAATACTCTCTCTTTAAAAAGCATGTATTCTCCTTATGCTGGCTGTGTGTTGGCATGCAAACCAAATTTGGTATCTAATGCCACTAAACGACTAAATGTGCGTTCAACTTCGATCTCGTCCATAACAATAACCCCCTGAGTTTGATCTACATCTGGGACAAAAGCACAAGAAATTTGGTATCTCCTATCTAAGTTTTTCAAAAAACACTCCGCTGGTCTTAAGTTTGAAAGAGACTTTGTTGTTACAAGGGACTGAATGTTTGCTGAAAAGTTAATCCTTGCTTCTCCGTTGCCATGCACAATATTTGTACTTGTAACAGAAGTCTCACCAAACATATCTTTAATCGTATCTATAGAATCTGTATCATTCATTTTAAACACAAAATAAGTGTTAAGTGAATCTTGGGATACCTTGGCAATAGTTTTACCCAATTTAGATTCCAAGTCCGCAATAGACTGGGTGTATATATTAAGAGTAAAGCCAAGTCCAGCCAATTTGTTAAGCACAGATTCTATTCCTGGATATAAAGAACTCTCTCCTTCATCTAAATGAGCATAAAGTCTGCGATGATTAAGTTTTCGCCCAGTAACTGAGACAACACCATACGCAGATTCAATCATTTTCATAAAGATTTTATTCACGGTTTCAGCAACTTTTTTAAATTTCAATGGAGATGGGTGTATAAGCATCGCAAATCCTCTTTTTGGGTCAGAAAGCCTCGCCAATAAAGGATTTATTCTCACAGTGCAAAACATAGCTCCCAATAATCCATTTGCAACATCAGAAATAAAGTTCGTTAAAGAAAGCGCAACTTTAGCGTGGTGTTCTTTTGGTATCTCCATTAGCTTTTCAAACAAGGATAAGACTTCATCTTTCATAACAATAAGTCTTGGCTCATCAACAACAACAGAAGTTATTGTGCTTTGCAAATCTTCCATTCTCCCCCAAGACAAATAATGCAAAATGTCTTTAAATGTTACGAATGTCCTGTTGAAAGCATTTTTGTTATCTAACTCTGTGTATGTCATATCCGAAAATATTCTTTCAGCAACATCAGGGTTAGCCAAGTTGTTTTCTATGTCAAAATTCAAAAGTTCTTTGCCACGGAGTTTCTTAATGCGCAAATACTTCTCTTGCTCTTTTTTCTCTAAGGCAGCAACGCTAGCTCCTGTTGGATCCATAGCTGTTTCTAAAAAACGCAATGAGTAAAGAAGCGTTTTTAAAATAGCAAAGGCATAACCAGAATAAAAGGCTGCATCTCCTTGTGCATTTGGGTAAAGGATAGTCGAAAGCAAGGAGGCAATATCATCATCGCCCAATCCATAAATTGGGTTGAAGTATTCTGTTGCATTCGGATACACAGGGTTAATGTAAATCAGCTCATCTAATCTATCAGATTCCCTTAGGAATAACACAAGCTGGTTGAGTATTTCGTGGTCTATGCCTCCCTTTGGGTCATTGATAATTACATTGTCCCCATGCAGAAGGTTTTGTCGGATAATGTTCAACATCATTTTGGTTTTACCCATACGGGTAGTGCCATAAATAATGGAGTGGTTAATCCAATCTTCCCACGGCAGAATTATAGCTTTTTTATCAAAAGTTTCCAAATTGACTCCAACACCCAAATAGACACCGCGTTTTATATTTTTTAGTATGTATTTTGTTTCGACATCATACTGCTTGCGCTCGAGAGCATTGAGCTTTGAGGACATTTTTTTAATTTGAAATTTAAACACACTTCCTTTGTGTTTCATTTCCTTAAACTCTTTTCTTGCGCGTTTCAGTTCTTTGTCATTATTGATTATCTTATCTTCCAGAGATGAAAAAAACATTATTCTGCCTCCTCCAAAATAAGGTTATCAATCATCGTTGTCGGAACATTGATGTAGTGTCCTTGGTAAAATTCAAATCCCAATCGTTGTGCTACTTCAAAAAGCTCCTCATTTTCTACATGCACTGCTGCAACCTTAAATCCAAGGGCTTTGGCTATAATAGGGAATACTTCTAATTCTTTAATCTTTTCCTCATTGTTTTGGATAGCAAGAATAAGCTCGCCATCAATCTTTATAAGTTCTGGAGAAATTTCTTTGATAAAACCAAGAGAAAAATTTTCCAAAGTTAGATGATCTATAGTTATCATAAAACCATACTCTTTTGCTTTTTTACAAAATTCCATTGTTTTTTTCCTCGTACCTTTTTCACTAAGCACGCCTGCTGGAATCTCTAAAAAGATATACGGAGCAAAGTTGTCAGCAATGTCTTTCAACATATCGCAATACTGCAAGGATATGTCTTCCATAGAAATATTGAAGGAAAACATAGTTTCTCTGGGTCGATAAAATTCAACAGCTTTTTCTATAAATTTTTTATTTAGCAAAGGCATAAGATCTTGTTCTCTTGCTACTTCTCCGAAATCTTTAAGTGTATAGAGTTCTTTTGTTGCTTCGTCTTGAATACATAAATATGTCTCATAAAACACTGGATCTTTGTTTTCATCAAGGACAAGCTGTGATTGCGGGATAATGAGATCTTTGTTTATAGCTGTCCTGATTTTTTCCACCCAATATTTGGTCGTATAGCTTCTATCGCCTTCTTTTAGGCGTTGCAATATTTCCTTGATTTCAAGCCCTTCTTTTGTATATCCGAGCATTCTTGTGGATTCTTGTGGTGTTAAGCCATACTCTTTTTGGAATGCCCTTTTCATATTTTTCTCTTCAGGGTTTGTTGTAAACATTGCAGCTTCTTGTGGTGTTGCCTTTAAGAGTAAAACTTCAGAGAGTTTATCTGCATAAATGTAGAGAAGTTCAGAATATTGCGGTGCGCGATTTTTAACCGAAGCCATTTGCCTTTTTGTAAATTCACTATAACCATAAAAAAGCCCATCTTTTGCAAAGTTTTTCTCAACTTTTGCAGTATTAAGCTCAAGGATAAATTTATGTGTGGTATTGCTCCATATAGCCTTTGAATTGGAATTTGCTAAAAAGTCCTCTGGGTTTTGAGTGATAATTGTAAGAGAGCCATTATATTTTCTAATCCTTCTTGCAAAGTCATCAAGATATTTAGCAAACATAGTGCTACCCAAAATTGGCGCAGCTTCATCTATAACAACGCTTTTTCTTTTGCCTTCTGTAAAATACATCTCTTGAGCCGCTCGTTCAAGCATGGACATAAACACAATATAATACAAAACGCCTTTTTGGGTTAGTTCCTCAAGCTCAACAACAAAGAAATCATTTTTCACATTGATATTGTATGCACCATTGTAGTACGAATAGAATTTACCACCCTCGGCAATATAAGGCTCTAGGGCAATCACCATGTCTTGTAAAAGAAGAACAATATCATTATGCCTTCGCACTTCTGCTTCACGCATAAAATTTTTTAGAGCTTCGCCTACATCACGCATTCCAGCTTCTCTTTTTCTCCTAAAAAAGGCTACCCTGATTGCCGACTCCAAAAGAGAAGCTATCTGTGCTGTTCGCTCTGTGTTGTCCATATTGTTTTTAATGCTTAAATCCACGCCACACATTGCGCCAACAATGATAAGAATAGAAGAAAAAGAATCCTCGTGGATACTCTCAACCATACCATCTTTTGTTAGTTCCATTAGCGGGAATGTTTCATATCCTACCGTAATGCTTTCTCCTTGAAAGCTATCGGCTGGAGTTTTTGTTGTAACGATATTTGTAAAGAAATTAAGACATTTTTTGTTTGGCGTTCCATCTGGGTTTGTATCAGCAAAATGTGTAAATTCCCCGCCTATCTCATTGCAAAGAGGCAAATAACTGCGCCCTATATCAAAGATAATGCTTCTTACGCCAGCTTGTGCATTTGAAGCTTGAATAGAGTTTGAAAGGAATGATTTACCTGTTCCAGATGGTCCGATAATACAAGCATTGTAGTTTGAATCGCTACGCCACAAATCTAATCCTACAACCTGCCCACTCCTAGAGAAAAATCTTAGTATAGGCGAACCAATTCCCTTAAAGCTACCAATTAGCGGAACGATTGCTGATATATTGCTAGAAAACATGAGGTTGTATCTATTAAGCCAGCGTTTGGTTTCATTATCAAACTGGAAAGGCAAACTCCATAGCAATATTTGAAGAGCAATAATTCCAAAATCCTCTTCACCTATATCCCAGCCTCCAAAATCTATACCACTAAATTTAGTTTTAATCCTACCAATGGCTTGATCTAACTTTTCCTCGCTATTTTCAAAAATAGTAAGAGAGTACATGCCCTCATAAATGGATTCGTTATCCTCTTCGATATATTGAATTATTTCTTTTGATTCATCGATAGTTTTTTGTGTTTTTGGGAACATTGTTGCTGTGCCTGCTGGCATTTTAGCTTCATTTTTTACATTTGCGCGAGCGCGCTTTAGTATCCTTTCTTTCAATTTTTCTGGATTCTCCATGTGTATTGTAAGTGAAGTTAAAAATCTACAAGGCAAAGGGTTTTGATATTCACCATCTATTGGAAAAAAGGCATCTTGCACATTAATAGGGAAAGTATGCACAGGATATTTATTTGTTGTCAAAACCTTAGCGTAGGTTTTTTTGCCTATTTCTATAAGGCTATTATTTGCATTAATTCTTATATGCGCACCTTTTGCCAGCTGCGTATTCATTCTTTGATGAATATCGTAATCTGATAGCGAAGAATCCTCTTTTAAAATTTCACCATAAATTGAAGCCACAAGCTTGGGGCTTAATGCTTCTGGATTTAAATCTGTTAATATCCCTTCAATTTGCTTGTAGGCAGTTTTAATGGTAGGAATAGAGGTGTCTTTTGGAAATATAAAAATAACCATAGAAATAAGATTTCTTGCCCTAAAATCAGCACCATTACTAAGCATTGTGTCATTAGCCCATTTTTTGAGCTTCTGAATACGATCATCTCTCATTGTTTTAAGGCTAGAGATACTAGAGACATTTGTATCACATTGACATGATGTTTCAATGCCATCAAGATATTCAGAAATATCATTAGAGGCGTAAGTCATAATTTGAACAGCAGTATCTTTTACTGTGATTGTTTTAAGTGTTGATTTAACAAGATTAATCACATTTTCCGTAACAAAAGGTGGTGGTGTTATTTTAAATCCAATAGCCCTTCGCCCTGTGGAGAGATTGTATATTCCATAACCTTCTGCTTTGTGTTCGTAAGAATGTAACAAAAGCATTCTTGAGATACTACTTGTGTCATTAAGGGCTTTAATAACGCTTTTTGTAAGTCCTAGTTGTTTTTGTTCCCATTCAAAAGGCACGAGCCATTCCCATATCCTTCTGAGTATGGGCATAACTTTTTGCAGTCTTTTTGGTTTTCTAATGTAGAAAAAGAATAAGACAATAACTGCGATAATACTTAAAATAACCATTTATTTTCCCTACTTCATCTCAGATTCTGGAATCGAGCATCCGCAATTTTCAAACTTCTTTTCTAGCTCATAGAGCCTTCTCTCCAGAAGCTCCAATGCAGCTGAAGATGCCTTATTGTTTTGATTAAGTATCTCCTCCTTAGTCTTAGCTTGCTCTTTTCTGAGTTTTGCAACATCACCAAGCATAAGGTTTTTAAAATCAGTAAATTCTTTTTGCGTTGTGTAGGTTTTTAATAAAACATCATCACTTTTATTGGTATTAAGCGTTTTATTTTCTGGATCAAGCTCTAGTATTGCAGCCTGTATTTTGGATAATTCATCGCCTAATTTATTCATGTCCTCTTTAAGCAATGCCTGAGCAGCACTTTGAGCTTCATTTAAGTCATAGTTGTCTTTGTTCATGTCTGAGATTGATTTTATGCGTTGCTCTATGATAAGAAGCTTGTCCTCGGCTTGCTTTTTATGGGTTAGCAGAATTTGAATTACCTCCTTTATGTCTGACATATTGGCGATGTTTTGTGGAGAAGCCTGCAAACTTCCTGCGAGTAGCGATAGCATTAAACTAGTGATAATGGCTTTTTTCATATATTACTCCTTACTTTTTCTTTTTAGCTTTCTCTTCATCAGCTTTGTTTTTTGCTTCTATCCTGTCCATAATCTTTTCTGTAGGTACAGAGCGTGTATCATTGACATATTGTTGAATATTGGCATCGTTGCTAAGATCACTTCTATCAATTTCATTTGGCGAAAGGCTAAATGGCAAAGAGCTTGTTTGTGTAGGGATACTCTTACCGCTAGCAGGAACACTCGGGACAGCAGATCCTGGTATAAAATCTGGTCTTTCAAGCCAAACATAAATATCATGTCCAGCCACTAAAACACCATGCTGGTCTTTGTATGGTGCAACCCAAAGTTTAGCGACAACACCAAAATCAATCACAGTTCTAGCATCATTGTTTCTGCTGCCGATTATAGGCTTGTAGCGAGAGACATAGTCTTGTTGATTAACAATAATAACTTCTTTCTTTGATGAGCAGGCACTTAAACCTAACAACAAGAGAACAGCTAAAATTATTTGTTTTTGCATGCAATACCTTTATAAGCTCTATCTATACTTCCTGAGCGATCAGCAAATATGTCATACGCGCTCCCACAAACACCAGCTTCCTTATAGTTACAGCCTTCTGATTCGCAGAAACTTTTGCTTCTACCTATTGAACACCCACTTAATGCAATAGCCAACAAAATAGTTGCTAAAACAGCTTTATTCCATAAACGCATTTTTATCCTCCTGATAAGTGTATTTTTCGTCCCCAAGTCCTATGTCATCGCTATTGAATTCATTTCCAAGTCCTTGGTCCTTGTATGGGATAAGGGTAATTTTCTCTCCACCCTGAAACAGCACAGCCACCTCTCTGCCAGCTTTAAAGTTGATGACAGGTACTTGTGCTTGTATCATTCTTTCATAGATTTGAGTTATCTTTCCAAGCGTGCTGTTTGCTGCATTTGAGCTACCTGTCCCAAATGCAGCATTGAAGTTTGAATATCCAGTAGCTGATCCAGTTGGAATAACCACATTTGTTGCACTTCTGGTTACATAATCAAGTGCTGTTTGTATTGCTGCTAAAGGAAGGGCAGATCTAATAATGCGCCCTTCTTGCGTAATTAGCCCGCCAGAAACCCCAAGCTGTCCATTTTCATCAGTTACCCAACCCTTAACTTGTCCTTCTGCAAGGAATTTATCACCCTCTAGGTTTGTGAATATACAGCTAATTTTCTCAAGCCTAATTTGCGCTCTTTCTGTTGTCATGCTGCCAATTGCACTACCTAAAAGCAAACAATCTTTGAGGTTACTATACTCGCCATTAGCTATGCTTACTTTGCTAAGTAAAGATATAGCAACTGGAGCTTCCTCTTGTCTCCCAAAACCAAGAATACTAGCATCAGCACCATTAAGAATGATTCCCTTGCTTATGCCAAGCAAGATATTAAAGGTAACCTCTTTTTCATCAATTGGTCTATCATCACCGCTTGTATCAGGTTCCTTGTTGTCGACGGTAAGCTTTATTTTGCGAGTAACACGCCCGCTAGCTTGCAGTTGTATTGCATCTCCATCTGATGACACACCAAGCGTAACAGGTTCATTGTTTTCATCTGAAGTTGGGAATCCTACTTTATTTTCATTTTGAGCTGTATTTGTGTTTTCTCCCTGTTGGGGTTGAGTGTTTGTTGGAGGCACATTAGGAGTTGCTGCAAGTTTATTTTCTAGCTCTTTTATTTGGTTTTTAAGCTCATCACTACCCTGTTCAGCATACTTGATGATTTCCTCTTTGATAGCATCTATAATATTTTTCTGTCCCTTAACTTCTTTGTCTATCGTATTTATCTTTTCATTTGTAGATTTTTCTATGTTTTCAATGCTTTTATTAAGGTTTGCAATGGCACTTTTGTTTTCCCTAAATCCCTCAATTAAAACATCAGATAAATCTTGAAGGCTGCTTTTAATATCATCTATAGCTAATCCTTGTTTTGTGAAATTCTGCTTAGATTGCGTTTCTATGTCATTCATTCGCTGTTCAGCTCCTGCTTGCCAAATCGCAAAGTTATCAGTTTGTATATCAACGCTTTTTCTCTCTTCTTTAGCAGCATATTCTCTTTGGCTGTCTTTGTAGCTATTAAATGCACTAATTAACACTAGGATTATAAAGATTACAATAGCTGCAACAACGAAGATAATGATTTTTTTGTTTCTAGATTCCTTAAAGCTTTGCCTAATCTTATCTCTAGAATCCATATCATCTAAGGCAGAACCTGTTTTGGTTTTTAACCCGTCCATGATTGCTGAAAAAATGTTTTGCTTTTTCTTTTTGTCCATTTTTATTCCTCTACAAGTATAATAGCTTTAGATATTTCTGACATTTCATTGCCCACCAAATATTGCTCTGGAATATCCACATATTTTTTGGCTCTAGTAATTGCGACATACAACAAATTTAACTCCTCTTTAGGAACCTTGATAGGGAGTGGAAAATTTGGCTTTTCCATTGCTTCTTTATAACGCTCTTTAATGCTGTAAAAATCATCTTCTATTCTTACATAATCCCACTCAAGCCCTTTGCTTTTATGGGCAGAAGTAATAATAAAATCAGCTTCGGAAACAGAATATTGTTTTATTCCCTTGATGGTTTTAAAAAGGTTACATACCTTGCAATATTTATAAAAGATCATCAATCGAGTTTTTGCTTCGACATCATTAGATTCTTTGATATGCAGCGCGAGTTCTTTGTGATCCATAAAATTGGCATAAAACTTGTTCTTTATGAACCGTCTATACTCTAAATTTTTGGAATGTAACAGCGCAATATCTAAAATATCGTTAAAGTTGTAGCCTTCTGTGCCACCAACAAAATGGAATTTAATGTGTGAATTGGAAACAACATAATCAAACACTCTCGCGTTTGTTCTGCATATTATACATTCTTTGTGAGCCTTTTGCAACACATTCTTATCAAATAAGATCTCTTTCCCAACTAAAGGTTTTTGCGCTTTAAGTAAAAATAAATAAGGGTTTGCATCTTTAACTATATAGGAGGGGCATCTAAAGGTTTGCGTTAGGAAAAATATTTCTGAGGCTGGGTTATCTTTTAGCAGCTCAAGGGCGTTGATACAATTTCTGAAGCCATATATTTTTTGATAGGTATCCCCAATAAATACCCTGATAGCAGTTTGTTTATAAACAATATCATACATAACTGGATTTAGATCTTGAGCTTCATCAACAAGGATATATTCAAACTCAGATAAATCTGGGCGAGACAATTGATAAAGTTTAAGATAAAAATCATGCTCAAATGGCATATCCTCATTCGTGAGAATATCTGCCCATAATTTAGGTAAATAATCTGCAATTTTTCTTTCTTCATCATTGCACTGCTTTAGCACCTCTTCTATGGTATATTCCGAGTTAATAAACTTTTTTAACAGCTTTAATAATAGATTCCCAAAGAAGTATGGGTATTTTGTGTTTAGGAAGTATTTATGAGTATCTACAGCGGTTAGACTAGCTTTGCCTATTCGTTTTTTATAAGCTTTAATTTCATCGCCCAACTTAGAATAAGCCAAGGAATGGATAGTGGTGCAAAAAACATTTTTAAGTCCAGAGAATTTTTTCCTAGCTTCTTTAGCCATAGAGGAGTTGTATGCTAGGTAAAGCATTTTCTTGTCTTTTCTAGCCTTGCAGTATTCAACAAGTGTTGAAGTTTTGCCTGTTCCAGCATAAGCATTCACAAGGACAATTCTACTTTTACTCTCTACTATTTCTCTTTGTTCTTGTGTTAATTCCAAGAAAAAACTCCTCTTATTTTCCTCTAAATTATCGTGCTTTTTTTGAGGGGTGCAAAAAAAATCGCTGTAACGCCCTAGCATAGGTTGAAAGATAGCCCTTGTTTGAAACACTTCATTTTCAAAAAGTGCAAAATAAGGGACAGCAAATATCCTCTGTAGTCCCCTAAAGTAGGCAAATATTGCAAAAAAATTGTAATATTACAATTTTTGCGTATTTTAGGGCTTTTCAGGGGGTATCAATTTTCTTATTTAAAAGGGAAGTGGTAGCTCATCTACTGGTTCTGTATTACCTTGTTGAGTAACATTTTCCTGTGTATTTTTATCACTAGCAAATATATTATCCTCTACAACATACGAATCGTCTTGTTGTGGGGTTGATATAGTATTTGTTTCTGGTGTATATTCCCTCTGTGCTTGGGGTTGCAATTGAGGCTGTTGTGATGTCATAGGCTGCTGTGGCGCATACTGCTGAACTTGCTCCTCGTGCTTTGTGGGGGCATAATTGCTAGATGGGTAAGTAGTGCCAGTTATCACCGACAAAGCTTTCTCATACTGAGAAACCTGTTTTCTTGCGTCCTCCTCGATTGTTTTTAGCAATTCACTATGCAAGCTCGGATTTTCTGTTACAATAGAACCTGTACTGATTTGATTTCTAGCATCTGCCACGCTTCTTTTGATAGATGCTAATTTTCTTTGAAGCAAAACAGCCGCATCATTTTCGCTCAAAATCAACTTGTATGCACCTAATTTAGCCTCAAGCTCTTTGATTTTATCTAGCTCTGCTTTCTGGGCTTCCTGTACAACTTCTTGCGGTGGAGTTAAAGCTGCTTCTTGGATCTGTTCTGTATTAACACTGCTTGCTTTCCCAAAAAAGATTCCCACGATAAAGCCTAAAAGCACAAAGAGATACACTTTGTATTTTTTTAACCCACCTTCTACATTTGTTGTGTTTTTTGATTTGAAAAAACTACCAAATTGCTTGTTCTTGAACTTTTCTCTTGCTTGCTTGATTTTTCCATAATCAATATTTTCCAAGTTATTTTCCTGCTGATTCATCATATTCTCCTTTTTTGACAGATTGTTTTTTGTTTTCCATTGATTTTAGAATCTTTATCTTTTCTCGCAAATCCATTCGCTGGGAATAAGCCATTAAAAGAAGGGATAGTAAAATCAATGGTGTAACCCAAAATATCTTTGTTCCAAGATCATTATTTGCAAAATCTGCAAAACTTAAAACATCAACATTATGAGCAAAGCCCCAGTAAATCATATAAAATACGCCAATGTAAAAAATAAGCTCAAGACAATAAGCTATATTTTTTGCAAGCAAGAGTCCTTTACCTATCTTTATTTTTAGCTCCTCGCAGGATAGCTCTTGCCTCTTTCTTAGTTTAGCTAGAAAGTCTGGGTATTTTCGAGGAGCCATTATAGTGCAAATAGCCTCTTTAAATCCAATGCTATTTTTACCAGAAGGCTTAATGTGCTTGTTTTCTTTATATTTTTGCACAAAAGAGCTTTCTGAGATTGGAACATCGGTAAGTATGGTCCTATCCCTATAATATTTTCTTTGGATTTTTCCATTGACAATATAAAAGATAGGGTAAAGCCATACAGCAATAAGGACAATGCCCATATTTTGATAGTAATTGCCCGCAAAGTAAAGAGCAGTTGCATTGATAACAACTAAATTACAAATACGGATTAAAGCATTATTAAGCCTATAAAAAAAGGCAGCAAAAAACCCTTTCATAAAAAATCCTTTATTGTAGGTGATACGAAGTGGGTGTGAAAATTATATATCTTTACTTTCTTGTTGTCAATGAAAAACATATTTACTTTCCCAAACTATAATAACCCCATAATTTTATTTTCATTTCATCATTTGATGATTTGCACGGTCTCACAAATATTTCTTTTTGAGAACCCTATAGCCTAGAGCTATAAAAGCAAGCCACCTTGCAGACAAGCAGATTACCTTCTGTTCTCTTTAATTAGAGAGATTTTACTTTCTCAAGTAAAGTTTTGTTATTAGGGCGTAGGATAACCTACATCGCAAGTTTAAAACGATTTAGATTTCTTTTCTAAATCAAAGGAAACTCTTTTAGAGTTTGAAAAGAGCCTAGCTCTTCTACAGGATAACTATGTCCGAAAAAATACATTAACACCCAGCAACTTAACTCAGAATTTAGTGCATTCCTCAGAGGGAAAAAGATTACTTATTTCCTCTAGGGAATTAAGTGTTTTCTTTCTCAGGAGTTCATTAGACTTCATAAAAAAACAAAAAAGGAGACACTATGTCTAAAATCGTTAAGAGAGATGCCGCAATACAAGCTAACTTTAGGAGAGAAATCTCTTTGCAAACACGAATTGTTCGTGATAGGAGCAAGTATTGTCGCAAGGAAAAGCATAAAAACAAACTTTATGCGTAATCAGCACAAGGTGGCTTATTAAAAGCCTGTAACTTTGCCCTAAAGGGAGATAATCTTATTTCCCTTAGAGGGTAATAGTGATATATCTTTCTTTTTTGTGGCTCACAGTCAATAGAAGGATAAATCAATGTTACAAACAAACTTTGTAAATGTAAGCACTATTACAATGCTTGCGATAGAGAAAGTGGCTAAAGCTCTCACTAAAAAAGAGCTAAAAGCAAAAGGTGGAAATGAGATTGTTGTTAAGAATCTGATTTCTAAACAAGTTGGCGATGGTTTAAAACTATCAGCGCATTTTGAAGAGAGAGTTGTTCAAAGATTCTCTGCAGATGAAAGTGAATTGCTTGCTGGCGCGATTTCTCGTGCTATCAGACAAACAAAACCCCTTGAACTTGGCACACATCACTTACCAAAATCACAAAAATTTATCGATGAGAGCGGCATTGTAATAGTGCTTGAGCGAATTGGTAGATTTGGTGCAGTTCTTGTAACAAGCTATATGCTTGGAAAAGAAAATTTATTGAGCGATATAGAGCTGAGAGAACTTAAATTAAGGGGGATTTTGTAATGATGTTTTTTACCATCGTAGGAATGATTACCGTGGCGTATTTGGTGCTTTCTTTATTGTTAGTTTATAGAACCATCAAAAAAAATGGTTTTAAAAACTTCAAAGAAGAAATGTATCCATTGCTTTTTGTGAGATTAGTGCTAACTATGCCTATTTTATGGCTAGATGAAGCATTGGTCGCATTCTTGAAGAAAAGAGAGCAAGATAAGGAATAATATTTCTTTGCTTGTTGTCTTTGTTAAAATATTCCAACAAGGGATTTGTTTTGCTTATCCCTTGTGGAAAAAACAATCCTTTTATGGAGTTTTTTAACTCTTAGATTTCTAGCCCTGCGTTGGAGTAGATTATTTTTTACTCCAAATGGGAGGTAAAGTATCTATTCTTGTTTTTGCGAATTTTTCGCTACTGCATAAAAAGGATACAATATGACAAGAGAAGAAATACACGAAAATGCGACAGCAATATGCCTATCAAATGAGGAGATAGATAGACTTCCACCGCTTGATAAAAAAGCGTATCTTATTGTTGAGTATATGGAGCTTATGCCATATAAAATCAATAGAGGTGGAAAAGATTTTATTTTCCTCTACGATCAACAAACTGGCTATGTTCGCGATGGTGGCAATGAAGATTTAAAAGACTATTCAGTTTTTGCAATCAAAGATCTCACCCAGCTCATTAGCTATAGTTTTTTTGATGATTATGGATTTGATATGGACAAGGTGCTTGATGATAAAATTTTGACATACGAAGAATGCTTGCTTGATTATGAAGACGATGAGGAAGAAGAGGTCAATCATACACCATCTTTGGTTATGAATGCTTCTGGCAAACTCATTGATCCATTTAATCTCAAAGAAAGCGATTTTGATGTCAATGTTATCGCTCAAACTTTAAGTAGGATCTGCAGATTCTGGGGACAAACAAGTCGTTTTTATAGTGTTGCACAACACTGCCTTGTTATGGTTGAAATCTTTGATGGACAACCAGAACTTCAAAAATGGGCTTTGTTGCACGAAGTGTATGAAGGCTTAACAGGTATGGATATTCCAAGTCCTATTAAACATTCTCCACACATGCAAAACTATAGATTAGCCGAAGAAAAAGCCCTAGAACAAATGGCAAAGATTTTTGGCTTAACTCCACCTATGCCAGAGGCAATAAAAACTGCAGATAAAAGACTAATGGTTACAGAAGCTTTAGAGCTAATGAATACAACCAATTACGATTGGACTGCAATCCAAAAGCCTTATGGTAAAAAAATCAGAAAGCTTATTAAAGAAGAATCTCGTGATAATGACATGAGCCTAGTTGAACTACGCTTTTTGCGTAAGTTTAACGAACTCTTTAATTAGCTTCTCAAAAAATTCCTAGAGGGAATATTTAGCTCCCTCTTGGAAGCAATATTCTCTTTGTGGAGTTTTTTAACTCTAAGGATTTCAGCCCGCGTTGGGAACACTAACTTCCCGCAAGGGTTGTTTTGTTCTAGGATTAAATATGCTATACTACAAGGAGAATAAAATGAAAGGAGTTGCAATGCAACAAACTAATTCTTTGAATGTCGCAGCAGAAAAAGTTATCCATGACTTTCTAAAAAGATTCACAGATAACAAACACTTTGCTACAGACAAAGAAAAAGAGGAGTTTATTGAAGAAACCATAAAGGTTGTAAATATTGTGGTTGATGACACAAAATCTTCTAACAATATTCGCGTTAATGAACTCAAACAAGAAATAGTTGATGAGCTTAGAAATGAGCTTGCTACAAAGGCTGATATGAAAGCTGAATTTGCCAAAATGAGGCAAGAAATAGCTGAGTCAAAAACTGACATTATCAAGTGGCTGTCTGCTTTCCAAATCACCGTAGTTAGTGTAGCTGTAGCAATCATCAAACTTTTCTAAAGGGTTTAACTCTTTAGAGCTTATTAACTTCTTACCGCCACTAGTTGGGGAATATTTTAGAATTTCCCCAACAGGGGGTGTATTCTACCTATTCTCCTAGGATTTAGTTTTTTAAAGTCCATTAAGGAGGACAACATGAACCAAGTTCTAATCAATCAAGACAAACTTAATGATAGTGCTATGGCATTTATGGAGATGTTTAGCGATCTAGCTCAATATCACTTTTTTATCGACAAAGAGTTGGTAAAAGTCGCTATGCGTGAAGCACTCTATAGAGGCATAGCAAAACAAGAAAGTTTAGCTGATGACTTATATCGCATTGTGTTTGAAGATGGCTTTAAATCCATGTATGAAGCAGAATTGCCTAGTGATGATCTCTCTGAACTTGCAGACGATTTTAATCAAAATCTTGTTTGGTATGTTAGGAGCGAAAGCTTAAATCACTTCCAAATATGCTTTGTAGAATTTTTTAGCTTGGCTTATGGACTTAGTTACAAAAATGCTGAGATTTATAGCTACACAAGTGATGATATTGTAGTCGTAACAGACTTAGATTGTGAGGAGTATCTTTATGAATACATAGAGAACAGAGTAGCTCAAGATGTAAAAGAAGGGAGACACCATAACTATAATCGCGCCACTATTGCGATTTTAAAAGATATGGGTATAGATCCTTTCAATTCATAACAGCCTAAAATGTTGAAGGAGTGGAAATGAAAGCAACGAGAGAAGCTATGGCAACCGCTTTAACATCTTTGGGGTATAGCATTACGCGTACTTGGCACTTTGCAATTCGCGAAGAACGAACACCTAGTGCTTATATCAACCAAGATGGCTCTATTCACGACTTTGGTAGCGACTTTCATGGCGACTTGGTTACTTTTTTACAAGAGTTTCATAACTTTTGTAATGTTGGGGAAGCTATCAATGAAGCTAAGAGGTTGTTGAATAAGCCTATAGAAATTGATTTTTCAAACTTCGAAAGAAGGGAGAAAAAGACAAAAAGCGGTTTTATTGGTGAAAAATGGTTGGTTCAATACAAAGAGCATAGGCAAAAAAACTTCAAAGCGTATTCAGAACTTCTTAAGGGCTTAATGCCTTCTGTTGCTTCTGCTCAAAAACGCAAAGAAATTGCCTTGAAGTTTGATATTGGCTTTAATCCAGCTAGCGCTTACAATGGGAAAGAGTTTCCAGCAAGATTAATTATGCCCATACGCAATGCGGAAGGTAAAATTATCACACTTTGGAAATACAATCCTTTTTTAAAGAGTAATGACAAATTGCGTTATACGCAAGATCGTCCTAGAAGCTCTTTTAATCTTTGCGATCTCAAAAACTTCATAAATGAGCCTGAAAAACTTGTTTTTGTTTGTGAGGGAGAAAAAGATGTAATCAATGCAACAGGGAATGGCTTAAGAGCTATAACACCTGGTAGCGCAACTTCACTATTTAAAGATGATGAGCTTCCTTATTTTAGGGGCTTGAGAGTGGTTATTGTTGGAGACAATGATGAAGCTGGAAAATCTTTTAATAGTGCTTTACTGGAGCAATTAAGCCCTCTTGCAAAAAGCGTTAGAGCAATAGAATGGAATACATTCTTGCGCAATAAAGGTTACAAGGGAACAATCAAGAAAGGTTTCGATCTTAGTGATTGGCTTACAATCGCACACAAAAAATAAGAAAAAAGCCTCCTAGAGGGAATATTTAGCTCCCTCTTGGAAGCAATATTCTCTTTGTGGAGTTTTTTAACTCTAAGGATTTCAGCCCGCGTTGGGAACACTAACTTCC
>NZ_NXLL01000029.1 GCF_003364115.1 Helicobacter sp. MIT 00-7814 | reverse complement strand
GGGATAAGGGGAGCGACTTCGCAATTCAAGCCCCCTTGTCCCCCTGCAAAAAAGAAACTCTTAAGAATCTAAGCGGGATTGAGTTAAATTAGAGGATTCTGAAAAATAGAATCTTTTAAAGGAATTAAAAATATAAAACAAGATTCCAAAAAGAAAATTTTAGAAATTAGAAAATTGCAGAATCTAGAATCTCGCAAAGTTTTTTGCAAGATTCTAAAATGGATTGCTTCGCTTATGTTCGCAATGACTTAATTTTCTAGAATCCTTTTGTCTTACTTTATCAGAATCCCTTTGCTTTCACTTCTCAAACTTCTTTAGATTCTCTAAAGTTTGTTTTTTCACGCAAAAGGTCGTTCCCCCCTCCTCACTCCCCCCGCGCCAGAAAAGCTCCGCGCTTTTCTTCTTTCGGGGGGAGAGCCTCGCTACTTCCCTTGCTAGAAAAAAAGCGGGCGTTGTCACTACTGACAACGCTAAATCACCGCTTTTTTTCACCACGCAAGGGACGAGAATAAGGGTTACGCTGGCGCGTAACTAAAATTCCTTTGATTGCAAAATCTTAGCTTTGAGAATCTAGGGAGTTGATTAAATTTAAGACTTCACAAGTTTCTTTTCTGATAAAATCCACAAATTTTATGTCAAAAAGGAGCTTTGCAATGAAACGCATTCTATTTACTGCCCTTGTGGCTTTGTCCTTGTTTGGTTGCAACAAAGAGCAAGAAAATACACAAACAAACGAGCCACATTTATTAGAGGAAAAATGCAATGAAGGCGATGCTGAATCTTGCTTTAATCTTGGGAATTCATATTACGATGGGGAAAATATAAAACAAGACTACGCAAAAGCAGTTGGATATTACCAAAAAGCTTGTGATGGTGGAAACGCTACAGGTTGCCTTACTCTTGGTGCTTTGTTTTATATTGGAATTAATGTAAAACAAGATTATAAACAAGCGAAAGAGTATTATGGTAAGGCGTGTGATTTGGGATACCAAAATGGCTGTGAAGCATACAAAGAACTTAACAAACAAGGATTCTAGCTAGCGCCAAAGGCGCCAGCGAATCTACGCCTTTATGATTGTGCGCTCGTTGAGCCATTTTATGGTGTTTGGATTCTGATGATCCAGTCCGCGTTTGTTGGTGTCAAGCCCTGCTATCGCCTCCATATCCTGCGCACTTAGGGAAAAATCAAAGATATTGAGATTTTCTTTTTGATGCGTAGGATTCCCACTTTTTACCACGCTGATGATGCCTCGCTGATAAATCCAGCGCAAAATTACTTGCGCGGTGTTTTTGCCATATTTTTTGCCGATGCGTTCAAGCACAGCATTTTGTAAGATATTGTCTTTGCCTTGTGCGAGCGGACCCCATGCCTCCATTTGGATGCCTAGCTCTTGCAATGTGCTTTGCGTGGCGTGGTTTTGGAAAAGCGGGTTGCATTCGACTTGATTTATCGCAGGCTTTATTTCTTGATTTTGCACGAAATCCATAATGCGCGCGGAGTCAAAATTACTCACGCCAATGGCGCGCACCGCCTTTTGTTTGTAAAGCTTACTCATCGCGCGATACGCACCATAGGTGTCATTGACGGGCTGATGGATGAGATACAAATCCGCATATTCGATATTTAGGCGCTTGAGGCTTTCATCATAGGCTTTTGCAGCCAAAGATTCTGTGGCAAAGTCTTTGAAAAGCTTTATTGTGATGAAAAGCTCCTCGCGCTTGATGCCTGTGGCTTTGAGCGCGTATCCCACGCCTTCTTCGTTGCCATAGCTTTGCGCGGTGTCAAAGAGGCGGTAGCCAAGCTCGAGCGCGGATTCTACGGCGATTTGCGTTTGCTTTTGATTCCCAAGTCTTAATACGCCAAAACCTAAGGCTGGCATTTTGACGCCATTATTTAGTGTGATTAGCGGGGTGGATTCTGACGCGGAATCTAGCGCGTTTTTAGAATCTTTTGCCTCCGCGCCAAAAACAGCACTTCCTAAACTTAGCGCGCCAAATGTCGCCACGCCCATTTTAGCCGAAGTTGCGAGAAAATCCCTGCGCGTTAGTGGCGCGCTTTTGTGAGTGTTTGTTTTCATAAAATTGTCCTTTATAAATAAAGTGGATTCTCTCTTTGCCCGCCACAAAGGCTATGTGCCACAAGCAAGCAAAAAGAGTGATGAAAGTATAAATGATGAGAGCCGCTCTCAGTCAAGGGGGAAATGCTAATTTTTGCTAGTTTTATTATTTTGACTAGTTTTTGCACTTTTTGACGCCAAAACTTATGCCGCTTGAAAAGTCACTACAAATTCGCTTCCTTTGCCAAGCGTGCTAGAAAGCTCAATGCTTGCATTATGGAATCTTGCAATGGATTTGACGATGGAAAGCCCAAGCCCATTGCCGCCGAGCTGTTTGCTCCGACTTGTATCCACGCAGTAAAAGCGCTCAAAAATGCGCTCGAAACTTTCCTTTGGGATCCCGCATCCAGTGTCTTTCACGCGCACGCGCACAAGGGCATCTTTTTGCTCCACGCGCACGCTTACGACGCCTTTTTTGCGATTGTATTTGATGGCGTTTTCGCAGAGATTATAAATCATATCTTCCAAAAGCGCGCTATTCCCCATCACAAAGCATTCTTTGAGCTTCGCGCGCAAATTTATGTTTTTCTTTTCCGCCACAATTTCAAGGCGCTTGAGGACATTTTCAGCGATTGTAGCAAGGTTAATGCGCGTTTTTTGCAATTCAGCTTGCCTTTCATCAAGGAAAGAAAGTTTGAGAATCTCATTTATCATCGCCAAAAGTTTTGTGGCTTCTTTTTGGATTTTTTCCACAAATTGTGGGAAATCAGCCTGCGCGATGAGATTATTTTGCATCATTTCACTGCTTGCTAAAATCACGCTTAAGGGCGTTTTGAGCTCATGCGTAACATTTGCGCTAAACTCCCTGCGCAAGGCTTGAGCTTGGGCTTGCAAACTCATATCGCGCACAAAAGCAATGAGCCCTTTAAATTTATTTTTCGCATAAATTGGCACGATGAGAATCTCACATTCTTTGTTTTGCAATGAAAGCGTATGCGTGCGCTGGGTGGGCTTTTTGCTTTTTTTAAAATCCGCCATATCGCGCAAAATTTGTTGCATTGCTGGGGTTTCTTGCATTTTATTAATATCACTAGCAATATCGCCCAAATACCCTTGTAGTGCGCTATTTGTAAGTAAAACCTTGCCATTTTTGTTTAAAAGCATAAGCCCTTCGTTCATATTTTGCGTGAGGGTGAGCATTTGTATTTGTTTTTGCTTTAAGCCTTTGAGCTGGTTTTTTAAAAGCTTGTGTTGGGATTTAATCATCTCAATAAATGGGCGCAATTCCTTGTATGGCGCTTTTTGCTTAGTGTTTGCTACATTGAAATTTTTCAGAGGCTTAATAATTGCGCGCGTGAGAATCCTTGCGATAAAAAAGCACAGCACAAGCGCGCCTAAAATCTCAATCCCAAAATAAGGCGCAAACTCCGCAATAAGCGCATAAATATTGCTTTTTGCTAAAGCTAGACGCAAGATATAATCCGCATCTTTTAAGCTCACGCGCTTTGCAAAATAGAGCATATCGCTTTTGCTGCTTTGAGAATAGCGCACACTACGCCCTTCGCCAGATTCTAAAGCTTGTGCGATTTCCTCCCTAGATTTGTGATTTTCAAGCGCTACAAAATTTGGCGCAAACTCCGTGTCATACACCACCGCACCATCTTGGTTAATCACGCTTAGGCGGTAGGGCGGGATTGTGAGTTTATTTTTAAGCACAGATTCTAAAAATGGCTCGATATTGTGCGCTTGATTTTCAAGCTCTTGAAAAGTTTGTTTTTTAAGAGAGGATTCTAAAACAAAAAGCATAAAGGCATTTGCAAACCCCAAAAACAGCGCGCTTGTAAGGAAAATCGCTAAAAAAATCTTTGTATTCATTGTGTGCTTGTTTTGGATTCTAGTTTGTAGCCAACGCCGTGGATTGTTTTGATTTTTTGTCCCCAGATTCCTAATTTTTGGCGCAGGGTTTTTATATGTATGTCAAGCGTGCGTGATTGCGCGCTGTAGCCCCAGATGATTTCTAGCAATTCATCGCGCTCAAAGGCTCTATTTGGATTTTTAAGAAAGAATCCTAGCAGTTCAAATTCTTTGAGCGTGAGCTTGATTTTTTCGCCATTAATGCTGACTTCATGTTCCTTGCTAGAATATTCCAAACCATCATTGACAAAATCGCTCTGCTTCCCATCTATGCGCCGCAATATCGCTCGCACACGCGCTAAAAGCTCCATCACGCCAAAAGGCTTTGTAAGATAGTCATCAGCGCCTAAATCAAGCCCTTTCACCTTTTCATACTCGCTTGCAAGCGCGGTTAGCATAATGACAGAAATTTGCTTTGTCTGCGCGTTTGATTTAAGCCACTTTAGCACTTCAAAGCCATTTTCATTTGGCAACATTACATCTAAAATCACAATTTGAGGCAAGCTTTCTTTGAGCGCATTTTTAAAGTCCTTAACCTCGGAAAATCCTTTCGCCTCCAAGCCTTGAGAGTTAAGCGCATACAGCACAAGCTCCAAAATCGAAGTGTCATCTTCTAGCATATAAATCATAGAAATTCCCTATATTTTTTACTTTTTGTGCGCGTATTTTAGCATTTTCACGAGCAAATACCTGCTTCTTTGAGGCGCATTTTCAAATCGCGATAGCCCAAAAGCTCAATGTAATTCTCCAAATAGCTTTTCACCCAATAGGGAAACTCCTTGCTACAGCCCCAGTTATTCACGCTCTGTGGGCTTATTCCAACCATTTGTGCGAAGTCTTTTTGGGATAATTTAGCACGCGCAAGCAAAACTTTAAATTCTCTTTTTTCCATACGCAACTTTTTAGCAAAAGTTATTCCATTATTAAACTTAAATTATACTCTTAAGAGTATATAAAAGTTATAAATAATACTATTTAGAGTATAAATTAAGTTAAGTTTAATAAAAATATAATTATAATCGCAGGCTTTAAATCACACTGATATTGGAGAATGCATGAGCGACGATGGACTTCAGAATCTGGAAAATTTCACAAACCTTAAAATAAATGCACAGGCATTATTACAGCTAGAAACACAGGATTTTGCAAAAATCAAAGAAATTGTTTTAAGTCTCAAAGAAAGGCACTTGCACATTTTAGCCCAGACGCAATCCGCATTAAAAGAAAATACATTGCAAGGCAATGAGTTTTTGCATATTTAAAAGGTAAAATACCGCGCAAAAATTTGCAAGAAAATTTAAGGATTGCTATGAGCTCGAAATTCCTTTACAATCTCAAAGGCATTGGCAGAATGCTAGCGCCAAATTTTTTGCTCAATTTAGAGCGTGAAATTGCAAAAATTTGGGAGTTTGATTCTGCGAGTTTGGAATCTATACAAGAGCGCGTGCGCTATTATTGCAAGCTAAGCGCGCCTTTTAATTTGCAAGACTTCGCACTTAGCCCCCCCCCCTCATTAGATTCATCTTTTAAAGAAAATCCACCTTTTAAAATAGAATCTCCCAAAATTTCCTTGCTCAAAGACGCTTATAAAGGGCGTTATTTCAGCGCGTATTATTACGATGGCTATGAGTTTAGTCGCTATTTTGCGCGCGGGCTTTTGATAGGTTGTGCATTTGGCGATGTGAATTATTATCTGCAACAGCCAGCCATTACAAAATCGCGCCCCATAGCAGACTTTGGCGATATTTCTCAAAACTCGGTGCTTTTTAAGCTTGATAAAGATAGGCATTTTGCGTTTGTGAAAGATTCTGTTCCTTTTGAATCTAAGCGTGATATTCTCTTTTTTCGCGGGGCAGCCTATCAGCAACATAGAATCAAATTTTTAGAGAAATTTTTTCACGCGCCATTTTGCGATGTCGCTCACACGGGCAAAAAAGAGGCTTTGCCACAATTTTATAAGCCAAAGGTAAGTAAGGAGGCGCATTTGCCTTATAAATTTTTGCTAAGTTTGGAAGGCAATGATGTTGCGAGCAATTTAAAGTGGATTCTAAACTCAAACTCGCTGTGCCTAAGCCCAAAAATGAAGCTTGAGACTTGGTTTATGGAGGGCAAGCTTGAAGCGGGCGTGCATTATGCGTGTATTAGCGATGAGTATGAAGATGTGGAAGAGACTATGGAATACTACAAAGCCAACCCTGCGCGTGCAAAGGAGATTATCCAAAATGCCCATGAGTTTTGCGCGCAGTTTTTTAATCCCAAAATCGAGCGCGCACTAGCACTTTTGGTGCTAAGAAAATATTTTTACCTAAGCGGACAGATTGAAATTAGCGCGCAAGAGAAGGCATTTTTTGGTTGCTAGGGAGTTTGCGTGTTTTAGATTCTTAATTTAAGAAATGCTACAATACGCAAAAAAGCAAATTTAAATAACCCTAAAAAAGTGGGGGAGGGAGGAAGCATGCCACTTACGCATATTAATGAGCGCAACAATCCAAATATGGTAGATGTCAGCCAAAAGTCCATAACCATGCGCGAGGCGCTCGCAAGCGGGAAAATCACTCTAAGCAAAGAAGCTTATGAAGCCGTGATACAAAACACCGCCAAAAAAGGTCCTGTAATCCAAACCGCAGTAATCGCGGCAATTATGGCGGCTAAAAACACCGCGCAGGCGATCCCCATGTGCCATCCGCTGTTTTTAAGTAAAATCGAAGTCACTATCCACCCGCTTGAATCTGAATGCGCGCTTAGGGTTGAGGCATTGGTAAAATGCGAGGGGAAAACCGGCGTTGAAATGGAAGCGCTTCATAGCGTGAGCGTGGGGCTTTTAACCATTTATGATATGCTAAAAGCAATTGATAAAAAAATGCTTATTAGTGATATCCATTTGGAGCAAAAACGCGGTGGCAAAAGCGGGGATTTTAGTTTCAATGATTTTTGAGAGATTTAAACGCGCTTTTTAGCACATCTCAAGGCGCATAAGATAAAGCTCTTCGCCAGCGGTTGTGCGGAGATTTTGCGAGCTACATTGCGGACAGATGAAATGATTTTGCAAAAGCGCACCTTCAAAGCCACATTGATTGCATTGTATTTGCACTTCTTCAATCTCAACGATGAGTTCTGCTTGACTAAAAAGCGCCTCACTTTTAAAGCCTTCAAATGCCCTGTGCAAATAATGCGCTTCAACGCCACTTAGACGCCCCACCTTTAGCTCGATTTTAAGAATCTTTGTCGCGTTGTTTTCCTGAGCGTTTTTTTCACACACCAAAAGCAAATCTTGAATTATGGCAAGTTCGTGCATTGCAAAATCCTTTTAAAATTTGTCACTCAAAGTTGTGAGATTCTAGCGAGTTTTTGGCACATTGTGTAAAAACTGCCAAACTTAAGCTTTAAGACAAATAAACCTAATTAGCGTTAATTTAGCTAGCTTAGTATGTAGAAAGGTTTTGATTAAGGAGGGAGAAATGGAGATTTTAGAGGCGTTCAAGGCACGCGCTAAGAGGGCGAAAAAAACAATCGTTTTGCCTGAAAGTAGCGATGAGCGCACGCTTAAAGCCGCGCATTTAGTCCTGCAAGAAGATTTTGCAAAGATTATTCTTATTGGGAAAAAAGAGGCGCTGTTAAAGCGTGCGGAGAGTTTGGGCTTAGATTTATCGCGTGCGGAGTTTGTGGATAGTGAAGATTCTAGTTTGCTAGAGGAATTTATCGCGCTTTTTGTGGAATTGCGCAAGCATAAGGGAATGGATTCTCAAAAAGCGGCGGAATTGCTCAAAAATCCGCTGTATTTTGGCGTGGCGCTTGTGAAAAGCAAAAGGGCTGATGGTATGGTGGCAGGCGCTATTAATGCGACTTCTGATGTGCTGCGCGCGAGTTTGCAGATTATTGGTAAGGCGCAGGATTCTAGGATTGTTTCAAGTTTTTTTATTATGATTGTGCCTGATTGCGAATATGGCTATAATGGGAGCTTTGTTTTTGCGGATTGCGGACTTTGTCAGAATCCTAGCAGTGAGGAGCTTGCCTATATCGCGCTAGATTCTGCGAAAAGCTTTCAAGCGCTTTTGGGACAAACGCCTTATGTGGGAATGTTAAGCCACTCAACTTATAGCAGTGCCTCGCATGCAGATGTCGATAAAGTGGTGGAGGCTACGCAACTTGCAAAAAAGCTAAACCCTGAGCTTGCGCTTGATGGGGAATTGCAACTTGATGCCGCTATCGTGCCAAGTGTTGGAGAATCTAAGGCAAAAGGTTCAAATGTCGCGGGGAGGGCAAATGTGCTTGTGTTCCCGGATTTAGATTCTGGAAATATCGGCTATAAGCTCGTGCAACGCCTAGCAAAAGCGCAGGCATATGGTCCCATCACGCAGGGTTTGAGCGCGCCGGTGAATGACTTATCGCGAGGTTGTAGTGCAGAAGATATTGTCGGTGTGGTGGCAATCACAGCATTGCAAGCGGTGAAGTAAAATCATCAATTTTGCAAGCAACTAAGCATTTGTGAGTGCTAAAAAAGGGTTTGAGTATGTGCGCGAAAGTGAAGTGTAACGAAGCTTTCGCGGAGGCGAAGCGGAATTTATTTCCGCGCAGACGATACATTTAAAGGAATAGAGCATGAAGATTCTAGTTATAAATTGTGGCAGTTCGTCATTGAAGTTTCAGCTCATTGATACAGACACCGAGAAACTCCTTGCGTCTGGGATTTGTGATAGGATAGGGATTGAGCGCAGTGAGTTGCATTACAAAGGCAAAGATGGCGTGAAAAAGACGCTAGAGGCGCGTATTCTTAACCATTCAGAAGCGATTTCTCTTGTGCTAAAAAGTCTTACAGATTCTGGCACGATTAGCGCGCTTAGTGAGATTGCAGCGGTGGGGCATAGGATCGTGCATGGGGGCGAATATTTTAAAGAATCTGTGCTCATTGATGATGAGGTGATAAAAAATATTGATGATTGTTCAGCGCTCGCACCTTTGCATAATCCTGCGCATTTGATGGGGATTAGAGCTTGTCGCGAGATTATGCCAAAAACGCCTATGGTGGCGGTGTTTGACACAGCATTTCATCAGAGTATCCCGCCAAAAGCCTTTATGTATGGTGTGCCTTATGAATGGTATGAAAAGCACAAGGTGCGCAGATATGGCTTCCATGGGACGAGTCATAAGTATGTCTCACAGCGCACAGCGGAGTTTTTGGGGCTTGATTTGCAAAATTCTAAGATTATTGTGTGTCATCTTGGGAATGGCTCATCGATTTCTGCGATTAAAAATGGCAAGTGTATTGACACGAGCATGGGGCTTACACCGCTTGAGGGGCTTATTATGGGGACGAGGAGCGGGGATTTGGATCCGGCGATTTTGGACTACATTGCCGATAGGGAAGGGCTTAATACAAAGGCGATTGTGAATATTTTGAATAAAAAATCCGGCGTTTTGGGAATCTCTGGGATTTCAAGCGATTTTAGGGATTTGCTTGATGCGGATTTGAAGGGAAATGAGCGTGCGAAGCTTGCGCGCGCGGCTTTTGCGTATCGTGTGGTGAAATATATTGGCTCATTTTGCGCGGTGCTTATTGGCGTTGATGCGATTAGCTTTTGCGCTGGTGTGGGCGAAAACGCGCAGTTTATACGCGGTATGATTGTGGAGCATTTGGACTTTTTGGGTGTGAAGCTTGATAATGAAGCAAATAAAGTGTGTGGCAAGGAGGCGATTATCTCAACGCCGGATTCTAAAGTGAAGGTGTGCGTCGTGCCTACGAATGAAGAGCTTGTCATCGCGCGTGATACAAAGGCGATTGTAGAGAGGATTTAGTATTTGCAAATGCCTTTAAACACGCCCGCTAATACCACGCCTACCAACACCATTTTGCAAGGCGATTGCATCGAGATTCTCAAAAGCCTAGACAATGAAAGCATAGATTTAATCTTTGCTGACCCGCCATATTTTATGCAAACAAGCGGCGAGCTTTTGCGCGTGGAGGGGAGCGCGTTTAGCGGCTGCGATGATACTTGGGATAAATTTGAAAGCCTAAAAGATTATGATAAATTTAGCGAAGCTTGGCTTAAAGAATGCCACCGAGTGCTGAAAAAAAGCGGCTCAATATGGGTGATTGGGAGTTTTCATAATATTTATCGCTTAGGTTATATTATGCAAAATTTAGGATTCTGGGTGCTCAATGATATTGTGTGGGCAAAAAGCAATCCCGTGCCAAATTTTCGAGGGAATCGCTTCTGCAACGCCCATGAGAGCCTGCTTTGGTGCGCTAAAGATAAAAACGCAAAATATACTTTCAATTATAAAAGCATGAAAGCCTACAATAATGATAAACAAATGCGCTCAATTTGGGAAATAGGAATTTGCATAGGTAATGAGAGGCTGAAAGATAAGGACGGAAAAAAGGCGCATTCCACGCAAAAGCCTGAAGCCCTGCTTGAACGCGTAATACTTTCTAGCTCAAAAGAGGGCGATTTGGTGCTTGACCCATTTTTTGGCAGCGGAACAACGGGAGCTGTGGCTAAAAGATTCGGACGCAATTTTTTAGGAATCGAGCGCGAAAAAAGCTATATTGAGCTAGCAAAAAAGCGTATAGATTCTGTCAAATTTACGCCAGATGCTATAAGTAGTGGCGAGCTAGAATCTAAGCCCCCGAAAGTTAGCTTGCAAGAGTTGATTAATGCTAAATTTTTAGAGCTTGGCGAGTTGTTTTATGATAAAAAAGCAGAGCCTATTTGCAAACTTTTAGAATCTAACAAAGTGCAGGATATTAAGGATAATGAGATTCTAAGTATCCATAAAATGGCAGCAAAAACATTGGGCAAAACTAATCATAATGGCTGGGGATATTTTTATGTTATGCGTGGTGGGGAATTGAGGGCGCTTGATAGCTTAAGGCAAGAAAAGCGCGCGCAAATTTCTTAAATTTAAGCGTAGTTTTAAGCATTAGATTCTATAATTCCCGCTTATTTTTTGGCTTGATAGCTCAGTCGGTAGAGCAGAAGACTGAAAATCTTCGTGTCGGTGGTTCGATTCCGCCTCAAGCCACCACTTGCAATTTTCTTCAAAACTACTTATTAAAAACCACAAAAATTACCAATCGTTACAATTTTATTATTTTATGAGGCTAGTATGCATGCAGAGCTTTAGGAAGGCTTTATTTATTTTGAAGAAAAAAATAATGAGAAAATACATTATTATTTTTGTGATTTAATGGCGTTTGTAACTAATCTTGAAGCAAACATACAAGGAAGAAGCTTTTTTTGGAGCTCTTCTTGTAAGTCTAGGAATTAGCGCAGGGGCGTGGGGTATTTGTGAGATTGTAAGCGATAATTGCAGTTTTGAGACAAATTTACCCAGCATTGGATTCTAAATGTTGGACATAGATGAAGCAACAATTTAAAATCTTAGCACTATTTTTAGGAGTAATTCTCTCAAAAAGCCTTGGCGGAGCGTATTGCGAGGACTCTTATTATTGCACAGAGTATAAACTTGGCGTAGGTGCTCAGTGGGGAGTGCATAATTCTAAAGCGATTGATGATTTAAATGTGCTAGGCTCTATTTTTGTCGATGCAAATATTTGGAATAAGTGGCTTTATTTTGCCTTAAAAAGCCACTTTGGCTTGGGTAAGGCATGGATTACAAATATTGAGAAGCAAGATAGCAAAAAAGATGCGATTTATGATGATATAAGCGTGAGATTTGCGCTTGGCTTGCCTCTTAATGTAGTCTTTAGCCATGCGCCTTCAATTGCAATGAGTGAGCCGATTTTGTTATATCTCACACTTAGTGTAGGGATCAATGACTATGGATATAGCGCAAATATGCCTAGCCAAAAGCGCAATGCCATAGGGCTTGGGTTAGCTGGGAGCGGCATAATAAATGATTATTGGAAACTTGAATACGCGCTTGAGTATGGATATATCTATAATGGCACATATAAGTTTAGCCATCAAACTTTAGGCACAAAAGAATCTGTCAGAATAGGGAGCAATAGTCATGATTTGCGTCTCTCCTTAGGATTGGTGCAAAATACAGAATCTGGCTTTTATATGCGCTTAAGCGGGATTTATCGCTCGCTTGATGTAGCTAGCGACAATTCATTTTTTTATCCGCAAAGCACGCAAGCTATCGGTATGTTTGAACTCGGTGCGTCATTTGGAAATTTAGGACTATAAATTAAGCGCAACAAAACATTTTTTTAACACTTAAAGCTTAACCCAGTTGCCAAAAATTACCAATCGTTATAATTTTATTGTTTTTTTAAAGTTAGTATGCGCGCGTTTTGCGTATTTATTAAAATATTCAAGGGGTTCATTATGGAAATTGTGCGATGGAGTGAAGGCGAGTTTCAAAAAGATGGCGTGAAAGTGCAGGTGCTAGCGCAAAATTCTAGCGCAAAAGAAATACAGATTTTGCTTGCAAAAAATAGCGTGATGAAGGAGCATAAAGCGCCTTTTGACATTAGCGTGCAGGTGCTTTGTGGGAAGATTTGGTTTGGGGTGGGCGGGGAGCGCGCGGAGATGGGCGCGCTTGATATGGTGTGCCTCAAGGCGAGCGTGCCACATTCTTTGGGCGGAATAGAAGATTCTATAGTGCGTTTATCATTAGCACAAGGGGATTCTCTAGCGCGTGTAAGCGCGGTGCTGAAAAATTAAGGGGATTTATTTAGGGTGGTTTTTAGCGCATTTTTGTAGTGTGCGATAATTTTTTGCTTGTTATAGCGTGCAGTGGCTAGTTTGCGAGAGTTTGCCCCTAAAATCGCCCTTTGCTCCTTACTTAAAGCAATCATAAGACGCATAGCAAGATAGAGGCTTTGCGCGCTTTTTGTGTCGCATAAAAAGCCATTATAGCCTTGCGTTACCACTTCTTTGCAGCCCGGCGCGTTGCTTGTGATGATTGGCTTACCCATACTCATCGCTTCTAGCAGGCTCATCGGCACGCCCTCGCGATAGCTAGGCAACACGATGCACGAGCTTTGCGCGATTATTTCTCGCACATCAGAGCTAAAGCCTAGATATTTTATAACGCCTTCGCTTTCCCACTGCGCGATTTGCTCTCTTGTTATCGCGCTTGGATTCTGTGCGTTGAGTGCGCCAAGGAGATAGAATCTTATTTCAATGCCCCCCCCCTTATTAGCAGCAGTATTTTCTAGCTCATTTTTTAGCATGCGCGCAGCTTCCACAAACTCACCCACACCCTTATCCCAAAGCATTCTTGCAGCGAGCAAAAAGATAAAAGGCTCTTTAGAATCCCTGCTAAAATCTGCATTAGATTCTGTTTTAAACTCTTTAGATTCCACCTTAAAATTTGGATGGAAAAATTCCGTATCCACGCCCTCGCTATCAAGCAAAAATGCGCGATTTGGCGCAATGATTTTACGCGCCAAAAATTCTGCCTTGTCATCAGGGTTTAGAAACCACACTTGAGCTGTTTTCTTAAGCGCTATTTTATACATTCCACACACAAGCGTGCGCAAGAGACGCTTTTTGAGCCCATTCCCAATAAACACATATCCAAGTCCCGTGATTACCGCGATATTTGGGATTTTTAGCATATTGCTTGCAAAAGAACCATAAATCACAGGCTTAATTGTGTAATTAAAAACCATTTGCGGGCGCAAACCTCTAAGTAAGCGATAAATTTCAAACATCGACTTAGTATCGCGCAGGGGATTGAGCCCTTTAGAATCTATGGCGATATTGTGCAAATTAAAGTCATACTCTAAAAGGCGCTTGCCTGCGTTATTTAGCTGTGGTGAGGTTGTGTTTGTTGTATCTTGTGTATCTTTTGGGTTTTTAGAATTTTCAAATAATGGCGCGAGAATATGGATTTCATAGCCCATATTTTGCAACGCTATAAGCACTTCAAGGCGGAAATTCAGCATACCTTGCGTAGTATTTGAGATAAAGGCAAGTTTTGGCTTTTGGGATTTATTAGAATCTGTAGATTCTATTCCATTAATCATATCATCTCGCTGGGATAAATCCCGCTTCGCCTCCGCTTTGCGCGCATATTCCACATTTTGTGATTGATGAGATTGTGAGATTTTTTGACATTGTGTAGAATCTGTAGATTCTCTTTGTGCGTTTTGCGCTACTAGCGACAATAGAGCGTTTTTGTAGTGTGTAATGATATGCGAGATTTCAAAACGAGCGATGACATATTCGCGCGCATTTTGCCCTAAATGCAAGGCTTTGAGCGGTTTTTGTGCGAGATAGGCGCAGGCTTGATAGAGTGTGTGAGAATCTTTTGGCGGGATAAGGATTGCATTTGCGCTAAGGGTGAAATTTTTTAGATTTTCAAAAGGTGGTTTGGCGCATTCTTTGCAACCACTGACATTTGTCGTGATGATTGGCTTTCCCATGCTCATGGCTTCTAGCAAAATGCGCGGGACACCTTCTTTGTAAAAGCTAGGTAGCACGATGCACGAGCTTTGCGCAATTATCCCTCGTACATCAGAGCTAAAGCCTAGATATTTTACTATACCTTCGCTTTCCCACTGCGCGATTTGCGCTTTTGTTATCGCGCTTGGATTTTCACAATCACATTGTCCCAGCAACCAAAAACACACCTTATGCACAGCGCACCTCTTGCGTTTGTGGGTATGCGTGATTTAAAAAATTTGTTTTATGATTGATTGGAAAAAGAAATATTTGAAAAAGCCAAAGTTTTTGAGAAAGCCTAAAAAGAGAAATTATCCAAAGGATTACTTCATATTGCCCCCCCCCCCTCTTTAGGAATTATTAGATTCTTAAGTTTATCTAAGCATTTATGCAATGGCTTCAAAACCACAAACAATGGAAATTTGCTTAAACCATTTTCCTGCCAACTCTTAAAGCATTCCATATTTGCGCGCAAGATATTAGCCATGCTCACATTTGATGCACCACCTAAGCGCATTTTTACAAAACATTCATCGATATAGAGACTTTTTGCACGATATTTTTGCAAAAATCGTAGCATTAGTTCATAATCACTTGCGATTTTATATTGGAGCTTAAATCCCCCATAGCGCACAAACAATTCTTTTTTGGCATAAAAGCTAGGGTGTGGCGGGTGGAATCCTAGCTTAAAGGAAAGCTGGCTAAAAGGCTTTCCGCGCAAGATTCTGCGCGTTTGCAAGGAATTATTTATATAATCTATGTTGGCATAAATTATTTCTACGTCATTTGTTGGCTTTGCAAAGCCCCACGCAATGAGGCTTGCAATATATTTACTAGCGAAAAAATCATCAGAATTTAAAAACCCTATTATCTCGCCAGTAGTGCGAGCTAAGCCTTTGTTCATCGCATCATAAATGCCATTATCGCGCTCGCTAAAAATCTTAAATTCAAAACCCTTGTTTGCATAAAGCTTTTCATAACTTTGCGCGATAGCAAGCGTATCATCGCTACTTTTGCCATCTATGATAATATGCTCTATATTTGGGTAATTTTGCTCTAGCACAGAATCTAGCGTTGCGCGCAGAGTTTTTGCGGAGTTAAAAGTCGCTGTGATAATAGAGATTTTACGCACAGCGCACCTCTAGTGTTGAGGTGCAAAATCTCTGCGCGGATTTTAGAGTTTCACCCTGCCAAATGTGAGGATAAATCCAAGCAAGCGCACATAGGTTAGGACGCGATTCCAATACATGAGCGAAAGCATGCAAGATGCGACATAAGGCGATTTGCCAAAGAATCTCGCGAGTTTGAGAAAGATTTTTGCGCGCGTCTTGCAGGCGTTGGTAAGTCCATTTTGCATAGTGTGAGAATCTGCGTGCGTATCGATTGAGTCGTGCGGATTGAGACAAAGTAGCGTGCGTGCATTGAGAGATAAGAGCGCAATATATTCGGCGTAATGTTCGCCTAAACATTGCATTGCCCCCCCCCCTTAATAGCATTTCAGTGCCTTGTGGGGCTGCAAGAGTTTGAGCGGAAGCTTGAGCCGGGGTTTGAAGCGTGTCAAAATCTAGCGCGTCCAAAACGCTTGCAATTTCATTTTTTCCGCAGTTTCTAAGCTCTAGCACAATAAGCGCGCAAAGATTGTAGCTCATACGCGTTGCGATGGATTCTAAAAAATTTGGCGTTGCGCTAAGCGCTTTTGCCAGCGCGCCTTTGCTTAAATCCCCCAAATACTGCGCGATGAAGCACATATCAGCGATTTTTTTGTGCGTATTGCGCGTATTTTGCGTGGTAGAAGTGGAGTTGAGCGCGTAGAAATAAAGTCGCCTATTTATGCTCACATAGCTTTTTGCAAGGCTTGCGATGACAAAAAACTTCAACATATCCTCCGCCATTGTCAGCGGACGCGTGATACTCTCAAGATATAGCGCACTTTGCTTGAGCAGGCTTGCTTTGTAGCATTTATCCCAAAGGGTGAATTTCGGAAACTGCTTGCTTTTAAGGAAAAAATTATACGCGATTTGCTCATTTTGAAGCGGTGCGCGCGAAAATCGCGTGGGCAAAAGATAACGAAGCTTATGCTTGCAGTTTTCCACAAAGCTCGCGTTTTTATCCCCCAAGTAATGCGCCTTAAAATGGATAATATCAGCCCTTGCGTTTTGGCAAGATTTTGTATTTTGCGCTAATTCCTTTTGCGCAGGAATAGTTGCTTTTTCCCACGCCACCTCGCATGCGTTAAGCTCTAAATAATCATCAGCATCTAAAAACAGCAAATATTCTCCCAAAGCATGCTTGATACCCTCTAACCTAGCGTTAAATGTGCCTAGATTTTGCGCATTATGGATTATGCGGATTCTGGAATCTTTTTGGGCAAAACTTTGTGCGATTTTTAGAGAATCATCACTCCCGCAATCATCAACGATGAGAATCTCAATATCACTAAAAGTTTGATTAATGCAAGATTCCAAGCACCTTGCAATGTATCGCTCGACATTGTAGGCAGGGATAACAATAGAGATTTTACTCATATTGCCCCCCCCCCTAAGTGCATTTTCAAGGTTAGGATTAGGGATAAAATTTACATTATTAAGCGCTTTTTTAGCGTGCGTAATCACGCGATAGAGGACTTTACAAGTGTTTAACTCGATATAATCATCAGAATCTAGTGGCAGGATATATTCTCCCTTTGCTTCCTTTTCGCCACTTAGTCGCGCGCCAAATAGCCCTAAATTGCGAGGATTATGAATAATGCGGATTCTAGAATCTTTCTGGGCAAAACTTTGCGCGATTTTTATAGAATCATCACTCCCGCAATCATCAACGATGAGAATCTCAATATCACTAAAGGTTTGGTTAATACAAGATTCTAAGCACCTTGCGATGTATCGCTCGACATTGTAGGTGGGAATGATGATAGAGATAAACGGGCTATGCTGGTGAAATTTCACAACTATCCTTAGTCATTTTTACAGAATCTAAAAAGCGTGCGGGATTGTAGCACAAAACCTTTTAAGGCGCAAATAATTGTCGCTAGCTATGTGCAGTCGCAGTGTCTTTGACATTTTAGGAATTATATTTGCTTAGATAAGCCAAACAAAGCAATGAAAAGGTTTGATATGCGCCTATTTTTGGGAATCTGCTTGCTGATTTTTATGTCGTATAGTGTTTATGCACAGAGTGCGGATACCCCGCAGCAAAGGCTTATGCGCGGTGGCGAACTGTATAAACGCTGTGAAAGCTGTCATGGAAGTGCAGGGGATAAAATACCGCCGGGCAAGGAAGGTGGGGCGATTGCAAAGCTTGAGATGGCTTATGTTTATGAGCAGTTGAAAGCCTATCGTGATGAAAATGCCGATAATGGCGGGGCGAAAGGCATTATGAGCGCGAATATTAAGCGCTGGGAATTTAAAGACGAAGAGCTTGAGGATTTGGCGATTTATGTGGGTGGTATCAAGTATAGTGGCGCAATCACGCAGCAGCTACTTACGGAAATCAAGGAGTTTGAGGAGAGAAATTCTGTCGATGGTTTTTATTGGCAGGTGGCAGCGTATAAGGGCGAGCCGCCAAAAAAGCTACTTGAAACGCTCGCAAAATACCCTCACATCGTGCATAAGCCAGAAAATGACAAAACCAAACGCTATATGATAGGTCCTTATCCAAACCCGCAAAAAGCGCCCAGCAGGGAATCTGTGAATAAAGATTTTGGCGTAGATGATACTTTTGGCGTGATGGTATTTGCGCTCAATCCGAGCAAGGTTGAGAATGAATACAATCCGATGCGCCTGTATGAGGGCTTTTATTGGCAGGTGGCGGCGTATAATGGCGCGCCGAGTGATAAATTTTTGCAAACGCTAAAGACTTATCCGCACGCTATTAGGCAGGCGCAGGCTTTTGCGCTCAAGCGCTATTGGGTGGGTCCGTTTGCTGATAAGTCGCTAGCACCGAGTAAAAATGCGATGAATAGGGCGTTTGGTGTAGATGATACTTTTGGCGTGCGAGTGGTTAATTTGGATTCTATCGAGGTTGTCACGGGTGCGAAATTTGCGCAAAATGAGGCACTCAAGGCGCAAAGTGGCGCTAAGCAAAATGATATTAACGAGGCTAAAGGCGCGCATGATGGAAGCGCGGATGCAAGTGGCGGGAATGAGCAGGGCGCGCAAACGCCACAAAGTGATAGGGCAGAAGTGCTTGCAGCACTTAGCGCGGAGGATTCTACACTTGCGCCAAAATCGCAAAATATAGAGATTGAAACGCCTAAAAAGAAAAAGGCAAAATCAAAGACAAAGCCCGCACCAAAGGCAAAGACTGAAGCAAGCACTGAAGGGAAAAATGAGGGTATCGATATTAAAGAAATCCAGCAAAGCTTGAGCAAATTTTATTGGCAAGTGGCGGCGTATAGGGGCGCGCCACCGAGGAAATTCCTTGAGCGCTTGCTTGAGTATCCGCATTTTATCCATGAGGTTGGGGGCTTGAAGCGCTATTGGATTGGACCTTACAAAAACAAAAAAGAAGCACCGAGTAAGCAGGAGCTCAACAAGGCGTTTGAAGTGAATGATACATTTGAGCGCAAGGTAGAAAGCGATGAAAATGGGGTGATTTTGAGATTCTGATTTTTGCAAAGCAAATTTTAGGGATTTTGTGGTACAAAATCTTTGTTTGCGCGGGTGGTGTGGATTTGTTTGCTATGGATTCTTAAGATTTTAAAAATAGATTGCTTTGCTAGCGATATAAAGCAATCTATAAAACTCTGATTAATACTCAAACAAAGCTAGCTAGATTCTCAAAATTCCACAAATAGTGGCAATGTCACCTAGTCATAAAATCTAAAAAATTCCTTAAGTTGTTTAATTTAGTAAAAAATTTCTTGTATTTTTGCTTTCTATGTGCTTTTTGTGTATTTTTAGTTATACAATTGAGTGGTCTTTATAGCAACAGCATACAAACTAAAAGGAGGGCAAGATGAGTGATTACACACAAGAAAAGCTACTAGAGCGCATAAATAAGCATCTTGACGAGCTAGAAAAGCTCCCAAAGATTAGAGAAAATACCTCGATTATGCAGACTTTGCAAGAGCATGGATTCTCACGCAGGGACTTTATGAAATGGGCTGGGGGCATGGCTGCGATGCTGTCTTTGCCTTCTATCTTTATCCCAAGTATCGCGCGTGCGGCTGAGATGGCGGATAGAATGCCTGTCATTTGGCTACATATGGCTGAATGCACCGGCTGCAGCGAAAGCCTCTTGCGCACGGATACGCCTACGATTGATAGCCTCATTTTTGATCATATCAACTTAGAATACCACGAAACCATCATGGCGGCTTCTGGCTGGCAGGCTGATGAGAATCTCGAAAGCGCGATAGAAAAGCACAAGGGCAAATATGTGCTGTTGGTGGAGGGTGGCATACCTGATGGCGATAGCGCGTATTTCTTAACCATCGGCGCGCATGCAAAGACTGGGCGCGAAATCGCAATCCATGCGAGTGAAAACGCCTACGCGATTTTTGCTATCGGCACATGCTCGAGCTTTGGCGGGATACAAGCGGCTAATCCAAATCCCACAAACGCCAAACCACTGCATAAAATCACAAATAAGCCTGTGATAAATGTGCCCGGCTGTCCGCCGAGTGAAAAAAATATCGTGGGAAATGTGCTCAATGTCTTGCTTTTTAAAACATTGCCAAAACTCGATGTCTATAATCGCCCAAAATGGGCTTATGGATTGAGAATCCACGATTTATGCGAGCGTAGGGGGCATTTTGATGCGGGCGAGTTCGTGCAAGAGTTTGGCGATGAAGGCGCGAAAAACGGCTACTGCCTCTACAAAGTAGGTTGCAAAGGTCCATATACTTTTAATAATTGCAGTAGAGAGCGCTTTAACTCGCACACAAGCTGGCCAATCCAAGCAGGGCATGGCTGTATAGGTTGCAGTGAGCCAAATTTTTGGGATACGATGAAAACTTTTGAAGAGCCTTTGGGCGACAGGCTGTTTCAAAGCACCTTTGGCGGTTTGGGCGCAGATGCGATAACGGATAAAATCGGCATAGGCGTGCTCGCACTCACCGGTATAGGCATCGCCGCGCATGCTGTGCTTTCAAGCGCAGTGGCAAAAGAGGATACGCAAGAGCGCGCGGATTCTTAAGGATTTGCAGGATAGCAGAATTGAAGGATAAGTGAAGGTTTTTTTAGATTCTTGAAATTGCAAAAAAGCGTTAAAGAATCTTTTAATCTTAGCAATTAAAAAACGCTAAGTATGAACGCGCAACGCAGTGGAGCGGAGGCGGAGCGGAATTCACTTCCGCGCAGACGATACTAATTAAAGGAATAACCATGAGCGAACAAAGAATCATAGTCGATCCAATCACGCGGATTGAGGGGCATTTGAGGGTTGAAGTTGTTGTCGATGAAAATAATGTCGTGAAGCAAGCTTATAGCGGCTCGACTTTGTGGCGGGGGATTGAGACGATTGTAAAAGGGCGCGATCCTAGGGATGCGGGATTTTTGACGCAGAGAATCTGCGGGGTTTGCACTTTTTCACATTATCGCGCAGGTATTGAAGCGGTGGAAAATGCGCTTGGCATCACGCCTCCGCTTAATGCCATTTTGACGCGCACGCTAATGAATGCCGCGCTTTTCCTTCACGATCATCCCGTGCATTTTTACCAACTTCACGCGCTTGATTTTGTGGATATTTTAAGCGCGCTTAAGGCTGATGTGAGAAAGGCGAGCGAAGAGGCGTTTAAGTGGAGCTCTACGCCTTATGCGTGCGGGGCGGATCATTTGAAAGCTGTGAAAGAAAAAGTCACAGCTTTTGCACAAAAAGGCTCGCTTGGCGTGTTTGCAAACGCGTATTGGGGGCATCCTACTTATCGTTTGAGTCCGGAGCAAAACCTTATCGCGCTTAGCCATTATTTGGAATGTTTGCGCTTGCAACGCTCTATCGCGCAGGCGATGGCAGTTTTTGGTGCGAAAAATCCTCACCCTCAAAGCCTCACCGTTGGTGGCGTTACTTGTATTATGGATTTGCAAAATCCTGCAAGGCTGGGCGAATATATGGTGAAATTCCAAGAAATGGCGGACTTTGTCAATCGCGCATATTATGCGGATTTGCTCATGGCTGGAAGTGTGTATGCAAAAGAGCCTAGCGTGCTTAATGATGTAGGCGTGCCAAATCTCATCACACACAGGGATTTCCAAGTGGGCGCAAATGAGTTCCTTTTCGAAGGTGGCTATATCCTCAATGGCGATATTAGCAAGGTGCATGAGATTGATGAAGAGCTTATTACTGAAGAAGCGACAAGCTCGTGGTATGCGGATTCTGAACCTTTGCATCCATATGATGGCAAGACAAATCCAAACTACACAGGCTTAAAAGAAATGCAAACGCTCAACGCGCAAGGAAAGATGGAATCTAGCAAGGTTTTTGACATCTCTGGCAAATACAGCTGGATCAAATCCCCGCGCTACAATAGCCTACCTATGCAGGTTGGACCGCTTGCAAATATCGTGGTGAATTACGCGAAAGGAAATAAAAATGTCGTGCCGGTGGTTGATGAATTTTTGAAAACAAGCGGTTTGCCTTTAAGCGCGGTTTTCTCTACGCTTGGTAGGACAGCTACGCGTATGATAGAAGCAAAAATCATCGCAAACAACGCGCTAAAAGCCTTCAATGCATTGGTTGAAAATCTCAAAATCGATGATTCTACCTGCGCGCGCTATGTGATTGATAAAAATAAAAGCTACAAAGGCAGATTTATCGGAAATGTGCCTAGAGGGCTTTTGAGCCATTGGTGCAGGATTGAAAATGGTGTGATTGAAAATTGGCAGGCGGTGGTGCCTTCAACCTGGAATGCAAGTCCAAAAGATTCTAAAAATCAAATGGGAAGCTATGAAGCTTGTCTTATCGGGCTAAAAATTGCTGATTTAAAGCAGCCGCTAGAAATTATCCGTAAAATCCACTCTTATGATCCTTGTATCGCGTGTGCGGTGCATGTGATGGATACAAAGGGCAATGAGCTAAGTAGCTACAAAGTCAATCCAAACCTCATATAAAGGAGGCGCAAAATGAGTAAAACTAAAAGTTTAGAATCTAAGAAAAACCTAGAGCGCGAGGCGTTTTATGAGTTTTCTATTGGCGTGCGATTAACGCATTGGATTAGAGCTATTGCGATTGCGGTGCTGATAGTGAGTGGATTTTACATAGCGTATGTGTTTGTAAGCCCAACTATCACGCCAGAGCCGACGAATTTTATGAATGCCAAATGGCGTGCAGCGCACCAAATTGCTGGATTTGTGTTGCTTGGGTGCTTTATCTTTAAAGTGTATCTTTTCTTTTTTGATAAGCAAAGTCGTCTAGAACGCGTAAGTGTGCGTGATGCGCTAGATTTTAAGGTGTTAATCGCGCAGCTTAAGTATTATCTACTTTTAAGCCCCAAACACCCGCATTTAAAAGGCGTGTATAATCCACTGCAATTTGGCTCGTATGTGGTTTTTTATATCGCGCTTTTTTTGATTATCCTAACCGGGCTTGTGCTGTATGTGCATGTCTATCACGAGGGGCTTGGCGGGCTTTTGTATGCGCCTATGCGTGTGGTTGAGGCGTGGTTTGGGGGACTAGCAAATGTGCGGATAATCCATCATATTGCTATGTGGGGGATTGTGGTGTTTGTGTGCGTGCATGTGTATATGGCGATTTATAACGCTGTGCGTGGGAAAGATGGGGCAGTTGATGCGATTGTGAGTGGGTATAAATATAATAAAAAGCATTAGATTCTATGAGAATCTAAACAATCCACACCCCGCGCAAACCGAGATTTTGCACCGCAAAATCTCTAAAAATTTGCAAAGCAAATTTTTCAATTAAAGGAATTTCAGTTACACGCAAGCGTAACCCTTAAAAAGCGTTGTCGGGGGTGGGGGATTGATAAGGGGG
>NZ_NXLL01000028.1 GCF_003364115.1 Helicobacter sp. MIT 00-7814 | reverse complement strand
TGTGTTTCAGTTTTGGCTTGGGTTTCCGGGATTCCATGTGATTGGGGATACTTATAATTCCATTGCGTTGGCAAAAAATGACGCGCACCCTGTATTTATCGCTTATGTGGTGGAATTTTTATACAAATGCTTTGGCAAGCACTTGTATTATTTGTATTTGTTTAATCTTGTGCCTTTTTATGTGGGTTTAGGATTCTTAGTGTGCGGATTGTATATCCATTTTAGGAGTAAATTTGCACTTTTAGCATTATTCCCACTTTTTATTGG
Source organism: Helicobacter sp. MIT 00-7814 (assembly GCF_003364115.1). Lineage (GTDB taxonomy): Bacteria > Campylobacterota > Campylobacteria > Campylobacterales > Helicobacteraceae > Helicobacter_F. The sequence continues at coordinate 23,582 of NZ_NXLL01000028.1, read as the reverse complement.
GAATATTTATTTTCAAAATTTCATAATACATGAGAGCTTTTCTTTGCCAATGCTACTTTTATGTCTTTATAGTTTGCTGTTATTCTTGATTCTGGTACCACTAAATGGAAATAGTGGCGAACTTATTTTTAAATGGATTTTGTGTATATTTTTAAGTGTATTAATATTTTTTGCATTACTTTGGCGTCATAATGCGATTTTTAGCGTCTATCCTGCATTTTTTATTATTTGCTATTTGTTGTTGCGTGGGTTAGAAGGGAAGAAATTTGTTCTTTGGTATATAGTCTCATTGTTTATTAGTGCGCTTTTGTGTGTTGGCATTGTGATTGGTGTGCCAAAAGCACTTGTGGTTAATAAGGCATACCCCGCAAATCATATGATGCTGCATAAAATTGCCGGGGCATGTGTGCCAGCTGATGATTCTAGTTGTTTTAGAGCAGAATGGTATGAAAAGGGTAAAACATGGGAAGATGTTAAGGAAGTTTTTTATAAATATCCACTAAATGCAGACCCAATGAGTCTTTCTTGGATTTCTAATGATGTGCGCCCATTTAAGCCAAATATAAAACTTGAGGGGCTTAATAAGGAGTTTTTCAAGGCAGTGCTAAAATATCCAAAGAATTTTTTAAAATTAGAAGGTGATTTTATCAAAGCTATGTGGACGCAAAGTGCAGGCTGGGCTTTGGATCCAAAAAGAATACAAGTGCCTATGTGGAACATTGCTTCCCCCTTCCCAGAAAATGAGCGCAATGTAACTTTTAGCCCTTTGCGTGAAAAAATCTATACATTTTTATTCAAATATAAAATGCCTTTTAACCATATTATAAATGTCATAACAAGTTCATTGGTGATGATTTTTAGCCTTTTGCTTTTATGTATTAAAAGAGAAAAAGTGGGGAATGCGATGATTTGGCTTTATAGCAAGATTGCAAAAATATTAGGGTGCGATAGCAAGGGGCTAGTTTTTAGAGAATCTTCGTATTTAAAAGCCTTGCTTGTTTTTAGCTTTAGTGTGGGATTTGCTGGATTTTTTAGTGCACTTTTTATAGCCATGTTTAATCCAATAATTAATTCGCGCTATATGTCACCAGTGACCGCTTTAGGTGTTATGGCGTTTATAGGGTTTGTAGTGTGTGTTTGTGAGTATGTGAGGTGCGTGAGAGAAAGGGAAGTATGAAATTTAAATTTCTACTCAAATTCCCCAAACCATTTTGCTACTTCGCTGCGGATGGTTTGGCGGAGTTGGATTCCAGCGATCATATTGTTTTCAAGCGCCTTTTTAAGTAGGCTCAATGCGCCATTGCGGAATCTGCTAAGATATGGGTGGTCAATCTGTGCCCAATCGCCCAAAAACACAATCCGACTTCCCTCGCCCACGCGTGTGCCGATAAGCTTGATTGTCGCATTTGAGGCATTTTGTACTTCATCAAAAATAATAAACTTATTTGAAAGCGTGATCCCGCGCGCATGCGCTATGTCAATCACTTCGATTTTATGCTTTTGTAAAAAATACTCTGTCGCCTCCATTTTTTCAATGGTTTTCACCTCACCACGATATTCGATTTTTTTCGCTAGAGAGGTTTGCTGAAGTTTATCAATCATAAAATTTATCGCGCTAAAAAGCGGATACATAAAATAGTTCAATTTCTGCGCCTCATCGCCCTTGCGAAATCCCAACTCGGCTTCTTTGTCTGTGGCTGTGATGGTGTTGCGCAGATAGATGATGCCTTCCACCGCGCCACTTTTTAAAAGGCTAATGCCTGCCTGCAGGGCAATAAGCGTTTTTCCGCTCCCTGTGGCGCCAGTGGCGATGGTGAGAAAATTTTTAGGGTGCAAAAGCAGAGCGTAGAGCATTTTTTGCTCTAAATTCGCGGGCAAAATGTAGGGCTTATGTGCTTCAAGCAAAGCATCAATATCGCACAGCTCGCATTTTCCTTCAACTTTGAGCGCGAAAAACTTACGCCCTGTGTAATACAGCGCGCTGTCGGTATTATCCACTTCATCAATCTCGCACAAGCTCCAATCGCTAAGCTTTTTAAACTCCGCGTTTTTGTTAAGCACGCTTAAACTTTGATCTTTATGCAGCTCAAAGCGATGCCAAAAGTCGATTTTTTCTGGATTCTCAACGCGATTGCGGAAGAGCGATTGCGCGTTGATGTTTTGTGCCAGCGCGCGGATTTTGAGCGAAATGTCGTTGGTTAAAAGTGTGAGTTTGTATTCTTTGGCGATTTCTATGATTTTTGAGTCATTGTGGCTACGCTCGGTGGCTGGGGCTTTGTAGCGTGGGCGATAGATGAGCGTTAAAGGCACGCTAAGATTTTCACTCCTAAACACCACTTCGCTGATAAAATCAGCCTCTAGCGCGCGCAAATTGTTTTTAGAATCTTTTTTTGGCTTAGATTCAGTAAGCGTGTGGATATTGCGGAAAAACTCGCGCACAAAGTAGCCCATCTCATTTTGCAGCTCTTTTTTACTATCGAGCTCATCGATGATTGTATCGGTGAGGAAAAGCCTATTTTGCCCATTTTGGTAAAGATAGATGATATTTTGCACATCGTCTAAAATGATGGAAGTGTCTAAAAGGTAGGATTTGGCGTTTAATTTACTATTCAATTACTAGTCCCGAGTAAAATTTGACGCAGATTGTAGCAGTTTTGGATAAATTCGCCAACAATCAAATTTTTTTAAAGGATAGGAAATGGCAGCATTTCATGGAGAAGCAGTGAAATTATTTGGAAGCAGTTTGAAAGTAGGCGATAACGCGCCAAGCGTGCAGCTCGTGGGTAAAGATCTAGGCGCAGTGCAAGTAGGTGGCGCACAAGGCGTGTATCAAATCATCAATGTTGTGCCAAGCCTAGATACAGGCGTTTGCGCGGTGCAAGCAAGGACTTTTAACCAAAAAGCAGCAAGTTTGCCAAATGCAAAAGTGTTTGTGGTTTCAGTTGATTTGCCTTTCGCACAGGGGCGCTTTTGCAGCACTGAAGGGATTGAAAATCTTACCGTAGCAAGCGACTTTATAGAAAAAGAGTTTGGGAAAAAATATGGGCTTTTGCTAGAATCTTCCCCACTTAGAGGCGTGCTAACACGCGCGGTGATTGTGGTAGATCCACAAGGAAAGGTTGTGTATCAAGAGATTTGCGATGAAATCACCAACGAGCCAAACTACGATAACGCGCTCAATGCGGTAAAGTAAGCGCTATGGCAAATACTTTAAAGCTAGATTCTTTAGAATCTATCGTAGAATTTTTGGATTCTAACCCTGCTGGATTTTTAGCGACTTTAGGCACTTGTGGAAATCCACGAGTGCGCCCAGTACAAAGCGCATTGCTCTATGATGGGAAAATCTATTTTGCAACTTCTACGAAAAAAAATCTCTACAAACATATCCAAAACCACGCTGGAATCGAGTATTGCTCCTGTAATAGCGAAGGTGTGTTTTTGCGCCTAAGAGGGCAGGCGCGCATTAGCCAAGATGAAGGCGCTAGAAAAGCAATGCTTGAGAAATATCCGCTTGTGGCTCAAATCTATGGAAGTGCTGATAATGAGGAATTTGCGGTGTTTTACTTGCAAAATATCAGCGCGCAGATTCAAGATACGCAAAACAACACAGCGCAATTTAAGGAAAAGTAGTTTCAAAAACTACGCCTTTTATGCGCGCGCAAGTATTGCCCTCTTTGATAAATTTTTACAAAAAAGAGGGCAAAAAGCTTAAGTATTAAAATTTATTCTTCTATCTCAAAAAGTGGTAAATGTGCAATTTCTTGCTCCCTTGCTGTGTGCGAAAGGAAAGTCAGCTTAGCATTAATATCGCGTGATTGGCGCGCAAGGTGGCGTGTGCAGTAAGATTCTAAATTATGCGTAGCAAGAAGCGAGAGCGCTTCTTTGAAATGATTTTTTATAAAGAAAAGATTTGTCCCGCTGGAATCTGCTCCTATAAATGTATAGCCTTTTTTCTTACCAAGATGGATTAATGCGCGGATACTTGCTCCAAAATAAAGCCCGCTAAAATGTGCTTTGAAGCGATTGAAATCAGCGCGATAAGGCACACTTACGCATTTTTGCGCGCCAAAAATTGCGTTATATTCCACCACCACAATCGCAGGCTCAATACATGTGATCGCCTCCCATACATAGTAATCATTCCCATCGATATCGACGCTCAAAAGCGCGACATTTCCCAAGTCGCGCGACTTAAGGTAGGATTTGATAATGTCATTAATATTTTCTTTTGTAATAAAAGCACATTGCGCTTCTAAATCGTGCTTCCAATAGAGTTCATCGTGCTTGATAGATTCTATATTTTCACTGCTTCCATCAAGTACCAAACCTTGAAAATTGCGGTTTTTGAGTAAAAAGCGCGTGTTGGATTCTGTGTAGTTTTCCACGCCAAATTCAATAAATGCCTTTGGATATGCGCTTAAATCAAGAAGTTGGATTAAAAAATCGATGATTCCATCTTCACCATTTTGGCTAAAAATGCGAAATTCTGCAGATTCTATAAAAAACGGCGCAGGGTTATAACTATTGCCCCCCCCCCTTATTAGCATTTGATGCAATTTGAGATTTTGAGGATTTAAGCGTGTGGGTGATTTGTGCATTTTGCAAGCTTAGAATCTTGCCTTGAGCCATAAGTATTTGCTCTAAGCGTTGCAAGTTTTCATGCAAAAAGAAATTTTTTAGCTTTGCAAGCGTTTTTTTAAGTAGTTTTTTCATAGGTTCTCCTTAAGGTTTTGGAATCGATTCTAGCGATTTTTTGCTTTATTTTTTATACCACTTCGGTGGGTTAGATTCTAGTGGTGAGTTTTTAAACATATCAAATATGCTTGCGTCTTTATTTACTTTCCAAGAATCTAGATTTTGCTTAAAAGATTTTGCTTCTAAAAACATACCATGCATATTTGTTACTTTAGAAACATTCCAAGAGTTTAACGATTGATTAAATTCTTCTGCACCAGCAAACATAAATTCCATATCTTCTACATTGCTCACATCCCATTTATCCAAGGGCTGATTGAAGGATTTTACGCTAGAAAACATAGCACTCATATCTTTAACATTGCTTACATCCCAAGAATTAAGTGGCTGCTTAAATGATATGGCACCATGAAACATACTTTTCATATTTTCCACATTAGAAACATTCCAAGATTCTAGCGACTGATTAAACGATTCTGCCCAAAAAAACATATGGCTCATATCTTTTACATTAGCAACATTCCATTTATCAAGTGGTTGATTAAAAGATTTTGCACCAGCAAACATATAGCTCATATCTATAACCTTACTAACATCCCATTCGCCAAGTGCTTGGTTAAAGGATACTGCGGCACCAAACATACCACTCATATTTGTTACATTACTCACATCCCAAGTTTCAATCCCGCTAAAGTCTTCTCGTTTGCCAGCATTATTTTTGCAATTTTGTATATATGCCGCAAATCTATCTCCTATTCCGCAATCATCGCTAGAAATATTTGCAAATAAAAAACTCATATCTGTGATTTTACTCGTATCTATCGTGTTTAGCTTGATTTTTTCATCGCGCAGTAGCTCCGCGAGCTCATCGCGGTTTTGCGGCTGATGCTTTCCACAAGCGCTAAACATCAAGCCAAGTGCGGCTATGCAAATAAAGATTAGCTGTTTTAGATTCTGATTTATGTGTTTCATTTTTAACTCCTTGTAAAATTTTATCATCGTCATTGCGAGCTTATGCGAAGCAATCCACCAGCCTTTGCGTCATTGTCAAAGGCGTAAGCCTTAAAGCAGTCTATTCCTTGCATGGTTTTGCTTTTATTTCTTATACCACTTCGGTGGGTTAGATTCTAGTGGTGAGTTATCAAACATCTTACTCATATACGCTTCTGACACCAAACCGCTGACATCCCAAGAATCTAAATTCTGATTAAAAGATTTCGCATTCTCAAACACACTCCACATTATTACTACCTCGCTGACATCCCATTTATCCAAAGGCTGATTAAAAGATAGCGCACCAAAAAACATAGAATCCATACTTTCTACCTTGCTGACATTCCACTTATTTAGCGGTTGATTGAAGGATTTTGCGTGACTAAACATACTATTCATATCTTTTACATTACTCACATCCCAAGTCTCAATCCCGCTAAAATCTTCTCGCTTGCCGGCATTATTTTTACAATTTTGTATATATGGCGCAAGGTATTTGTCCGATGATAGCTTATCGCATTTATCTCTAGGAAAATCTGCAAACAACAAACTCATATCTGTAATCTTGCTAGTATCAATAGAATCTAGCTTTATAGATTCATCTCTCAATAACTCCACCAATTCATCGCGATTTTGCGGATGATGCTTTCCACAAGCGCTAAACATCAAGCCAAGCGCGGCTATGCTGATAAGGGCTAGGTTTTTTAGATTTGGTTTTGGTTTTTTGGGATTTGGCATTTTTAGATTCTGCACTTCGCTGGCATTTTTTTGCTGATTGGGATTTGGCATTTTTAGATTCTGATTTGTCATTTTGACTCCTTAGCAATTAGCTTTGGCATTATACTTTAAGCCGCTTTTAGATTCTAGCGCTTTTGTTTTGTTTGCCGAGTTTGGCGGATTTGGCTTTTGCTAGAATCTATAAGCTAAACCCACCTTACCATATCCTTACCTTATCTCGCCACTTTTTATACCACTTTGGCGGTTTGGATTCTAATGGCGAGTCTTTAAACATCTTATAGCCCATGCGTGCCTCTTTATTTACATTCCAAGAATCTAGATTCTGGTTAAAAGATTTTGTGCCCGAAAACATTTCTTCCATATCTTCTACATTACTGACATTCCAAGAATCTAATGGTTGATTAAATGAGGTTGCACCCCAAAACATACCACCCATCATTGTAACATTGCTAACATCCCACTTATTGAGCGGCTGGTTAAAAGATTGCGCTCCACTAAACATAAATCCCATCCTTTCTACCTTGCCAACATCCCAAGAATCTAGTGGTTGGTTAAAGGACTTTGCATCAGAAAACATACCATACATGTCTTTGACATTACTTACATCCCAAGATTCTAACGACTGGTTAAAGGATTCTGCTCCACTAAACACACCATGCATATTTGCAACCTTGCTGACATTCCACTTATCAAGTGGCTGGTTAAATGATTTTGCTTCTGCAAACATACTACTCATATCTTTTACATTGCTGACATTCCACTTATCAAGTGGCTGGTTAAAGGATGTTGCCTTATAAAACATATTGTTCATATCCGTTACCTTACTGACATCCCAAGAATCTAGGGGCTGATTAAAGTATTCTGCGCTTTCAAACATTTTATGCATATCTGTAACATTACTCACATCCCAAGTCTCAATCCCGCTAAAATCCTCGCGCTTGCTTAGCGCAAACAAATAGCTCATATCAGTGACTTCGCTCGTGTCAATAGTTTCTAGCTTTATGCTTCTATTGCTTACAAGATTTATGAGTTCATCGCGTGTCTGTGGGTGGTAAATATGCTTTGATTTGTCAGTCAAAGGATTTGTATTTGCTAGGCAAATATTTAAGCAAAGCACCACTACACCGATAAATGCTAGTTTTTTTAGATTCTGATTTATGTGTTCCATTTTATTCCTTTCTATTAGTTTTGTCATTATGCTTTAAAAAGTTGCTTTTTAGATTCTAGCGGTGAGTTTTCAAGCATAATGATATTTTCGTCTTTATTTATTTGCTAAAGAATCTAGCGCCTTTGCTTTGGCACCGCGGTGAGTTTGACATAAATCGCAAGTCCGATGAGTAGCGCGGATACGCCAAGCAACAAATACACCGCGTATATAATCTCTTCTGGTAATTGCAAGGTGAATTTAAACACCAGCATAAGCGCTTCAATAGCAAGCGCGATGATGACAGAGCCAAGGAATCGAATCATCGTGCGATTGACAAGCCCGCTGTTTTCGTGGATATTGCGCCCAAGCACCTCTTCTTCAAAAATCGTCTTCACCAAGTCCAAAATCGCAAGCGCGAGGGTGAGTAAAATCGTCGAGCGGAAAATATTTTCCGTCTTAAAATCATGGAAATGCTCCACCGCCTCCCAAAAGCTCGTAAAGCCCTTTATTGTCAGCAACATCGCAATAAGCCCAAGCATGGTTGAAATCATAAAATACATTATCGTGCTAAGGCGCGAGAAAGTATTGAAAAGTGGCGTGGTGGCGGTGATTTTGAGCGCATCACTTAGGCGCACATCAATGCAGACGACATATTGCAATTTGTGCTTGTGATCATAAATGGGATAAGACGCCGTTACGATGAGCTTGCCACTATGCATAGTTGGGTAGGGGTTAGTTACAATGCAGCGCTCCTCCTCTATGGCTTCATAAAAATACGCCCTGTCGGCATAATTTTCATTAAGCTCGGAATGCACGCAACTCACGCCTGTTTGGGAAGTGGTGTAGCTTAGCTGATTGCCTTTAGAATCTAGCACATAAATAAGCTCAAAATCCTTGATTTCATCTTTGATTTTCTCCACACCTTTGAGAATCTGCTCTAGGTTTATTTGTGGCGTTTCGTGGATATTTTGCTCAAAAAGATAAGTCATATACGCGCGCAGTTCGTAGCGCACTTTTGAGTAGGCTAAAATGTCTTTTGAAAGCATAGAATCTCCTTAAAATTAGGCTTAAAATTTAGGCTTGTGTGGCTTGCGCGCGCTTTTGTCGCAAATGGATATATAAATGCAACACATCAAGGCTTGCGGGCGTTATCCCGCTTATGCGGCTGGCTTCAAAAAGCGATTTTGGGTTGAATTTTTTTAGCTTTTCAACCACTTCTAAGCTCAATCCCGGAATCCCATCAAAGCTAAAGTCCTGCGGGATTTCCACGCTTAGCATTTGCTCCATATTTTGCAGAGAATCTGCCTGCTTGCTAATGTAGCTTGCGTATTTAGATTCTATACGCACTTGCTCTAATGCCCGCTCACTTAGAGAATCTAGCTCCAAACCAAATGCCCCGCATAGCGTGCATAGCGCGTCATTACTAAATTCATTAATGCTTAGCGTTTGCAAAAGCGTGGTTTTATCATTGATTGCTTTTAAATGCAAGGATTCTAAAAGCTCCTTGTTTGCCTTGTTTGGCGTGATTGAAGTTTGAGCGAGAAACTCAAGCACGCGCGCAATGTCTTTTTTATCCTTTTGTATCGCTTCAAACTCCGCCTCGCTCACAAGCGCGCACTCATAGCCATAGCCCCCAAGGCGCAAATATGCGTTATCCTCGCGCAAAAGCAGGCGGTATTCCGCACGCGAGGTAAAAACCCTGTAGGGCTCATTTGTGCCTTTGCTCACCAAATCATCAATCATCACGCCGATATAGCCCTCATCTCTGCGCAAGATTAAAGGCGCTTTGTTTTGGATTTTTTTCACCGCGTTAATGCCTGCCATAAGCCCAAGCGCGGCGGCTTCCTCATAGCCTGTCGTGCCATTTATTTGTCCTGCGAGGAAAAGATTCTCACATTTTTTGCACTCTAGTGTGTGCCACAACTGCGTAGGTTGCACGAAATCATATTCTATCGCATAGCCATAACGCGTAATGCGCGCATTTTCTAAGCCCTTAATGCTGTGTATCATTTCCTCTTGCACTTCCGTTGGGAGCGAGGTTGAAAGCCCATTAATGTAGTATTCCACGCAATCGCGCGTTTGAGGCTCTAAGAAAAGCTGGTGGCGCGTTTTGTCTGCAAAGCGATTGACTTTATCCTCAATGCTGGGGCAATAGCGCGGTCCCACACCTTGAATCTGCCCTGTGAAAAGTGGCGCGCGGTGGAAATTTGCGCGGATAATTTCGTGCGTTTTTTCATTTGTATAAGTGACAAAACACGGAATCTGCGTGGGGTGAAAGTCTTTCGTGCGCGCGCTAAAATGCGGTGGGTTGCTATCTCCATGATGAGCTTCTAAATCGCTAAAATCAATGCTACGCCCATCAATCCTCGCACATGTGCCAGTCTTTAGCCTGCCTACTTCAAGCCCTAGCGCATGAAAAGAATGCGGTAAATCTTCCGCGCTTAGCTCGCCAAAACGCCCATTTTTGAGCTGTTTTTCCCCAATGTGGATAAGCCCTCGCAAAAATGTGCCGGTGGTGAGAATCACGCATTTTGCATAGTAGCTTTTGCCCAGATTGCTTTTGACGCCGATGACTTTTGGGCGTGGATTTCCACCTGTGGCTAAATCTATGGTGGCGCTTGAGTCCGCAGTGGTGATTAAATCCGTGATGAGCTCTTGCGAAAGGCTAAGGTTTGGGGTGTTGAGCGCGATTTTTTTAGCGATGATGGGGTAAAGATCCATATCAATTTGTGCTCTTGTGCCACGCACAGCGGGACCTTTTGAGGCATTGAGCGTGCGAAATTGCAAGCCACACTTATCTGTGATTTGCCCCATTACGCCACCAAGCGCGTCAATTTCTTTGACTAAGTGCCCTTTGCCAAGCCCGCCAACGGCTGGATTACAGCTTGCAAGTGCGAGATTTTGAAGCAAAATTGTAAAAAGATGTGTTTTTGCGCCCATTTTAGCAGCCGCGCACGCAGCCTCAAGCCCTGCATGCCCGCCACCCACGACAATCACATCAAAATGCTCGTCCATTTTTGCTACCTTTTTGCTATTTTTTATGAAGTTGAAATTTTTAGGAGTTTGAGAAACGCGCATTTTAGCCTTTAACTTTAAATTTTCAAAGACTTTTGCGCGCTAAAAGCAAAGCTTAGGGCAAAGTTGATTATAATACGCGCCAAATTTTACAAAATAGTTTGGAGAAATGTATGCAAAACACACAGATTCCTACCACTCAGCCTACGATTTGCGCGCAGATTCTAGTCCTTGATTTTGGGAGTCAATACACGCAGTTAATTGCGCGGCGGTTGCGTGAGGCGGGCGTATATACCGAGATTGTGCCATATTTTGAAAGCATTGAAAATATAAAGGCTAAAAGTGCGCGTGGCATTATCCTAAGTGGCGGTCCTGCTAGCGTGTATGAGGAGGGCGCGTATAAGCCTAGTAGCGGGATTTTTGAGCTTGGCGTTCCTGTGCTTGGAATCTGCTATGGAATGCAATTTATCGCGCATCATTTTGGGGGCGAAGTGGTGCGAGCGGAGGCGCAAGAGTTTGGAAAGGCTGTTTTGACGATTTTAGATTCTGTATCCGCGCAAGATTCTGCCAAACAAGATTCTGCAAATGGGTTGCCACGCTCTGACTTTATCTCTGCTCGCAATGACAATAAAGATTTATTTGCTGGAATCAAGCAGGATTCTATCGTCTGGATGAGCCATGCCGATAAAGTCCAAAGCTTGCCGCAGGGCTTTGTTGAGCTTGCAAAAAGTGGGAATACGCATTACTGCGCGATTGCAGATTTTGCGCGAAATATTTATGCGCTGCAGTTTCACCCAGAAGTAGTCCATAGCGAGCAAGGCGCGCAAATCCTGCAAAACTTCGCGCTTAATATTTGTGGAGCTAGCAATAATTGGAATATGAAAAACTTTGCAGAAGCTGAAATTACAAAACTTCGCGAAATTGTGGGCGTGCCACAGCCAAAAACCACGCCAAACCAAGGCGACAAGGCGGAAGTATCTTTGAGCAATTTCAAGAGCTTTCAAGGCGGAGGCGAAGGGAGTTTGGCAGGACCAAATGACCGAGCCGACAACGCAGAATCTCTTAAAAGTGCCAAAGAGACAACGCCTAGCGATTTGTACCCAAAAGACGCGCCCGCCCAAAAGACGACGCCCGGCAAGGTGCTTTGCGCTGTAAGTGGAGGTGTCGATTCTAGCGTAGTGGCAGCCTTACTTCATCGTGCCATTGGTGAGAATCTTATCCCCGTGTTTGTGGATACGGGGCTTTTGCGTCTTGGTGAGCGTGAGGCTGTGGAAAAGATGTTTAAAGAAAACTTAAAAGTTCCGCTCATCAGTGTTGATGCTAGCGAGCTGTTTTTAAGCCGATTGAAAGGCGTGCGCGACCCAGAAAAAAAGCGCAAGATTATCGGCGAGACCTTTATTGAGGTGTTTGAGCGCGAGGCAAAAAAGCATAATACACACGGCGAGATAAGATTCCTCGCGCAAGGCACGCTGTATCCTGATGTTATCGAATCTGTGAGCGTGAAGGGGCCAAGCAAAACGATAAAAAGCCATCATAATGTGGGGGGGCTGCCTGAATGGATGCGTTTTGAGCTGATTGAGCCGCTGCGTGAGCTGTTTAAGGATGAGGTGCGAAGTCTTGGGCGTGAGCTTGGCATGCCAGAATCTATGCTTATGCGCCACCCTTTCCCCGGACCCGGGCTTGCCATACGCATCATGGGCGAGGTGAATAGAGAGGATTTGGAGGTGCTAAAGCGCGCTGATAGCGTGTTTATCGATGAGCTGCGAAAAAGTGGGCTGTATGATAGCGTGTGGCAGGCATTTTGCGTGCTGTTAAATGTCCGCAGTGTCGGTGTTATGGGCGATAACCGCACTTATGATAACACAATTTGCGTGCGCGCAGTAGAAGCCCTAGATGGAATGACAGCAAGCTTTTCTCATCTCCCACATGAATTTTTAGAGCGCGTAGCAAATAGAATCATAAACGAAGTAGAGGGCGTAAATCGTGTGGTTTATGACATCACAAGCAAGCCCCCGGGCACGATAGAGTGGGAGTAGGCATGCTAAATAAAGTTTTTTATAAATCCAGCACCAATATGAGTGAGGTTGTTAGTAATAGTGTAGATTTAATTATTACAAGTCCGCCATATTTTAATATTAAAGATTATACAAAAAATGGTTATCAAACAATTACTCATTCAGAATCTAAAAGCCAAGATTTAGGAGCAATCAATGACTATAAAAAATATATTGATGGGCTTTTAAAAGTTTGGTGTGAATGCCATAGAATCTTAAAATCAAATGGCAAGCTTTGCATTAATGTTCCACTTATGCCAATGCTAAAAAAGGATTTAAATACGCATTATAATCGTCATATTTTTGATTTGCAAAGCGATATTCAGCATAGTATTTTAGAATCCATACCATTGTTTTTACTTGATATGTATATTTGGAATCGCACCAATCCAACAAAAAAGCTTATGTTTGGTAGTTATCCATATCCTCGTAATTTTTACGCACAAAATACGACAGAATTTATAACAGTTTTCGTAAAAGACGGCAGGCCAGATTCTAAAATCACAAAAGAGCAAAAAGAAAAAAGTAAATTAACTCAAGAAGAATGGGTAAATTTTACCAAACAAATTTGGGATATTCCAATACCAAATAAGAGCGATATTGCTTTTGGAAAACATTCTGCAATAATGCCTCGTGAGATTCCATATAGGCTTATAAAACTTTATTCTTTTGTTAATGATATTGTGCTTGACCCATTTGCAGGAAGTGGAACAACTTTGGGCGTAGCAAAAGAATTAAATCGCAATTTTATAGGTTATGAACTTTATGAAAATTATAAAAACCTAATTGATAGGAGGCTAAGTGCTATCAGTTTTTTTGAATAAAATTTACATTAGCGATATATTCATTTTTTTAGAATCTTTGCCGCAATCTTGCATAGATTTAGCCATAATTGACCCACCATATAATCTTAAAATTGCTGCTTGGGATAATTTTAAAAATGAACAAGAATTTTTAAACTTTTCTTTTAAATGGATTGATTTAATGTTGCAAAAACTAAAACCAAATGCGAGTTTTTATATTTTTAACACTCCTTACCACAATGCTATTTTTTTGAATTATCTTTTAAACAAGCAAGTTTTTTTTCAAAATTTTATCACTTGGTATAAAAAAGATGGCTTAAGTTATGCAAAAAAACGATATGTTAGCAATCAAGAATCTATATTGTTTTATACCATGGATTCTAAAAACTACTATTTTGATTACGATAATATCAGAATCCCATATCAGTCAAGCGAAAGAATAGCACATGCAAGCAAAAAAGGAATACTAAAAAATGGTAAACGTTGGTATCCAAACCCAAATGGCAAGCTTTGTTCTGATGTATGGGAAATCGTAAGTCAAAGACATAAAGATAAGGTGAATGGTAGAGTTGTAAAAGGCAAACACCCAAGCCCAAAACCAAAAGAAATGATAGAGCGAATGATAAAAGCAAGCTCAAAAGAAGGAGATATTATTCTTGATTTATTTAGCGGAACAGGCACGACAAGTATTATTGCAAGGGAATTAGGACGTAATTTTATTGGCTGTGAGCTTAACAAAGCTTATTTAGATGAAAGTTTAAATATTGTGGAGGCGTAAAATGAGATATGAAAAATTTAAGACCGATTTGATAAGTATACATCCGGGTTTAGAATGCTTGGAATTTTTGGCATGGCGTGTAGGGCTTGATGGGTATCGTGGAGCGCACTATTTTCAACATTATCGCTGGGATTTAGACTACATCAAAATTGTTTTAAAGAATTTAAAAAAGTATGGAATGCTACTTCATACACAAGGCGATATCCATAAAGAATATAGATATAAATCGCAAGAGCAAAAATGGGCTAAGTTTTTGGCTAATACAGATAGGGATTTAAGACAAATCAATAAAAGTATAACCGATAATGGTATGCGAAAGATTATTTTTGTAAATTTACAGCGCTTGGGACTTATTCATAGATTCAATAAAAGAAAAGAATTGTGCCCTGTAAACAAAAAAGCTCAATATCTATACGCCCAAATTTCGCAAGATGGTATTAATCTTTTGGAAGCTAAAAATATCTTTGATGAACTTAAAATTTTAGGACTTGCTATAGATACTTATTGTGGTGGCTTGGTGCAAAGTATTTTAGATTGTATAAATTCGCTTGAAAAAGCTTACATTAGTAATATAGAATTTACACTTTTTGCATCCTTTTTGGGCAATACTTGGAAAGGGCAAATTTTAAGTGTTGATAAGATAACAGAATTTATAGAGGAATTTCGTTCTCTAAACGCTAGGCAAGAAACGGTAGTTAAATGTGTTAGAGAGTATTGTGATCCTAAAAAATTTAATGGAGATAAAACACAAAAACGAGACTTTCGCAACTGGCAAAATGAAACCGATTCGATATTTAATACCTTTGCTTTGATAAGCCTTTTTGAACATGATGAAAATTCTGAGCGTTTGATACTAAAAGGTGAAATTAAAGGTGAGGTAGTGAAATTTAAAAGAAGCATGGTAGTAAAAAATGAATATTTCAAATACCACGAAGTAGAAAAAGATATTCAATTTGAATTGCACCATATAGTCCCTTTTTATTCTGTAAATGATATTGATATGCTTAAGGCAATTGACAATTGGCAGAATCTTCTCTATATTGATGCAAATTCTCATAAAATCTTAAGCCTTGACAAAGAAGCTAAAATGGCTATAAAATTAGATTTTGATGGACAAGATGTGTTGCTGGATAATTTGCTAGGTTTTGTAAAAACATTAAAATTCAACGAAAATGTAAGATATAAATCAAGCTTACAAGAAAAAATGAAAGCATATAATAAAAAATTGTTATAGTTGCAATAATTGAGTGGGAGTAGAATCACATTATAAGGAAAAATGATGTTAAATAAAAATGAATTAAAAACTTTGCAAAAAATAGAAGAAAAGTATTATATGAAGCCAATGCTAGATTCTATTCAAGCAGATATTAATAGCAAAAAAATTACATTACAAAAAATTTTTGATTATTTGTATAATTATCTTACAGATTCTAAAGATAAAGTTGAAAAATTAATTCAAAAAAGAATCCAAAAAGGCGAGATTAAAGACGCTTCGCAAGCAAGAAAAGGTATTGCTGGAAATGCTTTTTCAAATCTTATCATTTGGGTATTTTTAAAAAATAAGGAACAAGGAAATATTAAAGAAAATATTTTTATTACTAGTGAAATATCTACAGTTCCGCATCATAAAGAACTATTTTTTATTAATATTGATGATGAAGGGCAAAAACCAGATGTAGATTTAGTAATTTACAGCCTAGATTCTAATAATAACTTGAATAAATGTATTATTTTATCACTTAAAACCTCATTGAGAGAAAGAGCTGGACAAACTTATAAATGGAAACTCTTAATGGAAATAGCAAATTCACAATCTGATATTAAAGAAAAATATAATATTTACTATAATCCACCAATCATGCCTCTTGTATGCTTTGCAACGGTAAATTTTTATGATGAAATTAATAATCCGCAACATAGAGGAATGTTTAAATTTTTTGATTGTGCTTTTATTGGAAAAAATATAAAAACAGATAATTTTATCAAACCTCTATCTTATCTTATAGCTTATGCGCAGGAGAATCTACAATGACTGCAAGCACTCAAAAAGTTACAAATCATAAAGAATACTATGAAGCTTTTTATAATCCAAAATATGATTTTTTAGGACAATCGTATGCCTCAATGTATCCAAATCTACATAAATATCCAGCTACAATGCTTCCTCAAATTGGACTAGAGCTTTTAAAAGAATTTAAAGCAAAGAAAACAAATCTTTTAGATCCTTATTGTGGAAGTGGAAGTAGTTTTGTTGCTGCATTGGATTATGATATAAAAGAATTTATAGGATTTGATTTAAATCCTTTAGCGATAATGATTTCAAAGGCTAGATTAACATATATAGAATCAAGTCATCTTTTAAAACAATATAAAATTTTGTTAGATAATATAGAAAACAATATGTCAAAAATACTAGATTTTAATATTTTAAACAATATTACAAATATTGATTTTTGGATAGAAAAGCAAGCACAAAAAGATTTAATAGCTATATTTAATGCCATCATTTCTATTAAAAATGAAACGGCAAAAAATCTTTTTATGCTAGCATTTAGTGAGACACTAAGAGAAGCAAGCTATACAAGAAATAATGAATTTAAACTTTTTAGAATGAAAGAATATGAAAGTTACATTCCAAATACTTATAAAATCTTTAATAGAAAGCTTAAAAATATTATTAATATTTATATTGAATTTTATCAACAAAAGTTAAGAGGTATTAATTTATCTGTTTATAATTCAGGCTTCTATAATACTGATAAAAAATTTGATACAATCCTTACAAGTCCACCTTATGGAGATTCTAAAACAACGGTTGCTTATGGGCAATTTAGCACATTCATAAACGAATGGTTGGGGTTTAAAGAGGCTAGAAAACTAGATTCTAAGATGTTAGGTGGCATTAAAGCAAAAAAACTTTATGAGAAGGGCTTAATGAAAGAATATATTTTAGAAATTGCTAAGGCTGACAATAAAAGAGCCTTGGAAGTTTCTAGTTTTTATGAAAATTTAGAATCTAGTATTAAGTCCTTGCCAGATTCATTAAATATTGGTGCCAAAGTTTTCTTTATTGTAGGCAATCGTAGAGTAAAAAATATAGAATTGCCTACTGATGAATTTATAGCTGAAGTATTTTGCAATAATGGATTTAAGCACCTAAATACACTAAAACGCAAAATCTCAAACAAATCTATGCCGCTTCAAAACTCACCCACCAATAAAATTGGAGCTTTATCACGCACTATGAATGAAGAATGGATAGTTGTATGCGAAAAACTCTAAAACACTCTTCCGCATACACCCAAGAAGTGGAGTTTCTGATTGCAAAGATAAGCTAGCAAAGGAATGGGTAAGATTCCTAAATAACACACCACCTTTATTTTTGAGCTAAACAAATACAAAAAGTTCTCATTTATGCTAACATTACATACATGAATTATGAGATAAGATTTTTTAATGACAATGTTTATGATGAGACAATAAAGCTTCCTGAAGGCATAGTGGCTTGTCTCTTGCGTATATTTGAACTTGCTGAGATTTATGGACCAAATCTTGGCAGACCACATTCTGCCCCACTTGGAGATGGGCTGTTTGAATTTCGTGCCAAAGGGGAGGAAGGGATTGCTAGAAGTATATTTGCCACACTTAAAGGGCACAAGATATTATCTTGCACACGCTTATTGAGAAATCAAATAAAATCCCCAAAAAGGATTTGGATCTTGCCAAAAAGCGAGCCAAGCAAATAAAGGAGAAACCCAATGAAAACCCTGAATGATTTTAAACAGCAAGCATTACAAAACCCAAAGATTAAGGCTCATTACGATGAGTTAGAGACTGAATTTATCGTGAAGTCTAAGCTTATCGCCGCGCGCAAAGAAGCAAACCTTACGCAAGAACAACTTGCAAAGAAAATGCACACCACTAAAAGCGTTGTTAGTCGCTTAGAAAGCTTGGATAGTAAAATCTCTCCTCGTCTCTCTACATTGCGCTCATACGCCAAAGCATTAGGTAAAGATGTGAGGGTGGATATTGTGTGAGATATTAGAGAATATAGAAGCGAGAATGAGTGGCTGGTAAAGGAAGGGTGGGCTAATAAAGGTATTTTTCAGAAAACATTTACTCAAAACAATGTATAATACGCTCGTTTTAAAGGGGATCCTTTCCCCTTGCAAGTCAGCTCTTTAATAAGACTTTAAGTTAATATTTGAAAGAATTCGCCCGAAGTATTTAGGCTTTAGTTTAATTCCCCACTGGTATTGCGCACTACTTAATTCGGCGCAATCGGGAGTTAAGCTAAGGGCTAAATATGATAGAAAAAGTTAAGGGTATCTCCTGTGAAAAAAGTGGCAATATTTGTTGATTGGGAAAATTTAAGACTTGATATTGCCAATATTCAAAGAAAAAATAAAAACATATCTTTTAATTACAACAACATAGATGATGTCTCACAGCTCATTTATTCTGCTATACATGACAAAACTGAGGAAATCTATAGAGTGTTTTTTTACACAGCCGAGCCATTATGCTTTGATGAACTTAAAAAAGACAAGAAAAACAAGGCTTTGATGGAAAAATATGAAGGAAAAGACCCCGAAAAATACAAAAAGATGGAAAAGCTAAGAAAGCAAATTCTTAGTTTTATTCAAAATATTGCCTTTAAGGATCATTTCGCAGTTCGGCTCGGTGATTTAAAGTTTAGAGGTTTTGATTCAGATGGCAAGCCAATTATTGCACAAAAACAGGTTGATATGTTGCTAGGGCTTGATATTTCTCATTTAGCTTATCAAAAATTAGTTGATAGAATTATTGTATTTTGCAAAGATTCTGATATTTCTCCAGCCTTAAAATGTGCTAGAACTAATGGTTTAGATGTGGTAATAGCAAGTGTAGATGGAGGCTTTAAGGTTGGGAACATATTAAAAAAGCATAGCGATTCCATTAGAGAGATACAACTCTTGCCTAGCAATAAATGAACCCCTATCCTGCTTTTACTAGCCCTATTTCTCTTACATCTAGCCCTAATGCGTATTTTTCCCTAAATTTCTTGTCAAAACCTGCATTTTTGATATAATTACCTCGCAATTCACAGCGGTGCTTTACCGCCATTCTAATCACTTCTTTTACTATAATAAGCTAATAAATATTTTAATATTTAAGGTTTTCTCGTGATTATTGATAACTCTCAAAGGCTTAATGAGTGGGATATTCTTAAAAAGCAGATTGATAATTCCCAAATCACTAAGAAAGTAATTCCCAAAAAGATTTATTGGGTAAATGTTGGACAAAATATTGGCAGTGAAGTTTATGGCAAGAATATGGACTTTACGCGCCCTGTGCTTGTTATTAAATCCTTTTTCAATAAAACTTTTCTTGGTATCCCCTTAAGCAGTAAAACAAGCAACAAGTCAGGATTTCTCTATCATAAGTTTGTTGACAGCAAGGGAACGCAGCAAGTTGCCTTACTTGGACAAATAAGAGTGTTTGATAATAAGCGCAGGTTAAACTACAAGAGTAGTGTTGATGACAATACATTTGAAGCGATAAAGCAGAAGCTCAAAGAGCATATCATAGATTAATACCTCCGCTCTATGGCGGAGCAACCCACAAAAGTGAGCCAAATCCCTTCAATTTCTTGAAAGGTAAGCCTGTATTATAGCATAGATTTGTATTTTTTAGGAAGTCTTTGTTGTGAAAGGTGAGAGATAGAGTGTTGGGAATAAGAGGGCTGGTAAAGGAAGGGCAAGCTAATCATAAATTTTAAGCTAAATTTATAGCTTGCAGGATATAATATCTCTTGCATTTCAAAACCATAAACAAAAGGAGAATCGCTTGTTTGATGTCCAAACGCTTAATGAGCAGGTAGATAATCAAATCAAAGAATTACCTGTGAGTTTAAGAGCAAAGTTCCTTAGCAATATGGAGCTTTTAGCCGAATTTGGCAATAAGCTTGGCGAGCCTTATGTATCTGCTTTTGGAGATGGGCTTTTTGAATTACGCGCTAAAGGAAAAGAGGGAATTGCACGAGGATTTTTTACTTTCCAAAAAGATAAAATAGTGATTATATTTCATTGTTTTATCAAAAAGTCCCAAAAGACACCACGCAATGAATTGCAAAAGGCTAGAAAGATTCTAAGTCAAATCAAAGGGGGTAAATAATGAAACTCAATGATTTAAAACAAGAGCTATTAAAAGACAAAGACTTCAAACAAGAATACGAAGCCCTAAAGCCAGCGTATGAGCTAAAAAGAAAGATAATCAAAGCAAGATTATCTTCTAAGCTCACTCAAGCACAAGTTGCTAGGAGTATGCAAGTAAGCCAAAGTGTGGTAGCAAAGTTTGAAAGCAATAATGGAGATTTTAAATTTTCAACACTTCAAGCTTATGCTAAAGCTGTTGGGTTAAAGAAATTGGTGATTGAGCTTTAGTTGTTAAGGGCTAACTTATAAGAATTAAAGCTACTTGATGAATTGGAGGAATTAGAATGACCTTAGTTTTAGCAACTTTTACAGCATTACTAGCACTAGTTGGGCTTATAGGAATGACACTTTATATGCTTAAGGCAATTAGTAAGTAGCTCCTCCCTTTACCAGTCCCCACTTAAAATACTTATTTGCAACTTTATGTTACAATGCAAAGCATGAA
This sequence comes from Helicobacter sp. MIT 00-7814, assembly GCF_003364115.1. Classification (GTDB taxonomy): domain Bacteria; phylum Campylobacterota; class Campylobacteria; order Campylobacterales; family Helicobacteraceae; genus Helicobacter_F. Next base: position 2,717 of record NZ_NXLL01000028.1, on the reverse strand, counting down.
AAGTAAGCTTGATAGAATCCTTGACAACTTAGAAAAAGCCATTAGCGCACTTATAGTGTCGTTTTTTGGTTTGATTTCATATCTTTTTGTCAATGCAGAAAATCTTATAACAATTAAGATTGTCGTGCTGTCTATCGGTATTGCATTCAATGTTGTGGTTTTAGCTTACCTTTCTATGCTATATTATAGATACTTCAACTCAAAGGACGAATAATGACAACTTTTGCAGTATGCTTTCCTTTAGTAGCGTTCATCATCGTTTTGGGTATAATTGTTAAAACTTTTGGATTTCCACTAAACAAGAAGTCTAAATAAGTCTGAAAATCTGCATTTGCCTTTTTCCAAGCCCCTACTCTCAAGTCCAACCCCCAAAACACCAAATCCCACATTCTCCCATTTGCATTTTTCCCTAAATATCCCTATAATACATACACTCACAATATAGAAAAGGAGAAACTTAAATGGATTTTAATGACCCAAATTATATACCAGATCCAGCAAGTATTACAAATCAGCTTGAAAATCTAGATCCTACAGCTCTTAGTGGGCGTCCTGATTTGGTTGATTTAGTCAGTTATGGGTGGGACAATTTTAAATATAACGGCTTTGATGATTTAAATAACGATATAATGGACTTCGATAACGATTCAACGCTGTAAGTTGTGGCTAGATTGCGAAAAAACGCAATATCTTGCCCTCAAAACAATGTATCTTAAAAATTAAGCCTTTAGACTGCTAATGTCAAAAGACACTCTGAGCCATCGGGTTATAAGCCACGCACTCAAATTAGATAGCTTCCATCTAAAAGCCTGCTTGCATATTATGTTAAGTTTGCTTAATGTGTATTTAAGCCACATAACCTCTATAATAAGGAAAATTTGGCTACCCCTCCTTTTACCAGCCCCTACTTCTTTTACATAGCCACATTTGCATTTTTCCCTAAATATCCCTATAATGCCCATAAAATTTAACTAACGAAAGGAGAAAAGGCTATGGGTAGCTTTGCACTAGGTTATTTACTTGGTATGACATTTAGTGATACTAGCATTCCTGCTAATGGATACACTATGGATCGCTCAGATAGAGATATGACTTCTGAGGAATGGGCTAAAATCTGCGCTGATGATGACAAAAGTAAAGGCTTAATCACTTCTAAGAAAGAATGGAAAGCAGCCTATGAAAAATACCTCAAAGAAAGCAAAGACTCTAAAGAGGAGTCATATTGGAATGCGTGGGATAGAGAGTTTAAAAGAGGCACAATTCAAGACTTAAGGGAACATAAATATTGGCTTATTACACTAGATAGAAAACCTATTTATCCTCAATTCACACAAGACGATATTGCTGATATGATTGAAAGCGGAGAGCTGTATCTCGTAACTCTAAATAATGTCAGGGCTACTGTAGCTCTTTGGGCTGATGAAAATAGAGAGGAAGCAAAAGATCCTAAATATCTTGCAATGTTGGAAAAAGTAAAAAAAGATATGGAAGCTGGAGATTATAGAATCGTTAAATAGAAAACTAAGAGGTTGCTATGGATAGAGAAGTTTATCAAGGAATTTTCTCTCTAGGCAGAATCAGTAGTTATGTCAACATTCAAGAGCATAACGCAAATCTACGCCTAATTAGGGATATTTCTTGGAAGCTTGGAGTATTTGAATTATTTTTACGAAATAAAATTGATCAAATTATGAAAACTCAAAGTTCCAATGGGGATAGATGGTTGCATAATCTTTGGGAATCTGTCTCAAAAGATGATGCTCAGAAAACTCAAGATGAAAATTTTATATATATGGACTTAGAAAAAGTTTTTAAAAAAGATTATCACACAATAACACATAATCAAGCTGTTTCGAGATTAAACTTCGGTTTTTGGATAAACATTACAAAGATTCTCATCAAAGAAAAGGATTATCAAGCTCCAAAAATATTAAATGTTGGGCATATTCGTTTATCAAGGTATTCTACGACTACTAACCATTCGATACATGACAATAATCTAAAGATACTTTTAATTTTTCGTCTTATGCGCACCATTAGGAATAAGGCATTCCATTGGGAAAATTTGCTAAAGACAGGGATCAATAAGAAAGGGAAAGCTACACCTAATATTTTTGTAAAGGAAAACTGGAAAAATAATACACAATTCTATGCTGGAGTGTTTCCGCAAAAGATTAGAATTTTTGTAGATGACATTTTGGATTGTATTCACCCGAAGTTAAAAGACATAATAGAAAACTCCTATTAAGAGTAGCTTAATAGGAGGAGCAGAACTTAATCTGAAAGTCCTGACAATTATAACTCGCTTTTTAATAAATGTCAATATTTTGTTGATTTATATTTTTTGTTACTATCCCCCCATTACTTCCTCCCATCTGTTGTAATACCATATCTTTAGCCTGTGGTGAAAGGGCATTATAATGTCTTTGCATACTATTTTGTGTCCTTAGGGCATTATCATAAGCTTTTTTAGCATTCATCCAATTAGCCTTACTAGCTGCAGCATGTGGTGTGTTCATAGCACTTCTATAAGCATCACGCGCCATATCCATTTCATTTCTAAGTGTATAAACACTATTGCTTGAAAATCCTCCAAACTTATCCATATAGCTATTAGCACTAGAGATAGCTTGAGAAGTATTTTTTGCTTGAGCAGCTCTTGCACCTCCAAAACCTATAGCCATAGGACTTTCTGAGCTTATAGCTCCGACATTAGC
>NZ_NXLL01000027.1 GCF_003364115.1 Helicobacter sp. MIT 00-7814 | reverse complement strand
TCGAGCCTTTTATGAGCGAGGGAATATGAAGCGATTTATAATTGATGTGGGCGTGGTATTTGGCGTTGTATTGTCTTTGCGCGCGATTTTGGGCGCAGTATGTGGGTTAGTTAGGTTAAGCGTGGCGGAGTGCTTTTGCATTTTGCTTGTAGTCGTGTTTGTGCTAGGCACTTTACGCGTGATAAAGAAATTTTAAAAAAGGAGAAACAATGACTATAAAAACAATAAATACCTATGTTAGAGGGGGTAAGCTCTACATAGATTCTTACACAGAATATGGGCGCGCACGCTTTAGCTCAGGCTTAAGCGTAGAGCAAGGGCGCAAGCTTAGTAAAGAAGCGTTGCAAAATCTTGTTTATGCGTATTTTAGAGGCGATACACAGGAGAAAGTTACGCATTTTAGCTTTAAGGCTTTGTGTGAAAAATACATTCAAGCTAAAAGCCTCAAAGATCAAACAATCAGGGACTATAAAAGTATGGTAAATTGCCTAAGCAAGGTTTTTGGCTCTAAAGATATACGCGTGATCTCAACAGAGAGTCTCAAAGCTTTCGTAAGCCAGCCAAAGGGTGCAAGGTTCAAAAATTATATCAATCGCTTGATTAACTTTGCTAATGACAACTACAATCTAGGCGTTAAAAAAGTCATTAGCACAAATATCACCCAAACAGAATCTAAGCGCAAGATGATGCCTTTTAGCTTAGATGAAATCAAAATACTACTAGATTCTAGCAGTGGTGATTTGTATCTTTATCTTGCGATAGGATTTTTTACAGGAGCTAGGAGCGGGGAGATTTTAGCATTAGAATGGAGTGATATTGACTTTGAGTTTGACAAAATCCAAATTACAAAATCACGCCAACAAAATGGCAAAATAACCACGCCAAAGACAAGCAATTCAAAGCGTAGCATTGATTTACTGCCACCATTAAAAGAGATTCTGCAAAAACGCGCACAAACAAGCGGATATATTATCAAATCCAAAAAAGACAATATCATCTCAGAATATAAGAAACTTTTAGAATTAAAAGGCTTAGAGTATCGAAACACCTACAACACAAGGCACAGCTTTGCAACGCTTATGCTAACTCGCGGGGAAGAGCCTTTATGGGTATGTGCGATGATGGGACACGCGTCATTACAAGTAACTTACACGCACTACACAAAATATATTCCACAAAAACAAGCACGCGCGCAGTTTTTGAATGATTTTTTAAAATAGGAGGTAAAAAAAATGTATAGAAAAACGCATTGTGTATTGCTTCTCAACGCTTGCAATAACAAAAAACGCACCAGCGCAACAAAACGAGCACCAGCACAAAAAAATTCTAGCATTGTGCGTAAGATTTTTGCAAAGGCGAGAAAAACGCGCAAGGAGCTACCTAAAGCGGTAGTGACTAAGCGTTTTTTGAGGCTTTGTGAAAAGATTGCGTGCAAGGCGAATTTTTAGAAAAGGAGTTGCTATGTTTGTAATTGATTGCCCTCTATGTGGGGGAGAAAATGAGTTTATTGCAGAGGACGACCACTTTGAGGAAGGCGAAAACGAAATGGCTTGTAAGTGCTTTTTTTGTGAGGGTGATTTTATTGTAAGCGTGTTTGTAAGTATAAAGGAATGAAAATTCAGCTTGCACGCCTATTTCGCACGAAGCCTCGAAAAAGTTTCGGTTACGCACCAAAAGTGCGCGCCCTTCAACTTTTCCTCACCTTCGCACAAACTAGGCGCACAATCTTAGAATTTTCTAAGTGGCACACGCCCACCAAAAAAGGTTGTGTGTGGTCGCGAAGCGGAGCCGAATCGGGATTTATTCCCGCGAGGTGATACCAATTGAAAGGAATAGCATGGCATACCAATTCAAAGAACCAAAAATCAATGTGGCGCTAATTAATATCTATATTCCACAAGGACTTTTAAAGGCTTTAGAGGAGATAGCTTGCTTTGAGAATCTATCGCGCTCTAAATGTGTGGATTTACAAATTAAAGGGGGAGATTATGAACACTACTCAAAACTTAGAAAAAAAATCCATAAAAAAGCTTTATCTAAACAAAAAAACGCTCGCAAAGGTGCGAAAAATCTGCAAAAAAAAGCGTATATCAATCAATGCTTACCTTACTTTGCAGATACAAAATCTTGTGCAGGAATATAAGCAAAACAACCTATTTTTTACAAATGGAGAGCGGAAATGAGTGGAATGGAGAAAATCGCGCAATTTGGCAAGCAGGAAGCACACGAAATTCTAAGATTTTTAAGCTATTTTTTGGGCTTTGGGATTTTGAGCGAGGAGATAAGACAAAAGGTCTATCGACGAAGCGAAAAAGCCCAATCGCAAAAAAGAGCTAAAAAGCTGAATTTATCTTAAAGAAAAAAGGAGATTTTATGCAAACACATAGCTTTAATATCAAGGTAGCACAGGCTGTAGGAATTGAAAAAGCGATTCTTTTGCAATACATTGAGTTTTGGATTGAAAAAAACAAAGCAAATGAAGTGGCGTTTTATGATGGTAAATACTGGGTTTATCATACAGCTAAGGCGTTTGCAGTTATTTTTCCTTATTTAAATGAGGTAAAAATCTCAAGGCTTTTGCGTGAGCTTGAAAAAGAGGGATTTTTGTTTAGCGCTAAGAATCTAGATGGCAGAAAAAATATCCAAATGAAATGGTATTTTTTGACTGAAAAATATTATCACTTACTAAGTGATAATGAGAAAATACCGCAAGAGCCGAAGTCCGAGCAACTTGCAAATTTTAACATTCAATCTACAAATTTGCAAATTCAATCTACAAATTTGCAAGACAATAAAGTTATAAAAGAATTTATAAAACAAGAAAAAGAATCTCTTGCGCAAAATCCAAACCAACAACCTAAAAGCCCAAATCCCAAAATGGATTGCCACGCTAACGCTCACAATGACGAAACTTACGCCCAAAACAGGTCATATGTGGTCGCGCAACGAAGTGAAGCGGAGCCGAAGCGGGATTTATTCCCGCAAGGCGATACAATTGATGGAATGAAGCCAAAAACACCCCCATTTGAGTGTGAAAATGCGTTTAATCAGCTGTGGGAAATCTATCCACGCAGAATCTCAAAAGCCAAAGCAAAGCAGGTATTTGCGCGCAAAATTAAGAGTGTGGGGGAATTTGAGAAATTGCTTGAGTGTGTGGAGATGATGAAAAAAAGCGAGTGGAAAGGGCGAGAAATGCAATATATCCCCTACTTAAGCACATTTTTAAGCCAAGAGCGACACTTAGAGTTTTTATGTGATCCACGCAAACAAGGACAAAACAAGAAAATGGAAGCTTTAACACGAGCAAAAGAGATTGAAAACGCCAACGCACGCGCGCAAAATCGAGCCTTTAACCCACTTTTAGCGCAGAAAATCTATCAGAATCTACTAGCGCAAGGATTATCACACACACCAAAACAGGGCGTGTCTGTGCGCGAAGCGGAGCCGAAGCGGAATTTATTTCCGCAAAGGCGATACCAATAAAAAGGAATAGTATGGATACAACAGCAATCTTTACACACTCAAAACTTTTTTTAAGCCAAAGCGAGGAAAAAAAGCTTGATGAAGTTTTAAGCTCATTAGGATTTTGTGAGGAATGGGAGATTCTTTTTGATGATTATTCCCTAGAGCTTAGCTTATGTGGGAGTAAAAAAATAGACTTCACACAAGCGGTGAATATCCTAATGAAAATCTTACGCGCAACTTGCGAACAAAAAGCAAAAAAATACAAGCTTAAAACAAACAAACTAAGCGAGTATGAGAAAAGCTTTATTTTGCAGAAGTATGTGTTTAAAAAAGATTATGGGCATTTACCGCAATGGTTTATTAGCCTCTACTGATGAAAATTCAGTCTTTGCGCGTTTTTCGAGGCTTTGTGAAAAGATTGCGTGCAAGGCGAATTTTAAACAAAAGGAGAATTTATGCTAGAGTTAAGTATTTTGCGCTCAATGATTGAATACCCCGACCAAATAGAGGAATTCTTACGCAATCTTCCGCCAAAAGCATTTAGCAAAAAAGCTAGCGAGCTTTTAAATGTGATTTTAAGCTTGCAGGAGAAAAACGCGCTTGATTTTGTAAGCTTTGAAAGTGCCTTGAGTGAGGAATCAAAGCAAAATGATTTTTATATAAACTTCCTAAACACGCCACCTAATCCAAACTATTTGGGATTAAAAGAACTTTTTATCCAAGAATACCAACTTCAAATCCAAAGTCAAATCGGGCAGAAATTGCTAAATGCTTGCAATGCGCGCGAGGTTGTGGATATTGATATTTTAAGTGCCAAGTATGAAAGTGTGAGCGAGGATTTTAAATCACTGCACGCGTGGCAAACATATTTTGCTACTCAAAGCGAGAATCTCAAGTTTAAAACCCATATTCCATTCTTAGATATGTGTTTTAGCGGGGGGATTGAAGTAGGGCAATTAGTGCTAATTAGTGGCGACCCAGAAGCGGGAAAAACAATGCTAGGCACGCAGATTTTAGAAAATATCGCAAAAACACATAAGGTGTGCTTTTTTTGCTTTGAATTTACGATTAAAAGCTATTTGAAAGCCAAACAAAATAGCAGAATTAACCTTGAAAATATCATCGCAATCAATGATGGCTATGATATTTCTACCATTGCGCGCAATATCAAAACGCTTTACAAACAAGGTGTAAAAGTGTTTTTAATAGATTCTCAAATGCGTATCGTTAGCCCAGCGGGCAGGAATATGGAAGAAGAGGAAAGCTTAAAATTTAGCACGCTTGCAAAGCTTTGCCACAGCCTTGATATTTTAGTATTTTTAATCGTGCAAACAAGTAAAGGTGATCGCGATAATCCAATGGGAAGTAAAAAAGGCGGACACGAAGCAAGCATTATAATGAGAATCGAGCATTGCCAAGCAAAAAACGAGCTGAGGGAGTTTAGCGAGCAAGAGCGAATGTTTATCGTTAAGAAAAATAAGCAAAGCGGTAAGCACTTCAAAGAAAAAGTAGGCTTTAATCCAAAAACTTTGCAATTTAGCTCTTTAGAGGAACAAAGCAGTGATGACGCAGTGTTTTTAGATGTTAAAGAAGTGATGGAAATCGCCAAAGGATTCTAAATGGATTTAGAACAATTTAAACAAAGCATTGATATTGTAGAAGTTATCCAAAGTTTCATTCCACTTCGTAAGGTTGGCACGAACTACCAAGCCCCTTGCCCTTTTCATAGTGAAAAAACGCCAAGCTTTGTGGTAAGCCCAAGTAAGCAGATTTATAAATGTTTTAGCTGTGATGCAGGAGGGGACGCGCTAAACTTCATCAAAGAATACAAAAAGCTTGACTTTAAAGAAGCAGTGCTAGAACTTGCCGAAATGTTTAATCTACCAAATCCACTCACAAAAGCCCCAAGTCAAAGCAAAGATTTGCAAGAGAAACTTAAAAAATTAAGTGAAATCTATATGCGCAATCTGCTAGAAAATGAGCAACTTAAGGGCTATGTATTATCGCGTGGCTTTGAGCTTGATGATATTACGCGCTTTTGTTTGGGATACTGCAAAGGCGATGAGCACACGAAGCTTTTTAGCCCAAAAGAAGCCCAAAGCGTGGGAATTGTAAGCGCAAATGGCAACTGCTTGTTTAAAAATCGCTTTATTATTACGCTTTTTAATAACTCTTATAAAACAATCGGCTTTGTAGGACGCACACACCCTTATGCAAACTTTAGCAAAAGCCCAAAATACATTAATTCCAAAGATTGCCTAACCTACAATAAATCGCGCAATCTCTATAATTTTGCGCGCGCAAAAAGCCATATTTTGAAAGAAAAAAAGGCGCTCATCGTCGAAGGCTATATGGACGCGCTAAGTGCCATCAAATTAGGCATAAATAATTGCGTAGCAACAGGGGGAACAGCTTTTAATAAAACTTTTTTAGCGCAACTTACCCCGCTAGAATGCGAGCTTGTTTTTTGCTTTGATAACGATTCCGCAGGACAGAAAAATATTTTAAACGCGCTCAAAGTCTGCATTGAGAGTGGCTACACAAATATTTTTAAAGGCAGTTTGAAAAACGAGTGCAAGGATTTAGGCGAAGTGCTAGAATCTCACCAAACCCCCAAACTTAGCAAAACTTGTGGCGTAGGATATTATTTAAAAACTTCTCTAAATGCGCTAAATAGCCCAAGTGCAAAGGATAAATTTTTAAATGATTTCAAAAACTTTGTTTTTGCTCAAAATAATCACTTTTTCAAACTTGAGCTTTTGCAAAAAGCCCAAAATGCGCTAGGATTTGAGCTAGGAAGCCCAAAAATAGCTAAAACGCTCAAAAGCGAAAATATCTTAGCAAAAGTGGTGTATAAATCGATTTTGGAATTTAAAGAATACGAATATATTGCGTGTGAATACCTTGATGGTGAGGAATTAGGAGATTATAAGGATTCTTATTTGCTATTTTTGCGCGGACAAAAGGACGACTTAGCGTTAAAATTAGAGCTAGATTCTAGCGTGGAATCTTTGAGGGAATTTGGCATTTTTAGGCGTGCATTGCACCAACTTATAAAAGAGTATTATGAAAGTTTAATTAAAAAAGCGCAATTAAAGGGGGACTACAAGCTAGCAAGGGAATTGAGTTTGAAAAGGAATGCAATGCGTGCTTAAATTTGCAAGACTTACGCTAAAATTGTCCTTGTCAATTCTAGGAATCTCATCACAAACTCCTTTTATAAGGTTGTTTGGATTTATCCTAAGAGGTCGTAACTCTTAGGATACAATCTCTAACGACATTTTAGCTAATTTTACAATCCCACAAAACTACCAAAAACATAAACTAAGATTTAAGTCCAAAAAAAGAAGTGCTGTGATTTTTTGATATAATCGCAAGTGGTGAAGTGTGTAACCCTTTGATGAAGGTAACGACTTCACCAAAGGGAATTGCTTCGCCGAAAGGAGAATCAATTTATGAAATACATTGTAATTATAGCATTTTTGCTTATAATTGTGTCAAAAATTTACTAATTTTTGACATTTTAGGCAAGGCTTCCTAAGCAAGCCTTGTCCTTTATGCAATGTATTCCCTTGCTTAGGCTAATTATCCAATTCTTTTAAGAGCGCGTTTAGCTCTTGCAAACTCATATCCTTAACCTCTTTTTCTTGTGAAGCACTTAAAGGCGTGCGCCCATAGATTGCACTTTGCATTTTATCAAAGATACTCACCACCTTTTCAGCGCACGCGATTATGGTTGGATCTGCCCGAGTATCGCCCTGCGTGTTTTGAGCTAAACGCAAGAGCCTATCTTTGGCAATCACAGCACTAAGCGCGATATTTTTTTGTATAAAATTTAAGCTCATCGCACGCGCTAGAATCTCATCAGTCGAGCTTTCAAGTAGATTTTCAAGCACGAGGGAATCAATTTTATTTGCCACTTCGCCCAAATCATTTTTAATAGCCCTTTTAAGCCTTGAGCGCGTAACATCTAGCACATTATCGATACTATCTTGCACCACCGATACGCTTACTTCCTTTTGTGCGCATTCCACCGCAGAGCCAGCCACCCATTTTTCATTTTTCACCCAATGCGCTAGCGTGCGATAAGAGATATTAAAATGCGTAGCCACTTCTTTAATGCTTAGACTATGTGTTTTGTAAAAAATTTCAATTTCATTTTTATTTGCAATCGCCATAACTTATTCCTTTAAATGGTATCACCTCGCGGGAATAAATCCCGCTTCGGCTCCGCCTCCGCTTCCAACTTCGCGGAAGTGAATTCCGCTTCGTTTCCAGCTCCGCGACCACACACGACCTTTTGTGTATTCCCGCACGATTTATTTTGATTGTTTCATAACAATATAGAAAATTTTAAAGGATTTTTTAAGGGATAAAAGTATAATTGCAAGTGGTGAAGCGCGTAACTCTTTAGTGAAGTTACCACCTTCACTAAAGGGAATTGCTCCGCCGAAAGGAGGAGAATTCAATGTCTTTACATCGATACATTGTAATTATAGCATTATTTTGCATAATTGTGTCAAAGGTTTCTTAACTTTTGATATTTTAGGTTAGGCTTTCCCAAGCGAGCCTAACCCTAATGCAATGTATCCCTTGCTTGGTCTTTGCTAAAGTTTCCAATTTTTAACCCTTAAAATCCTTTTGCGTTTTTTCTATCATTAGCAAAAATCATATAAAGGAATCCTATGAGCCAAGACACACAAGCAAACCAAACACCCGCCGACACAACACAAGACACCGCGCCACAAGACACACAAAACCAAACACCCGCGCCAAATAAGCCACTAACCCCCTCAAGTGCTACAGCTCAAAGCGTGCAAGCCCTTAAAAGTGCCGAGCTAAACTTACAAAACGCCCAAAACAACCCACCGCAAATAAATCTAACGCCTGCAACAAATCCGCTTGATGAGCAACGACTGCAAGAACTCAAAGCATTTGACACAAAGCTAAATGACGCGCTCAATAATATGGATAGTTTCAAAGAGCATACAAGGCTTAATTTAGAAGCTTTGAGCGAGCTTTATAAAATTTCACAAGATACCTTTAGCTTTTATCAAACACAATTAAATGAGCTAATCAACACAAACCAAGCCGGCCTTGAAACAAAAGCACATATCGAAGTGATTGCAAACTACATTAACCAAGCTTTGCAGACTTTATCCACCGCGTCCCAAACTGCGCTTAGCATTTACAATAAATGCGAAGCTGAACTTGACTTAGCCCAAGAGATTTATAGCTTTATTGAGACAAAAAGCGAGGAAGCTAAAAAAACCCTAAAGACTATTGAGACTATCTCTGTAAGCGTTATGGATATGAAAGCTTTGCAGGTAGAATTTCAAAGACTAGTTACGCAAGGCGAAGCACTTAAGCAACAAATTCAAGCCCTTGTGCCAAATATCGTGCTTGAGTGCAAAAATGAGCTAAGGGAAGCTACAAACAACCACGAGGACGAGCTAAACACCACAAAAACAAACGCGCTTAATGAGCTTACCACCAAACAAAGCGAGCTAAACCAAATCATAAGCGACTTTAACACCGATTTTGCTACAAAAGAACTTACAATCAACGAAGCAAATGCAAAAATCGAGCAGTTTTTAAGTGATTTAAACACAAAAGCCCAAGAGGTGCTAGCCACACACACCGCAAACCTAGAAGCCTTAGAAAATGCCAAAAATACGCATTTAGCTACCTTACAAACAAAGAAAAACGAACACACCCAAGCCCTAGAGAGTGCCAAAAATACGCATATTGCTACACTTCAAACAAAGACTGATGAGCACACTGCAACGCTAGAGACAAAGAAAAACGAACACACCCAAGCCCTAGAGAGTGCCACAAATACGCATATTGCTACACTTCAAACAAAGACAGACGAACACACTGCAACGCTAGAGACAAAGAAAAACGAACACACCCAAGCCCTAGAGAGTGCCAAAAATACGCATATTGCTACACTTCAAACAAAGACTGATAAGCACACTGCAACGCTAGAGAATGCCAAAAACTCCCATATTCAAGCCCTTATCACACAAAAAGAGCAAAGTAGCAACGATATGCAAGGCATTAAGAATTCTTATTTGGCAGAAATCCGCAATGATATTCCCGCACAAGTGGCAAATCTCACCCAGCTTTGCAATGAAATCAAAGCAAGCAACCAAGCCTTAGGAAATAATTTTCAAAGCAAAACCTACACTTCAAGCACGACTTTTAGCCTAGTAAATGGCGTTAGCGATTATTATGTGTTTATTCAAGGTGGCACAGGTGGCACAAACTCAAACACCGCAGGTGGTGCTGTGAGCTTTGGGAATCTCTTAAGTGCAAATGGTGGGGCTGGAAATCCAAGCGGTGCAGGACAGCTAGGACAGACAAAAGGCGCATTTTTAAAGGTTACTGCAAATCAAAAAATGACAATCCCAAATGGTGGGCTAATTATCGTAAGCTACGCGACAAGGTAGCTTACTAGCCTTATTTTGCTTGAGATTTTGGCTCGTAGGCTCTTTGCGCCCTTTCACTTTTAATACTAAGCGCGCGCATATTCCTTAATAGAGTGTTTTTCTTAGATTTTTTTGCTGGAAATTTTACAAATGCAAGTTTAATCCCATACGCGATTCCAAATAGCACCACAATTGCAATGATATGTCCCATTTTCAAGCCTTTTTTCTTAGCTCTCTTAGGATCTTTGGAAGAATATTTATAAAACCAATTGCAAAAACTATCATCGCTTCTATAGTCTTATCAAAATAAGCTAAAAATGCACCCAAACACAATGCCAAAACAAACACAAAAAAGAATCCAAACACACCAAAACCAGTCCAAAAATAATATTTACGCGTCTCAAGCTCTTGCATTTTTTGATTTGTTTTTTCAAGCTCGATGATTTCTTTATCGCACTGCTTTCTATGTTCTAAAGAATCCTCAAGCAACTTCATAGCTCTATTTGCCAGCCTAGGATTAAGCTTGCTAATAGCATTAAGCTCATTTTCTATTAAAATATTGAATTGTGCGTTAAAATCGATATTTTGCGACTTTTCAGACTTTATGGGTTTATTTTGTGCCAAGCTTAAACCTTTTTGCCAAATGTATTTGATTGATTTCTTTGTAAGACTTGATTTGTTTTTGCCTGATTGCTAGAGTGATTGCACCCAAAGGCTTGTATTTATTTTGTCTTTGAATCTCACCGCTAAAACCATCAAAAAAGAGTTTCAAACGAGTATTTTGCATTCCACCTCTCCCACTTTTTTTAATTATCGCATATTTTTCTTAACTTATCCCTTTATTTTAGCATAGCTTTATACCAAAATACCCGCAAAAAAAGGCAAAAAAATGAACGCGCAAATACTCACCACAAAAAGTGGTTTAAAATATTTACAACCCGATATTTTAAACCAGCACATTCCCTACACTACGCAAGAAGTCAAAGAGTTTTTCACTAGCTTTGCAAAGGAAAAAAATATGCAAGGCAAACTCACGCTTTGGCTCAATTCTGCCTCAAAAATGCTTGATTTAGAGGGCGATTTTTGTATTCTTAATGATTATGTCGCAAAGGTAGGCGATGGAAATGACTTTTTATGTAATTTGGGCTGTTGCTTTTTTGATATTAAAGACATTCAAGGTTATGATGAAGCTCAAGTGCTAAACGCAGTTAAAGAAATTTGCTTTGATGCTTACAACGCCCAACCTTTGATAATGAAAGCGTATGCTAAAAGGTGTTACCAAAAAAAGCAAGAAGCCCTAAAGATTCGCGCGGATAATTTGCTAGGAGTGAAGCAAGAAAGCCTTTAACCCTTTAAATTTAGGCGCAAAATAGAGAAAATAATACAGACTGAATTTTAAAGGAGTGATTATGCAAGCACAAGAAAACACAACCTACGCCATCATTTGCGACAATGCAGTAACGCAACTTTTTACAAAAGAGGATTTTAGTGAGTGGAATGAGGAAAATATTCTAGCCATACCACTAACTGCAGAACAAGTATCGTGGGTAAAGGTAGGAGATAGATTTGATAGTGCAAGTCAAAGCATCATTAAGCCGAGTTTAGATGAGTTTAAAACAAAAGCCCTAGAATTTGTCAATCTTAATTTTGAATATGAAGTGAGCGCGCTTAAAGATGAGCTTTTGCCACTTGATGAGCAACTTACTTGGGATTCTCAAAAGAGCGAAGCAAAAGCATTTTTAAGCTCAAAAAATCCTAATGACGCGCCACTTCTAAGCGTGCTAGCAAATGCTAGAGGGCAAGAGCTAGAAGCCTTAGCAAACAAAGTGCTAGAAAAATCCAACGACTATAATGCAAAAATCGCGCTTTTGGTAGGAAATAGGCAAAAACTACAAGCCCAAATCCAAAACGCTCAAAGCATAAGCGAGCTTGAGAATCTGCAGTATATAAGCCCATTGAAAGAAGCTTAAGGCGGTAATATGTCTATCCCAAAAACCAACAAAACATTATTAGGACAGCAAGGCGGGGGGATTTACAATCATTCCTACGCACACACAAATAACGCAAATCACACCCAAACCTACACAAATCCTAATGTATATGCAGTGATTGCCATTATCCACGCACAAGCAGGAAGCGGGGAAATCACTTATGGCTGGAGTCAAACAAGTGATGGCTGGAGACATTACAATGCAGGACAAAATGGCAATAACCTTACCATAAGCCTCAATAATAAAGCCTTGATTACTCTAGCTGGTGGAAGCGGAAGTAAAGCGGGTGCAACAGCAGGTGAGCGAAGCTGGAGAGGCACTACTAAAGGCTGGGGAAATTGGAATATGAACTACGCAAACACCAAAGCCCTAGCCCAAAATGGTAAAAGCGCAGGAATGCTTCTTACAATCCCACCAAATGCAAGCATAAGCTTTACTTACACTTACAGAAATGCAAGTGGCGCGTCAAATAAAGGCAACCACACCATAAGTGTGATTTATTAAAGGCAACAAATGCTAACCATAGCCCAGCTTAACGACTTCTACACTGCGGATAAAAATTTCGCTCAAAGTGCGCTCAATGAATATAATGACGCTAAAAAATACTATCACGGAAACCAACTAAGCGAGGAGATGAAAGCAATCCTAGCCCAAAGAGGACAGATTCCTATTGTAGAAAATATCTACAAAATGATAATCAACAAGATTTTAGGCTATAAAATCCAAAGTATCACTGAAATCAATGTCACAGGACGACAGGAGGAGGACAAGCCACTAGCTAACCTCTTGCAAGACTTACTGCGCGCATTTAATCAATGCAAAACCTATGAGCGCGAAATTTCTTTGCGCGATAGAGATTTGATTATGGGAATGGGCGTGCTAGAGCTTTGGGTAGAAAAGGATAAGCAAAAAAACTTCCATATCACGCTTAAACACATCCCAACGCAAAGCTTTCTAATCGATAAATTTAGCACAGATTTAAACGCGCTAGATTCTAGACGCTTCCATAAAGTGCTAAATATCGATGAAAGCATCGCTCAAAAGTATAATATCCCGCTAGAAACCTTTTCACTTAGCGAGGCGCGCGCAGAAGTGATTGAGACTTGGGCAAAAGAATCTGGAAAATGGAATCGCTACATTTGGCATACAAATAAAGGCATTTATGCCTACGAGGAACAGCCTTTTAAAAACAACTGCCACCCTTTTATCGTTGGCAAATACGCCATTGATGAAAATTATAATTTTTATGGGCTTTTTAGGGATATTAAGCCCCTGCAAGATTATATAAATGTCTCAGAAAACAGACAAGCAAATATGATGGGAAGTATGAAGGTGTTTTTTGAGGAAAGCGCGATTATCAATAAAGATGAGTTTGTAAGTGGTGCGAGCTTAGATAATGCCATCGTGCAGGTGCGCGATAATGCATTGAAAGAGAAAAAAATCGAGTTTATCCACCATCAAGCCGACATTGCAACCCTTAGCCAAAAAACCGAGCAAAAGCGCGCACTTGCCAAAGTGCTAAGCGGGCTTAATGATGAAGCTTTAGGCACAGCCATAAATCGCCAAAGTGGCACAGCTATCGCACAAAGACGAGACGCGGGATTAATGGGATTGCAAGAATACATTCGCGGTTGCGATTTAATGGATAGGCTAATGTATGAAAAAGTGCTTGATTTAATGCAACACTACTACACCCAAAAGCAGATTTTTAGAATCGTAGATAAAAAGACAGGCGAGCGGTATTTTAGCATTAATACAGAGCCAAACAACACAATAAAAATCGGCGTGTTTGACTTGATTTACAAAACACAGCTAAAAACGCAAGGGCGCGAGGAAAGATTTGCACACTGGGCTGAAATGCTAAAAACAATTTCTAGCATTCGCCCCGACATTGTTACTTCCTTGCTACCTTTAATGCTAAAAGATACAGATTCGCCAATTGTAGAGGACATCGAGGAAGTGCTAGCAGAGGCAGAAAAACAAGCACAAGAGCAAGCACAAGCACAACAAAAAGAGATACAAGCTCAAAGAGAGCTAGAACTTGCCACCGCACAAGCCAAAATCCAAGAGCTAGAAGCAAAAGCAAATAAAAACAACGCGCAAAGTGAGATTATTAAGCAAGCCACACAAGAGGCACAAAATGCGCAAAGTGGCGAAAGTGGGAACACACAAGGCGCGCAAAATCCACACGCACAGCAAAACGCCCAAAACCCAAAACAAGAGCAAATCAAAAATGGGCTAAATAGTAGTGTGTATCAAATGAGAACCAGCCCAAGCGATATGCGATGAAAAAATACCTAGCTTTTTGGAAAATTTTAAGGAGATTTGCTTTTCGCTTCGTCGATAGACTTTGTGTCTTATCTTCTCGCTCAAAGCTTCACAACCTTAAAATTTTCTCAAAAAATCTAGGTATTTTTGGGAAGTCGCATAGGCGCAAATCCTTAGAATTTTTACCAATCGCGCAATTTAGCCAAACAGGAGACGCACGAAATTCTAGGATTGTGCGTAAGATTTGTGCGAAAGTGAGAAAAATTTGAGCGGAGCGCACTTTGCGTGCGTGAGCGAAAATTTTGCGAAGTTTCGTGCAAAGATTGCGTGCAAGCCGAATTTAACTTAGTAAAGGAGAGATTATGAGAGTAGATACAAGCAACTTACACCGCGCCTCTGCGGGCGTGCAACAAGCTTACCAAAATATGCAAAACACCCCAAAAGCCGACATAGGCGCTAGCATTGCACAGGGCGCAAAAGGCATAGCGGATTCTTTAGGAATGTATTTAGACTATCAAAGCAAAGGCATCGACAATAAAGCCAGAGAAATAGCCCTCACCGAGCAAGAAAAAACAAGTCAAACGCGCATAGAATCGGAAAACAATAAAAACGAGCTAGCTAAGGTGCAAGCTCAAAAAGACATAGAGCTTACCCCGCTTATGAAAGAAGCACAAATGCAACAGCTTACTGCGCAAGCGGGTATGTTTAAAAAAATTAATGAAAGCGATGATTTAACCAAAACACCAGCACAAAAAGCTAAAGCCACTCAAACCAAAGCGCCAGCACAAAAAACCCAAACCACACCCGCACAGCCACAAGCCACAACCACGCAAAGCATTCAGAGTATAGCAATGCAAGGCAGATTGCCAGAAACGCAATTGCAAAAAAGTCTTAAAGGCACAGCCCAAACCCCCACAACAAGCGCAAATTATTTTAATAACCCACTTAAACCAAAATCAATGGCAGAAGGTGGAATTGATTACTCAAAATACCTATCCCCACTCGAAAGACGCTAAGCCAAAAAAGCTAAATCCTAGCTTTTTGGCTTAGCCTTTGTGGCAAAATACACAGCCACGCACGCGATAAATCCACAAAGCGCAATCAAACCGCTAGCGACGCTTAAAATATCATTCATCTTGCTACAGCATAAATTTTAGCATCGCGCCCACTGCCACAATCGTGCTAATTTGCAGTCCTATCACCCAGCGCAGGATTTCGTTTTTGGTTTTTGCGATTTCTGTCCTAACTTGCGCAAATTCTGCACGCACTTCCGCAAATTCTGCGCGCACCTCTGCAATTTCAGCGCGCAAAAAATCCTTAGTAACAAACTCACCCTTAATCTCATCAATCGCTTTTGATTTTAGCTCATCAAGCCCGATTCTTTGCGTTGTAGCCCTGTCATTGACAACCTCTACAAAGGCTTTTTCTAAGGCTTGCGCTTGCTCTTTGTTAGGCAAAATATCGCGGATTAGAGCTTTGAAACTTTCATTTAGCATAACCATCATTTTACCCCCTTAAATTTCTGCGAAGTATAGCACATTTTAACCCTTTAAATAAAACACACTTTGTAAGAAAATTCAGCTTACATTGTCTAAAAGTGGCACACGCCCACCAAAAAAAGGTAGTGCCTGTGCGCGAAGCGAAAAACGAAGCGGAATTCACTTCCAGCAAGCTTGGAAGCGGAGGCGGAGGCGTAGCGGGATTTATTCCCGCGAGACGATACCAATTGAGGGAATTGGAGACACACAAAATTCTAAGATTTTTAAGCTATTTTTTGGGCTTTGGGATTTTGAGCGAGGAGATAAGACAAGAGGTCTATCGACGAAGCGAAAAAGCCCAATCGCAAAAAAGAGCTAAAAAGCTGAATTTAACTTGAAAGGAGAAAAGATTATGGCAGATTTTAAGACAGCAAAAGCAAAAACCCTCAAATGGGAAGGCGGTTATTGTAATGTAGCGGGAGATAAAGGCGGGGAAACAATCTTTGGGATTGCACGCAATATGCACCCAGATTTGAAGCTTTGGAAAATCGTAGATGATTACAAAAAAACCTTAAGCCCATTTGACAAAGCCAAATACTATGAGCTTGAGAAGCTTTGCTTAGGCAATGTGCAGTTTGTCGAGCAGATGGAAAACTTCTATAAAAAGGATTTTTGGGACAAAATCAAGGGCGATGAGATACAAAGCCAAGAGAATGCCAATGCGATTTTTGACTTTGCAGTAAATAGTGGCGTTACGCGCGCGACAAAATACGCACAATCAACGCTTAGCGTTTATAGCGATGGTGTCTTTGGCGCGCAAACACTAGAAAAGCTCAACAGCGTTGGCGTGGCGTTTTGTAATCATTACTGCGATAATCGCGCAAGCTTTTTTAAAGAAATCGCCCAAAAGGGAGAAAATGCGAAATTCCTAAAGGGCTGGCTAAAGCGCGTCAATGATTTTTATGTGTAAAATGAAAAAGGAGCTAAAGTGTTAATTTCAGAGCAACTTAAAACCCTCAAATCCGACATTGCCAAAGTGCAAGATATTAAAACCAACTTGCAAGATGAATTAGGCGCGAAGTTTGATGAGTTTAAAACCCAAACGCTTAATAACCTAAGCCAAAATCTCACCACGCAAAGCCAAAGTGCCAAAAATGAAGCCCTAAGCGTGATTGAGCAGACTTTAAGTGCAAAAGCCCAAAACTTGCAAGAAAATATCACAAACACGCTTAACGCGCTAGATTCTAAGCTAAGCCAAAACCTTAGCACTTACGCACAAGGTGAGCTTTTGAACGCGATACAAGAAGCCAAAAACGAGGCGATAAATGCCATTGATACGCAAGATTTAAGCGTGCAAGTGGTGCAAAACCCCGATTTAAAAAGCTTTATCACACAAAAAACACAAGAGCTAGCCCAAAACTGCGTAAATGCGCTAGATTTTAAACCTCAAGTGCGCGAGTGCGTGGAAGCAAACCTTGAGCATATCCCACTTGATAGCCAAAAAATAGCGAGCTTGCAGTATGAAAGGCTCAAGCCCGAAATTGTGGAAAGTCTAAATCACAAGCTAGATTCCAAGCTTGAAGCAGAATTTGCTAAAGAGGATTTGCAAAGCCAATTTAAAGAGATTGTCAAAAAGCACGCCAAAGAGTTTGTAACCCAAGATATTTTAACCATCCAAAATTACAACACAAGTTTAACGCTTAACGCGCTGTCTTTGAAGCACACTTATGCGCTGATTTTGCAAACCGCGCACAATCTTGCCAAAGATAAGATTTTGCAAGAATTAGAGCAAAAGAGCGACAAACAAAACAGCTATTTAGTGATTTAAGAAGGAAAAAGCAATGTATGCGCCACAATTTGTCCGAAATCTCAATGATATTTTAGATGAAATTAAAAAAAGCTCATTTTATGAGGAAGTGCAGAAGTGTAACTTTTTACACGCGGAATTAGCGCAGATTCATATCGAAGTGCTAAAAATCGCAATGCAAAGCGCACTAAGCATAAGCGAGCTAGAGCTTAAAAATAAAGAGCTGTCTTTAAGCCTAACGCGCGCAAAGCTAGAGGCTGAAAGCAATCTTGTGCTAAATAAAATTAATCTCATCAACGCAATGGCGACAAATCTAAAAAGCCTTGTAGAATGCTTTGTGCTAAAGCAGAGCGTATTTGACAACGCCTACATTAACCGCGCTAATTTATTAGTAAATATCGCAAATATAACCGCAAATGGGAATGATATTGTCGGCGCGAAAGAAGCCCTAAAGATTGCCTCAGAATACGCGCAAAAAATCGGCGAGCAAGCAAATACTTCTTTTGACCCCATTTTAGAGGATTTAAAGCAACGCGCAGAAGCGACTTTTGCTTATGGAAGTGGCGCAAAAGACGCGATTTTAGTTACAAACAAATACATTTTAGAGCCAAACGAGGAAGCGCATTTGATAGGGATCTCAATCTTTGGACACAATGAAAGCAAGTTTAAGCGCGGAAGTGAGATTCTAGGAAGCGGGGGAGAGATAAACTTTAGCTCAAAGGAAGTGGGCGAACATACAATCACTTTTAGCGTGAAAGATAATGCAGGAAAGGAAGTAAGTGACAGCATCACGCTTTTTGTCAAAGAACAAACAAAAGCCTAATATTTTGGCTATTTTTAAGGAGATGGCTTGCTCGCTACACTGCGACGCACCAAAAGTGCGCCTCGCTCGCTCACAATCCACAACCTTAAAAATAACTCAAAATCTTAGGCTTTTGTAAGATGCGGAATCTTAGAAAATATCCGCGCGCTAAAAAGCCGAATTTAACTTGAAAGGAGAAAAAATGAATATAGAGGACATACAGCTTTTAATACAGGCAAACCCCGCAATGGCAGATAATGAATACATTAAAGCGAGCCTAGAAAAGCAAGCGCAAAACCAACAAGGCGCAACCCAAACGCCAAATATCACAAGCCCAAAGAGTGAAAATCCTGTAAATTTGGCAATGCAAAATAACAATTTGCTTAATGCCAAAAGCTCTTTTCAAGCTATCAAAGAGGAAAAACAAGCAAAGGAACAACAAGCGAGCAAAGAGAAAATCAACGCCTACAATGAACTTGATAAATTCCTAAGCACAAGCACACCAAGCCAGCCCCAAGATTTTACACTGCCTCAAGCCCAAGTCGAGCAAGAAAGCGCGCAAATGCAGGGGAATTATCCTTTTGTAAAGCCTGATTTTAGGCGCAACACTGGCATTGATTACTTTGATAAAAAGCAAAATATCACCTTGCTTGACGCACTTTTAGCAAAAGAATTAGGCGTGAGCTTGCAAAAGGTTGATATGAATGCAAATATCAATATGCAGGCTGATGTGGATTTGAAACAACGCCAAATCGCACTCACTGAAGCTTTGAAGCAAAACCGCGAAACCACAAACGCCCTTAATACCATAAGCGATAACATTAACTATATTGCAGAAGCATCGGGCTTAGGAAATTATCTTAGTAGAGGGCTTAGCAATGCAACAGGGGGATACTGGAATCCAAGCGATGCAAACAAAAATATTTTAGCAAATGGCGAGCTTGTTTTAAATTATCTTGCAAAAGAGGTTTATGGCTCACGCCCATCAAATGAGACAATGAGATATTTAAGGGATTTGGTAGATTTCAAAGCCAAAAGCCCAGAGAGAATCGCCACTGATTACGCAAAAATCTTAGGACTTATCGCAAACAAATTAGAAAACAATATGAACGACTTGCGCGCGCGTGGCTTTAATGTCCCCCAAGAAATGCTAGATACCTACAAAGGAGCAAAAGCCCAAGAAACAAAATTGCTAAAAATGACAAAAAGCAAACATTAAAGGAATTGTGCCGCGCAGTCGCTTAAAAATTTAGAGCGGTTATGTGCGACTTTGTCGATTTTTTCAAGCAGGCTTTTTGGTAAGGTGATATTTATACGCACTTTAGCTTCACTAGAATCTGGCTCTTTAATATAATCGCCCTTTTTAAGCATAACGCACAAAGCTTGCTCAAAGGCACTTTTCACATCATCAATTGCTTCTTTTTCACTTTCGCCATCGCCTAAGATATAAGGAAAGTCTTTGTATTTTGCAAGATAACCCCCGCCCTCGCTTTTACTCAAAGGGCGCACGATGATTTCATAAGGCAGGCTCAAATAGTAGTTTTTGTCTTTCATTTTTGCTCCTTTAGGACTTTTAGCACCATTTTCACATATACCACCTTTACAGGGCGTTTGTAAGGAATGGTAAGAATCTCGCATTGACTTTTACGAAACACCGCGTGCGAACCACCACTTTTAAAAACTTCATAGCCACAATCCTTTAGTAACTTTTCTAAAACCTCAAAAGCGACATTTGTCGGATTGTTTTCAAGTTTTGCTAGCAATTTATCTTTTTTACTCATAACACATTATACACACTTTTTGTAATTTTTAACCCTTTAATTTAAGGCTAGATTTTAAGACAATGGCAACAAAATTCTAAGAATTTTTAGTAACTAAAATAGGCAGTGTGTGGTCGCGAAGCGTAAAACGAAGCGGAATTCACTTCCGCGAAGTTGGAAGCGTAGCGGAGGCGAAGCGGGATTTACTCCCGCAAGACGATACAAAATAAAGGAATAGGATATGGTAGCCGCAGTTTTAGCAGGAATCGGCGCTTTAGGCTCAATCGCAGGCGCAGTGGGAAGTTACCAACAACAAGTAAAAGCAAACCAAATGGCAAAGGATCAATTTGACTTCTCAAAGCAAGTGTATGATGACGAAAAAGCGCGCGTAGAGAAGCAAGATAAAGAGCGCGATGAGTTTAATACCTCTTTTAATCAAAGCGTTAAAGAAAGCTTTGAAAACTCAAAACTTCCAACGCTAAGGGTATAAATGCGTAAGGTGCTTTTTCCCAAAAATGGCGTGCTGAAAGAAAAGCTTTTTGGCTCAATTTATGAGCTTAAAAGTGAAAATAACCGCTTTTACGCAGAATTAGAGCCAGAGAATAGCTATATTTTTGATGGTGAGGAGTTTTATTGTCTCAAAGGTTTTGGGGATATTGAATATAATCTTTTCCCAAAGCACGCGCCAAATTTTGAAAAAATCAACCTTGAGAATCTCGACTACTTTATACAAAACGACACGCACAGCGCAACAAACTTTGATGAAATTGCTCAAATTGAGGAATTTATAAAAATGTTTGATTTAAACACCGCCCAACCGCTCCCCTTGCTTTATACAAAAAGCTACAACAATCTTTTTAACCAATTGTTAGGATATAGAAATGAGCGATACACCTACTTATAATTTTGATATTTTAGGCGCGAAAAACGAGCTAGGCGCAAAAGAAACGCTCAACTATATGCGCAATAACTTAGATTCTAATATTAACTGGGACGCTATTGATGAGAGTTTCGGGCAGGATTATGAAAGCGCGCTTAATGCCTTGCAGGAACAAAATATCACAATCACAGGTAAAAAAGCCCTAAATTATGATGCTAAAAATACCCAACAAAAAATAAAAGATGAAATTATCTCAAAGCAAACTGCGCGCGAGGTTGATGGATTTGATATTGCAGGAGATTTAGGCTCAAGCGTGCTTGATAATCTTACTTTTGGTTTGTTTGATACCGCGCAGGGCTGGTTTGGTGAAACTAGTGAGGAAAAACGAAATGAACTCATCAATAACATTGAAGCCAAACTTTTACAAGGACAAACACTAAGCGACACAGAGCAACATTATTTGCAAAACAACGCCGATAAATTAAAGCTTTTTGATGAAAGGGCTGTGTATAGCGCACAAGCTAAAGACCAAAGCGGGCAGGAATTTTTAAAAACACTGCAAGACAACCTCAAAGACAAAGACACAATTTTTGACGCCCAAAGCTATAGCGACTTAAGCGATTCTCAAAAAAAGCAAGTGGATAGCTCATTTAATATCTTTGATGATGTGTTTGATTATTTCACCAACAAAAGCAACGATGAACGATTAAAAGAATACAAAGAAGCCCAAAATGCCAAAATCTTAAGCGAGGATTTGACAAAAACGCTTATTTGGTATGAAAACACAGAGGAAGCCAAAGACATTTTTTCACTCTTTGGTGCAAGCAAAGAAAATAAAGAAAAATACCTAAGCCACGCAAACACTATCGCTTTAAGTGCGGGATTTGATGGCGTGGCAGTCAATGCCAAAGATGAAATCTACTTTTATAAAACTGACGAAAATGGCAACACACAAGCCTACAAACCAAACACAGGCTTTATTGATAACTTTTTCACTTACCTAAAATCCAACGCAGGCTCAATAGGCGGTGGCGTAGCAGGCGGGATAGTAGGTTTTAAAAAAGCCCCAAATAACCCCGCTTTAAAAGCTGTAGGGCTTATAGGTGGCTCGGCAATAGGTGCATTTACAGGCGGTGGGATTGATTATTTAATCGCGGATTATGTTACAAAAAGGGATTTTAACTTTGATTCAATGCTTAGACATATGAGCCAAGAGGGCGCATTGAGTTTAGGCGTAGATGTCGCGGGCTTGAGCATTAAAGCAGTGGGCAAGCTAGGAAGCAAAGCGATAAACAAAGCCCCCGAAGTCATCGGAAAGGTTACAGATTATATCCCTGTCGTTGGCACGCTAAAGCGCTTTAAAAGTGGCAATTCAAAAGCGGCGTATGAACCAATCCGCCAAATCTATACAAAAGAGCAATTAAAAGACTTAAGCGACTTTGCCAAAGAGTTTGGGGGAGATATACGCTTAGGCGCACCAAGCAAGGTTGATACGAGCTTAGAAAAGTTAGGCGCAAAATTAGGCGAGGATTCTAAACTCTATAAAAGCGCAAAATGGCTCAAAGATATTTTTAGCCTAAGTGATCAACGCCAAACACAAAGAGAATTCCTAACTGCAATCCGCGCAGATGAAAGCGGGCATTTAAATGGATTTATCACCCAAGTAGCCAAAGAAAGCCCAACCATTACAAAAAATCTCAAAAATATCCTAAACACCACCACGCAAAACCTTGAGCGCAAATTAGAGCAATTAAAAATCGATAGCGTGAGCGTGAAAGATATTTTCAACACTTTTGAAAAAGACACCAAAGACGACTACACCACCGCAATGGAAAAAATCCTCTCAAATGTCTATGATAGCAATTACAAAACCACACTTCCGCGCATAAATTACGAAAATTTTAGGCTTGCACTTGATGAAAGAGGCATTTTGCCAGAGGATTCACTGCGCTTTTTAAACTTTGTAGAAAAAAACATTTACAATAAAAATGGCGTGGATTTCTCCCAGCTAAATAATGCGCTAAAAACCATTAATAGCTATTACAAACAAAGCCTAGACCCAAATTTTAAAGACTTCATCAAACAAAGTGTCGAAAACTTCTTAAAAGATGATATTAAAAAAGGCATAGATTCTATTTTGGCGCAAAATCCAATCCTTTATAAAGACGCAAGCACACTTTTTGAAAGTGCGCTTAAAGATTACGCCACGATGAAAAGCACGCTCAAGCGCGTTGATAGGCTAAAATTACGCGATGAAGCTATGGCAAAAAGTAAAGCTTTGCAAAATGTGTATAAATATCTGCAGGGACAAGGTGGCGAGGAAGCAAATATTGCACTTCTTACCAAAGGCTTAAGCCCAGATTTAAAAGCAAGGCTAGAGCTTAATATTTTGCAAGGACTTTTTCAAAAAAACCTCCTAGAGTTTAGCAAAAGCGCGAAAGTCTTTGATTCTAGTGAGTTTTTTAAGAACTTAGAATCCCTAAAGCTACAATTTGAAAGCAAAGAGGCAAAGGATTATATCGACATTGCAAAGGGCTTTGATAGGCTTTTTAAAAATGACGCGCTGATTGCTCAAAGCATAAGCGAGCCAATAAGTAAAGAAGTGGGAAGCTCAATTGCGACTACAATTAGCGGTGCTGTGAAGTTTCAAGCAGTTAAGATTATGTTTGAAGCCCTTATGCGCTTAATGCCAAAGATTCCATTTGCAAAAGGCTTTAATGAAAAAATTCAAGGTATGGCATTGCGTTTTCACTTGCGAAAAGCCCTAAGCGTAAGTAATGATATAAGCGACTTTAGGCATAACTTGCAAGCAGTGAGTGAGAATCCCAGCCTAAACTCTCAAACAAGGCAAATTATCAATAAAATCTTAGGTGAAGTAGATGAAGCGCAAGAAAATATTATTAAACAAATCGATGAAGTAAGCACCCCAAAAGAGACACCAGCACCAAAAGAAGCACCAAATGTAGAGCCAGCACCTAAGGGAGAAGCACCAAACGAAAACGACATAATCGCAGAATTTGGCACAAATTACGCGGAGTTTTACCACGATGGCAAAGGTGCTATTAAAAAGCTATTGAGTGAAAAACAAGG
>NZ_NXLL01000026.1 GCF_003364115.1 Helicobacter sp. MIT 00-7814 | reverse complement strand
ATATATGAAAATTTAATCAAACAATTTGATATTAATATACACACAAACACAGAGGGAAAGTTCTTTGAAAAATGGTATTTTGATTCCATAAAACAAGAAATTTTATTGCTTAAAAATGAGATATTAAAAGCTAATAAAGATATACAGGATATTTTAATGATTATCTTAAGTCGCACAGCTCGTTCTTGTAGGGCGACTACACATTCTGACTTAGCCACTCTTACCCAACCAATCAATAAAGCTTATTATTGCAGCAAACATGGCAGAATCTGCAAACCATTGTTTAGCATTATCAAGTGGCTTAAAAGTTATTCTAATGATACACTAAAAAGACTTAAGGAATTTAATGCGCTTAAAACAAATACTTTTCAAATATGCCTAAATGGGGATTCTACAAATATAAATTTAAAAGAAAATTTACAAGACAATAATTTTAAAGCCTTGCTTGAAAAGCAAAAAATTGCTGGAATCTTTAGCTCTCCGCCTTATGTTGGGCTTATTGATTATCACGAACAGCACGCTTATGCTTATGATATTTTTGATTTAAAACGAAAAGATGAATATGAAATAGGCAGATTAAGCGAAGGACAAAGCAAAAATGCACAAGAAAAATATGTTAATAAGATAGCAGATGTTTTATTAAATCCTAAGCCATTTTTAAGACAAGATTACAATGTCTTTTTAGTAGCAAATGATAAATTTAATCTCTATGAAAAAATCGCAAAAAAGGCTAATATGCAAATCATAAAACGCTATGATAGAGCAGTAATTAACCGCAGCGAATAAAGATAAAAATAAATACAGCGAAAGTATTTTTCATTTAAAGGAGGGCTGATGATAAAACAAAAAATCAAAGATAGGCTAAAACTTGCATTGAGACAAAAATTTGAAAGTTATAATCCAGAAACTTCATTTATGCCTTTTCATACAAGACTTTTAGGCAAGGATAGAATGGCATTATATAGTTTTATACAAAATTTAAATACAAATTTTAACACGAGTATTTTTGAACCAATTGCCCAAGAACTAGCATCTAATAAGTTTGATGAGATAAAAAGACAAAGTAATGCTGGAGGCATAATAACAAAACAAGCTACAAGAGTAATACAAGATATTATGAACTCTTTAGAAAGTGGGGCTAGCAAGCCAGATAAATGTAAAGAAATTGCTAGAATTTTAGAGGTGGCAAAAAGTGGGGAAACAAGTAAGATAAAGCCCTCAAAAGTAGATTTATTTTTACGCAAAGACAATAATGTATATTTAATCGATATAAAAACAGCCAAACCAAACAAGAGAGGATTCAAAGAATTTAAACGCACGCTTTTAACTTGGATAGCAAGTTATGCTTATGCAAATGATAATGTTAGTATCCATAGTCTTATTGCTATTCCTTACAATCCTTACGAGCCAAAGCCTTATGAAAGGTGGACGATGGCTGGCATGCTTGATTTAGAACAAGAATTAAAAGTTGCAGATGAATTCTGGAATTTTTTAAGTCAAGATGAAAGCTATCATATGCTTTTGAGAGCTTTTGAGGAAGTTGGTATAGAGATGAGAGATGAAATAGATTCGTATTTTAAAAAATTTCAAATCTAAACATTTGATAGAGGGCTAACATAATGCAAAGTTTAAGAGGACAAAAAGCAAAAGAAAATTTTATAAAAGAACATTCAAATATTAGAGTTTTAGCTTTTGTTGTTTTGCTTAATGGCGATACAAGAAAGAATCAATGTGGAGGCGAATTGACACATAAATATTATCATTTTAGTGCTGTGTGCAATAAAACAGGTAAAGAAGAGATATTTTTTCTTGGTTATGATTGCGGCAAGCAATTGCTAAACTTATTAAATATTTCAGCTGATTCTATAAAACTTTTTAATCCACTTACACAAACAAACAATAAAATTATATCAAAGAAAAATACTAATGGTTCTGTTTCTGATAAAATAAAATTCACGCCATTAGGAAATGAGCTTTTTAATCTTACAAATTTAATATGTATTGGGTTGCGATTTAAAAGGACAAAAATAATTGATGACATTAATTCACAGCTTTACAAAAATAAAGACAAAGACCCTCCAGCATATCTTTTTAAATCAATTAATACTATACTTCAACAATATCAAACAACGATACAAGAGATTACTGACAAATTAAAGTGTAATAATCCCAATCTTAAAGACTTTAATTTTGCAAAATCTAGAGAATATCTTAAAAACTATTTTGCTGCTAAAGGTATTATTGATGAAATAATTTGCATTTAACGATACAGCTGTATAAAAATATATTTTAAGCATTGATTACAAAATAATAATCTTTTAATAATTTCTTTTATAACATTGCTGCATATTTTTCATTTGTGCTATATTTTACACAAAAAATGCTATAATGCAAAGAAAAGCAAAGGATGCTAATGTTGCGGATAATTAAGCATAATCTTGGTGTATATTTCATGATTTTAGCTTACCTTGAATTTGCGTTGGTTGGGGCTTGCGCCAAGATTCTAAACGATGGGCTGTTATTACATTGATTATTTTTGCAACATAAAAAATAAACTATATGATAGCGTATGGCAGGCATTTTGCGTGTTATTAAATGTCCGCAGTGTCGGCGTTATGGGCGATAACCGCACTTATGATAACGCAATTTGCGTGCGCGCAGTAGAAGCCTTAGATGGCATGACAGCAACTTTCGCGCACCTCCCGCATGAATTTTTAGAGCGCGTAGCAAATAGAATCATAAACGAAGTGGAGGGCGTAAATCGTGTGGTTTATGATATTACCTCCAAACCACCGGGCACGATTGAGTGGGAGTAGGGAATAAAAAATAAGTTGTATTTTAAGCAAAAAGTTAAGCTGAAGATAAAAACTTTATGGTGTTCCTTTTGAGTTTAAGGGAAAACTATAGTATTAGAAATGATGATTATCCAATAGTGCAAGATTTAGTAAGCTCTGGAGTATTGAGTGATAAGGGAGCTCTATTTATGTACACACCTAAGGCAAATATTTCTAGGATAAACAAATGATTGCATTATATGTGTTTGTTGTCATACCTTTATGGGTATTTATACGTCTATTTTTTGTATGTGGCATTCTTGTTTTTATCATCAATCTTATACGCAAGATTCTGAATAAAACAAAGATTTCTTATACACTCTTTGCTTTGTTGTCTGCATTTTTTGGTAGTATTGTTTTTATGATTTTATGGCTTAGTGAAACTACTATAAGTTTTGCCATATTTGACCCAAAATACTACACATTTCAGAAACTATGCCAAGAATCTGGCTTGTATGTCTATGATAAAGATTTATATCAGCAGATAACAAAACAAGAAAAACTTTACAACGAGCTATCAAAAAACTTCGATAACAACAACGCATTGAAGCAAGAATTTGAACTCAACAAAGAGCGATATATGCAACAATTTAGTCCAAAGAGTTTTAGTGAAAATGATTTATTGCATCACGCAAAAGAAGTATTTCTAAACAATAAGGCTAGTGAGATGGCGCCACTGCAACTACACAATAGTGAAAAATGGCGTAATGCCCTAGGAAGTGAGGGTGATACCAAACTATCTGCGATAGAGGATAGAATCTATGAGAGTAAAGAGGTCATCTATGCGTATTGCGTGGATAATCCGCTAGATTCCTGCCCCACAGATAAGAAACATATCATTGCTTTGGAAAAAGATTATATATACTATTCCCCACAATTTCAGCTAAAAATGACGACAAACTTTGACCCAGAAGTTAGGACAAAAGGCTTTATGCGTTGTCAGAATACTAATGCATTGCATATTGAGGATTAAAATAGATTTAGTAACAAATATGCTATAAAGCAGATAAAAATAATAAAATCATCTTAGACAAAGATGACGCGTAAGGAATTTAAATCAAATGTAAAAGATGATGATTATGCGGATATTTTATATAGGCATTAAATCTAAGATTATTCTTACAACAACCACCTAAACAGCTTCAAGCTCAAACTGCTAGAATACACAAAAAGTTGCTTTTTGAGTGCAAAGAGGCTATTTGTGGGCGTGATGATATTATTTGCCTCAAGGCTCGTGCCTTGGAAATTTGTGCCATTTTGCGCGGTGTAAAAACTACTAAATCCCAGCGTTTTAGCTGTGCGCAGGAGGTTTTGATCCCACTGCCCGCGGGGCCATAAAAGATGCGTTGTCTCATTTTTAAGATTTTTAGCAATCAAATCTTTTGAAAGCTTCGCGTCCTCGTGCCATGGCTTACGCACAAAGTTTGAAAGCTGATAAGTATGCGTCATCGAGCCAAAGCTAATAAGCCCATCGCATGCGCGCAATTCCTCCCATGTGCAAACCACGCTACGCGGATTTTGCGCTAGGGCTAAAATCGCTTCATTATGTGGCAAGTGAGAATCCGCCATATTAGGTTCTTTGAGCGCTTGAATGCTAGATTCTTCAATCCATTCTGTCGCGATGAAAACACCCGCCTTCGCCCAAAAATGCTTCAAAATCGGATAGGCATTTTCATAAAAATCTCTCCACCCGCCTTCAAAAATCACAAGCACGCATTTCCCGCTCAAAGGCTCTTTTTGTGTCTTGCGCGTGCTAAACTCATCAAGGCTTAGAAACTCATAGCCCTTTTTCTTAAGATAGGCAATTTGAGATTCAAATTCTTTCACTCTTATGCTGTGAGAATCCGCCATATCGCGGACATGCTCGTATTTAATGATTGGAATATTTTTCATAGGTAATTCACCAGCGACATTTGATTAATGCGGCTTGTAGAGGACAGCACGGCATTATAGTTTGTTGTGAGATTTGAGAAGTGATTATAGGTTTGCGCGACATCTGTGCCTATGTTGTCACTTTTGATTGAGGCGATTTGCACTTTTAGCACTTCATTGCGGCGGATGGCGTTTTCAAAGCTCCTGCCATGCGCGCCATTTTGAGCGATCATCTTTTCGATATGATTGCTAAAATGCCCAAAAAGCTCGATGCTATTTTGAATCCCGATATTTCGCATATCCGGGTTGTAGTTCTCCCCAAAGCTATCAGGGCGGTAGATTCCGCTACGCACCGCGGTGATAATCTCATCAATCCCTTCAAAAATACTCACATCGGGCTGATCGATTGTAAGCGCATTATTTGCATTAAAGGTAAGGAAACTGCGATGATTACGCAACGCATCATCGGAAAACTCATTGCTTTGCGCGTTATAAATCATAAACTGCATGCGCGAGATTGAGCGCATCGTGTCTTTTATCTCCATTTTACCCTGTGGCGTGAGATTGACTTCCATACGACTTTTATACGCTTTGATAAGCTCTTCATAGGCTTTTTTACCTTCCTGCGTTGGCGTGCCATCTTGCAAGAGCGTGTTTAGGTAGCTTTGAGAATCTTGATTTGTGAAATTTAGCGCGATACCTATAGAATCCATAAGTTGGCGGTAAGTCACATCATCAGCCTTTGTGAGATTTACCGCTGGTGGCTCATCGTGGGGGTTATAAAGCGGGATTCTAAGCTCGGCGCTTTCTGGCTTTGTGGGATCAAAATCTGGGTTTGGCAATACGAGAAACGAGCCCTGCGCGTTGCTAAATTCTACTTTTGCAAAGATTGGGATTCCGTTATGATCGCTTAAGTCAAGATTATACACCTGTCCATCGATGCTTCCTCCCGCAACTTCGGAAAGCTTCGTCTCATCAGTGGCAAAGCCCATGCCGCCTTTGAGAATCTGCTGAACATTTGAAACAAGCTTAGAGCCACGATTTTCAAAACTCACTCTATCATATTCCATTTTGTAGTCATTGCGTATGCCTTGACTTTCCACACCACGCGAAAAAGTCGTAAGATTGATACTAAAGCCACTCTCGCCATTAAAAGGCGGCTCAAGCATATCAGTATCCAAATTGCGCACATTATTATCTCTAAAAGTTAGCTCACCATTGATGATTTCGCCTTCTAGCTTCCCGCCAAAATGCAGACTAATAGCCTTTAGTAAGTCGCGCACCTGCATATCATCATCGATACTTATTTGCAGATTCTCAATCGGTGTAGAATCCACCTTGCCATCATTTGTGTTTGGGCGCGTGCCTGCAAAGACTAGAGAATCAATTTCAGGCGGAAAAATATCCCTAATCTTTGTTGTGAGCGTGGCTGGCGCGTTATCTTTGGTGAGAAAAGTGCTAGGCAAAGTTGAGATTCTATGATCGTAATTATCGCGCACAGATTCTAAGTGGCTTTGCGTGTATGAGCCTAAAAATGGGCTTTTTTGGAAGCTTGTGACGCGCGCGCCCATTTTTTGCAAATCATCGACATTTTCTACATCTGCATTGCTTGAGATAAGGTGAAAGTCAATGTTTGCATTGCCCGGATCA
The DNA here is from genome assembly GCF_003364115.1 of Helicobacter sp. MIT 00-7814. Classification (GTDB taxonomy): domain Bacteria; phylum Campylobacterota; class Campylobacteria; order Campylobacterales; family Helicobacteraceae; genus Helicobacter_F. The sequence goes on along the minus strand of NZ_NXLL01000026.1, from coordinate 19,397 downwards.
AGGTTTTTTATTTCAATCTCGCCCCAATAATTCATACTCACATCAACGACTTTATTTTTTGTCGTGTTGCCAAACTCTCTACCGATTTTTTCGAGCAAATCCTGCACGCGCGTGGCGTTTTTTTCATTGTTATAGCCCACATCAAAAGAAAATTTGCTCTTAAAGCTCGTGCCATCTGGGCGCACACCGCGCATATAGAAAAACTCCTTGCCATTATTTGTCGTATCTCTATCATCATCGCCTATCAAATCGCGCAAGGTGTCGCTTTCTTTGATATAGACTTCTTCGGGTATATCGCCACGGCGGATTCTATCCATTATGTCGGGGTTGAGCTTGCTTTGGTTAAATTTGCGGATATTTGTTGTGATACTTTTATAGCTATCAGAATCTCGCCCAAAAAATAGCTCCTGCCCGGTAATATTATAAGGCATAAGATTGTTTGAGCTTATAAGTGTCTCTAATCTATCGCTATTGCCTTTATACTCACCACTTTCGGTAAATGGGCGGATTTTTACATTACTTCCTGCAAAGAGGAATTCCCCGCCGATAGAAGTATTTGCGATATTTAGCATATGTTCTTTAAGCTTTTCCAAATCCCTTGCAATCGCCTCGCGCGAAGTAGGCGAGTGGATATCGTTTGCCGCTTGGATAAGCTTTGTGTTAAATTGCAAGGCAGTTTCTGAAAGCTCGCTCAAGGCTTTGTCAGTATTAAGCGTGCGCGTGTAGGCGGTGTTTGAGTTATCAATTCCTTGATCAAGCGTGAGTTCTTCGTATTCAAGCTTTAGATTCTGATTGAAAACCGAGCTATCTTGGTAGCCATATTGGATTTTTAACCCAGAGGCGATTTTTGTATTTATATCTGAGAGCTTTTGCTGCATGGTGGATTGATAGTAGTTCATTTGATTGTATTTTGTGCCAAAAGTGATACGCATATTCTCTCCCTAGAATTAAGCTAAATAGGCATTGTGTCGCGCTAAACCTTAATATTAGAATCTAGCGTTTTAGAAATCCGTCCTTGGATTTAACTTCACAAGTTTCGGTAATTCTTCATAAACTTTTACTAAGCAAATAAGATTCCCTCGCGCATTTTGAGTGCGATTATTTTTTAAAGGAGAATTTTTACCCAAAGTCAAAATTAATTAATAAACATTGTGTAAAATCCGCCTCGCTTCTTGTAAGCAACACAATAAGTCTTCAAAATGGCTAAAAAGCCTATGATACGCAAAAAAGACACAAATATTAGTTAGGAGAAAAGATGAAAGGTATTTATTTAGACAATAATGCCACAACGATGGTTGATCCGCGTGTAAAGGCGATTATGGAGCCATATTTTTGTGAAAATTATGGCAATCCAAATTCTTTGCACAAATATGGCACAAGCATTCATAGACCTGTGGCAGAGGCGATTGATAAGCTTTATAAGGGCATTAACGCAGATGATGAAGATGATATTATCATCACTTCTTGCGCGACAGAATCTAACAATTGGGTGTTAAAAGGCGTGTATTTTGATCTTATTTTTAATAAAGAAAAAAATCACATTGTAACGACTGAAGTCGAGCACCCAGCAGTAGGCGCGACATGCACTTTTTTAGAATCTCTTGGCGTTGAGGTTACGCGCTTGCCGATAAATGCAGAGGGGAATATTTCTGTCAAGCAGGTTGCAGAGGCGATTACGGATAAAACCGCGCTTGTTAGCATTATGTGGGCGAATAATGAAACGGGGTTGATTTTCCCTATTGAAGAGATTGGTGCGCTTTGTAAGCAAAGAGGCGTGCTTTTCCACACTGACGCGGTGCAGGCGATTGGTAAGATTCCCGTTGATGTGCAAAAGGCACAGGTGGATTTTCTAAGCTTTAGCGCGCATAAGTTTCACGGACCAAAGGGCATTGGCGCGCTTTACATTAGAAAAGGGATTGAGCTTACGCCACTTTTACATGGGGGCGAGCATATGCGTGGAAGGCGCAGCGGGACGCTAAATGTGCCTTATATCATCGGTATGGGCGAGGCGATGAAATTAGCCGTTGAAAGCTTGGAATTTGAGAATCTCGAAGTGCGAAAAATGCGTGATTACCTCGAAGATGAGCTTTTGAAGCTTAAAGATGTCTTTGTCGTGGGAAGTAGGGAAAATCGCGTGCCAAATACGACGCTAATTAGTGTGCGTGGGATTGAGGGCGAAGCGATGTTGTGGGATTTAAACAAAGCTGGAATCGCATGCTCTACAGGAAGTGCGTGCGCGAGTGAGGATTTGGAAGCAAACCCCGTGATGGTGGCAATTGGCGCGGATAAAGAGTTGGCGCATACCGCAATCAGAATCTCCCTTAGTCGCTTTACGACAAGAGAAGAGATTGAAACAATGCTAGAGGTGTTTGAAAAGGCGGTTGCGCGCTTGCGTAATATCTCTAGCTCTTATGCAGAATAACAACAAAAAGGAAAAATTATGGCAAAAAATGATTTATTAGGCGGGGCGTTGTGGGACGCATATAGTCAAAAAGTAAGTGATAGAATGGATAATCCAACGCATTTGGGCGTTTTGACACAAAAAGACGCTGATGCGAAGGGTGCAAAGCTTATCGTGGCGGATTATGGTGCAGAATCTTGTGGCGATGCGGTGAGGCTGTATTGGTTGGTGGATTCTGAAGATAGAATCATCGATGCGAAATTTAAGAGTTTTGGCTGCGGGACGGCGATTGCAAGCAGTGATATGATGGTTGAGCTCTGTCTTGGTAAAAAGGTGCAAGACGCGGTAAAAATCACAAATCTTGATGTGGAATATGCCTTGCGCGATGATCCAGACACGCCCGCGGTGCCGGGGCAAAAGATGCACTGCTCGGTGATGGCATATGATGTGATTAAAAAAGCTGCGGGGATGTATTTGGGCAAAAGTGAAGAAGATTTTGAAGATGAGATCATCGTGTGTGAGTGCGCGCGCGTGAGCCTTTCGACAATTAAAGAAGTGATAAGACTGAATGATTTGAAAAGTGTTGAGGAAATCACAAACTACACCAAAGCAGGCGCGTTTTGTAAAAGCTGTATAAAACCCGGCGGGCATGAGAAGAGAGAATATTATTTGGTGGATATTTTGGCTCAAGTGCGCGCTGAAATGGAATCTGAAAAGCTCAAAGAAAATGTCGCTAAAAGCGCGCAAGGTGCGCTTGCGTTTAAAGAAATGACAATGGTGCAGAGGGCGAAAGTGGTGGATTCTCTCATCGATGAGAAAGTGCGCCCGATGCTTATGATGGATGGCGGGAATATGGAAATTTTGGATATTAAGGATTCTAGCGACGGGCATGTGGATATCTATATCCGCTACCTTGGGGCGTGCAGTGGGTGCGCGAGTGGCGCGACAGGCACGCTTTATGCGATTGAAGGGATTTTGCAAGAAAACCTCGATCCGAGCATAAGGGTGTTTCCGATATAAAGGTTTTTAAGGTATTACAGAATCTGTGGCGTGGGGCAGATTCTGATTTTTCATAAATTTTAAGACAATACTAAATTTATCTTAACTCTATCTTTGCAATATCCACTTCGCGCACAAAGCCCACGATGCTTTCCATTTCATTTTTTTCTGGATTAAATTAAGACGACTTTTTTAAAGCCATTGTAAGATTTTGGGTCGGCTAAAAATGTCATAATCACATCTGACCTTATGCTTGGCTCTTCATAGATTTTCACCTCGCCGGTTGGGTTTTTGAAAACGATATTAAGCTCGAAGGTATTCTCTTTGATGATATTTTTAAGCTCTATTGTGCGATTCATCATAGAAGTAAGAATGCAATTTGTAAATTCCTCGATATCACTCTTTTCGTTGCACTCGATATTGCGCGACTATCCTCGCCCACCGCTTCAGCGCTATTGCAAATGCCTTTTTCAACCCTACTTAAACCCTGCGCTTGGCAGTTAAAGCTTGCTTTTATATTTGGGTAGAATCCACTCAAGCTTATAGCATTGCTCTTGCCATTTTCCTCCGAACATGAAAGAGAATCAAGCAATTTTGAACTGCTAAAGTTTATGCCCTTATCAGTTGCTTTTATGAGGGTAAATTCCGTGTTGTAGCACTCCTCTTTTTTCTTGCCTTTAAGGTATTTGCATTTGTTGTCAAAATACCTTTCTGTGGGTTTTGCGGTGTTGCCACTGATGAGAATCTCAACTTCGCTAGGGCTTTCGCACCTAAGCCTGTCTTTAAATGGATCTACCAAGCTATATTCTTGCCTAGAAACAATGCCTAGTATGCAAATCGTGTTTTGCGCGTCTAAAATTTCACAATCATAAATGCTTAACTTTCTTTGCTTCTCGCATGGTCCAAAAGAGGAAAGCGGATTGCATAGCTCAAACTCGCCATAAACACCCTCCCACGGGTGATTATGGCTAAAGTTTTGGAATCTTTGCTAGCGTAGATTCTGGGATAATGCTCTTCTGTTTCCTCATCTACTTCATTTGGCGTAGCAGTTACAAACGAACAAACAAGCAAAAATGCAACTAAGCAAAACAAGGCTTTTGTCGGGGCTGTGGAACTTGTGGCAGTGTTTTTTGCATTGTCGTAGATTCTCATTGAAACTCCTTTGTGGCTAGGTTTTGTGGGTATTATGGCGAAAATGCCAGTTTAAGGATTTTTAAAAGACACACAAAATACAATACGTAGCTTGAAATTTTAAAATTTAGGAGTTTGGAATGAGTAGATTTAGGAGTGGCTGGGATATAGCCTTTTGGGCGTTTGTCGCCGTGTATGCATTTTGTATTGTTTATAAATCAAGTATGCCATTAATGAGTGGCGATGATATAGCTTTTTTTATGGGTTTGCGTGATGGTGGTAGTGCTTGGCATGGATTGGATTTTGGCAGTAAGCGATTTTTTCCATTGGCTGGGTGGAATCTTAATTTGATAGCTAGCATTTCGACAAGTCCTTATGCTTTTATGATTGGGAATGCACTTGTTTTTGTTATTATCGCGTGCTGTTATTATGCACTAGCTAGGAGTTTTGGCGCAAACAAAGCACTTGTTTTTGTGAGTTTTGTGATTTTTGCCCTGAGCGTGGGCTATGTAAAGATAATCACACAGATTCCCTTCCCTGAAAACACGCAGATAATGTTTTTGCTCCTTTTCTTGCTTTGCGTGCAACGCGTATTTGTCAAAATGAAAAACCCTGATATATATATATATATATATCATACTTGCGCTCGTGTTTGGAAACGCGGTTATTTACCTCAAAGAAGTTTCGTTTGTCTTGATTAGTGGCTTTGGCTTTACATCACTTTTCTTAGCTTTCCTTAATACTCGCTTTTTTCAAGCTCCAAAACCTTCGAAAATCTTTGTAATTTTTAACTGCCTCTTAATGCTTAGCGGTGTGATTTTTCTGCTGTTGTATGTGTATTTTACGCATGGTGCTACTGGGGCTTATGATAAACTTGATGTTTTTAGCCCAACGCGCACTTTTGTCGTGGCGATTTTGGGCGCACCGCTTGTGAGTATTGCTATGCCTTGTATGTTTTTGTATCGATTGTATCGCGTTGTGAAGTATAAAGATTCTCTAAATATATTTTGGGATAGCGTGTTGCTTATTGCGCTTGCGTATTTTTGCGCGTTTTTGATGCTTGGCATGGGGAGTTTTCATTATTTTATGCCGGCAAATGTTTTGGTGTGCTTGTATGGGCTTTTCTTTTTGAATCTTTATGGGCGCGCATTGATGAAAAGTATAATCTTGTGGGGCATAGTCGTTGTGAGCGGGCTTATTTTGGCGCTAAATACCATTCCGCAAGGCTTGCATTATTTCACGCTTAATAAAACGCAAATGCGTAATATGCAAGATTCTATGGAGTTTTTAGCCAAATATATAAAAGAAAATCCGGGCACCACGCTTTATTTTGATGGATTCTGTCGCGGGCGGGATAGATGCTATTATTACTGGCAGTATGGTGCTGTTTTTGATATTTTGCCTAGAATCTATGGTGTGGAGGATTTTGATATCAAGTCAAATGAGCCAAATGGCAAAAATTTCACCCCAAAGCCAGACGCAAAATTTAGCTTTTATGCTAATGATGAGGTGAGCGAGCCTAAAAGTGGCGACTTGCTTTTTGTGAGCTTTATGAGTGACAAGGCAATTTCGCAAGAATATATTAAGAATCTAAAGGAGAAAGAGGAATTGCTTTTTGAGACAGATAATTTTGGTTATATTCCTTCATATAATCTTATGAGCTTTGGTGCGCTGGCATTGCAAAAATTAGGAATCAAGCACTCGCTAAACAATATGGGGAATCCTTTGCGACTGCCATCGCAAATGTATGTTTTTAGGATTCGGTAATGGCGGATCCTAAGCGTTATTTTCTCTAAATGTTAATTTCTTTGGGCTAGGATTTGGTTTTTGCAAGTCTTATTTTGAAGGAAACAAAATGCCTAGAATCTGCAAAGTGGCTCTGCTTATTTTATTCTGTATCTTGCAGGCTTTTGGTGCGCAGAATCTAGCGCAAAATCAAACGCAAACCACGCAAGAAAAGCCAAAGGAGAAAATTATGGAATCTGCTCAAAATCTTAAGACAATTTATCTTGCTGGCGGGTGTTTTTGGGGATTGGAAGCATATATGAAAAAGATCTATGGCGTGCAGAGTATCGAGGTGGGCTATGCCAACGGAAAGACGCAGGAGACGAGCTATCAAATGCTGCATGTGAGCGATCATGCTGAAAGTGTGAAAGTGGTGTATGATAGCGAAAAACTCCCGCTGGAACGACTTTTGAAGTATTATTTCAAAGTGATAGATCCAACAAGTATCAACAAGCAGGGCAATGATCGTGGGCGGCAATATCGCACGGGAATCTACTATTTGCCAGAATCTGCTGGTGATGAGCTAATCGCGCGCGCGGAGTTGGATACCCTGCAAAGCAAATACAAGGAAAAAATCCAAGTCGAGCTAGAGCTGCTGAAAAACTATGTGAGGGCAGAGGAGTATCACCAAGACTATTTGGCGAAAAATCCCGGCGGGTATTGCCATATCGACTTAAACAAGGCGCGCGAGCCAATCATTGAGGCAAAGGACTATCCAAAGCCAAGTGACGCCGAGCTCAAAGCACGCCTAAGCGCCTTGCAATATAGCGTGACGCAAAAGAAAAACACCGAGCGCGCCTTTAGTAACGAATATTGGGACAACCACGCGCGCGGAATCTATGTAGATGTGGTGAGCGGTGAGCCACTTTTTAGCTCGAGTGATAAGTATGATTCTGGTTGTGGGTGGCCGAGCTTCACAAAGCCTATTGCAAGGGAGGTTGTGAGCTTTGAAGAGGATAGGAGCTACAATATGATACGCACGGAGGTGCTTTCACGCGCTGCGAAGTCGCATTTAGGGCATGTGTTTAATGACGGACCGAGAGAAAAGGGTGGGTTGCGTTATTGTATCAACAGCGCGTCAATTCGCTTTGTGCCTTTGGAATCTATGGAAAAAGAGGGCTATGGGTATTTGATAGAGTTTGTGCGCTAGATTTTTGCGCGTTGTCTTGCGGAGGTTTGCGCCCATTTGCAAAAATATCCTTAAGCCCATTTTTTGCTTTTTTTGTTACAATTGCGCTTTTTTATGAAATTTTTACAGGAGATTTGGCACGTGTGTGACAAGAAGACTACGGCAACAGGCAATTTTTGCAGAATCTATAGGGGTAGTAAATGGTAAAGCTTAAAAAGATAGATTTTTCAAATGCGCGTTTGCATTTTGCGTTTGAAGGCTTGATTGCGCTTATTCCTTATCTTATTTTACCTTTTAGCGCACCGATTGCATTTTTTGCTGCGTTATTTTTACTGCTTGTGCTTTCTTTTTTCTCACCCGGTAGATTTGCTCGAGTAGCGCTTGGAATCTGCATAGCCATAGGCGGAGCGGTGAGTTATTCAGATTGTGATTTATGTCAGGGGGATTTGATAAATTACTATACTACTTATACAAATCTTGCACACGGAAATTTAGATTCTATATTCGATTATGGTAAGGGTGTGGAGTTTTTATTGCCATTGTATTGGTTTTTTTGGACATTAATTTTTGGTCAGATAAGTAGTGTTCACTTTGATATTTTGAATGTATTTACACAGTCTATTTTATTGTTGATTTGGATTGAGAAATATAGTGCAGAACGATTAAGCAAGCAAGAAATTGCTGTTTGTATAGTATTGGTATTTTTGTTGTATGAATTTTTGGGTGGAGGATGGCTCATAAGACAGTATTATTCAAGTATTTTTTTACTTTTTGCACTTACAGCATATAGTAGATTTAAAATATTCTTTTTTTTATTATTGGCTTTTCTGTGTCATACAAGTGCAATTTTATTTTTTGTAATCTTTTATATTTTGCAAAAATACCCAAAAAGTGGATTTATTGTCATGGGTTTTTTGGCTTTTATGTTTGTTTCTCAGAGTATTTTTCCTGTAATATTTAATTATGTGGATATATTGCCAGATTTTTTTAAACTTAAGCTTGGCGTTTATACCAAAGTTATGCAGGATGGTGCACTTCCATCCCCAAGATATTTAATTATAGGTTTTATTCTGGTGCTTTACAGTTTAATATTTTTTAAAAAAATTGATTCGCAATGGAGATGGATTATTATTCTTTATGGTCCTATTTGCTGTATTGCTGGTTTTATATCTATCCATTTTTTTGAACGTTTAGTTGTGTTGTATTATGCCGTTGCTTCTGGGTTTTTCTTTTTTGTAGTATTAAAAAATTCATATGTTATGCTTTATTTGTGGGCATTTATTTTGTTTATAGATAGAATAAGGACATATATAAAATTTAAAGATAATCCTATTGGTTCTTTTGTAAATTTCTACCCCATCACCGGTGACTGGTTTTATTTCCTCTTGCAGTAGCTTTTTGTCACCGCTTAAACTTTTCAAACTTTCTTTAGAAAAAGTTTAACAAATATTTAAACTTTTATCCTTTACTATTATCTGTATTTTGTCATTGTCAAAGTTTAGAATTCACAACAAGGAAACAAGGAGGAAGTATGGGGCTTAAGCAAGCGCCGGAGAATGTTCCGGTTTGGATTGATGAATCAAGGTGCAAGGCGTGCGATATTTGCGTTTCGCTCTGTCCGAGTGGTGTGCTTGGTATGCGAAAAGATGAGCATAAGATTCTGGGGAAAATCATTTCTGTAGCGCACCCTGAAAGTTGCATTGGCTGCTATGAATGCGAGTTGCATTGCCCGGATTTTGCGATATTTGTCGCGAGCAAAGATGAATTTAAATTTGCAAAACTCACAGCAGAATCTAAGGCGCGCGCGCAAATGGTGAAAGAAAATAAATTTATGGCGCTAGAATAGAGCAGGGCAAGCAGAAACCTAGCAACACTAGTGAGCATAAAAATTAAAAAAGTGTGAATCTTAAGTAACAACAACACACAATAAGTTAAGGAGAGAGTATGCGAGAGGTAATCACAGGGGGAAATGAGTTGGTGGCGCAAGCGGCACTTGAATGCGGGTGTAGTTTTTTTGGCGGCTACCCAATTACGCCTTCAAGCGAGATAGCGCATGAGATGAGCGTTGAGCTTCCCAAAAGGGGCGGGAAGTTTATCCAAATGGAAGATGAGATTGCAGGTATTTCGGTAGCACTTGGTGCGGCGATGAGTGGGAAAAAGGCAATGACAGCGACTTCTGGTCCGGGAATCTCACTAAAAGCAGAGCAGATAGGCTATGGTTTTATGGCGGAAATCCCGCTTGTAGTGGTTGATGTCATGCGTGGCGGTCCATCTACCGGACTTCCTACGAGGGTTTCGCAAGGCGATATCAATCAAACAAGAAATCCAAGCCATGGCGATTTTTGCTCTATTGCCCTAGCAGTTGGGAATCTAAACGAGGCTTACACGCAAACAATCCGCGCGTTTAATCTCGCTGAAAAATACATGACGCCTGTATTTTTGCTCCTTGATGAGACTATCGGGCATATGCATGCGCGAGCGCAGATTCCGGAATTGAGTGAGATAGAGATTATCAACCGCGCCGAGTTTAAAGGCGATCCAAAGGACTACAAGCCCTATGGCGTAGAGGCTGGCAAGCCCGCGGTGCTAAATCCATTTTTTAAGGGCTATCGCTACCATATTACGGGATTGCATCATGGCGCGACAGGATTCCCAACAGAAGATGAGAAACTCTCGCAGGATTTGATTGATAGGCTTTTTGCCAAGATTGAAAACAATGTCGATGACATTGTGGAATTTGAAGAATACAAGCTAGAGGACGCAGAAATTGCGCTTATTTGCTATGGTTCGGTGTCTTTGTCAGCCAAAGAGGCGATAAACTCTTTGCGTAAAAATGGCGTAAAAATCGGAATGTTCCGTCCTATCACGCTTTGGCCTAGTCCGCAAAAACAGCTTCAAGCACTCGGTAAAAAAATCAATAAGATTCTTGTCGTCGAGCTTAACAAAGGGCAGTATCTTAGGGAAGTTGAGCGTATCTTAAAGCGCGAAGTAGCGTTTTTGGGCAAGGCAAATGGCAGGAGTATCGCTCCTAGCGAAATCATTAACAAAATACAGGAGTTGTAGCATGGCATTTAATTACGAAGAATATCTACGAATGGATAAAATGCCCACACTTTGGTGCTGGGGTTGTGGCGATGGCGTGGTGCTTAAGGCTGTGATTAGGGCTATTGACACTCTTGGTTGGAAAATGGACGATGTGTGTATTGTGAGCGGGATTGGCTGTAGCGGGAGATTCTCTTCTTATGTCAATTGCAACACCGTGCATACCACGCATGGGCGCACGCTTGCTTACGCTACGGGCATAAAGCTTGCAAATCCGGATAAAAAGGTGATTGTGATTTCTGGAGATGGCGATTCTATGGCAATCGGGGGGAATCACACGATTCACGCGTGCTGTAGGAATATTGATCTCAATCTCGTGCTTATTAATAACTTTATCTACGGGCTTACAAACTCTCAAACCTCGCCTACAACGCCAAAAGACTTTTGGACTGTGACAGCGCAATATGGCAATATCGATCCTAGCTTTGATCCTTGCTCTATTGCTTCATCAGCGGGCGCGAGCTTTGTAGGGCGTGAAAGTGTGCTAAGTCCCAAAAAGCTTGAAAAGCTCTTGGTAGAGGGCTTTAGCCATAATGGTTTTAGCTTCTTTGATATCCACAGCAATTGCCACATTAATCTCGGGCGCAAAAACAAAATGGGCGAAGCCACGCAAATGCTTCAATGGATAGAATCTCGGCTTGTTTCAAAAGCGAAATTTGACACGCTAAGCGATGAGGAAAAAATCGGAAAATTCCCAACAGGCGTGCTAAAACATGATACAAATAAGATAGAGTATTGCAAGGCATATGATGAGGTGATTAAAAGAGCGCAAGCTAAGGGAGGGAAGTAACTATGGAATACCAGTTGCGATTTACAGGTGTCGGTGGGCAGGGCGTTTTGCTCGCAGGGGAGATTCTCGCAGAGGCAAAAATAAAAGACAAAGGCTATGGCGTGAAAGCCGCTACTTACACAAGTCAGGTGCGTGGCGGACCAACGAAGGTGGATATTTTGCTTGATAGCGAGGAGATTTTGTATCCTTATGCGAGTGAAGGCGAAATCGACTTTATGCTTTCCACCGCGCAGGTGAGTTATGATTCTTTCAAAAGTGGCGTGAAAAAGGGCAATATCATCGTCGTTGAGCCAAACCTTGTAAAACCCAGCGAAGAGGATAGGAAAAATTATAGAATCTATGAGATTCCAATCATCACCATCGCCAAAGAGGAAGTGGGAAATGTCGTAACGCAGTCAGTTGTGGCGCTTGCGATTACCGTTGCGATGACAAAGTGCGTGGATAGGGAAATCGTCTTTGAAACAATGCTAGAAAAAGTCCCTGATAAAGTCAAAGATGTCAATAAAAAGGCATTTTTGCTAGGTGAGAAATACGCGCAAGAGGCGCTAAAAGCTTAGATTCTGTAGGCGCGAATAAAAGGGCGAGTGTGGAGATTCCATTTATTGATATTGCTAAAATAAATGCGCGCTTTTGCTTTACGCAGGCGTTTGAAAAAAATCTTTCACGCGCGCAGTTTATTTTGGGCGAGGAATGTCAAGCCTTTGAGCGCGAGTTTAGCGCGTATTGTGGCGCGAAATACTGCGTGGGCGTTGGCAGTGGATATGATGCGCTGTTTTTAATTTTGAAAGCTTACAAAGAGCTCGGCAAACTGCGTGATTTTGATGAAGTGATCGTGCCGAAAAATAGCTATGTCGCAAGTGCTTTTGCCATCACGCAAAATAATCTCACGCCCATTTTTGCCCCGCCGAGAGAAAAGGATTTTTTGCTTGATTGCTCGGCGTTAGATTCTCTATTAAGCCCGCGCACAAGGGCGATTATGCCTGTGCATTTGTTTGGGCAGTTGTGTGATATGCGCGCGATTTTAGATTTTGCCAAAAAGCATGATTTGCTTGTGATTGAAGATAGCGCGCAGGCGCATGGCGCGTATTTTGCTAATTTTAATACAGAATCTAAACCTTTAAAGCGCGCAGGGAGTTACGCAAATGCGGGGGCTTTTAGCTTTTATCCAGCGAAAAATCTCGGTGCGTTGGGCGATGGCGGTGCGGTGGTGAGTGATGATGAGGCTTTGATACGCACAATCCGCGTCATCGCAAATAGTGGCAGTGAAAAAAAATATATCCACACTTTGCAAGGGGTTAATTCGCGTTTAGATTCTATCCAAGCGATGTTTTTGCGTCAAAAATTAAAAGCGCTAGATTCTGATAATTCCGCGCGACGCGAGGTTGCAAAGGCATATTTGCAAGGAATTAAGCACAAAGATATTTTACTTCCAGCCCTTGCAGATTATGAGCCAGATTCTACGCAATCCGCCCAAACTAGCGATATTTTGCACGCATCTTCTCATGTGTGGCATCTTTTTGTCTTGCGCTCACCGCGCCGAGATGCGTTGCAAGAGCATTTGCGCGCACAAGGGATAGAATCTCTTATCCACTATCCGCTTCCAATCCACAAGCAAAAGGCTTTTGCGCAATATAATGCGCTCAATCTGCCAAACCAAGATTTGCATTCTCAAATCCTTAGCATTCCAATTAGTCAAGTCCAAGATGAGGCGACTACGCAAAAAATTATTCACGCGATAAATAACTTTTAATACCTAAAGCTCCAATTCCTTTGGTGGCGCAGAAGTGATTTTATGCCCTAAAATCTCTATGCGATGCGCATGCAGCAAAAGGCGCTTGTAGTCTATCCCGCCATAGATTTTGTCTCCGACTATCGGGTGCCCGATACTGCTTAGATGCACGCGGATTTGATGTGTCCTGCCTGTGGGGATAACTACCTTTAGCAAGCTTTTTTTGCCCTGTATCGCCAAAGGCTCGATATGCGTGATTGCCTCCAAGCCATTCTTATCAATGCGCGATTTTGCAAAGCCATGCTTTTTGTGCGTTGTGATGGGCTTTGTGATGGTGAGCGCTTCTGGGATTATCCCAGAAACAAGCGTGCGATATTCCTTATACACCTGCCTTTTTTTAAACGCCACTTTTGCCTGCTCCAAAAATGCGCTATTTTCCTTCGCTAGCAAAATCACCCCACTGCATTCCCTATCAAGCCGATGAAGTAGCACAAAACCATCATTTTTATAAAAAGATTCCAACTCATAAGATTCTATAAACGCGGGCTTTTCAAGCGCTAGCAAATCCTTGTTTTGGTAGAGAATCTGCGGTTTAGCAATCTCTTGCACCTCAAAGCGAGAATCTAGCGCAATTTCTTCTCTTGCAAGCTTCAAGCGCACGCCATTTGCGCGCACAAGTCCTTTGTCAATAAGCATTTTTGCGTGATTGTGTGAGATGTTTTTTGCCTGTGCGAGGAGTTTATAAGCTTTTTGCATTCTGCGCGCCTTTGTGTCTTTGGTTTGTGTTCTTTGTATGTTTTGCGAGCCAAACAATACCATAAATTTTAAAATCGCATTGCCTTAAGATTTTTGCTTGTTTTTAGGATTCTAAGCTAAAATTGCATTTCAAAATTCCGCCACAAAATGGACGCGACAAATCCACGATAAATTTTAAGCGCAAGCAAGGCAAATGAGTAAGCAAGGCAAATAGGCGTAAACAAGGCAAGACAAAGGCAAAAAAAGGAAAAACAATGGCAAAAAATATCGACATAAGCAAAGATTCTCTCACGCGTTTATTTTTTTACTTTTTTATCCCAAATCTCTGCGCTATGCTCGCACTTTCCACCTATTCCACATTTGATGGAATCTTCGTGGGCAAAGCCATCGGCGACAAGGCGCTAGCAGCTATTGGTGTGTGCTGGCCTGTGTTTCCAGTATTGATTGCATTTGAGTTGCTTTTTGGTATGGGTGCGGCAAGCATTGCTTCGTATTATTTAGGCAAGGGACAGGAGCACAGGGCGCGCCTTATGTTTAGCTCGGTGTGTTATTTTGCGTTTTTTAGTAGCGTTATTTTGGGCTTTGTGCTGTTTTATTTTGTGGATTCTATAGCGCTTCAGCTTGGGGCAAATGATGAGATCGCGCCTTTTGTGGTGGAGTATCTGCGCGTGATTTTTTTAGGCTCGTTTATTATCGTGTTGCATCCGCTTTTAGATGTTTTTACGATTAATGACAAGCGCCCCGTTCTTGCGATGAGCGCGATGATAGTAGGCTCTGTGGGCAATATCATCTTAAATTACCTCTTTTTGTTTGTCTTTGAAATGGGAATCTTTGGCGCCGCGCTTGCTACGATTTTGGGGCATTTTATGGGAATGTGTATTTTGCTGACGCATTTTATTTTCAAAAAAGGTAAGATTTATTTTGTGCGCGCTTTTGACTTCCGCTCACTCTTTGCTTCCGCGCGCAATGGCGTGCCTCAAAGCTTTTCAGAGCTAAGCGTGAGCTTTGTGATGATATTTTTTAATCACCTACTTAGAGAGCTTGGCGGGAGCAATGCGCTTTCTGTGTATAGCATTTTGCTTTATAGCGGGACGATTATTTTTACCGTGATTCTCTCATGCGCGCAGGGCGTGCAGCCCATTGCGAGTTTTAATTACGGTGCGCGCGAGTTTGTGCGGGTAAAAAAAATCTATCTTTTTGTGGTGGCTTTTGCCACGGCGTGTGGATTTTTGCTTTTTGGGCTTTTTAGCGTGTTTGATACGCATATTATTAGCCTTTTCTTGCGCGAGGATACGGCGCATTTGCTAGATTCTACTTCGCATGCGATGCATATTTATTTTTTAGGTTATATCTTTTTGGGCTTTAATCTTGTAAGCTCGATTTTCTTGCAGTCAATCCAGCGCCCGCTAAGTTCGTTTATTGTGACGATTTCGACAAATCTTTTGTTCGTCGTGGCGTTGCTGTATATTTTGAGCGCGCATTTTGGCATCGATGGAGTTTGGGCGAGCTACCCGCTTTCGTTCCTTTGCGCGAGCTTTGTAACCTTTGGCGTGATATATTATGAGTTTCGCAAGGGCGCGCTTAGCACGCAAAAAAATTAGCAAAATACACAAAAATTTTAGGAGCAAAAATGAATAAAGAAGCGGTGATTTTATTTGATTTGGACGGGACGCTGATAGATTCTACACCTGCGATTGTGGAGAGCTTTTTACACGCATACAAGGTGCATAATGCCCCACCGCCAAAGAGAGAAGGGATAATCCAAAGTATCGGACACACGCTAAATTCAATGTTCGCGCAAAATGGCGTAAAAAGCGAGGAGGTAGAATCTTATGTGAGCGCGTATCGTGAGTGCTATCGCGCGCGTATGGAAGAGGGCACGACATTGCTAGAGGGCGCAAGGGAGGCGATTTTGCAAGCACATAGTTTCGCAACTCTTGGCGTGGTGACGACAAAGCGCGGAGATTTTAGCGCGAAGCTTTTGGAGAGTTTTGGCGTTTTGGAGTATTTTGCAATCGTGCTTGGGATCGAGCAAGTAGAAAAGCCAAAGCCAGATTCTGAGCCGATTTTAAAGGCGCTTGAGTATATTAAAGCGAGTTTGGGACGTGAAATTGCGCGTAAAAATTGCTTTATGGTAGGTGATACGATTTTAGATTTACAAGCGGCAAAAAATGCTAAAATCAATGGAATTGGCGTGCTATGTGGCTATGGAAGCAAGCAAAGTTTAGAAACCTTTAACACCCCACTTTGCAAAAACGCGCTAGAAGCAGTGGCATTTGTAAAAAATCTTGTAAAAAATTAAGATTGCAATTTTATGGGTGAAAATTTAAAAAATTAGTAAGAAGTTAAGAATCTAAAATAAGGACTTTAGAATCTCAAAGTATCTAAAGAAAGCTCAAAATCACTCAAGGCGAGGGACACTCACCTTAAGCGCTTTATTAAGCTAATAAAACAAATTATAGCTTGTCTGCGTTTTGGCTTAGGTATTCTGCTACGCCTTTAGCGTCTGCTACCATACCTTTTTCGCCCTTTTGCCAGCCTGCTGGGCACACTTCGCCATGTGCTTCAAAGTGCAAGAGCGCATCGCACATTCTCACCATTTCATCGACATTTCTACCAAGTGGCAAGTCATTTACCACCGCATGGCGGATCACTTTATTTCTATCAATCAAAAAGCTTCCGCGCAACGCCACCGCGCTATTAAATAGCACATCATAATCGCGTGAAATTTGCTTTGTGATATCTGATACCATAGGGAAAGTCACCGCGCCGATACCGCCTTCTTTCACCGGTGTGTTTCTCCACGCAAAATGCACTTCTTTAGAGTCAATAGACACGCCAATCACGCTAAATCCGCGCTCTGCAAAGTCTTTCACCCTATGATCAAACGCGATAATCTCGCTCGGACAAACGAAAGTAAAATCCTTTGGCCAAAAGAACACTACTGCGCCATTTTTGCCAATATTGCTATAAAGGTTGAAGTTATCATCAAAAGTCCCATCTGCCTTGATAGCCTCTGCTGTGAAATCCGGTGCTGGTTTTGTTACTAGCATAAAAACTCCTTTTTTGTGATTAAAATTTATTGATAACGAAAAATTATCACTCGCGATTGTAATAAATATTAGTAACAAAACACTAAATTCGCCCAAAATTTCCCACATAAGCCTATATTTTTTTATACATTAAGTTTATTTTTATATAAATAGTTGCAAAATACCCGCTTTGAGATTCTGAACTTTAATCCCAGAATCCCGCAAAAATAACACAGGAGCAACAATGAAAACATATCCCAAACTTTCCCTCGCACTTATTAGCGTATTACTAAGTGCAAATCTCGCCCTCGCAGATGACGCGACAAACCAACCTAGCACACAATCAAACACAGCACAATCAACCACAAATCAATCTACTACCCCCCCCCTCAAAGCATAAAACAAAACACCGACAAAGTCTATGACTTAGGACGCATCGAGGTTGTCGGAGATTCTCGCCCAGATAACAACCCAACGGTAAGCACCGTTACCGCAGAGGATATTGCAAACACAAGCTCAAAAGATGTTGCAGAAGCGCTAAGATTCACGCCGGGTGTGTTTATCCAACCACCAACAGGGCAGAGAGGTGAGCCCGGAATTGGCATCAGAGGCTACAGCGTGACACAAGTAGGACTTTTTATCGATGGGATTCCGGTAAATTCAATCTATGATAGACAAACCGACTGGGGACAATTTGCTAGCTTTGGCGTTTCTGAAATCTCTGTTTCCAAAGGCTACACAAGCCCGATTTATGGTATGAATACCATCGGTGGTGCAGTCAATATTATCACTTCCAAACCAAAAGATAAACTTGAGATAAACGCAAAATACGACTTCATCACAAATAACGAAAACCGCGCCGCAGTATCAGTTGGCACAAATCTTGGCAAATACTACGCGCAGTTAAGCTATTCTTTCACAGGCAGAAACTCTTACAATCTCTCAAATAACTTCACACCTACACCATATCAAGGCAGTGGCGAAAAGCGCAACAGCTACTATAAAAATCACACTTTACGCGTTAAAGTAGGCTATGAACCAAATGAAAACCACGAATACAGCCTTAACTTTATCTACCAAAAAGGTGAAAAAGGAGGTATGCTTAATGCTAATGGTGGTGGTAGATTCTGGCAGTGGCCAAATTATGACAAAATCACAGCCTATATCTTAGGGAACTCGCGATTAAGCGAAAAGCTTTCATTAAATAGCAGAATCTATATGGATAGATTTTACAATAATCTTCAAATGTTAGGTGGCAATGGAGCCAACAACACTATTACAGCAAATGGATTTCGTGGATTAAGCACTTATGATGATTATGCAGTTGGTGGGATTTTCACACTTGGCTATGATTTTGATGAAAATAAAAAACTCAAAGTTGGCTTAAATCTTAAATCTGATATGACTAATCATACTGATAAGCCACTGCCCGGAGCTACAGGCACAAATGATAATGAAAGTTTTAAAGACTTAAGCACTTCAATTTTTGCCGAATACACACAGCGTATTAATCAAACTTTTCGTTTTGCGGTTAATGGGAGCTATGATAGAAACGATTTGCTAAGTGTGAAAACTGATGAAGTTAAAGATACAAGCGCTAAGCATTTACAAGGCTTCACATTGCAAGCGATAGGCTATGCATATGTAAATGAATATGTAGCACTTTATGCAAATATAGGACAAAAATCAAAACTTCCAACACTCAAAGATAGATTCTCAGAAACTTGGGGCTCTCGTGTGCCGAATCCAAATATTTTGCCAGAATCTGCAATTAACTACGAGTTAGGCACGCAGATTGAATATGACACAGGAAAGATTACATTTGCGCTTTTCTATAACGATATGAGAAATATGATGATTACAGCAAGTATGCCAAATAGCGCTTGTTCTGCAGGAAGAGATTGCGTGCGTTTAGAGAATGCAAAAGAAGGCTATGCATATGGTGGGGAAATAAGTATTGCACAAAGCTTTTTTGATGAAAAACTTCGCTTTAATGCAAACTATACCTATACACAAAAGAAAGCCACAAACCCAGATGGAACTAGCTATGGTGTAGATGGCTCGAGAATCTTAGACTATCCAAACCATATTGCTAATGCTTCGCTTATTGTCGCCCCAATCAAGCAATTTGATTTGATTGCGTTAGCTACTTTCCAAAGCAAACAATGGTATGTATTGGACAATATCTACTCACAAAATAATGATATTTTCCTTATTGATTTAAAGGCAAATTATCATGTGATTAAGGATTTGACTTTGAGCCTTGGCGCATATAACTTGCTTGATAGAAATTACTATTATGGTAGCGGTTACTATCAAGCAGGACGCAGAATCCTAGCGGGCATAGAGTATAAATTCTAAAGCGGATTCTAAAAATCCGCACCCCGCGCAAACCTAGATTTTGTATTCACAAGGAATTTTCGTTACGCGCCAGCGTAACCCAATCTCGCCCCTTGCGTGGTGAAAAAAAGCGGTGATTTAGCATTAGCAGAAGTGCTAATGCCCGATTTTTTTCTAGCAAGGGAAACAGCGAGGCTCTCCCC
>NZ_NXLL01000025.1 GCF_003364115.1 Helicobacter sp. MIT 00-7814 | reverse complement strand
TGACTTTGAATCCTATGAGCCACAAAGTGCAAACGCGCAACTTTTTAGCACGCAACCAAAAATTAGCGAGGATTCTAAGACGATAACCACCCAAACGCTGAAAAAAGATAGAGAGATTATCTCAAAAGTTAAGAATACAAAATCTGTTCTTTTGTTTTTTCAATAAATGCTATAATTGCGCCTTTGTCTTTTAGACTATTTTCCCAAACAAAGGCGATAGGAGCGCGCAAACAATGAATACTAAAAACCTGCAACTTATCCAAATACAAGGCGCAAAAGAAAATAACCTTAAAAATATCAATTTAGAGATTCCCAAAAATCAGCTCGTGGTTTTTACGGGCTTGAGCGGAAGTGGGAAAAGCACGCTGGCTTTTGACACGCTGTATGCGGAGGGGCAGCGCAGGTATATTGAATCGCTTTCAAGCTATGTGCGTCAATTCCTTGATAAAGTCGGCAAACCAAATGTGGATAAAATCGAGGGACTCACGCCTGCGATTGCTATCGATCAAAAGACGACTTCTAAGAATCCGCGCTCAACGGTTGGGACGATTACTGAAATTTATGATTATTTGCGCCTGCTGTTTGCGCGCATAGGGGTGCAGTATTGCCACATTTGCGGGGAGAAAATCTCACATATGAGCCAAACTGATATCATCGCGCAGGTGCTGGAATTAGAGCAAGATTCCACCCTTATAATCCTAGCACCGATTGTGAAAGAAAAAAAAGGCTCATTTGCTGATAAGATAGAATCCCTGCGCCAAAAGGGCTTCGTGCGCGCGCAAATCGATGGTGTGATGACGCGCCTAGATGAAGAAATCGAGCTTGCAAAGCACAAAAAGCACACAATTAAGGTGGTGATTGACAGAGTGATACTAAATAGCGACAATAGCACGCGTATCGCTCAAGCCATCGAAAAGGCGCTTAAAGAATCTTATGGCGAGGTTGAAATCGAGCAGACTTTGCCTTCAAAACCACGCGCAGTAGAATCTCACGCGGTAGAATCTGAAGAATCCGCAACGCACGCAAAAGATTCTAAAGATTCCAACCAGCGCAATAAGACTTCACAATCTCAACAAGCAGAAAATGCTGAGTATGCACGCGAAACGGAGGCAAAGCGGAATTTACTTCCGCGAAGTGATACTATTAATGGAAAAGAAATACGCCATATCCACTACAGCGAGCATTTTGCGTGCTTTAATTGTAAGGTGAGTTTTGAAGAGCTAGAGCCGCTTAGCTTTAGCTTTAACTCCCCAAAGGGCGCTTGCACGGATTGTCTAGGGCTTGGGGTGAAATACACAATCGATGTGAAAAAAATCCTTGATAAATCACAACCCCTAAAAAAAGGCGGGATAAAAGTCATCTTTGGCTACAATCGAAGCTACTACGCCGAGCTGTTTGCGGGCTTTTGCAAGGCGTATGATATTGATATGGAAAAGAGCTTTGAAGAGTTAGATTCTCAAAAGCAGAATCTCCTTTTGTATGGCGCGCCAAATATGGTAAGTTTTAAGTGGAATAAAAGCACACTGGAACGCCCGTGGAAGGGCATTATCCAAATTGCGTATGATATGTTTAAGGACGATAAGGACTTAGGCGACTACACGACTGAAAAAACCTGCCCCACTTGCAAAGGACATCGCCTAAATCTCCCTTCCCTAAGTGTGAAAGTCGGCGGGCTTGGGATTGGCGAGATTATCGATTTACCCATCGAGCAAGTTTTTGCGTTTTTCAAAGATGATGCGCATTTTGAGAGTTTAAATCCACAGCAAGCGATGATTGCCGCGCCGATTTTGAAAGAAATTAGAGAGCGCCTCTTTTTCCTTGATGATGTGGGGTTAGGCTACCTTAGCCTTGGGCGCGATGCGCGGAGCATTAGTGGCGGTGAAAGTCAGAGAATCCGCATTGCAAGCCAAATTGGAAGCGGGCTTACGGGCGTAATGTATGTGCTTGATGAGCCTAGTATCGGCTTGCATGAGCGCGACACGCTGCGGCTTATTAAGACTTTGCGCTCACTGCAAGAAAAGGGCAATAGCGTGATTGTCGTGGAGCATGATAGAGAGACGATTTTGCACGCGGATTTTATCGTGGATATCGGACCCGGCGCTGGTGTCAATGGCGGAGAAGTCGTCTTTAGCGGGACAAAGGAGCAATTGCTTAAGGCTAAAACGCTCACTGCAAGCTATTTGAAAAATGAGAATCTCATCGATCACCGCCACAATCGCGCGCAGGAAAAGTGGCTTGAGATTAAGCATGTGACGATTAATAATATTAAAAATCTTAGCCTAAAAATCCCGCTAAGTAACTTTGTCTGCGTCACGGGCGTGAGCGGAAGTGGGAAAAGCTCGCTAATTTTGCAAACGCTACTGCCAACGGCGCAGGAGATTCTCAACAATGCTAAAAAAATCCACAAATGCGATGGTGTGGAAATCGTGGGACTGGAGCAGTTAGATAAGGTGATTTACCTTGATCAAAGTCCTATCGGGCGCACGCCACGCAGCAATCCAGCGACTTATACAGGTGTGATGGATCATATCCGCACGCTTTTTAGCGAAGTCAAAGAATCTAAACTGCGCGGGTATAACGCGGGGCGCTTTAGCTTCAATGTCAAAGGTGGGCGGTGCGAAAAGTGTCAAGGTGAAGGCGAGATAAAGATTGAAATGCACTTTTTGCCTGATGTGATGGTGAAATGCGATGCGTGCGGGGGTAAAAAATACAATCCACAAACGCTAGAAATCCACTACAAGGGCAAAAATATCGCTGATGTGCTGGCGATGAGCGTGGAAGAGGCGCTGGAATTTTTTGCCAAAGTGCCAAAAATCGCAAGTCAGCTTAGCACGCTATGCGCGGTTGGGCTTGGGTATATCCATTTGGGACAAAATGCGCTAACGCTTAGTGGCGGGGAAGCCCAACGCGTCAAACTTGCCAAAGAGCTAAGCCGCAAGGACACGGGCAAGACGCTCTATATCCTTGATGAGCCGACTACAGGACTGCATTTTGCCGATGTCGATAAGCTCATAAAAGTATTGCACCATTTAGTCGAGCTTGGCAATAGTATGATTGTGATTGAACACAATTTGGATTTAATAAAAAATGCAGATTTTATCATCGACATAGGACCGGAAGGGGGCGATAAAGGCGGTAAAATCGTAGATTGCGGCACACCAGCAACGCTTGCTAAAAATTACGCAAAAACCGGCAGCTACACGGGGAAATTTTTGGAGAATGAGTTGAGGGCGCTAGGAGGGAAATAAAAAATTACAAAGGTCAATCAGGAAGTTTTATCTTTGGTTGGATTATTTTCAAAACGCTTGCGTTCGATATGCTCAGAAAATGACTTTCTTTGCAAAATAGCAAAACAGGCTATGCGAAAAGCAAGAAAATATAAGCCCAAAGCTAAAAATATCCAGCTAGATTTTCCGTGCCACCATAGCAAACCAAAAACAAGAGAATAAAGCGCATAATATACTACGCGAAATTTGTCAAGATTAGTGATGATTTTGCGCGCAATTAAGGAAATCTTAAAGCGTGGCTTCACACAAAACTCGAGGAATTTAGACAATGGATAAAGCGCAAAAAGCCCTAGAATAGTACCCCACTCATCAATATAAGGTAAACTTACAGCAAAAAAACGTAAAAAACTCATAAAGGGAACCAAAAAAAGATTAACCATATTGCGCTGTGAATTATAAATAAGATATAAAATTTGTATTGCAATTACACCTAGCCCCACAAACACAGCAAACTGCCTATCAATAGCATATAGCAAAGCAAATAAAATCACAGCAAACACGCAGCGTCCTAATATGATTCTGCCAAATTGTGCTTGCATCTTTTCAAGCATTTGCTCTGAGAGTCTAAGTGTAGGATTTACCTCTTTTTTTATTGTAAAAATGTCATTTTGCATATAGCCGTTTGCGTATATTATATCAATGAGGCAGAGCGCTAATGTCAGCTTTAAGACACCTTCGATGGAATACGCGTTAGGCGCAAAATACATATATGTAGCAATTGTTGGTATAAAATACAAAAAAATAAAAGAAACTTTATGGACAATCCCTTTAAGTCTTGTCTCACAAAGATAGACAAATGGCGCAAAACTTAACATAAAAAAATACATTTCATACCTCTATAATTTGGATGTTTTTTAGATTTTGTGAAAGCCAAAACTTCTTATGTCTTGGATATGAGATGATAAGCGCCTCCTTTGCTTTTTTGCAAAGCTCAATATCACTCAAATTATCCGTGGCAATAAAATCAATTTCTTGAAATAAATTGTGCTTTTTACCTAATAAATCATTTTCCAAAACGCCGACACACAAGCCATTTTTATCATATTTCAAAGAAGAAGAATAAAACTTATCAATGCGTAATTTTTGCGCGATAGCATAAGCCACACAATCTATTGTGGCAGAAACCAAAACCACATCGCTAGTTGAAAATTTTTGCAACAATTCAATAACTTCCTTTCGCTTTTTGCGTACCAAAAATATGCTTACAAATTTTACGCCTTGGCTATATAAAGAGTCTTTAGATTCGCCTTTTAATGTTTTTATGAATATTTCTCGCACCGGAATAATTTCTTTTTTAAGGCATTTTTTGGAAAATTTATTTAGCGCGCGTGTAAACTTAGAGCGCAAAAAGCTCAAATAATATTTTTGTGCGCCCTTTGCTCTCCATTGACAAAAATCAAGCGTAGTATTTGAGTCATATAATGTGCCACAAATATCAAAAACAACTCGCATTAGCGAAGCCTTTGGCGAATGGCATTTCCTAGTGATTTAGGTAATATTTTACGAATACTTACGCGTGGTAAGACATAAAATAAATAGTAAAGTGTGTGTGTTAAAGGATAATAAAACATGTATTTTTTACCTATTTTTATATTTTCCAGAAAAATAGACATACCAATTCTAGAGGAAATGCCATTGGTATTATAGCTAGCAACAATTGTTTGTATTTTTTTCCACCTATATCGTTTTGCATAAAGAATAGCAAAAAAATCCATATCTCCAAGTATTTGAAATGTATCATCAAAATAATATTTTTTTGCAAGATAATTTTTTACAAAAGTGGCTTGATGATTAGAAAATTCCAAAGTAAAAGGACCAAAAACAATATTTTTATAAAATTTTATCTTGCGATGATTCTCGTCATAGCATATTTCTACTCCACCATCCACGACATCATACTCATCATCAAGCAGTGAGGACACATCACTCAATACGCTTGAGGCATAGAATCTATCCCCGCAATTCATAAAATTACACCATTGACCGCTGGCAAGATCGATGCCTTTGTTCATCGCATCATAGATCCCACTATCTTTTTGACTTAGGAATTTAAAAGTGAAATGCGGATTGTCCTTGTGTGTGCCTTGCAGATAAAAGCTAGGAATGTCGTATTTGATACTAAAAGGTGCTGGCTTGCCTAAAATCGCAGAATCTAAGCTGGCGAGATTCTCTAATTCCTCTTTGCTAAAATCATCAATTGTTGAGATGCTTGATTCTGGTGGGTATTCTCCAACGACAAGGCTAGAATCTAGCGCGATTTCTCGCAGAGCAGATTCTATAGTCTCGCGCGTGCCATCAGTGCTCGCGCCATCGATGAGAATGTATTCGATATGCGGATAGCTTTGATTGATTACAGAATCCATTGTTTCTTTGATGTGCGCGACATCGTTATAAACAATGGTTACAACGCTAATTTTTGGTTGATTCATAACAACGCTTTTTTAAATGCAATTTAACTAGCTACTGCGTTTTTCCATAATTTCTTTTGCAATGTTGTTTGGCACTTCGCCATAATGGTCAAATTCCATCGTGTAGGTCCCGCGCCCTTGTGTAGCGGAGCGCAAATCCGTAGAATAGCCAAACATTTCAGCCAAAGGCACAAATGCATTGACAATTTTAAGGCCCATTCTGTCGTCCATTGAGTTGATTTGTCCGCGTCTGCGGTTAAGGTCGCCTATCACATCGCCCATATATTCCTCTGGCACTTCAACTTCAACTTTCATCAACGGCTCAAGCAACACCGCATTTGCCTTGCGACACGCATCTTTAAATGCCATTGAGCCGGCGATTTTAAACGCCATTTCACTAGAATCCACATCATGGTAGCTTCCATCATAAAGCGTCACCTTGAAATCCACCACCGGATAGCCCGCTAACACACCGCTTTGCATCGCCTCTTGGATACCTTTATCCACCGCAGGAATGTATTCC
The DNA here is from genome assembly GCF_003364115.1 of Helicobacter sp. MIT 00-7814. Taxonomy (GTDB): domain Bacteria; phylum Campylobacterota; class Campylobacteria; order Campylobacterales; family Helicobacteraceae; genus Helicobacter_F. Next base: position 25,231 of record NZ_NXLL01000025.1, on the reverse strand, counting down.
TTTGGAATCACACCACCGCTAATATCATTCACAAACTCATAACCAGTGCCGGGCTCTTTTGGCTCAAGCTTGATAAACACATGGCCGTATTGTCCGCGCCCACCGGATTGCTTGGCGTATTTGCACTCTTGCTCGACGCTACTTCTGATAGTCTCGCGGAATGCCACTTGTGGCTGTCCGACTTCCGCCTCGACTTTAAATTCGCGCTTTAGCCTATCCACGATGATTTCAAGGTGCAACTCACCCATACCACCGATGAGCGTCTGCCCTGTCTCCTCTTGCGTGCTTACCCTAAAGCTTGGATCCTCTTCTGCAAGCTTGCCGAGCGCGATTGACATTTTTTCTTGGTCTGCCTTTGTTTTTGGCTCCACGGCAATGTGAATCACAGGCTCTGGGAATTCCATACGCTCCAAAATTACCGGCGCTTTTTCATCGCAAAGCGTGTCTCCTGTGAGCGTTTCTTTCAATCCCACAAACGCGCAAATTTCGCCCGCGTAAATCTCCTTAATATCCTCTCTTTTGTTAGAGTGCATTTTAAGCAAACGCCCTACGCGCTCTTTTTTGCCTTTTGTAGAGTTTAACACATAGCTTCCAGATTCTAGCTTCCCGCGGTAAGCGCGCACGAAAGTGAGCTGTCCGACAAATGGGTCAGTCATAATCTTAAACGCAAGCCCTGCAAATGCGCCATTATCGCTAGATTCTACACTTAGCTCGCTTTCATCTTTTGGATTAATCCCTTTAATCTCTGCAACTTCAGTTGGCGCAGGAAGGAAATCCACCACCGCATCAAGCAAAGTCTGCACGCCCTTATTTTTAAAGCTCGAACCACAAAGCATTGGAATAAGGCTCATATTTAAGCAACCTAATTTGATACCTTTTTTGATCTCTTCAATGCTCAATTCCTCGCCACCAAGATATTTTTCCATTAGCGCTTCATCTTGCTCGGCAACAGATTCCAAAAGCTTTTCTCTATACTCCGCTGCTTTATCTGCAAGCTCTGCTGGAATCTCCTCTATGTCGTATTTTGCGCCCATAGATTCATCATTCCATACAATGGCTTTCATCTGCACGAGATCAACCACGCCTTTGAAGTTTTCCTCCGCACCGATAGGAATATTAATCGGCACAGGATTGGCTTTGAGGCGTTGCTTGATTTGAGATTCTACATTGTAGAAATTTGCGCCGATTCTGTCCATTTTATTGACAAAAACCATTCTCGGTACGCCGTATTTATTTGCTTGTCGCCAAACGGTTTCACTCTGTGGCTGCACACCACCAACGGAACAAAACACCGCCACAGCACCATCAAGCACACGCATAGAGCGCTCAACCTCAATAGTGAAATCCACGTGTCCGGGGGTGTCAATAAGGTTTATTTGATAATCTTTCCAAAAGCAAGTAGTCGCCGCAGAAGTAATCGTAATCCCGCGCTCTTTCTCTTGCTCCATCCAGTCCATTGTCGCCGCGCCATCATGCACTTCGCCGATTTTATGACTAACGCCTGTATAAAACAAAATGCGCTCTGAAGTCGTCGTTTTACCCGCGTCAATGTGGGCTGCAATACCGATATTTCTAATACGCTGAAGTGGGGTAGTTCTTGCCATAGGATTTCCTTAATTTATAGTTTTTGGGAGCTTGCAAGCCTGCAATTTTGAATCTAAAAACAGCAAGGCTCGCGGATTCTAGGTTAAGCCTAAGCTTACCAGCGATAATGCGCAAAAGCTTTGTTTGCCTCTGCCATTTTATGCACATCTTCTTTTTTCTTAAACGCCGCGCCTCTATCATTTACAGCGTCCATTAACTCATTTGCCAAACGCTCTACCATTGTGCGTTCATTGCGCTTTCTTGTAGCTTCGAGAATCCAGCGGATAGAGAGCGATTGTTGGCGTGCTGCGCGCACTTCTACAGGCACTTGATAAGTCGCGCCACCAACTCTACGAGAGCGCACTTCTACAAGCGGACGCACTTTATCAAGAGCTTTTTGGAATACTTCAATGCCCTTTTCACCGCTTTTTTCTTCGATTTTATCAAACGCAGCGTAGATGATTTTTTCGCTTACACTTTTTTTGCCATCAAGCATCATTTTATTAATAAATTTTGTAACTACCTTATTGCCATAAATTGGATCGCCCAACACTTCTCGGACAGGAGCTTTTCTTCTTCTCATATTACTTCCTTATTTATTTTTTATCTGCGCCGGCTTTGGCTTTTTTCGCACCATATTTACTGCGTGAAACAGTTCGCTTCGCCACACCCGCAGTATCGAGCGCACCACGGATAATATGATACTTCACACCCGGTAAGTCTTTTACACGCCCACCACGCACAAGCACGATTGAGTGCTCTTGAAGATTGTGTCCTTCACCCGGGATATAACTAATCACTTCAAATTTTGAAGTGAGCTTCACTTTTGCAACCTTCCTAAGCGCTGAGTTTGGCTTCTTAGGTGTTGTAGTATAAACACGCGTACAAACGCCCCTTCTTTGCGGGCATTCTAGCAATGCAGGAGACTTTGTCTTTCTGATTGCTTTCTTTCTTTCTTTTCTAATAAGCTGGTTAATAGTTGGCACTGGTTAATCCTTTCCTTTAGATTTTAGGTTTTTTGCAGTAAAAAATGGCGCGATTATACCTCATAAAAGCTTTTATAAATCTTAGAGAGGTCAGAATCTCGCCTTATTCTGCTACATTTTTTCGATACTTAAACTTTTTGTGGCGATAAAGCCCTGTCCCCACCGGTATCATACGACCAAGCACGACATTTTCTTTCAAATCATCAAGCGTATCGGTTTTTGCTGCGATACTTGCTTCTGTGAGGACTTTTGTCGTTTCTTGGAAAGACGCAGCGGAAATCACAGAATCACTGCCAATAGCTGCTCTTGTGATACCCAAAAGCACCGGTTCAGCAATTGCTGGCTCACCTCCGAGCCTTAGTATGCGCTCATTCTCTTCTTTGAAGTGACGCTTGCTTACCAAATCGCCTTCAATAAATTTCGTATCACCACTATCTACAATTTTGACTTGACGCAACATTTGAGAAACGATGATCTCAATATGCTTATCCGCGATATTCACACCCTGTCGGCGATAGACTTGCTGCACTTCGCTTACGATATATTTATGCAACGCCTTCTCACCCGCAATGCGTAAAATATCATGGCTTGAAACCACGCCATCAGTCATCGCCTCACTCGCATGGACAAAATCGCCCGTGCGCACAAGGATTCTCTTATTTTTATCCACAGCATATTCTGCAACGCGTCCATCTTCAGCAGTGATGACGATGCGCTCTTTTCCACGCACTGCTTTACCAAAGCTCACAAGTCCATCGATTTCAGCTAGCACTGCAGAATCTTTTGGCTTCCTTGCTTCAAAGAGTTCAGACACGCGAGGCAAACCACCTGTAATGTCTTTTGATTTTGCAAGCGCTTTAGGCGTTTTAGCAAGAATCTCTGCTTCTTTCACACTGCTGCCATCTTGCACCAAAATAGCTGTTTTAGATTCCAAAGGATAGAAATGCTCTTTGTTCTGCGCGTCGATAAGCACTAACGCTGGCTTAAAGTTTGCCGGAATATATTCGCTCACAACAAGGCTCTTGCTTCCTGTAACTTCATCCTCTTGCTCGCTCACAGTAAGCCCTGAAATAATATCTCTATACTCTATCTTACCGGCTGTTTCAGCGATAACTGGATTGCTGTAAGGATCCCATTCCGCGATAATAACGCTTTCTTTTGAGATTGGCTCAGAAATGATACTTTCAGAATCCACCTTTGTATTATCATTGATGAGAATCTTAGAGTTTCTAGCGATATAGTGTCTTGTCGCCTCTCTATCATTTTCATCAGCAATCACAGCAAAAATTCCTTTTTCCTCTACTATCATGCCTTTTTTCACTTCTCTATAGCGCTCAAGCACCGCGCCATTGAGGAAGTAGAATTTCACAATGCCTTCTTCTTTTGCTTTGATAGTGCAAGCGATTGGCTCGTTATCTGCAACTTTAAGCTCACTTCCATAAGGGATTCTATGTGGGACATTCCAGCCATCTTTAATAGTATCAACCACGCTTCCGCCAGCTGAAACCTTATAGCCATTTGAATGTGGGATAAGCAACTTACCATCTACTCTATTGCCCACACCTGCTAGCTCACCGGATTTTGCTACAGAATCCTTATTGAGATTAAACTGCACTTTTTGCTTTTCGCCAATAACGCTCACCACCACTTCATTATGCACATTCTCTACCTGCACCACACCATCAAATGGGGCTTTGTATTTTGGTTCAACAAGCAACACCGCGGCATTTCTGCGGTTTGCAACGATTTTTTTGCCACCTTCTCCGGTGAAAGTTTTAATATTGTAATAACGGATAAAGCCCTCTTTGGTCGCTTCGATTTGGCGCTCCTCTGCGCTTCTGCTCGCTGTCCCACCAACGTGGAAAGTTCTAAGCGTAAGCTGCGTTCCGGGCTCACCGATACTTTGCGCTGCTAGCACGCCCACAGCATCACCCGGTTTTGCCATAGCAGATTCTCCGAGGTTAAGCCCATAGCATTTCGCGCACACGCCTTTTGGCGCTTTACAAGTTACAGGCGTGCGGATTGTGACGCTTTTTACACCTGCTTCCTCGATTTTTATCGCTTTTTCCTCATCAATCAAAGTCCCCTCACTGCAGAGAATCTCATTTGTAATCGGATCAATAACATCTTTTGCAAGCACTCTGCCCTGCACGCTTTCTCTTAGAGATTCTATCAAGTCATTACCGATGGTGATATCTGCGATTTCCACGCCCTCATGCGTGCCACAATCCTCAATCGTAACCTTCACATTTTGGCTTACATCAATGAGCTTTCTTGTGAGATATCCAGCATTCGCAGTCTTAAGTGCGGTATCTGCAAGCCCTTTTCTCGCACCATGCGTAGAGTTAAAATACTCTAGCACATTCAAGCCCTCTTTAAAGTTTGAGGTAATAGGCGTTTCGATAATCGTGCCATCAGGCTTTGTCATAAGTCCGCGCATAGCTGAAAGCTGGCGGATCTGCGCTGCACTACCACGCGCACCAGAATCTGCCATCATATAGATAGAGTTAAAGCCACCTTTATCCTCCGCGATGATTTTCATCATCTCTTTGCCCATAGCTTCACTCGTCTCTGTCCAAATGTCAATGCTCTTATTGTAGCGCTCTTGGTCAGCGAGCGAGCCTTGATCATATTGCGTTTGGGCTTTTTTAATCTCAACTTTTGCTTCATCAATGCGCTTTTGCTTATCTTTTGGAATGATAATATCAGCCGCAGAAATTGAGATTCCCGCTTTTGTCGCGTATTTAAAGCCGAGATTCTTAAGATTATCTAGGAAGCTCGCTGTAACGCCTAGCCCGCCATTTTTATGCACATAATCTACCAAAGCTCCGATATCTTTTTTCTTTAAGATTCTATTCCAAAGCGCGATTGGCACAAATTTTGGCAGGATTGATTTGATAATCATTCTACCTGCGGTGGTTTCGATGATTCTCTTATCTTCAATCGTGCGGATTTTTGCGTTAATATCAAGCTCTTTTAAATCAATCGCAATCATCACCTCTTCGCTTGTCGCAAAAAGCTTGTGTTCGCCTTTTGCGCCCTTTTTCTCTAATGAAAGATAATAAAGCCCCAAAACCATATCTTGGCTAGGCACCGCAACTGCCTTACCACTGGCTGGTAGCAAAATATTCATAGAACTTAGCATAAGTACCTTACATTCTGCGATCGCTTCTTGGCTTAGTGGCACATGCACCGCCATTTGGTCGCCGTCAAAGTCCGCGTTGAACGCCGAGCACACAAGCGGATGCAACTGAATCGCCTTACCATCAATAAGCGTTGGATGGAAGGCTTGGATTGATTGCTTATGCAATGTCGGCGCGCGGTTTAGAAGCACTGGGTAATCCTGCACGATTTCTTGCAAGCATTCCCACACTTCATTATTTTTCTGCGCGATCATCTTTGTAGCTTGCTTGAGGTTTGTTGCATAGCCCTTTTCCTCAAGTTTTGCAAAAAGATGCGGTTTGAAAAGCTCAAGCGCCATATTTTTTGGCAACCCGCACTGATCCATGCGTAAATTTGGACCCACGACAATAACACTTCGCCCTGAGAAATCCACGCGCTTACCGAGAAGATTCTGTCTGAATCTTCCTTGCTTGCCTTTGATGATTTCAGACAAGGATTTAAGCGGGCGTTTATTTGCGCCTTTGACTGCATTTGCGTTTCTGCCATTGTCAAAAAGCGCATCGACCGCCTCTTGAAGCATACGCTTTTCATTGCGGATAATAATCTCTGGTGAATCTAGCTCAATAAGGCGCTTTAGGCGCTGATTTCTATTAATCACGCGACGATAGAGATCATTTACATCACTCACCGCAAACTTCCCGCCATCAAGCGCTACAAGCGGGCGCAAATCTGGTGGCAACACCGGCAAAATAGTGAGAATCATCCACTCTGGGCGATTCCCAGAATTTATAAAGCTTTCCACCACTTTCAAACGCTTAACAATAGTCTTTTTCTTTGCCTCCGAGCTTGTGGCTTTGGCTTCTTCGCGTAAGTTTTTCAAAAGCTCTGTTAGATCAAGTTGCTCTAGCAAATCTCTTACAGCCTCGCCACCCATTTGCGCGACAAAGCCTTTATCCGCAAAGCGTTGGTTAATATTTTGGAATTGCTCCTCGTTTAAAATGTCGTATTTTAGAATAGGCTTTGTGCCCTCATTATCATACGATGCCTCGCCGGGCTCTTTGACGATATAGGCTTCATAATAAAGCACGCGCTCTAAATCTTTCATTTTCACACCAAGCAATGTGCCTATACGACTAGGCAATGAGCTCACATACCAAATGTGCGCCACAGGTGCGACCAACTCGATATGCCCCATGCGGTAGCGGCGCACTTTTGCTTCTGTGACTTCCACGCCACATTTTTCGCACACTACACCACGATAACGCATTTTTTTGTATTTACCGCAAAGGCATTCATAATTACGCACTGGTCCAAAGATTTTCGCACAGAACAATCCATCGCGTTCAGGCTTAAGCGTGCGGTAATTGATTGTTTCAGGCTTTTTGACTTCACCTTTACTCCATGAAAGAATACTCTCCGGGCTTGCAAGCACAAGTTGGAATGAACTAAAGTCTTTAGGGCGGTTATCCTCTTTAATCAAAAGCTGTTTTGGCGCGCCGTTTTCATCAAGCTCATCGCTATAGACTTTCACATCAAGCACAAGCGATTGCAATTCTTTTGTAAGCACAAAGAAAGTTTCTGGAATCTTAGATTCTCCCACAGGCTCGCCTCTTGTGATTGCTTTATACGCTTCTTTGCGCCCTTCTGTGTCATCTGATTTGATTGTAAGCATTTCTTTCAAAGTATGCGCGGCGCCATAAGCTTCAAGCGCCCACACTTCCATTTCCCCAAATCTCTGCCCACCAAAAAGCGCCTTTCCGCCCACAGGCTGTTGTGTAACAAGGCTGTAAGGTCCGGTTGAGCGCGCATGCACTTTTTCATCGACTAAGTGATGAAGTTTTAGCATATACATATAGCCCACATTTACGCGCTCAAGCATTTTTTCGCCGGTTTTACCATCATAAAGCTCGCTTTTTCCGTCCATATCAATTTTTGCAAGCTTGAAAAGTTTATCAAAGCGCTCTTGCTCGATTCCCTCAAATACAGGAATTGCGAACTTCACGCCATTGCTCCAATCGCGCGCATAAGCAATAAGTTCAGAATCTGAAATCTTTTTCAAAAACTCCGTAGCACTTGGATCATCGCTATTGACAACTTCTGAAATCTCTAGCATTTTAGCGCGCAAAGCTTTCACCCAATCTTTTTGCTGTGAGTGGAAAAGCTCTTCAATCTGACGCCCGAGATTTACCCCCACAAGCCCCAAATGCACTTCGAGAATCTGCCCGATGTTCATACGGCTTGGCACACCCAAAGGATTTAGGATAATATCTATCGGCTCACCATCTTTTGTATAAGGCATATCTACCATAGGCACGATATTTGAGACAATACCTTTATTTCCATGGCGTCCAGCCATTTTGTCACCGACTTTGAGTTTGCGCTTTGTAGCAATGTAGATTTTTACAAGCTTCACCACACCACTTGGCAAAATATCATCTTTTTCTAGGATTGAAAGTTTTTCCTCATGCTCTTCACCGAGTGCTTTTTTCTGCTCTAAGAAATTCGTTTTAAGCGCTTCATATTTTGCCTGCACTTCTTTAGAGTAGCTTTTGATAAGCGTGTTTAGCGCAAAGCGATTAATATTTGCGATATCCTCTTTTGCGACTTTTTCGCCCTTTTTAAATTTCTTGCTACCAATTGTCGCATCTGCGCTTAGCTTTTCTTTTGCAAGCATTGAAGAAATTCTCATCATCTCTTCTTGGTTAAGCATTGTAAGTCTATCGTGATGCTCAATATCAAGCACAGATTTTTCCTGCTCATATGCACTCATCGCGCGTGCGTCTTTGTCGTAGCCTTTTTTGGTGAAAATTTTCACATCAACGACCACACCTTCTAATGATGGCGGGCAATAGAGCGATTTATTCACCACATGACCGGCTTTCTCACCAAAAATCGCGCGTAACAATCGCTCTTCAGGCGTTGGCTTCACTTCGCCTTTTGGTGAAACCTTCCCAACCAAAATCATACCTTGTGAAACATAAGTCCCTATGCGCACGATTCCGCTTTCATCAAGGTGCGTTACCTCACTTTCTTTCACGCCCGGGATTTCAGATGTAATCTCTTCAGTGCCGTGCTTTAGCTCTCTTGCTTCAATTTCTTTTTCATAAATATGCACAGAAGTGAAAGTATCCTCTTTAATCAAGCGCTCACTTACGATGATGGCGTCCTCGAAGTTATAGCCATTCCACGGCATAAAGGCTACGCGGATATTTTTCCCTAACGCAAGCTCGCCATTATCCATACTCGGACCATCAGCGATAACCTGCCCTGCTTCTATGCTATCGCCCTTTTTCACAATTGGCTTTTGATAGAAAGAAGTGTTTTGGTTAGTGCGCAAATTCTTGCAAAGTGAGTAATGATCGATATATGCGCCATTTTCATCTTCACCTAAAATATAAATGCTTTTAGAATCTACTTTTTCTACTACACCACCGCGTTTTGCTTTGATAGCCTCCCACGCATCACGCGCAATAACTTGTTCAATCCCTGTGCCAACCACTGGCGCGCTAGGAGAAAGCAAAGGCACTGCTTGTCGTTGCATGTTTGAACCCATAAGCGCGCGGTTTGCGTCATCATGCTCTAAAAATGGAATGAGTGACGCTGCCACACCCACAAGCATACGCGCGCTCAAGTCGATGAGCTCAACTTTTGAACGCTCTGCAAGGATAATTTCGCCATCTTTGCGCGCTTCGATCAAATCCTCGATGATATTGCCGTTTTTATCAACCTTTGTTGAAGCTGGTGCGATGATAATGCCCTCTTCTTGTGCGGCTGTTAAATGCACGACTTCATCTGTCACCTTGCCATCTTTTACCTTGCGGTAAGGCGCTTCGACAAAGCCTAGATTATTTACGCGCGTGAAAGTAGAAAGCGTGTTAATCAAACCGATATTTTGCCCTTCTGGCGTTTCAATCGGGCAGATTCTGCCATAATGCGTAGGATGTACATCGCGCGCTTCAAAGCCCACGCGCTCTTTGACAAGTCCGCCCTCACCAAGCGCGGATAAACGGCGCTTATGCGTGATTTCTGAAAGCGGGTTTGTTTGATCCATAAATTGCGAAAGTTGCCCGCCGGTGAAAAACTCCATAATCGTGCTTGTAATCATCTTAGAATTTATCAAATCATGTGGCATAAGATTTTCAAATGAGCCATTAAGCGAGCTTAGTTTGTCGCGGATAGCCTTTTGCATTTTTGCCAAACCAGTGTGAAGCTCATTTGCCAAAAGCTCACCAATAGAGCGGATACGCCTATTTCCTAAGTGATCTCTATCATCGATATGCCCTTCGCCATTGCGCACATTCATTAGGTATTTCACGGTTGCGATGATGTCATTATGCGTAAGCACGGTAATATAATCAGGCACGCTAAGTCCGAGCTTGTGATTCATCTTCATACGCCCAACGCGTGTAAGATCGTAGCGCTCAGGATCAAAGAAAAGCTGATTTACAAAATTCTTTGCCACTTCTTTTGTCACAGGCTCGCCGGGGCGCATAACTTTGTAGATTCTAATTGCTGAAAGCTCATTTTCATCTTCGATTTTTTCGCTTTGCTTCAAAAGACGCAATGCTTCCGCGTCACTTGCAAAAGAATTAATAATCGAGTTGTCCAAGCCTTGCGCGCTGTCATTTGCAATGCTAAATTCTTTAATGCCAAGTTCGCTAAGTTTTGCAAGTTTATTTTCATCAAGTTGCGTTAGGACATCAAACAAAAGCTCGCCTTTTTTGTCAAAAATCGCCTCGCTCAAGTATTTATGCGTAAGATTTTCGCTCGGATATTCCATCCAGCCGATTTCTTTTTCACGCTCTTTGAGCTCTTTTGCCTTTTTGCTTGAGAGTTTTTTACCAGAAGCCACAAGGAGATTCCCTTTAGAATCTTTAATGTCAAATTCCGCGCGCACGCCGATATTTTCCACACTAAAAGGCACAAGGTATTTATCTTTTTCCGCGCGCACTTTAAGCGTTGGGTAAAAAATATTAATAATATCTTGCTTTGTGTAGCCAAGCGCACGCAAGATAATCGTCACAGGCACTTTTCTGCGCTTATTAATGCGTGCATATAAAATATCTTTTGAATCATACTCAAAATATAGCCACGCGCCTCTATCAGGGATAATTTGCCCAGTATAGATAAGCTTATTTGAAGAAGTATTTGACTCCTCTTCTTTGAATATTACACCCGGGCTTCTGTGGAGCTGATTTACAACCACGCGCTCTACACCATTGATGATAAAGCTTGTGCGATCCGTCATAAGCGGAATTTCACGCACATAAATATTTTGTTCTTTTACATCTTTTACGCCAAGTCGCTCACCACTTTTTTCATCTTTTTCCCAAAAAATAAGGCGGATTTTCATCTTTAGAGGAATGGCGTAAGTAATACCACGCACCATGGCTTCTGTAGTCGTATATCTAGGCTTGCCAAACTCGCACCCTGCGTATTCTAAAGTAATGCGCCCTTGTGCGTCTTGGATGGGAAAAATTGATTTAAAAACTTTTTCAATTCCGCTTTCTCTTGTAGAATCTGCGGATAAAAAATCATTGTAACTTTCTCTTTGAAGTGAAAGCAAATCAGGAACATCAAGAAGTTGTGGATTCTTAGTAAAATCGATTCGGAGTCTATTTTTTAGCTTTGTTTGTTTTGACATTTATCCAACCTTGTGTAGTAGATTTTAAGAGCAAACACTCTAAAGAAATCTCTTTTTCATAACAAAGACTTCTGCAAAGTGTCTTCTAAATTTTTATAACTTAGGACTTTATCACTTTTAAGATAGCCACCCCAAGGGGGGTTTGGCTAAAAATGAGGTTATTTTACTTCTACTTTTGCGCCTGCTTCTTCAAGTTTTTTCTTAAAGTTTTCAGCGTCTTCTTTATTTACGCCCTCTTTAAGCGTGCTTGGTGTATTTTCAGTCGCATCTTTTGCTTCTTTAAGCCCAAGCCCTGTAATTTCGCGCACAGCTTTAATTACATTGATTTTGTTCGCACCTGCATCTACAAGAATCACATTAAATTCTGTTTTCTCTTCTGCACCACCAGCTGCACCTGCTGCACCACCGCCAGCACCTGCTACAACAGTAGGCGCTGCACTTACGCCAAATTTTTCTTCAAATGCTTTTACAAGCTCTGAAAGTTCCAACACAGAAAGATTCCCGATATATTCCAACACTTCTTCTTTTGAAATTGCCATTGTAAGCTCCTTGTAATATATTTCACTTAGAATCTGCGTAGATTCTAAAATTTCTCATTAGGCTTAAGAAACTTCTTTAAAGAATCTAAAAAGCCAAACCTATGCTCCTAAATACCAAAAATATTCTTTATGCCTGCTCTTCTTTTTGCTTGCGCAAATTATCAAGCCCTGTGACAAAGTATCTAGCCGGCGCGCTCCAAACAGACAGCAACATACCGATGAGCTCTTCTCTGCTTGGGAGTTTTGATACAGAGACAATGTGATCTTTTTGCACGATATTGCCATCAAAATACCCAAATTTCAAAGAAAAGTTCTCTTCATTGCTTTCTGCGAATTTGCAAACCACTTTTGCTAAAGCAATTTGATCTTCGCCCCAAATAAAGATATTTGTGCCTTTGAGTTCAGCTTGCGGATACTTTGCGTTTTGCATTGCAATATTTGCCAAAGTGTTTTTGATCACTTGAACTTTGATATTACTTTTTCTTGCATTTGCGCGCAAAGATTCCAACTTCGCAACGCTTAAGCCTCTATAATCGCACACGATCATAGAAGAAGCGTTTTGAAACTCAGAAGTTAGGCATTCAATAGTCTGAATCTTTTCTTGCTTGGTCATTTTCTCTCCTTTCAGACCAAATCTCACATAGGGTAATTTTTAAGCCCTTGCGCCTAGCGCGACAAAAGCCCCGATGATCTTCGATCTAAGATAAATGCTAAGAAAAAATAGCTTATTTTGTATCCATAAGCTCTTGAGAATCTAACTTCACACCCGGACTCATTGTGAGTGATAGCGTCCCGCTTTTGATATATTTACCTTTTGCGGAATTTGGTTTCAAGCGGTTAATCGCGCGCACAAGCTCAAGCATATTTTCGCGGATTTTTTCACCTTGAAAGCTTACTTTTCCGATAGGTGCGTGAATAATGCCCTTTTTATCAACACGGAAATTTACCTGCCCGCTTTTAGCATTGCTCACAGCTTTGCTTACATCAGCAGTCACCGTGCCTGTTTTTGGGTTTGGCATAAGTCCTTTTGGTCCTAGGATTCTACCGACTTTACCAACAAGCGCCATCATATCTGGTGTAGCAATCACCATATCAAAGTTTGTGTTGCCATTTTTGATCTCTTCAGCCAAATCATCAGCTCCGACAATATCCGCGCCAGCTGCTTTTGCCTCATCAGCTTTCACACCTTTTGCAAAAACTGCTACGCGCACTTTTTTGCCTGTGCCATGGGGAAGCACCACTGCACCGCGTATCATTTGATCCGCATGGCGTGGATCTACGCCTAAGCGCAAAGCTACTTCCACGGTTTCATCAAACTTTGCAGAAGCGAGAGATTTCACCACTTCTACACCACTATTAATGTCATAAATCTTTGTGCTATCAACTTTATCCTGTAAATTCTTTAGTCGTTTTGTTAGTCTTTTTCCCATTATGCGCTCCGTTTCTTAGAATCTACTTGTTTTAATCTACAATTTCTACGCCCATGCTGCGAGCGCTTCCTGCGACAATCTTCTTAGCTGCTTCTATATCCACAGCATTGAGATCCTCCATCTTAGCTTCTGCAATTTCTTGCAATTGCTTTTGGCTCAATTTAGCAATCTTGTTTTTCAAAGGATTGTCCGAGCCTTTTTGTAGATTAGCAGCCTTTTTAATAAGGTCTGTTACAGGAGGCTTTTTTGTAATAAAAGTAAAGCTTTTGTCTTGATACACAGTGATGATAACAGGAATATTAAAATTCCCCATATCTTTTGTTTTCTCATTAAAAGCCTTACAAAATTCCATAATATTAATCCCTCTTTGCCCAAGAGCTGGACCTACGGGTGGCGAAGGATTTGCCTTTCCTGCAGGGATTTGTAATTTTAACTCACCAACAACTTTTTTACCCATAATGCACCTTCCTTAAATTATTTTTTCTACTTGCGAATAGAGTATTTCAACAATTGTATTTCTGCTGAAAATCGAGACATTGAGCTTTAGCTTACGATGTTCTATGTCGTATTCTTCAACCGTTCCTGTGAAGTTTGCGAATGGACCATCAATAATGCGCACAACCTCGCCATTTTCAAAAAATACCTTAGGTCTTGGTTCTGCTGGATTCTTAATTTTTTCAAGAATCTTTTCAATATCTGCCTCACCAAGCGGTGTAGGTTTTTTGCTCTCACCAATAAAGCGCCCAACTCGCGGCAAAGACTGAATCATATGCCAAAGTTTCGTGTCTAAATCTACCTTAATAAAGACATAACCCGGATACAAGCTTTTTTGTGTGACATTCTTTTTTTTGTCCTCAAAAATAGCTTCCGTAGGGACGACAATCTGCTCGCATCTGTCTTGAATCTTGTTTTCGATAATAAGATTCTCAATAGCCCTTTTGACTGATTGCTCACTGCCAGAATAAGTCTGTATAGCATACCATTCCAAAACTCTACCCCTTATATTTTTACTACCTATGACAAAATACGCGACACAGAAGCAGATAAAATAAGATCAACTAATGCTAGAAAAAGAGCAACAACCACAACAACGCTAACTACAGAAATAGAAGCACTGATAACCTGCTCCCTTGTAGGGTGTATAACCTTGCTTAATTCCTCTCTAGCACTTCTATAATAAGTTATTAACTTTTTCATTTTTGTCTCTTTTATTTTATTTCGCTTAAAGCACTGGCAGGCCAGGAGGGACTCGAACCCCCAACATTCGGTTTTGGAGACCGACGCTCTACCATTAGAGCTACTGACCTACAAAGCTAGGGGATTCCCTAGCTTTTAAGCTTTACTTCCTTATGGATTGTATGTTTATTCAATCTAGGAGAAAACTTCTTGAGCTCCAGTTTTTCCGTATTTGTTTTGGCATTCTTTGTTGTGGAGTAGTTAATATCTCCACATTCTGAACATTTAAGTCCTATTTTTACTACATTTCCCTTAGCCATGGGTTACCTACTCGATGATTTTTGTTACCACACCAGCACCAACTGTTCTACCACCTTCGCGGATAGCAAAGCGTGTGCCTTCTTCAAGCGCAATTGGGTTGATAAGTGTAACTGTGATTTTAATGTTATCGCCAGGCATAACCATTTCTACACCGTTTGGAAGCTCGATTGAACCTGTAACGTCCGTTGTGCGCACATAGAATTGTGGGCGATATCCATTAAAGAATGGTGTATGGCGTCCGCCTTCATCTTTTGAAAGCACATAGATTTCGCCTTCAAACTTTTTGTGTGGTGTGATTGAGCCGGGTTTGCAAAGCACCATACCGCGCTCTACTTCTTCTTTCTTTGTTCCGCGCAAAAGGATACCAACATTATCGCCAGCCTCACCTTTGTCAAGCTCTTTTCTAAACATTTCAACGCCTGTAACAGTTGTTTTTTGTGTGTCGCGGATTCCCACGATTTCTACTTCATCACCAACTTTTACTACACCGCGCTCAATTCTTCCTGTTACCACAGTTCCGCGTCCTGCGATTGAGAACACATCTTCAACTGGCATAAGGAAAGTTTTTTCAGTATCGCGTTGTGGTGTTGGAATGTATTTATCTACTTCTTCCATAAGTTTAAGAATCTTCTCGCCCCACTCGCCAACATTTCCAGCCTTAGCTTCTTCAAGTGCTTTTAGCGCAGAACCAGCTACGATTGGTGTAGTATCACCTGGGAATTCATATTGACTTAGCATATCGCGCACTTCCATTTCTACAAGCTCTAGCAACTCTGCATCATCAACCATATCTTGTTTATTCAAAAATACCACGATATAAGGCACACCTACTTGGCGTGAAAGCAAGATATGCTCACGAGTTTGTGGCATAGGACCATCAGCTGCAGAAACAACGAGAATCGCGCCGTCCATTTGAGCCGCACCTGTAATCATATTTTTTACATAGTCAGCGTGTCCGGGGCAATCCACATGTGCATAGTGGCGGTTTTCTGTCTCATACTCAATGTGAGAAGTTGCAATCGTAATACCTCTTTCTTTCTCTTCTGGTGCATTATCGATATTGTCGTAATCTTTAAGCTCTGCAAGACCTTTTGTAGCCAATACAGCAGAAATCGCAGCACTCAAAGTCGTTTTACCATGGTCGACATGCCCGATAGTTCCCACATTCACATGTGGCTTACTTCTGTTAAATTTCTCTTTTGCCATAATTTTCTCCTCTTGTTTGGTTTATTTGCACAAAATCTTAAAATTAAAGCCTAAGATTCTATGCCCTTAGAAAAACTGGAGCCCATAAGCGGGATTGAACCGCCGACCTCTTCCTTACCAAGGAAGTGCTCTGCCACTGAGCTATATGGGCTTGTATTGAAAATGGGTAGATTCTATGATTAAAGCCTTGTGACAATCCGCTAACGCACCCTCACTTCAGACTTTTCAAATTGAAGAATCAGCTCCCAGTTAATGGAGCGGGAAACGGGGCTCGAACCCGCGACCCTCAGCTTGGAAGGCTGATGCTCTAGCCAACTGAGCTATTCCCGCATCTTTATTTCTTATAAAAACAACAAAAACTATCTCGACTACCAAATCCTAAGCTTGAGAAACTCTCAACTATCCCTTTTTGGCTTATTTAGGGAATCTAGGTGGTGGTGAGTCGTGGATTCGAACCACGGAAGACAAAGTCAGCAGATTTACAGTCTGCCCTCGTTGGCCACTTGAGTAACTCACCAAAAATAGTTAAAAAACTGGTCAAACACTGAAAGCAGAAAACTGCTAGAGTTTGAAAAATGGAGCTGGTTAAGGGACTTGAACCCCCGACCCTCTGCTTACAAGGCAGATGCTCTACCAACTGAGCTAAACCAGCATATAAAAGAAAAAAGAGAAGCGCAATTATACGATACAAACCCTACTTTGTCAAGGAATTTTAGCTAATTTTATTTTTACCCAAAAGCTTCAGTGCCTCTTTGACGATTTGCGCTACCTGCATATTTTTCGTATCCATAGCTTTTAGCACACTTGCAATATCCGCGCTTTTAAAGCCTAGAGATTCTAAAGCGCTTACTGCCTCTTTCGTCTCATTGTGTGCTATATTTGGGGAATCTTTTTGCGCGATCAACCCATCAAAAAATCCTGCCAAATCAACCATAATTTTCCCCGCACCCTTCGCACCAATGCCCGGCACTCTCTGTAAAGCTACAATATCTTTATTTTGCAAAATCTCTGCAAACTCCTGCGGTGTGTAAGTGCTTAAAATCGCAAGCGCGACTTTTGGACCCACGCCATTAATTTTTATCAACCGCTCAAAGCTCAAGCGCTCGATTCTATCCGCAAAGCCAAAAAGCAAATGAGAATCCTCTCTAATAATCTGCGTGCAATACACAAGCACCATAGCTCCGCTATTTCGTTGCTCTGAAAGCTTCGCGCTAGTATTTATCGACACGCCAAGCCCATAAATCACACCACCGACATTAAGCTCCAAAAATGTCGCTTGCAAATCCTCTATAACACCCCTTAAACCAACTATCATGCATCATTCCTTAAGTTTTATAGCGTCTAAATTAAGAGATTTTCGCCACACAGCACCCACAAATCATTCTATTATTTTCAACCGATAGAATTCTGCGGATTCTCTAGCGCTGTTAGTGAATCTGAAATTTTACTTTTTTTATATCACCTGCGCAAAAATAAATCCCATAAAGGTTAGAGAGCAAGATTTGTTCCCATAAGGTTGCAACTTAAAAAGATATTCTAAATTATTCCAGCGTTTCAAGCAGTTTGAAAAATTCTTTTTGGGCGTCGTTTTTGGAAGTGCGCGTATCTATGTTTTTGATAATTTTGCCTTTATCCATAAGCATAATGCGCGAACAAAGCGCGTGTGCGAGCATAAAATCATGCGTGATAAATAAAAACGAGCAACCAAGCTCGTTATATAAATCCTTTAGCAAATCCACGACAATTTCTTTTAGCTCATAGCTTAGCGCGGAAGTAATCTCATCTAAAATAAGAAGTTTTGGCTTTATGAGCAAAATTTTTACCAGACAAACCCTTTGTGCTTCCCCACCTGACAACATCGCAGGGTATTTGTAGAGTGTTTGCAAATTTAGATGCAATTTTTCAAAAAGTGGCGCTATAAGCTCTAGCATTTTTTGCTTTTCTTTAATACCAAGCAGATTCTCAAGTGGCTCTTGCAATGATTGCAAAATATTTAAACGCGGATTAAGCGAGCTTAGAGAATCTTGAAAGGTGATTTGCACTTCCTTATAAAAAGCCCTCTGCTCTTTTAACGAAGTCAATGCAAGCGGTTTATCATCAATAAAAATGCAATTTTCCCCCGCCCTTTCTAGTCCAGCAATAAGCCTTGCTAGCGTGCTTTTCCCACAGCCACTTTTGCCAACTAAGCCAATAATTTCGCCCTGTCGTATTTCAAAGCTCACATTTTCTAGCACTTGCTTTTTATGCTTTGCAAAAAATGTGTGCTGCAAGTAAGAATGTGATAAATTTCTAACGCTTAAAATCACTTTATGCACCTTGTTTAAAGATTAAGGCTAGTTTATTAGCACTCAAAGGAAAGTCTGAATATTGCGTAACCTTGCCATTTTTAAGAATGTATATTTTATCAGCCAAATGCGCGGCGACTTCCAAATCATGCGTGATAAATAAAATCCCCAAATTGCGCTTTTTGCGCACTTTTTTGAGAATCTCTAGAATCTTATATTGCGTGAGTAAATCTAAATCTGTGGTGATTTCATCAGCTATCAAAAAAAGCGGATTTGCCGCTAGTGCGAGCACAATCATAACGCGCTGCAGCATTCCGCCACTTAGCTCAAATGGATAGAGATCCAAAACCTCTTTTTCAAGTCCCACTTCTTGCAAGGAAGATTCCATAAATGCCAAATCCGCGCGCATGCCGAGTGCTTGAAGCGTTTCAGCATAATGACTTTTTATGCTAAAAAGCGGATTAAAGCAAGTTTTAGGATTTTGCATAATGATAGAAAGGGATTTTTTAGCGAAATTTGTGCGTGCAGATTCTGTATTTTCTAGCACTTCATTTTTTAGCAACACTTCTCCGCGCATTTTTCTAAGATTATCAGGCACATAGCCACATATCCCTAGCGCAAGCAGGCTTTTCCCACTTCCGCTAGGACCTATTAAAACACTCACTTCACCAGAATCCACACTCAAACTCGCATTCTTAATAATCTCTTTATTTTGATACGACAGGCAAAAATCTTTTATCTCTAGCCTCATTTTAAATCCTCTAAATCACTATCCAAATAATCCCGTAAGCTATCACCTAAGATATTAAACAGCGCAATGCTTACAAACAGCGCAAGCCCGGGATAAAGCACAAGCTCAGGATTGCTCCAAATATAATCTTCACAATCACTTAGCATAACGCCCCATTCCGCAAGTGGCGGCTGCACACCAAGCCCCAAAAACGACAATCCCGCAATATGCAAAATAATATGCCCAATATCCATACTCGCCAGCACAAGGCATTGCGTTAAAATAGGGGCTAGCATATTGCGCTTAAAGCTTTGAAACGCACTTGAGCCATAGACTTTTGAAAGTAACACAAACTCTTTATTTTTCAACCCAAAAACAATGCTCCTTACAATCCTAGCATACCATGCCCAGTGCGTAAGCGCGATTGCGATGATGACATTACTTAAGCCACCGCCTAAGATTCCAACCAAAAAAAGTGATAAAACAATCGTAGGAAGGCTAAAAAACAAATCGCAGATTCTCATTATAATCCTATCCACCTTGCCACCGATAAACCCTGATATCGAACCTATGCTAATGCCAAAAAAGAGTATAAGGCATATAATAGCAAAGCTCGCTCCAAGCGAGATTCTCGCGCCATAAACCAACCGCGTAAAAATATCCCTTCCCAAATAATCCGTGCCTAAAAAATGCGCAAAACTTAGAGGCGCAAATTTTGAATCTAAGTCAATTTCATTTGGCGCATAAGGCAAAAATAATGGCGCAAAAAGCGCAAATAAGGCAAGAAACACAATCAAGCTTAGTGCTATTTTCCCAGCTAAGCTAAATTTTTTATGTGTGAGATTTTTTTGCATATTTTTCCTTATTCGCGCAGATTCTTGCGGATTCTAGGATCTAGCAGGGAATAAAGAACATCTATTGCCAAATTGCACAGCGCGAAAATGAGACACATAGCCACCACAAAGCATTGAATAATGGGATAATCGTGGTTTGCAATGCCTTGAATACTATAAAGCCCAATGCCCGGTATTGCAAAAATAGATTCTATAAGCAACGCCCCGCCAATAAGCTCACCTATATGCATTCCAAATGCCGTGACAATAGGCAAAGACGCGTTGTATAAAATATGTTTAAAAACAATTTTGCGCTTGCTTAAATGGCGCAATTTCGCATAAACAATGTGGCGCTCTTTTTTGACTTCTAGCATACTTGAGCGGATAAGTCTTGTGTTGATACACGCGGACATAAGCGCGATTGCGATGGAAGGCAAGATAAGCGATTGTATATTTTCAAGTCCGATTGCTGGAAGCCAGCCCAAATACACGCAAAAAATCAGAATCAAAACAAATGCGAACCAAAAATTTGGGATACACACGCCCAAAAAGCAAAAAAATCTTATAACAATATCAGGCGCTTTGTCTTTGTAAGTCGCGCTAAGTGCGCCAAGCGGGATTGAAAACAACACAATAAGCAAAAATCCGCCAAGTGTGAGATAAAGCGTATTTGGCAAAAAATACAAAAAATCAGCCCTTACTTCCCTGCCCGTCATATATGAAGTGCCAAAATCTAGCATAACAGCCTTTTTCAACCACAAAATATATTGCTCTAAAATCGGCTTATCAAGCCCAAAATCTTTTGTGATTTCTTCCACGAGCTCTGGCGTTTGTGGGAGATTTGCAGAAAGCAAATATTGCGTGACTGGATCGGTGCTATTAAGCCTTAATAAAACAAAAATAAGAAAAGACGCCACAAAAAGTAGCGGAATTAGCGAGAGGATTCTAAAAAATATATATTTTAGCATGGGCTTTTTACTTTTATAAACGCTTCACACGCGCAAACACGCATATTTAGGTATTTTTTGCGCACTCATTTATAAAACTCCCAAAAATTTATTTCCGCGGGATTTATGCCTGCTTTTATACCTTTGAGCTCTTTTATCGAAATGGCTTTATTTTTTTGATAAGTAAGTGGGATATAAATGTTTAAATCATACACTTCAGCAAGGAGCTTTGCCACTTTTTGCGCGAAAGTCGGAGCGCTAAGGCTTGTGTCCAAAACCACAGAATCTATTGCTTTATAGATTTGCTCTTTTTGGGAAAGATTTTCCAAAACTGCATAGCCCACATGCCCATAGTGCTTGAATGAATACAGCATCATCAATGGCTCATAAGGCGTCCCCCAAGTCCCCTCAAAGCACATATCAAATGCGCCTGTGGTGGTTTTGTTTTTATAAATTGTCGCTTCAGTTGGGGCAAGCTTTAGGAAGATTCCAATATTTTTTAGCTGCTCTTGCAAAATCTCGCTCATGGCTTTTTGCGAAGAATTATTACCAATATAAATAAGCTCTAATTGCAGTTTTTTAGAATCTTTATAAAAAAATCCATCTTTTTCTTTTGTGAAACCGCTAGATTCTAGCAATTTTATAGAATCTGCTATATCAAACTCGAGCGCTTGATAGGAAATATCTGCATAAGGTCTATTTGGCGCAAACAGCAAGGGCGCGACTTCTTGATACTCATCATACACCGCTTTTACAAGTGCTTGCTTATTGATAGCTTGAGCGATAGCTTGACGCAGATTCTTATCTTTCAAAAAAGTGTTATTTGGATTTAGCACAAGGCTTGTTGTGCTTGTAGGCTCGCTTAGATATGTGTTAAATTCCCCGCTCTGCGCTACTTTGCTAAATATCTCAATAGGTATCTCATCAAGCCCATAAATCATATCTACTTGCTTTGTTTTTAGCGCCATGAGCTTTGCGTTTGGCTCGATGATGATTTTTGTTTCTATAGTATCAAAGTAGATTCCATTATATTTGTCCTTGTTCCAATAATAGGGGTTTTTCTCAAAGCTATCACTCACGCCAAGCACGCTTTTTGTCAGCATATAAGGACCTGTGCCGATGGGCTTTGGGTTGAATTTAATCAAATCCAAATCCTCTGGAATCTCGCTAGGCGCGACAAAACGATAAGGGCGGATAAGACTTAGCTCTTCAAGCGTGGCGCTATATGGGGATTTTAGTATAATAGCAATGGTGAAATTATCCCTTATCTCTACACTTTTTAGCTTGCTTGAAAGCGCGCTCCAAGAATGCCTTTTAGCATTTTTTATGACAGAATCTAGATTTTTTTTCACCGCATATGCGTTAAATTCCTCGCCATTAGAAAATTTCACGCCCTCTCTTAGCTTAAAAACATAAGTTTTAGCGTCATTTTCCACTTTCCAAGAAACCGCAAGCGAAGGGATAATGCGTCCATCATAATCAGTTTTTACCAAACCTTCATAAATCATATTTTGCGCCCACATTTGATTGCGTGCATAGCCTTGCGGATTCATCACGCCTGCATTGCTTGAAGTGGCTATTTTTAGGGTATTTTGCGCCCATACAAAAGAAAATATAAAGGCAAAAAGAAGCACTGCGCGAAAATACATTATAAATCCTTGTGGCAAATTTAGGTTTTTAGGGCTTGTTAGCGTTTAGATTGTAACCAAAAAACACAATACAGCGTTAATGGCTCATTTTGACAATGCTTTTTGCGCGCAAAGAAGCAATATTAATAAACTTGCAGAATACTTAGGCTTGAGGGGACTTTGATTTTGGGACATTTTAAAGCTAAAGTCTGCAGAGATTCTTAAAAATTTTAAGAAAGCAGGGGAGATTTTAGAATCTATAAGGATTCTCTAAAGCTTTGTAAAAAGCAAAATTCAAGGATACAAATGCACACCACAACAACATACAAACTCGCACTCTCAACCTTGCTTACTGCAAGCTTTATCAATCTGCAAGCACAAGATTTGCAAACGCAAGATTCACAACCACAAGATTCACAGCGCAATGAATCCTCGCAAGATACAAAACTTCCAAACGAAGTCTATAGGCTACAAACCGCAAAAGTCAGCGCATCAAAAAGCGCGCTCACCCTCGAAGAAGCTCCGGGCAATGCGACAATCATCACTGATAAGCAAATACATTTGCGCCCAAACTCTAAAATAAGCGACACACTGCGAGGGATAGAAGGCATAAGGCAAAGCAAATCTCGCGGGCTAGATACTTTTGATTCTATCACAATACGAGGTATTCAAAATGGCGCGATGATTATGATTGATGGCGTGATTTTAAATGACTTAAACAATAACACAAAACTAATCACCGCGCTAAACCCTAGCGATTTGGCACAAGTGGAAGTCATACGAGGACCATTCTCAAACCTCTATGGCTCTGGCGCGCTCTCTGGGGCGATAAATTTTGTAACTTCAATGCCACAGGATTTTGAAATCAAAGCAAGCTTAGGCTATGGGAATCCATTCCTCAAAGACACCGCACAGCAAAACCTTGTCAGAGGCTTTTTCTCAATAGGCGATGCCTTGCTTGATAAAAAATTAAAACTAAAACTTAGCTACGCCTTTAGCGCATCGCAAGGCTATCCTGCTGATAGCGCCTTTGTGTATCCAAATGACAGCATACTTGCAAACACCACAGGCGCGCTAGATTCCCAAACAAAAGATGGCGTGCCTATCAAAATAGTCGGCGATATGGGAAAGCAAGCCTACCAAACCCACGACATAAAGCTAAAAGGACAATATGATTTTGAAAACGCAAAGCTTGAAGTGGGGGAATATTTCAATCTCTATGCATATGATCATACAAATCAAAAAAGCTACTTAAAAGATTCTCAAGGAAACCCCTTCTATGGGGATAATTCCAACACCTCGACAAATGCAAACAGACCTTTGCCGATTTATTTTGGTATCAATATTGGCAAGGAAAAATCCTACACAAACCTAGCCTACATAGGCTATCAGCACTATTTTAGCGCGATGGAGCTTCATATCAAGTATTCTAGAATCGACACATGGCGTTGGTTTAATAACCCCGATGGTGGCGCAAATGCACTTCACGCAAACACAACAATAAATGGCGGTGCCGGCTCGCAACAGCAGGATAAATTTACACAAAACAATCTTGATATTTTTGCGAGCGTTCCTTTTGAGTTTGCAAATACAAAATCACAAGAGATTCTCTTTGGCGCGCAAATACGACAACTTGGAATCTCTAGTAGCGCGCACATTATCACAAATTGGAAAGATTTTTCAAGCACACAAAGTGGCTTCAAATCTTCACAAGGTGGGAAATCTCTTGTCGCGGGTGCATTTTTGCAATGGCAATCACAATGGTTAGAGAGCCTCTATACAAGCATAGGCGGGCG
This sequence comes from Helicobacter sp. MIT 00-7814, assembly GCF_003364115.1. Lineage (GTDB taxonomy): Bacteria > Campylobacterota > Campylobacteria > Campylobacterales > Helicobacteraceae > Helicobacter_F. The sequence continues at coordinate 1,003 of NZ_NXLL01000025.1, read as the reverse complement.
TTATGACTATTGGCTAGGATATGATTATTACACTTCAAGCGCTGATATAGTCAAAAACAACGCAAAATCGCAATTCTCCCCCAAAGCCACTATAAACTACCTTCCAACCAGCACAACAACGCTCAAAGCTAGTGTCGGGCAGGCATTCCGCACGCCAACGATAAGCCAACTCTTTCAATCTCCGCGCACCTACACAGATGGCACAAAAATCGCTGGAAATCCAAACCTCGCGCCAGAAAATGCCACAAGCTTTGACATAGGATTAGAGCAAAAAATCCCCGCAACCTATCGAGGAATTTTCAAAATCTATTATTTCCACACAAATCTTAGCAATGTGATTTACACCCCAGCAAATGGCAGTATGCCACTAAATGGCGGACGCGCGCTCATCAATGGAATCGAAACTTCTTACAAACAAGAATTGCCCCTGCATTTTGGCGTGCTAGTAACCTACACCTACACGCATTCAAAAATGCTTAAAAATCCTAGCGACACAAGCATAGAAGGCAAAAGACTTGTCGGAATCCCCGAGCATTTGGCTTTTGGGCAGATTTATTATGATGATGGCAGATTCTTTGGAAGCTTTGGCGTGGAATATATGAGCAAGCCTTTTAGCAGGGCGGATAATGCAGATACGATTAGCAAAGTGTATGGCGCGACAGATTCTTATGTTTTGGCAGATGTGAGATTGGGCGCGCATTTTGCAAAGCATTATGAAGTGAGCTTAGATTTTTCAAATATCTTTAACCACAAATACTATTCCTACTACCTCGCTCCGGGCGCAAGTTTTTACCTCCAGCTTGCTGCAAAATTTTAAGTTAAGCAAAAAAGAGAGTTTAAGTTTTTAAAAAGTTTCAATCCCCAAACTCTCTTAAAACTCTCTTCCCCCTAAAACCTCTTCTTATTCACATCTTCTAATATCTCTTCTGCTATACCATTTACTCTTTGAGTAATTGTATTTGTAGCATTAGCTACTTCTACATTTTCTTGTGTAAGAGTTTCA
>NZ_NXLL01000024.1 GCF_003364115.1 Helicobacter sp. MIT 00-7814 | reverse complement strand
CTTATCAATCCCCCACCCCCAACGACGCTTTTAAAGGGTTACGCTTGCGCGTAACTGAAATTCCTTTTGATTCTAAAGATTTTCCGGTGGAAGGAGAAGTGCGATTTCAAAGCAATTTTGCAAGCCCTGCGTCTGGCTTTTGCGCATAAGCTTGATAATCGCGCCTTTTTGCACTTGGATTTGCGCGCTGTTTGTGAGATATGCTATGCAAGATTGTATATCTGGCTGATGCCCGACAAATAGCACGCTTTGGCACTTTGCAAGAGAATCTAAAATCTCAAGGTAGCCTTTTAGCCCGCAATCTGGTGCGATTTTTGAACTTGTTTCAAATGCAATCTTCACGCGCTTTTTAAGCGGCTTAATTGTTTGCAATGTGCGCTTAGCGGGCGAAGAGATGATTTTATCGACTTTATACGCAGGATTGGCAAGATATTTTTTCATAAAGTGCGCGATTTGCTTACTTTGCTTTTTACCAACCTTGCTAAGTGGGCGCGCGCTGTCACTGCGTCCTTTATGAGCTCTTGCAAACTCTGCTCTGTCCTCGCTTTGCGCGTGGCGGATGAAAATAATAGATTCTAGCTTACTCAAATCTTCACTCCTAATTCTTTGAGAATCTCGATGCTAAATTGCGCGCTCACCCTCGCTGCTTCCTCTAAAAACTCATCAAAGCTCACATCCGCGCTCCCATCGGCACTATCGCTGATTGAGCGCAAAATGCAAAATGGAATCTTAAAAGCATTACACACCACCGCCACGCTCGCGCCCTCCATCTCTACCGCGCTTGCATGAAAATTTTGGATAATCCACTGCTTTTTTGTCTCATCACAAATAAACTGATCGCCTGATGCGATGATTCCCTCCATCAGCGGTTTATTAAGCTTTTGGGCGACTTTTTTTGCGATGCTATTTAGCGCGCTATCGGCTTCAATATACACCGCGCTTTCTGGGATAAATCCTAGCGGATGCCCAAAGGCGGTGATATCCACATCATGTTGCGCGAGCTTTGTGGCGATGAGTAAATCGCCGACCTTAAGCCTAGAATCTAGCCCGCCAGCTACGCCTGTAAAGATAATGCGCTCGCATTCAAAGCGCGCTATCATCACGCTTGCCGTGATTGCCGCATGCACCTTGCCAATCTTGCTATAGGCGATAAAAAGTGTGTCGTCTTGTATGGTGATTTTGTGGAACACATTCCCGCCTAGCGCGATTTCCTCGATTTGGTAGCCTTGATTTTTAAAAAACTCCACAAGCGGCGTGACTTCCTCTATCATCGCCCCGATAATGCCTATTTTCATACTGCCCTCCTTTGAGAATTTTTAGGAATTTTGCAAAGATTGCATACATTCTTTAAGCGTGGCGGGGTTTGAGACATTGAGCGTTGGCTTTTGGCTTAGGCGCTTGTTTAAGCCCTTTAGCACATTGCCATGTCCAAACTCGATGAAACCATCGATTTGAGAATCCACCTTAATGATTGATTGTTTATAGAGCACAGGCTGAGTGAGCTGGCTACTTAGGCGTGTTAGCGCATCTTGCTTGCTTGTGTAGGTTTGCAAACTCGCATTTGAGACAATCGGCACGCTAGAATCGCCCTCTATTAGCGAATGCAAAAGTGCGTCAAATTCTGGCAGGATAGATTCTAGCATCGGGCAGTGGCTTGCCACAGACATTGGGAGCAAAAGCGCGCGTTTTGCGCCTAGGGCTTTGATCGCACCCTCAATGTCGGCTAAATCGCTTTTTTTGCCTGCCAACACAATTTGCCCATCGCCATTGTAGTTAGCGCACCATATTTTTTTGCCCTCACTCTGTCGCTCTTTACAAAATGCCTCCACAGCGCCATCTTCTAGCCCAACGACAACCATCATTCCCGCATCTTGCCCCTCGCACGCCTTTGTCATCAATAGTCCGCGCTTGTGCGTAAGCCTTATCGCATTTGCAAAGCTCACGCCACCACTTAGGCTAAACGCGCTCACTTCGCCCAAAGAATGCCCGAGCGCAATTTTAGCGCGCACATCGCATTCTTGCTTAAAAATCTCTAACGCAATCGCGCTCACAAGAAAAATCGCTGGTTGCGTGTAGGGCGTGAGATTGAGATTCTCATTTTCCTCAAAAAGCAGACTTTTGAAGTCCAAACTTAGAGAATCTGAAGCCTGCTCGAAAAGCTCCTTTGCCAAAGAGAAATTTTCATAAAATTCCTTCCCCATACCCACAGCCTGCGAGCCTTGCCCGGGGAAAATAAACGCGTAATTTTTCATGTCCTATTCCTTGCAAAAAGTTTGAAGCCCGCATTCTAGCATACTTTTGCTTGAAAGATTTTTGCGCTTGAGAGATTTTTGAGCCTCGCTAAATGCGCGGGGGTGAAATATTTGCGTTGCGTTAAGCGGTATTTTATGTTTTCTAAGTTAGAATTGCGCCCTTTTAAGGCTTAAAGGCTTTTAGATTCTTTGGACCGGTGGGTGAGTTGGCTGAAACCACGTCCCTGCTAAGGACGCATAGCCGCAAGGTTATCGAGGGTTCGAATCCCTCCCTGTCCGCCATTACTGCTATTTACTACAATCTACACAATAAACTACATTTGGCAAAGTTTTAGGATTCTATGATTTTAATAATTTTAAGTGGAAAATATTATTTAAGAAAAAAAGTAAGTCCCCGCTAAAAAGCGGAAACTTTGTTTTTAAAGAGGGAATGTTACAGGGGCACTAAATCCTATAGTATAAATTCCATCAGCATCAATCATTACTTTTTCTTTGCCACCGCTAAGATTTGTAGGCACTTCCACATTGATACCGCCAAAACCATAGCCAAACTTAAGTGCCATTTTACCTATATAAAAAGCTACATAAAGTTCTGTTTTTGAAAACTGCGGAGAATAAGTATAGCTTAAGCCTATAACAGTTGAAGGATTTTCTTTTGTGCTATCAGCATATCCAACTTCAACACCAAAAGGCACATAAAATGATGTTATGTCGCCTGCTGTAAATCCAGCTCCTGTTAAAGCACGAAGTTCAATGTTTTGGAATCTTTTAGCAACACCAATTCTTGGTCCAACTTGAAACATACTATCCGCCAATGTGCCACCACCAACCTTGTAGGTAAAAACATCTAAAGCAAAATCAAAGTCAGCCGCTATCCCCCAGCCACCTCTGCGCTCAATCCATCGGCGTGTATTGCCAATTTGCACATATTGTGTTTGCTCTTGCACGCGCAAAGTTTGTGCTTGCAAATCCTCTGCGGCTTTCTGAAGTTTTTTACCTTCATTTGCCCATTCCTCATCACTCATTTCAACAACACGACTTGAATTAGCATCCCAAGTGCTTTTATTTGTTTCTGTTTTCTGCTCGTTTTCTGCAAACAAGCCACTTACTAATGCCAACATAGCAATAAATGCTAATTCTAAATGCCTGCTCATTTTTCTCCTTTTTTAAATTTTTTAGAGTCCAGAGCAAAGGACTCTGCTAAGATAAATCAACTTTAGCTTAACAAAGTCCTTTTGGTAGATTCTCAATAAATGAGGGGGGGGGGATAAATATTTGTGTAAAACGAAAAGCATCAGATTTGTATAGATTTAAAAAACTGTAGAAAAAAATTTGCGCGCGTGAATGCGTGCGCGCAGGTTTTGTAAAAAATAAAAAAGAGTGAAAAAAAGAAAAAAGTTGATTTAAAAGATGCGAGTATTTTTTAGCAAGGAATAGGGGGGGGGGGCGTATAATTAAAAGTTCTCATTGCTTTCCTTATATTATTTTTATAGAATCAAGGCGTGGATTATAATGTTTTTTCTCTTAAATTATACTTTTCTTTGGCTCGTGCGGTTTAGAATTCGACTTTAAAATTTACACCACTGCGCCAAAAAATTTCATCGATAGCGCATAAATCGAAGTGCTAAATCCCGCAATATCCGCAAATACAAGCGCCCAAAATGCGAGATTTACCACCCTTGAATACAGCGCAAAAAAAAGACTAAGCGGGAAAAGCAAAAAGCCCCAGCCCAAATACACCCAGCCAACCAAACACAGCGCAAAAGCGATATAAAAAAATTTTTCTCTCTCTTGCATAGATTCTCCTAATGTCCTTTGAAAAAATCCATTTTTAGCGTATAAAGCCTAGTTTTTGCTGTAGTTTTGCACAAATAAATCAAAATATTCTCTCAAGTCCAAATTCCCATAATAGCGCACCTGCACGGGATTAAGCATATCTGCGGGCAAAATTTCAACAACGCCTCTTAAGCCTTCGTTGCGCTTATAGGCTTCCAAACGCGCAAAGGAGCTAAAAGTCTCACCAATCAAAATAAGATCGCTTTTGCTTTGTGGGTGGAGATTGAGCAAATCAAAGGTTTGAGAAAACTTGCAATCAAGGTTGAAAAGATAGTATTTTATCGTCTGGTAGGAGTTTTGCTCGATGAAGTCATTTGCGATATTAAGCCCAAATAATAGCTCTTTATCCTCGTTAAATTGGACAGATTGGATAAAAGATTCAGAATCTTTGGCTTTTGTGCCCTGATTTTGCAAAGAAAAAAGAATATTTAATAGCTCATCAAGTTCCACGCCAAAAATTTCTGTGCTTTTTTCAATTTGCTTGAGCGCAGATTCTCTATTTTTAAGCGTAGCGACAAGCCCATCGTTGCGCTCTTCTAGCTCTTTTGTGTAATTTGTGAGCGTGGTGATTTCGCGCTCTTTTTGAGAAAGTAGCTCTTGGAGAGAATCTAGCCTCTCTTTTAATGCGACAATTTCTTCTCTTTGCTTTTGTGTGAGTTGTGCATAGCTACTATCTACCAAACCGTAATCCTTATAAAATCCTAACTGCTTAATTTTAGCAAGATTCTAACCCTTAATACAAGCCAACGCAAAACCCCATACAGCACATACAAGCTCATCAGCGCGCAAAGCACCTCCACAGGCTCAATAAGCACGATTCCTATCAGAATAAGTAGCACGATGAAAGATTTGAGATTCCACTGCATTTTTTTAAAGCTCGGGTAGCGCACATTGCTTACCATTAAGATACTGACGATAAATGCGCCCAAAAGAAGCAAGTATTTGTATTCTAAAAAAATCTTATGTTCCAAATCTACCAAAATCCACAACACGACAAAAATCGCTGCTGAAGGGATTGGCAAGCCGATGAAAAAATTTGGCTCGCTAGAAGTTGTGATATTAAAGCGCGCTAGTCTAATCGCGCCAAAAATCACAAAAAACGCAGAAGTCACCTCGCCTATGCGCGAAAAGCTAGAGCCGACATAAAAATACAGCAAAATTGAAGGTGCCACGCCAAAAGCCACAATATCCGCTAGAGAATCAAACTCCACGCCAAACTTACTCGAAGTATTCGTAAGTCGCGCCACGCGCCCATCTAGCCCATCTAAAAGCATCGAAACCACAATAAACCAGCAAGCAAAGCTATACAGCCCCTTTGAAGCTGCCATTATACTTAAGATTCCAAGGAAAATACTGCCTGCGGTGAAAAGATTAGGAAGGATATAAAGAGGGCTTATTTTCATCTTTATAGCTCTCCTATCACGCTATTGCACGCGCTGACTTTGTCGCCTATGCTTACCTTTAGTTCCGCGCTTTTTGGCAAATAGATTTTTGTAAGTCCTTTTTTCATAAAGCCTAGACGCTCGCCACTTGCGAGGTTAGAATCTGCATAGATTCTAGAATTACTAAAAAATTCTGGGAAAAACTCAAGGCGAAAATCTTGTTTATCTTTCCACGCAAGACTAAAAGAAGCATTTAACATACGCTTTTTATCAGAATCTGCAAAGCAAAGCGTAAGTCCGCCAACTTTTTTCAAACTAGCGTGCAAAATATCGCTAGGTGCGCGCACCACACCCACATCAAAAAAGCGCGTGTAAATCTGCACGCATACATTTTCTTCTAAAATATCAATATGGCGCACAATACCATCTACCGGGGAAAGGAAAGCTTTAGGTTGGTTTTTTGCAATGCGTTCTGGATTGCGAAACATAAAAAGCCATAACACAAAAGCTAGCAAAAAAATCACGCCCAAAACTTCCCACTCAAAAAACACACATACCAAAAACAGCGCCCCTAGCACAATCGCGCCAAACCAACCTTCTTTTGCAATAATTTGGATATTTGCATTCATTTTTAAGCCTCCTTTTTCTAGCTTTTTTTAACTCTTGCCCTCTAGTCCTCTTGCGCCTGCAAAGGCACGAGACGCGATTGCATACCTTGCTCTTTTTCGTAGTTTTCTATGATCTCACGCACAAGCGATCCATCAATTACTTCTTTTTCGAGCAATTCCTTTGCCATCGCCTCAATCGCGCCTCTATACAGCTCAAGCGTCTTTTTGACATGCTCATGGCGCTCATTAAGCATTTTTTGAATGTAAGTATCCATTTTGCGCGCAGTCTCTTCGCTAAACTCACGCGCAGAGCCACCGCCACCTAGGAAATTACTGCGTCTTGTGTAATCATCTAGCACCATAAGCCCGCTTACATCGCTCATTCCATAATACACAATCATATTTTTGATAATGCCTGTCGCACGGCGCAAGTCATCAGACGCACCATTTGAGATTTCGCCCAAAAAGACTTCCTCCGCACTACGCCCGCCAAGCAAGACATCGATTTCAGCTATCATCTCATGGCGTTGTTGTAAATGCTTGTTTTCCTCTGGTGTGTGAAGTGTGTAACCCAAAGCACCCATTCCGCGCGGAATGATTGAAACCTTATTCACGCGATTTGCACCCTCTGTGAGCTCACCCATCAGCGCATGCCCGCTTTCATGGTAGGCGACGATTTCTTTTTCTTTTGGCGAGATTCTGCGAGATTTTTTCTCTAAGCCTATCATCGTGCGCTCCATCGCCTCTTTGAAGTGCTTTTGTGAGACTTCTTTTTTATTCTCACGCCCTGCTAATAGCGCTGCTTCATTGACGATATTTGCCAAATCCGCGCCCGCAAGCCCTGCGCTAAATTTCGCAATTTCTTGCAAATCCACATCGCGCGCGAGGCTGACATTTTTGATATGCACTTTGAGAATCTCCACGCGTCCATTGAAATCTGGCGCATCAACAAGCACCTGCCTATCAAAGCGTCCCGGGCGCAAAAGCGCTGGATCTAGCACTTCTGGGCGGTTGGTAGCGGCTAGCACGATGACAGGGGCATTTTCAGAGCCAAAGCCGTCCATTTCAGCCAAAAGCTGATTAAGCGTTTGCTCCCTTTCATCATTGCCACCCACCATACCACCGGCGGCACGGCTTTTTCCGATTGCATCAATTTCATCGATGAAAATAATGCTCGGTGCTTCTTTTTTTGCCATTTCAAACAAATCACGCACCCTGCTTGCACCTAAGCCTACAAACATTTCAATAAAGCTACTTCCGCTCATTGAGAAAAACGGCACATTCGCTTCTCCTGCCACAGCCTTTGCAAGAAGCGTTTTACCTGTGCCCGGTGGTCCTACTAAAAGCACACCTTTTGGGATCTTCGCCCCTACAGCAGCGTAGCGCTCAGGATATTTGAAAAAACCCACAATCCCCACACCCTCTTCTTTTCCCTCTTCATTCCCCGCCATATCATCAAAGCTCACTTTTGGCTTTTCAGCATTTACGAGCTTTTTTGAGCTTCCGATGCCAAACATTCCGCCACCCATGGACTTTTGCATTCTGCTAGCGATGAAAAGCCAAATAGCAATGATGATGAAAATTGGCAAAAGCATATTAATCATATCTGTGAAAAAGTTAGATTCACTAAAGCCGCTATATTCGATACGCTTTTCATCTAAAAGCGCGGTGAGATTTGGGTCAGCCACGCGCTTTGCCACATAGAGAATCTTTGGCGAACTGCTTGAAGACACCGCCTTAATAATCGTCTGTCCGATACTTACAGAATCCACCTCTTTATTTTTAATAAGCTGTTTTAGCTCATAATAGCTCACTTCTCTATTTATCGCACTTCCACCCAAGCGCTCACTCAAAAGATCCCCTGAAGGAGAAAAAAACTTAAACACAATCATTAAGCCGATAACTAAAAGTGCGAAAGTTAAAAATGGATTCTGTTTAAATGGTTTTTTATTGTTATTTTGATTTTCTTGCATTCTATCTCCTTAATTTTGCTCCTTATTTTGCTCCCTAATTGCCCTTCTCAAAGTTTTTGCATTTTAAACGCCACCCATTCATCGCGCTCTAAAGTCTGTAATATCGCAAAACCTCTATTAAAACACGCAATTATATCATTTTTGTATTCTGCTAAGATTCCAGAAATGATAAGGATTCCATTTTTAGGTAAATGCAGCAGAAAGTCCTTATAAAGGCTCTTTAGCACAAGTGCGGTGATATTTGCGATGATGACATCTTGAGGCTGCGCTGGGATTTTATTTAGGCTACCATGAATGAGAGTGCAGGTGGTGTTATTTTTTTGCATATTAAGCTCTGTTTGCTCGATACTTAGAGAATCCGTATCGCAAGCAAGCACATTTGCGCCAAGCTTCGCACTTGCAATGCTTAAAATCCCGCTCCCGCAACCCACATCAAGGACATTTTTACCCTCAAGCTCTAGCGTGCTTAAAAGCTCCAAGCATAGAGCCGTGCTTGCGTGATGTCCCGAGCCAAAAGCAAGGGCTGGATCGATGATAATAGGGATACGCCCCTTGCTAGATTCTGCGTTAAAATGCCAAGATGGCGTAATGTGAAACTTCCCGCAATCAATGGGCGTGATGGAATCCTTATAAGTCTGTAGCCAATCCTTATTTTTTTTCTCCTGCAAAGCATAGGCTAGCCCTATTTGCTCTTGCAAGCGCGCAGATAGAATCTCACAAGTTTGCTTTAAGTGAGATTCTATTGTATTTAGAATATCAGAGGTTTTTTGCCCCTGTGCTGTTGTCTCTGGAATGGCAAAAATAATCTTTGTTTTTTGGCGCGATTCAATCTCTTGCAGATTAGGATTCCCAATAATGCGCCATTTTTCTTTAGGGATTGCATAATCAAAAACACTTTGAGAATCCACAAACTCACAAGGATAGCTTGAAAAATCACAATCTTGCGCGCAAGAATCCACCATATCATCTAAATTTTTAGAATCTGACATATAAATTTGTGCGAGAAATTCCCCAACCATTTGCGAAAAAACTTCAGGCTGGGTATTTGGATAAAGGATAAGTTCAAAATAAGAGTTTTGCATTATTTTTAGAAGTTAGTGGCTTAAAAGCGCGCTTTTAAGCCTAGGGAAATGTATTAGCCCTCATTCACGCCAAGCACGACTTCAAGCTTTTCTTTCAAAACTTGCGGTGTGAAAGGCTTCACAATGTAATTATTTACGCCAGCTTTAAGCGCGGTGATAACCTCAGCCTTACCGCCTTCAGTTGTTACCATAATGATAGGAATATCTTTATAGCGCTCATCTGCGCGCACTTTTTTCACCAAGTCAAGCCCATTCATTTCAGGCATATTCCAGTCTGTGATAAGCACATTTATCCCGCCGGTAGTATCGAGTATCCCCCATGCTTCTACGCCGTGCTCAGCTTCTAGAATATCCTCATAGCCCAACCTCTGCAATGTATTCTTTATAATCCTTCTCATTGTGGAGCTGTCATCAACTACAAGCAATTTCAATGTATTCTCCTTACAAAATATTTTTCCAAAATCGACAAAAAGTTTAGAATTTTACCACACTTAATTTATAATTGCTTTAATCCCTTATGCTTTTTGAAAATTCTTTAGCGAGTTTTGCAAATCAATTTTGCCCTCATAAAACGCCTTGCCAATAATCACCCCACTAATAAACTCATTTTGCGCTAAAGTCTCTAGCTCGCTTTGGTTGGCAAATCCACCGCTTGCGATGGTGTAGATTCCGCTATTTTGCGCGATTGCTTGAGTGAAAGCGACATTAATCCCGCTTAGCGCGCCATCACGCGAAATATCTGTGCAAATAATCGCCTCCACTCCGCTATTTTGAAACTCTTTGGCAAATTCCAGCGCCTCTACTTCGCCACTTTGCGCCCAGCCCTCAACCGCAACTTTCCCATCGCGCGCATCAATGCCTATGGCTACGCGATATTTTTGCGCCATTGTAAGCGCAAAATCCCTATTTTTTAACGCTACCGAGCCCAAAATCACGCGCGTAACGCCTAAATCTCTATATTTTAAGATTGTTTCCTCATCGCGGATTCCCCCGCCTAGCTGGATTTGAAGTTTTGTATGAGAGAGAATCTCCTTGATACTTTGCATATTACTCGGTGCACCTTTAAACGCACCATCTAAATCCACGATATGCAGCCACTTTGCGCCCATTTCTTCAAACTTTTTGGCAAATTCTAGCGGTGAACCATAGATTTTCGCGCTTTGCATTTCACCTTTGAAAAGTCGCACCGCCTTGCCTTCTTTCAAATCAATAGCCGGATAAATATCAAGCATGCTACCTCCTTATAAATCCTACATTTTTGCTTCCATCAAAGTTCCCGCTCTGCTCTTTTTTAATCTCCTCTTTAAAATCCTCAATGCTAAAGGTTGGATTCTCCCTTGTGGCGACTTTGTAGGCGGTGTTTTTAATCACAAGTTTAATTTGCGCACCACTTAAATCATACTCACTTAGCGTGTCAATAAGCGCTTGCTTAGAATCTGCAAGGCTAATATTGCGCGGAAGCAAGGATTTCCACAATTTTTGGCGTTGGGAAAAATTTGGACGCTTAAATTCTATCTTGTAGTTAAAGCGCCTTGAAAACGCACTATCAAAGCTTTCAATTAAGTTTGTCGTCGCAATGATAATGCCTTCAAAGCGTTCAATCTGCTCTAAAAAAATATTTTGCATTTGGTTATGCATTTTATCCGCGCTACTTGTGGCATTTGCACGCGAGGAAAGAAATTGATCAGCTTCATCAAGCAAAAGTATTGGCTCATTTTTGGTTTTTTTGCAAATGTCCTTATAAGTGTCAAAAATTTGACGCACATTTTTTTCAGATTCCCCCACATACATAGAGAGAATCTTTGAGCAATCAAAGCTTAGCACCTCTTTTTTAAGGCTTTTTGCAAGAGCTAGCGCACTTAGCGTTTTGCCCGTGCCCGGCGGTCCATAAAGCAAAATCTTTGCTTCAATACTGCGCTTTTGCTTTATGCCCCATTGTTTTAAAAGCTTTGCCACGCGCGTATCGACTTGCGCTAGCAGGTGATTGAGCGTCTCTCTTGTGCTTTCATGCAACACAACAGAATCTAGCCCTTGCTTTGGCTCTAAAAGCTCGAAAATATCTTGGCTTTTTACTAATGATGAAAGGCTTATTTTATTGCGCTGTTTTGCTGGGTGGGTGATTTTTTGCAAAATTTCTTGAGGGATAAAAAATGAGCGCGTGATATTCCCAAAGCCTGAAATATATTCATCATAATCAAGCAAGCCCTCGCTAATAAGCTTTGAGCTTTCACTTAAAAGCGCGCTATTACGCATTCTCTCATACTCATCACCGCTAATAAGCCCTAGCAATGTCCCACTTTCGCGGAAAAGCTCGCCATCTTTTGAGGAATACTCCTCCTTTAAAACCGCCAAAAAGAGAATCTGCTCCTTTTGGGTTAAATGGCGTTCTTTCAAAAACTTCACAATCGAAATGCGCTTTAAAGTAAGCTTCAAACGCGCTTTAATGCGCTCATCTAAAAGTTTGAGCGAAAAGCTAAGAGAGGGCGCATTTGAAGTTTTTGTATTGCTAAGTTTATGCAATAAATCAATACGCATAAATTGATCCTTCAAATACTCCAAATCATCGTTATACGCGCTAATTTCTGGCAATTCCTCATCAAATGCGCCTTCTAAGATTCTAAAAAAATTGCCACTTAAGCGAATGCGCTCGGTGTAAAGCTCCAAAAGAGATTCTTTAGAATCTAAAAAATCAAAGCCACTTTGATTAAGCAATCCTAAGCCGATGAGATTGCGCACTTTTGGCAAAAAGGCGAGGTTTTGCACTGCGTTTGTGTGAAAAAATTTCAATAAAAACGCGCCCACACTCCAATCGCCCTCGCCTTCTAAGTATTCTTTCAGTAACGCCCGCAGAATCTCCGCCTCTTGCTCATCGCACTTTAAATGCGGATAAATCTTAGCTGCTGTAATAGGCTCTGCTTGTAAAAAATCGCTCACTAATTCCATCATGTTCCTTAATAATATTTTAATACCACATCTTCTTCATAATCATCATAAGGATCTAAATGCGCGTTTATCTCCCATGTGAGTGCTGGATTTATCGCGCGCACCTGCTCTTCAATGGCATTGCAAACCTTATGCGCGCTAAGTAACGCGATAGAATCATCAAACACCAAATGCACTTCCAAAAAATGTATATTGCCTGAAATGCGCGTGCGCAGGGCGTGATAGCTTGTAATAGGCGCTTTGTCTAAAATATCTTTCACACGCTCCAAAATCTCTGGCTCTATAGCTCTATCAAGCAATAAAAACACGCTATCTCTCACTAGCCCAAACGCACTAAACATAATATACAGCGCAATGAGAAGCCCCAAAATCGCGTCAATCTTTTCAAATCCGCTCACATAAATCACACCAAGCGAGCACAAAATCGCGCCATTGCTTAGCAAATCGATTTTATAATGCATCGCATCGGCTTTGATGACTTGAGAATTTGTGCGCTTTGCGGTAATTTGCAAAAACACCACCAAAAACAAAGTCGCACAAAATGAAAAAAGCATCACGCCAAGCGAAGATTCTAAATTGTGAATGCTGTGCGTTTGCAAAATCTTTTGAATGGAAGTATAAAAAATATACAACCCAGAAAGGAAAATAACAAAGCCTTCAAATGCGCTAGCAAGGGATTCTACCTTGCCAAAACCATAATTAAATCCGCTATTTGCGGGCTGTTCGGATTTTTTTAACGCAAAAAAATTAAAGATTGAGATTCCCACATCAAGCAAAGAATCTATCGCACTTGCAAGCACAGCCACCGAACCACTTAAAATCCCAACGATAAGCTTTAGCACCGCCAAACTTAGCGCGGTGATTGTGGCAGTAAGCGCGGCAAATTTTGGGGTGAAAATACTAGCAGGAAAACGCATTTTCAAAGGCGCTCTCATAAGAAAAAATTATTTAAAAGTTGTCCCACCATCAATAACTATCGTTTGTCCTGTAAGCCACGCACTTTGCGTAGAATCACAAAGGAAAAATGCCGCACCAGCTAAATCTTCAGGTGTCCCCATGCGATTAAGCGGAGATTGCTCTTCGACCTTTGCGCGCACTTCTGCGTAGTCTGGGAATGCACGCAATGCGTCCGTGTCAATTGGTCCGCCACTTACAGCATTGACGCGGATTCCCCATTCTCCTAGCTCTGTGGCAGCGTATTTTACCATCGTCTCCACAGCGTTTTTAGAGTTCCCATGTCCTGCGTAGTTTGGCATATAGACAAGATTCCCTGTTGAGCTTAGAGACACGATTGCCCCTCCACCCACTTCTTTCATTCTCTTTGCTGCTTCTTGTGAGCCAACGACAAAGGCTAGCACGGTAGCTGTATAGATGTTATTTAATCCCTTAGGGCGCAAGCGCATAAATGGACCAAATCCGCCCGCTACGCTTTTACCATAAATGATAGCATTTGAGATAAAGAAATCCACGCGTCCAAAATCTTCATCGATTTTTTTAAACAACTCCACATATTGCTCAGGCTCTAGGACATTGAGCGGGTAGTATTTTGCTTTGATTCTGTATTTTGCTTCTACATCTTGAGCGATCTTATTTGCCTCTTCCTCGTTTTTGTTATAAGTGAAAGCGACATTCACACCATTTTGCGCAAAGCGATACAAGATAGCCTTGCCAATGCCCCTTGTAGCGCCACTAATAACTAAGGTTTTACCTCTCATAAAGTCCGTTGTGTTTTGGTCGTTTGTCATCATTAACCTCTTTTGTTGCAAAATTTCGGGCTATTGTAATAAATTTTTCCTTTAATTGCTATTTTTTACCTAATAAATACGCCAAAATACAGGCAAAATCTCGTAATATTGCAACACTTCAATTGCTAAAATCGCCACAACGCCCAAAAACCAATTAAGCGCGCGGCGGATTTCTTTATGCAAAAATTCTGGGCGCACTTCGATTTTTTCTGGGCAATGGAAGCCCTTAAGGCGTGGAAAAAAGCGTGAAGTTTTTTGCAAAAATTGCTTATAAGGCTCGCCAAACTTTGATTCCAAAAATTCTTCTTCACTCAAAATTGTCATTCTATAAATCCACAAATATATAAGTGCGCCGATGACAATAAGCGTAATCTGCCCTTTGAGCGCGAGAATCCCAACAAAAGCGATGAAAGAAAAAAGATACAGCGGATTGCGACACAAGCTATAAGCGCCATAATCAATAAAGCTCTTGCCATCTACGCCTTCATTTTTCATACCGCCGATAAAAATCGTCGCATACAGCCTCCCATACACACCTACAATCACAAGCGCCACGCCCACACCTCGGATAAGATTCGCGACAAAATCGCTATACGCGCTCGATGAAACAAAAAGCCACACAATACACAACGCGCCAAAAACATACTGCAGGGGAAAACGATTAAGCCTCATTAAAACTCCTTAAATTTATTTTATGCAATCTCATATTTTTGCAAAATAGATTCTATATGTTTGAGATTTTCACTCGTTGGCGCAACTAAAGGCAGGCGGTATTCTAAGCTTCTAAGAAGTCCGCTAAGATACATTGCGGCTTTTATAGGGATTGGGTTGCTTTCGCAAAAAAGCGCTTTGTTAATCACAAAAAGCTTGTTATTAAGCATTTGGCTTGTTTGTAAATCCCCATTTAACGCAGCATGTGTAAGCTCTGAAATCTCTTTGGGCAAAAGATTGCCCGTTACTGAAATCACGCCCTTGCCGCCATTTGCAAGAATGGGATAATTTAGCGCATCATCTCCGCTAAAAACGCTAAAACTAGGCGCATTTGTCGCAAGCTCGATCACGCGCTCCATCGACCCGCTCGCTTCTTTGATGGCGATGATATTTCTCACCTCTTTAAAAAGTCGTATCGCTGTGCTAACCTCAATGCTTACGCCCGTGCGCGAAGGGACATTATAAAGCATAAGCGGAATATCTACAGAATCTGCCACCGCCTTATAATGCGCGAAAAGTCCCTCTTGGCTTGGTTTGTTGTAATATGGACTTACGCACAAAATCGCATCCGCGCCACATTTTTGCGCAAAACGCGCTAGTTCGATAGCTTCACTTGTGGCGTTGCTCCCCGCACCTGCAAGCACCTTTATCCTGCTTCCTTTGCATACGCTTACGGCTAGCTCGATGCACTCCATATGCTCTTTATGGCTTAAAGTTGCGGATTCCCCCGTAGTCCCCACAGGCACGCACGCATCCATCCCGCAAGCAATTTGCCTTTTGATAAGAGATTCAAAAGTTTGCGTATCGATTTTGCCTTCATAAAAAGGCGTCACAAGCGCGCTCATAGCGCCATACAATAATGTAGATTCCACAATTTCCCCTCTTTTAGTTTGTTGCACTTTTCTTTGTGTCTTTGTTGGCATAAATCACGGCTGTTGTAAGCGTATCTGGGACAAAGTATTTTTGCGCCACGCGCGCGATTTCCTCAATGCTAAGATTTTCAATCGCGCTTTCATACTCAAAAAGTGGCTTCAAATCGCCCTTCGCAAGGTAGTTTGCAAACACGCCCGCCGTGGAAGCTGCATCTTCAAAGCTATACACAAAGCTAGCTTTTGTTGAGATTTTTACTTTTTCTAGCTCCTCTTGGCTTATCTCACCTTTTTTGATACGCTCTAAAATCGCTATAATCTCATTTTGCAAGGTTTTTGCGCTCACATTTTGATTAGCCAGCGCCATGATGAAAAACACGCCCTCATCTTTTAGCTCCATATTATACGCTGAAATCCCTGAAGCAAGCTGTTTTTTATCTATAAGCTCAACTTGAAAAAGACTAGAATTCCCCTTACTTAGAATCTCACTTATCGCGCTTAGCGCCACTTGATCTTTATGAAGGTAATTTGGGATTTTATAGCCCATCGCGAGGTATTCCACTTCGCTTTGCTTTTGCACTTGTTTAAACTTTGGCGCGTTTTGGGCTGGCTCTTTTATATCCACCTGCGGGATAGAATCTGTCGTATTTTTAATCTTGCCAAAGTATTTTTTCGCATTTGCAAACACCTCTTTTGGCTCTACATCGCCACTCACTAGCACGATGGCATTTTGTGGCTGATAGTAGGTGCTGTGAAATGCGATGATATCTTCTAGCTTCCAAGCTTGTATGTCTTCTTTAAATCCTATGGGCGTCCAATGATAAGGGTGCTTTTCAAACGCGGTGTTAAAAAACTCAAAATACAAAAGCCCGGTTGGGTTATTATCCGTCCGCCATAGGCGCTCTTGCAAGACGACATTGCGTTCTGGCTGGAATTCCTCATCACTCAAAGTAAGATTTTCCATCACTTCTGCGAAAAGCTCTAGCGACTTTGCAAGATTCTTATTTGTCGTTTTTATATAGTATTTTGTATAGTCAAAAATCGTATAGGCATTATCCACACCGCCAAATTTTTTCACAATCTCATCAAATTCGCCAGCCTTTAGGTTTTTGGTGGATTTGAAATTAAGATGCTCAAGCATATGCGCGATGCCACTTTTCCCTTTCACCTCATTGCGACTGCCAACCTTATAAATCACATCTACTTCAATCACCGAGCTTTTATTTTGCAGTGGCACGACCACCACCTGCAAGCCATTCTCAAGCACTTCTTCATAATGCTTTGGTATCACTCCAGCATTCACGCTTACCGCACTCATCAACCCTCCTAATATCAATACTTGTAAAATTTTCACTTTTCAAAACCCCTAATTTTGAGAATCTTTAGTCTTTCTCTATTCCATCTATTGTATCGTCTCGCGGAAGTGAATTCCGCTTCGCCTCCGCTCCACTGCGTTTCGCGCCCATACTCGGCGTTTTTTTGTTGGTAAGATTTGCAGATTCTGCGACGCTGTTTGGTTGTTTAGATTTTTTAGAATCTTTTGGCTCTTTAGCCTTTGTCGCTTTGGCTTTCGCCTCTTTGGTTGTTTTTGCTTCTTGTGAAGTTGCTTTTGTAGCTTTAGATTCTGTTTTTACACTTTTTTCTCTTGCTTTTTTGCCCTTTTTATAATCCGCGCCGATAGCCTCGCTAATGTGATTAAAGCCATCTTTTTGCATAAGCTCCAAAATCCCTTCATTTATATCTTTTGCAAAACTCGGTCCCTTATACACAAAGCCTGTATAAGCCTGTATAAGCGATGCGCCCATTTTTATGCGCTCATAGGCTTCTTTAGCATCATCAATCCCACCAACAGAAATAAGCGTGAGCTTGCCAAAAAATTCTTTTGCAATACTTGCAAACACTTCGCGCGATTTCTCTTTCAGCACCTGCCCGCTTAAGCCACCTTCATTTTTCGCACCCTCAAGCAAAGAATAATCAATCGTCGTATTTGTCGCAATAATCCCATTACAGCCATTTTTATACGCAGATTCTATCACTTCAAGCAAATCCTCATCGTGCATATCAGGGGAAAGCTTGATAAAAATAGGCTTTTGCGTGTTGTTGCGCGCCATTTTACAAAGCGAGCCAATAAATTCTTTATTTTGCAAATCGCGCAGTTTTGGGGTATTTGGGCTTGAGACATTAAACACGAAATAATCCCCATATTCAAGCAATTCTTTTAGCGTGTTTTCATAATTTTTTAGAGAATCTCTTTGCGCGATAATTTTATTTTTCCCAAGATTTAGCCCCAAAGGAATGGCAAATGGCGTGATTTTTTTTAGCCTTTTTGCTATGCTTAGCACGCCTTGATTATTAAACCCCATGCAGTTTTGCAAACTTTTTTCTTTTGGGAATCTAAAAAGTCGTGGCTTTGGATTCCCACTTTGGGGAGTTTGCGTGATTGTGCCAATTTCTAAAAACCCAAAACCAAGCGTGCTTAAGCCCTCAATCATCGTTGCGTTTTTGTCAAAACCCGCTGGAAGCCCAAGTGGATTTGGAAAATGCAAACCCAAAATGTCATTTGCAAGCCGAGAATCTGCAATCACAAAATTTCGCACAAGCACATCTTGCACGCCCGGCAACACACAAAAATAGCGCAAAAAACGCTCCGCTAAAGAATGCGCCGTCTCTGGCTGAAGCTTAAAAAGCAACGATCTTACTTTGTCATACATAAGTAGCCTTTAATGGGTAGTTTTACAAAATGCGAGATTCGCCATTGTATAAAAATTCTAACAATATAGCAATTAATGCGGGCAAAAAAGGGCTAAAGCATTCTGCACAAATATTCTTTGCACCTCGCGCAAACTTTTTTAGATTTTTAAGATTCAAAAAACTTTAAATTTGTGCTTTGCTTTGGCTTTATCTCACAATGATGAAAAAAATGTATAGTGAAAGTTAAAGAGAGGGTGAGATTCTCTAAAATGTGTTTTTAGAGAATCCACTTAAGCAATTGGCTTTTAAGCAAATTGCTTTGTGATGCAAAATTTTACAACTTTTTAGAAATAAAGGTTAATTGTGGCGTAGAATTGCGGAACAGACTGCTTTGCCTTTATGGATTCAAAAGTATCTTGTCCAAATGCTACATTTTTCCCAGAAACTGTTGTAAATGGGAATTTAAGCCCAAACTCGATGCCTAGAGATTCTGTAGCAGCGCGCAAACCAAGCTTTGCATCCGCATAGAATCCGCTTTGATTAAGCTTTTCTGAAGAACCAGCCTGACTTAATTTAAAATTATAAAACTGCCCACCAAGCCCGATGCCTACAAACACACCATAGCTTGTAGATTGTGTGTTGAAGGCGTTGAAAAGCACATCTGCATTTGCGGTTACATTCATTGCTGAAGTGCTACTAGATTCTGTTCCTTGCGAATAAGTAGATTCACTTGAATTCCAAGCATAGTCAAATGCGCCATATCCGCGAACGCCGAGATATTCATTAAAAAAGTGCTTATAACCAACTTGAAGCCCAAATGCTGGCAAAAATTGTGTTGTTTTTGAACTTTCGCCTGCTACCGTTATGGTTTGTGAAGTCTGTCCAGCACCCATAGAAAGCCCTACAAGCACTCCGCTCTTTTCCTGAAATTTCCCATCTGCCAAGCCAAAGCTTAGTGCGCACAATCCAACTGCTACTATTTTTTTCATACCTTCTCCTTAAAGATTTTATATGTGTATTGCGATTTTTTCGCAAGGAGTGCAATATTACCCCCCCCCCCCCACTTAGAAAATCCTTAAAAAATATTCTTTTTTATTGCTGGATATTTTGTATTTGAAAATGAGAATCTGCGCGTGGTTTGGGGGATTTTAAATAAATTTGAGAGATTTAAAAATTTTTGAAGCAAATGGCGGGGTTTGATGAGATTTAAAAAATTCCAAAAAAGCTAGAATCTTGCAAAATCTAAAATTTTCACGCAAGATTTCGCAAGATTCTAAAAAAGCCCTAAGCGTAGATTCTTAAAAGAATCCAAGCTTATTGATTGAATAGCTCACAAGAATATTTTTTGTCTGCTGATAGTGATCCAAAATCATCTTGTGCGTTTCTCTGCCAATACCGCTTTCTTTGTATCCGCCAAATGCCGCGTGCGCTGGATAAGCGTGATAGCAGTTTGTCCAAACGCGCCCTGCTTGGATTCCGCGTCCGAAGCGATAGGCGCGGTTAATATCGCGCGTCCAAATCCCACTGCCAAGCCCATACACCGTGTCATTTGCAATCTCAAGCGCTTCTTTGTCATCTTTGAAAGTCGTAACGGCGAGCACCGGTCCAAAAATCTCTTCTTGAAAGATTCTCATTTTGTTATGCCCTTTGAAAATCGTGGGCTTAATGTAGTAGCCATTTTCAAGCCCCGGGCGAATGTCGCGCTCACCGCCGATGAGGCACTCCGCGCCCTCCTCTTTGCCGATTTTAATATAATTTAGAATCGTATTTATCTGCTTTTCATCGACTTGTGCGCCCATCATCGTGCTAAGCTCAAGCGGATTCCCGCGATTGATAGCCTCCACGCGTTTAAGCACTTTTTCCATAAATCTATCATAAATTTTTTCATGGATAAGCGCGCGCGAAGGGCAAGTGCAAACCTCGCCTTGATTGAACGCAAAAAGCACCAAACCTTCAATCACCTTGTCCAAATAAGCGTCCTCATAATCGAAAATATCTTCAAAGAAAATATTTGGCGACTTCCCGCCAAGCTCGAGCGTTGAAGGGATGATGTTTTCTGTAGCAAATTGCATAATCTCGCGCCCAACGCTTGTTGAGCCGGTGAAAGCTACTTTTGCAATTTTTGGGCTTGTGGCGAGGTGCTTACCAATCTTAGATCCGCTGCCATTGACGATATTTAGCGTGCCTGCGGGCAGCAAGTCGCCGATAATATCAAGCAAAACAAGAATGCTAGCAGGTGTGGGCGAAGCTGGCTTCATTACGATTGTATTGCCTGCTGCAAGGGCGGGGGCGATTTTCCACGCTGCCATAAGCAAGGGGAAATTCCACGGGATAATCTGCCCCACAACACCCAAAGGCTCATGGAAGTGATACGCCACAGTGTCGTGATCAATGTCGCTAATCGCGCCTTCCTGCGCGCGGATACAACCTGCAAAATAGCGGAAATGATCAGCTGCAAGTGGAATGTCGGCATTGAGCGTCTCTCTAATCGCCTTGCCATTATCCCAAGTCTCTGCGTAGGCGATTTTCTCTAAATTTTCCTCGATTCTATCCGCGATTTTTAGTAAGATTCTCGAGCGCTCGCCTGCACTTGTATCCCCCCAAGAATCTTTTGCCTTTGTGGCGGCATCAAGCGCTTTTTCCACATCTTCATTGCTAGAAAGTGGCACCTCGCACAAAAACTCTCCATTAATCGGGCTTATATTTTTTGCATATTCGCCATTTGTGGGCTTCACCCACTCACCGCCAATAAAGTTCTCATAGCGGGATTTAAATACATTTTTGCTGTCTTTATATTTACTCATGTTCTCTCCTCAAAATCTTTTTAACAACGCCTTGTTGTTGAAAGCTAGTCTAATCCTTTTTGATTAAGAAATTACCTACAGATAAAGATTTTAGAGTAATTTTTGGCAATTTTTACCTTATGTAACAAGTAATCATTCTTATTTTGTGAGGGAAAACCGCTAAACAATTGATTCAAAAAGAGGGGGATTCTTAGTTGTGGGTTTAGCAGAATCTGCAAAGATTCCCTAAAAATCAAAGTTTTTCAAATCGCACAAAAAACGCGCAGGCGAAGGATTTTTGAGCTATTTTTATGGTTTTCAAGCGCAAAGGTTAAGGGAGTTACCTAATAGGTAATGACCGAAACCTTAAGCGCAGAATCCATAAAAAGAGCCAAAAAGACAAGCCCTTAACTTAGGCTAGTTCCTTGCGTGCATTGCTTAGCATTAGCTTTATACGATTTTCTTGATTTACCCGCGTAGCACTTGGATCATAGTCGATTGAGACAATGTTGCTTTGCGGATTTTTCTCTTTTATCACTTTCATCATACCGCGTCCGACGATATGATTTGGCAGACAACCAAAAGGCTGTGTGCAGACGACATTATTTACGCCCTGCTCGATGAGCTCTAGCATTTCAGCAGTGAGTAGCCAGCCCTCGCCCATATTCATCGCCTCGCTCACATAGCCATCAGCAAGCGATTTTGTATGCTTAAATGGACTTGGCGCGCGGAAAACTCCATGCTTTTGTATCATTTTTATCATATCTTTTTGCTTTCCGCAGAAGTATTCAAACACCACGCGATAAATCATTCTTGTAAGCCACTTGCCACCATACATTTTATTTTCCACAATGCTATCATTTATGCAATACAAGCAAAAATCTAGGAATCCGGGTATCACCACTTCGCAATTTTCACTTAGTAAAAAGTCCTCAAGGTTATTGTTCCCTAGTGGTGAGAACTTGATATAAATTTCACCCACGATTCCCACCTGCACCTTTTTCTCCGTGCTTCGTGGAATGCTTGCAAAATCATCTAAAATCTCTTTCATATCTTTTTTTAACGCCTTGTAGCTTGTAAGCCCCTTGTTTGTGCCCGGCGTTGTGATTCTCTCCACCCATTTAGCGATTTTTGCCTCTGTATCGCCTTTGTTTAACTCATAGGATTTGCATTGGTTTGAAATATGCATAAGCAAATCACCATAAATGATGGCAGATAGGAAGTTTTGAAGCATTGGGCGCGTGACGCTAAAGCCTTGGTCGGTTTCTAGTCCGCTAAAGTTTAGTGAAATTACTGGAATCTCGCCAAAGCCCGCTTTATTAAGCGCTTTGCGTAAAAGGTGGATATAGTTACTCGCGCGACAGCCACCGCCGGTTTGCGTGATGAGAAGCGCGACTTTGCTTAAATCCCATTTGCCACTTTTTAGCGCATCAATCATCTGCCCTATCACAAGAAGCGCAGGGTAGCAAGTGTCATTATGCACATTCCTTAAGCCCTCATTTACCACGCCCGCACCTTCATTATGAAGCAGTTCAGCCTTGTAACCATGCAAATGCAAGATATTTACCAAAAATCTAAAATGTATCGGAAGCATCATCGGCACGAGGATTGTGTGCGTCTCTTTCATCTCTTTTGTAAAAGGCACTTTGGTAATCTCACGATTTGTTTTTAAAATGCTATCCGTGCTTGAGCCGACATTCCACTTGCCTATGCTTGGCGCTTTGCCATTATTTGGGAGCGAGTGGGAATCTGGGCGGAAATTCACAAGAGATTCTTTTGCGCTTTGTGCGATACCTTGAGTTTTACGCACAAGATTTTCTGCAACGCCTTGCACAGAATCTTTAGCATTTTGCGCCACGCCCTGCACGCTTGAAGCAACTTCACTAGCTACACCCTTTGCACTTTGGGCTACATTTTGCGCTTTTTGTGCCACACTTTCAGCCACTTCACTTGCCACACTTTGCGCGCTTGAAAGGGCAAGATTTGCTTTATTTTTCGCACTTTGTGCTACTTCAAGCGCTGTGTTAGCGACTTCCACAGCTGCACCTTGTGCGTTTTTAGCCACTTCACTTGCAAGCTCTTTTGCATTCTGCGCTGTGTTAGCGACTTCGTGTGCTAAGTCCTGCGCGTTCTGCGCAAGCGTTTGAGGGGTAATTTTTTGTGTCATGTGTTCTCCTTAAATGTTTTAATATTTTGCTATTAATTCGTCAAGGCCATCATTTTGCGCATTTCTTTTTGCGCGTGGGTGTTGTGGAAAAGTATGCTTTGGGTGAGCTTTGATTTTTTGCCACTCATTTTTTCTTCCATCGCACCTAGAAGCGAGCGGATTCTGATTTTCACGGCGCCTAGGTTGCTAATTTCATCGATTTTTAGCTGGGTGTAGAATCGCCCGCGCGCTTCCAAAATCGCGCGCACCTCATCAGTGGTGATAGAATCTATCCCGCAGCCAAAGCTCACAAGCTGGACTAGCTCGATATTATCATGCGCGCAGACAAACTCCGCAGCGTTATAAAGGCGTGAGTGGTAGCTCCATTGATTTAAAATCTGCAAATCTTTAGCCGTCGCCAAATGCGAGATAGAATCTTCGCTCAAAACCACTAGCCCAAGTGAGTTTATAAGCTTATCAATGCCATGATTTATCTCTGGGTCGATATGGTATGGACGCCCGCTTAGCACGATTGCTTTGAGATTATGCTCTTTAATATAAGCAAGGTTTTTCTCGCCCTCTCTTTGGATATCATCAAGCCATGCTTCGCGGAACGCATATGCCCTATCTAGCGCTTTTCTAAACTCGCCTTTACTTGCGCCTAGTTCTTTTTTGAAAAAATCTAGGCTTTTTGCAAAAAACTCTTCTTTCTTATGCAAGCCAAAATATG
Source organism: Helicobacter sp. MIT 00-7814 (assembly GCF_003364115.1). GTDB lineage: Bacteria > Campylobacterota > Campylobacteria > Campylobacterales > Helicobacteraceae > Helicobacter_F. The sequence continues at coordinate 9,478 of NZ_NXLL01000024.1, read as the reverse complement.
GATAGAGGAATTTTACCTCGCGCAGTCTATCGACATTTGCATTAAGCAATTCTGGATAATAAGCCACCACCGGGCAATTGTAATTATTTGTGCTGGTGTCTTGATGCTTTGCATCAGATTCAAAGTTATAGCTCATACAAGGATAGAAAATCTTTTCCACACCCCTATCCATGAGGTTTTCTATATGTCCGTGCTGAAGCTTTGCTGGATAGCACACAGTATCACTTGGAATGCTGTATTGCCCTTTGGCAAAGGTTTTGCGCGTGGTAATATCAGAAACCACCACTTCATAGCCTAGCTCACTTAAAAGAGTATGCCAAAAGGGGAGATTTTCATACATATTGAGCCCCAAAGGAATGCCGATTTTCCCGCGTGAGCCAAATTTCACCGCGCAATGCTCTTTGTCAAAATCCTTGTATTCAAACATATTTTTTAGCTTACTAAGCTTGTAATCATACATATTTGGCAAATGCAAGACTTTCTTAAAGCCTAGCGGTTTGTCGCAACGATTACCAGAGATAAATTTTTTCGCTCCTTGCGCGTTGCCAAATTTATTTATCGTTAGGTTGCAGTTATTCCCGCAAATCTTACAAACAGTCGCTGTCGCAGTATGCTCAAAGCCTTGCAATGCTTCAGGTGTGATAATGCTAGATTTTGGCAAATTTAGCCCTTGTGCGTAAAGTGCCGCACCAAAAGCCCCCATAAGCCCGCTAATTTTAGGGCGGATGACATTGCGCCCGATCTCTTTTTCAAAGCTTCTTAAAACCGCGTCATTGTAAAATGTCCCGCCCTGCACGACAATCTGCTGTCCCAAATCGTCCGCATCACGCGCGCGGATAACCTTATAAATCGCATTTTTCACCACGCTCATAGAAAGCCCAGCACTGATATCTTCAATACACGCACCTTCTTTTTGCGCCTCTTTCACCGAGCTATTCATAAACACGGTGCAACGACTTCCAAGCTCCACAGGGCTTTTAGATTCTAGCCCTAGCTTTGAAAAGCTCGCCACATCATAGCCCATTGATCGCGCAAAAGTCTCTATAAAGCTCCCGCAACCGCTCGAGCAAGCTTCATTTAGCATGATAGAATCTATCGTTTGATTTTTGATATAAAAGCATTTGATATCCTGCCCGCCGATATCGATGATGAAATCTACCTGCGGATTGAAGTGCTGTGCGGCTTTGAGGTGCGCCATCGTCTCCACAAGTCCAGAATCTAGCCCAAATCCAGCCTTTATAAGCTCCTCGCCATAGCCTGTTACCGCGCTTCCTTTGATGTTAATTTTATCGCCAAAGTTTTCATAAATATAACTTAGCTGCTCAAAAATCACGCTCGCAGGGTTACCTTGATTTGAGTTGTAAAATTGATAAAGAATGCGCGCAAAATCATCGATTATCACAAGCTTTGTCGTCGTCGAGCCACAATCTATGCCGATATAGCAATCTATCTTTTTAAATCCGCCCGCTTCATAGGCTTCATCAATGCTCATCTCCTCCACGCTCGCATCTTTATGACGCGCCAAAAACTCCTCGTATTCTTTAGAATCTGCAAAAAGTGGCTCGAGGTATTTATTTTTGCTTGCGACATTTTTAGATTCCACAAGCTTTGCGATGAGGCTATCGCAGGTGTAGGATTTTTCATTTTCCCTCGCACAAAGCGCCACACCAATAGACACAGAATACTGCGCATAATCTGGGAAAATCGCATGCTCATTATCAAGCTTCAAGCTCTCTTGAAAGCGCTTTTGCAAGCCTTTATAAAAAAACAGCGGACCACCTAGAAACATCACTTTTCCACCGATTTTGCGCCCTTGCGCCAGTCCGCTGATGGTTTGATCCACCACCGCTTGAAAGATACTTGCGGTAATATCTTTTTTATTCACGCCTTGATTGAGGAGTGGTTGCACATCAGTTTTGGCAAACACGCCACAGCGCGACGCCACAGGATAGATTTTATCTGCATTCAAAGAAATCTCATCAAATTCTTGTGCGCTAATGGCAAGCAAAGTTACCATTTGATCGATAAATGCACCTGTCCCGCCAGCACATGAGCCATTCATTCGCTCTTCTGTCCCGCCACTTAGGAAGAGAATCTTCGCATCTTCGCCACCTAGCTCGATGATACAATCCGTATCAGGCTCTAGGAATTTTATCGCCTCCGCTGTGGCAAACACTTCTTGCGCAAAATCAATCCCCACAGCCTTGCAAATCCCAAATCCAGCCGAACCAGAAATTGAAACCTTAAACTCGCGCTCGCCGATAATCTCGCGCAAGCCCTCCACAATCTCAATGCTCTTCTCGCGCACCTTAGAATAATGGCGCTCATACTTTTTGTAGATAATCTCATCGCCGTCCATCAGCGCGATTTTCGCCGTTGTGCTCCCTATATCAATGCCTAAAGTCAAGCTCATGCTCCAACCCCCAAAAATAAAATCTCCAAAAAATCAAAACTCACATTCTACCTAAAAAAACCACTTTTGGGGCAAAAATATTTTAACCTTTCTTACTCGCGTATCTAAGGGCATTTATATAGCTTTTTGTATCAAGTGGGACATTCTTATACGCCTTATCAAACGCCACACCATGATCGACTGAAGCGCGTAAAATTGGCAAATTAAGGCTCACATTAATGCTCTCATCAAAATACAGCGCCTTTAATGGCGCTAATCCCACATCATGATACATACTCACAAAATACCTAAATTTCTTGCGATTATGCGGGCTAAAGGCAGAATCTGGCGGAATCGCACCAACAAAAAGCCTATTTTTTAGCTCCTTATTCGCATTTTCCACCGCTTGAAAAATAATTTTATCCTCATCTCCCATAAGCCCATTATCCCCACAATGCGGATTTAGCCCCAATACCGCGCAAGGTTCATTGAGATTCACACATTTTGCAAAGGTTAGCAAAAATCTTGTGAGTGGCTCTAGCGCGATATGCTCGCTCACGGCTCTAAGCGCAATATGATCGCTAAAAAGCGCGACAAACATTTGCTCGCAACCTAGCATCATAATCGCCTCTTTTTTGTAGCGCGCGCTTAAGGCGTGCGTATGCCCGATGAAAGGGATTTTGGCACTCGCCCATGATTCTTTATGGATAGGCAAAGTCACAAGCGCGTGCGCCTCCTTAGAATCCACCAAATCACACGCATGCGAAAAACTCGCAAAGCTATACGTCCCACTTTGGGAATCCACCTCCCCGGGCTTAATTTGCGGCAAAGATTCTATGTCTTTTGGCGGATTAAAAGAAAAATCTTGCAAAGAAAGTGGGTTTTTTAGCATTTTTTGCGCCTGTACCAAAAGCTCCTTATGCACGCAATAAATAGGCTTGCAAAAGCGCGAAATCTCCTCATGCGCGCTCAAAGCGATTTGCGCGCTAATGCCATTTATATCGCCGATGCTGATTGCTATGGTTTTCATCGTAGAGCTTTGCATGGAATCTAAAGAATTAGGGTGTTTTAAGGCGTTGGAAGTTGTGCCAAAATATCTTTTATCGCGCGTTCCAACCCCACAAATACCGCGCGTGCTATGATTGCATGCCCGATATTAAGCTCTGAGATTTCTTTGATTCTCACAATTGGCGCAAGATTATTTGCATTAAGCCCATGCCCTGCAAAGCAAGCAAGATTAAGCGAGCTCGCCTTTTTTGCGGCATTTTGCAAAAGCAAAATTTCAGAATCTAAAAGCGATTTTAGCTCCTCTTGTGAAAGCTCAAGCTCTGCAATGCTTGCATTTGTGCGAGAAAGATTGGTATTTTGCATTAAAAAAATATTTGCATATTTGCCGGTGTGAAGCTCGATAGCCCCAGCTCCTAGCTCTTTTGCAGATTCTATCATCATCTCATTTGGCTCGATAAAAAGCGAAGTGGCGATATTGTGCTTGTGAAATTCCGCAAGCGCGCTTTTAATATTTGCAAAGTTTTTTTCCACATTAAGCCCGCCTTCCGTGGTTACCTCCTCGCGCTTTTCAGGCACAAGCGTAATGCGATTTGGCTTTAGCTCGCACAAAAGCTCGATAATATAAGAATCTAGCGCACATTCGACATTTACCGGCAATGGCGCAGCGCTAATAATCGCGCGGACATCGTCATCTTGGATATGGCGTCTATCCTCGCGCAGGTGCATTGTGATTTGATGCGCGCCGGCATTTTTGATGATAAAAATCGCCTCCAAAGGATTTGGCTCATTTATCGCGCGCGCTTGGCGCAGGGTAGCAATATGATCGATATTCACGCCCAAAGTCATTTACGCACTCCTCACTTTAAAGATAATTTTTAGCGCTCAATCGCCACAGCGCCACTTTTCACCACCTCTTTTGGCTTATAAGATTCAATAGCGCTGATGAAAGATTCTATGCGTTGTGGCGTATCTGTGGCGGTGATGATGATATGCTTTTGATTTGCCTCTGAAATAGTGCCATTATAGATATTGCAAAGGGTTTGGATATCGCTTAAGTTTTGATTTGCGGGCAGTTTGACAAGCACCATTTCTTTTTGGAATAAATTTTCATGCTCTGTCACGCTTAACACGGGGATAAGCTTATGAAGTTGCTTGATGATTTGCTCCAAAACGCGCGGATTGCCCTTTGTGGTAATGGTGATATGCGAAAACTCGCTATTTGGCAGGGGTGCGACGCTTAGAGATTCTATATTATAACCGCGTCCTGCAAAAAGCCCAGAAATGCGCGCCAAAACGCTATGCTCGTTTAAAACGCACACACAGAGTGTTTTTGTGCTTGTTTTTTCTTTTGTCATTTTGCTAGCTCCTTTTCTTATGCACGATCATTTCATGCAATGCCGCACCATTAGGCACCATCGGCAATACATCTTCATAGCGATCAACCAAAACCTCAATAAAGCACACTTTTTGAGAATCTACACATTCTTTTAACGCGTCCAAAAACTCCTCTTTTTTCTCCACGCGCCTTCCCACACCGCCAAAAGATTCTATAAGCTTAATAAAATCTGGCTGCAAACTCAAATCCGTGTGCGAAAAGCGATTATCATAAAAGAAAGTCTGCCACTGACGCACCATACCTAAATAATTATTATTAAGGATAATGTTAATAACGGGTAGCTCGGATTCCACGCAAGTCATAAGCTCTTGTATATTCATCAAAATACTACCATCGCCGGTAATATTTATCACGCATTGTGCGGGCGTTTTTACGCCGACTTTTTCTTGCAACGCACAAAGCGCGCCAAGGCTTGCAGGCAGTCCATAGCCCATCGTCCCAAGCCCGCCACTTGTCAAAAATTGTCGTGCAAAGCTAAAAGGATAAAACTGCGCCGCCCACATTTGGTGTTGCCCCACATCAGTGGTGATAATTGCACGAGCGCCAAATTCCTTGCCGAGCGTTTCTATCACCCATTGCGGTTTAATGACTTCATTACTATCTTCATAGCACAGCGGATTTTCCTGCGCGCAGAGATTGAGGCGCTCATTCCATGCATTAATTTTCGTGCTATCAAAGCCTTCTAACTTTTGTCTTAGCTCTTTTGCCACGCTTTTTAAATCCCCAACGATCGGATAATCAATCTCTACAATCTTACCTATCGAGCTAGGATCGATATCCACATGCGCGATTTTGGCATTCTTACAAAAAACACTTAGCTTGCCTGTGACGCGATCATCAAAGCGCGCACCTAAGCAAATAAGTAAATCGCACTCACTCATCGCAATATTTGCCGCAAAATTCCCATGCATACCAACCATTCCTAGCAACAGCGGATTCTCACTTCCTAAAACTCCGCGCGCCATGAGCGTTTCCACACTTGGAATCTGCGTTTGCTCCACAAGTGCGCGCACCTCATCGCTCGCCCCGCTCAAAACCGCCCCGCCACCGATATAAAACAAAGGCTTTTTCGCGCTCATTATAGCTTGTGTGAGTTTGTCGATTTGCTTTGCATTGCCCTTCATCGTGGGCTTATAAGTGCGTAAATTTATAGAATCAGGATAATCAAAATCCCCAGCAATTCCGCTAATATCCTTTGGCAAGTCAATAAGCACCGGTCCGGGACGCCCACTGCGCGCGATATAAAAGGCTTCTTTTAAGATTCTAGGAAGCTCTTTAATATCTTTTACTAAATAATTATGCTTCGTGCAAGGGCGTGAAATCCCCACTGCGTCGATTTCTTGAAACGCATCTGTGCCGATTTGACTAATTGGCACCTGCCCACTAATCACAACCAAAGGAATAGAATCCATATACGCCGTGGCAATCCCTGTAATGGCGTTTGTAAAGCCCGGACCGCTTGTGATAATCGCCACGCCAACCTCGCCACTTGCGCGCGCATAGCCATCAGCCGCATGCAATGCCGCCTGCTCGTGGCGCACGAGGATATGGCGAAAATATTTTTGCTTGTAAATTTCATCATAAATATGGAGCACAGCGCCACCCGGATAACCAAAAACAACCTTTACATTTTCCAACGCAAGCGCTTCGATAAGCATTTGTGAGCCGGTTAATTTTTTCATCTTTCTCTTACTTCCTTCAATAATCGGATTTTGTCATCGCAAAAAGGGCTTATTATATAGAGCATAGAGTAAAGATAATCTTAATTTAAGCAAGCTTTATGTAAAATCGCGCCTTTTTTAATCCCAAAAACTTAAGGACAAAAAATGTTAGAAGGTATCATTAGAGAGAGTATTTCAAAAGCAGATTCTAAGGCTTTGCGAAAAGATGGTTATCTGATTGCCAACATTTATGGAAAAGGGCAGGAAAATATCCACTGCGCATTCAAGCTTAATGACTTCATCAAAGAGATAAAAAACAAGCCAAGCCTTATCTTTCAAGTCAAAGTCGGCTCAAAAACCTTTGATGTCGTGGTGCAAGAATATCAAAAAGATCCTGTAACAAGCACGCTCAAACATGTAGATTTACTTTTAGCGCAAAAAGGCGTGGCAAGTAAATTCAAAGTGCCTGTGAAAACAAAAGGAAGTGCGAAGGGGCTTAAAAATAAAGGTGTGCTTTTCACCTCTACAAAGCGCATCAGCGTAAAATGCACGCCTGAAAAGCTCCCAAATGTATATGAACTCGATGTGAGCGATTTAGATGTGGGAGATTCTATCCTTGTGCGCGATTTAGCGCCAATTGAAGGTGTGAGCGTGCTAGATAAGCCAAATGTCGCAGTTGTAGGTGTGATCAAAGCGAAATAATTTGCTTTTAAAGTAGCGTAAGTAGGCGCAATGAGCGCGATACTTCTTGTCGGACTTGGGAATCCGGGGCAAAAATATGCCAACACAAGGCATAATCTCGGATTTATGGTGCTAGATTCCCTTGCACAAAAGCTAGGCACGCAATGGAATCTTGATAAAAAACACAATGCGCTTGTTGCCTCTTTGCAAAGAACGCAGATTCTGCCTTATTTCTCACAATCTCAAAAATCCACAAATTTAGCACAATCCACCAAATCCCCGCAATCCGCGCAAAATACACCCACACAATCCCAGCCTCAAAAGCACACTTTGCAAGAGCGCATTTTTCTACTCAAGCCCCAAACTTTTATGAATAATTCCGGCATAAGTGTCGCAAGTTTTTGTAACTTCTACAAAATCCCTTTGCAAAATATCGTGGTGGCGCATGATGAGCTTGACATCGAGCTAGGGGCAATGCGCGTGAAAAAAGGCGGGAGCAGTGGCGGACACAATGGGCTAAAATCGCTAGATTCTCATCTTGGACGCGAATATATACGCTTGCGCTGTGGCATTGGCAGACCAAAAAAAACAGAGAAAGTCGGAGAGATGAGCGCACACGCGGAAAATATCATCGATTATGTGCTTGGGGATTTTGAGAGTGATGAAATCCAAAAGATAGAGATTCTTACGCAACGCGGAGTTGAGGCGCTTTTATTTTTTATCCAAACGCAGGATTTTACGCAATTGCAAAATAACTTTAGCAAAAATGCGGGCTTAAAAGCTTAAATAAACATCATTACAAGCAAAAGTATCATAAGAAAACCTTTATACAAAAATTAATATGCTACAATCTCAACCTTTTAATCTTAATTTAACTTTTGCGAGGTGTAAAATGCAACAATCTCAAATTCATAAAATCTATGATGACAATTTTTATATGGCGCAGGCAAGTGGCTCTTATCTTTCTGCAAAGGCGATTCTCCCACAAGTTAAGGAGCTTTTTGGGGAAGTGCAAAGTGTTATTGATGTAGGTTGTGGTATGGGGACTTGGCTTCGCGCATGGACTGAAATTGTGCCAGATATAAAGATTTTTGGTATTGATGGAAATGTGGCAGATTCAAATCTTTATCATATCCCCTTAGAATCTTATAAAGAAGTCAATCTTACTCATAATGCGTCAATCCTTATGCAAGAAATCCTAGAAAAATATAATGCCTCTAATATGGGGGGGGGGGGCAAAGCCATTTTCTTTAGCCCAAAGTCTAGAAGTCGCTGAACATCTCTATGAAAAGCACGCGTCTAATTTTATAAAACTCCTCACCTCACTTTCTAATATTATACTTTTTTCCGCAGCGATTCCTTATCAAGGTGGTACGCATCATGTGAATGAGCAGCCGCCGACTTATTGGGCAGAGCTTTTTGCAAAAGAGGGCTTTGTGTGCTTTGATATTTTACGCGAAAAAAATTGGGGGAATGAAAATATAGAATCATGGTATAAACAAAATATCTTACTTTTTACTCATAAAAACAAACAAGAGATTCTGCTAAATCAAGGCTTTAAGCCTGTGTTAAAGCCTCTTTATCTTATCCACCCTCAAATGTGGGAATACAAAAATAAAGAGATTGCAAATCTACTCCATAGCACAAGGCATTATCGCAAGCTAAAAAGATTTATTGCTAAGATTCCTTTTCTCAAAACGCTGTATCACAAGCTCCGCAATTAAGCGCCCTTACCAAATGTTTAGCTTTTTTGTTTATAAATAGGGCTGTATTTATTTAAGGAACAAAGGATAAAAAATGGTAAAACAAATTAACGCAGCGCAGTATGAAGAACTTATCAAAAATGGCTCAAGTGTCGTGGTGCTCGGGGCTTCGTGGTGTCCGGATTGTCGCAGGATTGATCCTGTGCTAGATTCTTTGGCAAAGGATTTTAGCGGGAAAGTGGAGATTTATTCTATCTCAATAGATTCTGAACCAAATCTCAAAGATGCCCTTGGTGTGCGCAGAATCCCAACGCTCATTGGTTACAAAAATGGACAAGAAGTGGGCGAGCGCCTCATTGAGCCAAGCTCTAAAGTGCCTATCCAAAATCTCATTGAGCAAACGCTCTAAAGCCTCACACCCACAAAATTTAAAAGGTAGTTTAGAATCCAAGCTACCTTTATAAAAACTTTTGCGCTAGATTCTCTAATTCTATTTAGGCTCTCTTTGATTTTTTAATCCAAAGTATTTTTTCACTTCCAAAGGGTCGGAATTTATCCCCTAATTTAGGGGGGTTGAAGCCCCACTCTCCTCCTTTGTATTTTCACACAAAACAACCTTTCAACCAACTTCTTAACA
>NZ_NXLL01000023.1 GCF_003364115.1 Helicobacter sp. MIT 00-7814 | reverse complement strand
GCTTTAACACTAAATCAGGGGCTAGCACAAGCCCCACACAAAGGCAAATTAGCGCAAACGCCGCTAGCCAATACTTCACAATTTCTAACAAGTCTTTTAATTCGTCCCTCATTTACGCCACCCCCTTAAGTTAGAAATTTTCCGCTCACCACAAAAGACACCAAAAACACTAAAAGCAAGATAATGTTTCTCGCGCTTCTTTTGTTTTCCTCTTTGTGCCTTATTTCTAGCTCTTTAATCTCTTGCATTGTTTGGTGTATTTCTAAAAGTAGCTCTGCCTCATTTAGATTTTTCATTTGCCCTCGCTTGTGATTTATTTTTTTGCGCCCACATTTGGCGCGATTTTTTGCTCTAGCTTCAAATAAGTCTAAAAGTAGGTGTTTTGTGTCTTTGTAGTCACAAAATTAGACACAATAAGTGTTAAGAAGTTGGTTGAAAGGTTGTTTTGTGTGAAAATACAAAGGAGGAGAGTGGGGCTTCAACCCCCCTAAATTAGGGGATAAATTCCGACCCTTTGGAAGTGAAAAAATACTTTGGATTAAAAAATCAAAGAGAGCCTAAATAGAAAAAAAAAAAAAATAATGAGATTCTATATGCAGAAATTGAAATGCTGCTAAGCATTGTTTTAAGTGAGCGGGCGCGTGAGGCAAGCAATAAAGAGAAGTTTTGCGAATTTTTGAATTTAGCAAAGCTTTTGAGCTGGAATCTAAGAAGTTGGGCGAGTTGTGATATATTTACGCCTAAGATTAGGCAAGAATTTTGCGAGGAATATTTTAATTTTTTACTAGAACTAAGCGCAAATAAAGGGGAGTTTATATCACGTCTTGGCATTGTTGGAATGCTTGCATTTATTCCGCAAAAATCTAGCAAGATTTTAGAACATTTGCAAAAAATAGATTCTGAATTTTATTATGTAAATATGGCAATTGCTTGGGTTTTTAGCATTATTTTTATCAAAGAAAATGCGCGCATTTTAGCGGATTCCGCGGTATATAAAGTGCTTAAAAACCGCACACTTGCGCCATTTGTCCATAATAAGACAATTAGCAAAATTTGTGATTCTTATCGCGTAAATAAGGACACAAAAGATATACTTAAAACCTTGCGGGTGAAAAAATAATTTGCTATAGTATGGTTTTGTGTGTTTTGTAAATAAAAAATGGAGGGGTGAAATGGCGGAGAATGAAGCAATAAAAGGCGCAGTGAGCGATGAGGCGGGATTGAAAGAAGCCATTGCAAACAACCAAAGCTCAATAGAAATCGAAGGGAATCTCGCGCAAAAAGTCGTGCGGGTAAAAGCCACAGGCGCGGTAGCGTGGGTGGTGGCAGTGGGCGCTGTGGTGGCTATCATCGCGCTTGTGGTAAGGAGCTATTTTGCATTACCTGCTACTTCAGGTGCGCTTATGGCAATCCCCGGAGATTCTAGCGCGCAGGCAGATTCTAGTGTGCTAATCGCGCTTGGGATTTTAGCACTTGTGGCAATTAGCGCGATACTCATCGCGGTATTTAATAGATTGCGAAAATATAAGGTGGAAAAACTCTCAGATTCCCGTGTGAGGCTTGAAAGGAAGTAGAGTTGTGCGCGCATTGTAAGGCAAATGCGCGTGGCTTAGGGATTTGTGTTTTGTTTTTTAGCAGCTTGAGATTCTATGTGTTCGCTTTTGATAGATGAGCTGTCAATCAAAAATCTTTCTCCATTTGCTTCTAAATAATATTCCGCCCCAATGTTGGAGAGGACTTTGATATTAGAAACGCCTATGATATTGTCGTCTATTGGGCGAATATCGTCTTTTTTTACGCCATTAGTAATAAAGACTTCTTGCATTTGCTTATCAATATAAAGCATTTTGGGGCTGTAATTACCAATATGAGAATTTTTTGCTATTTGATCTGGAAATACTAAACATGTGACAAATAGACTCGCAAGGGTTATGGCGAAAAAGATTTTATATGGGCTTGTTGCAAATTTCATAATTAAAGCAACATATAGCCATGCATAGGAGGCGATAGCGATTATATATACCATAAATTGCATTGGAGGCATATTTTCAATATTGATTAATTGCAAAGTAAATCCAAATGGTATGATAAATATCATTTCAAACATTAGCAACCAGCCAAATGCCTTTAGTTTGCTATTTATGGCAAATTTACAACCAAAAAACAAAGACAAAATACCTATAGAAACAATCATACATGTGGTGGCAATACATAAAATATCCTCGTTATAGTATAAATCTGCTAAATTAGCAATTGCAAAAGCTGTATAAATTAATGTTGTGAGTCCTGCAAACCAATGCTTTGCTGTAATACTGAGTCTAGTTGATTGATTAATTTGTATTGCAATTAAAGCTAAAATGCCATAGATAAAAGTAGTATATAAGATAAAAATTAAGCCGACGGTAGCTATTGCAAAACCATAAAATAAAACAGATTCTGTATTTGATAGAGTAGGAGTATATGAGATATCCCAAATGTAATATTTACTTAAAATAAGAAACCCAAAAATACTAAAAAGTGTTATGCAGAATCCGTAATGCTTCACGAAAGTATTTTTTACCCTGTATATAAATTCTTGAAGTTTTTTAGTATCTTGTATAGATGCAAGACTTTGTATATATTTTTGAATTGCTCTATTTTTGTCTAGTTTTTCATCTAGTTCTGTCAATAAATAAAACCACTTATAAACACGCTCATCAAGTGCTTCTAAAAGTGCTTCTAAAAGATGCTTTTTTCTCTTTAAAATTATCAGGATTCATTGAATCTAGTAGTTTAATCTTCTCTTTTAAAATGCCCAAGGTTTTTTGAATATTTTTATCCAGCTTTTTGTCTTTTGTGTCTTTGCGGTATTTGGACAATTCATTAATAATATTTTTAGTTTCCTCAATTAGCGCTTCTTGCTTACTAATAAAATCTCTATATTCCATAATAAAATTAAATTCTCCTGAAAGTTAAACCCCAGAATTTTAAAATAAAAATATAAATGATATTAGAAAATAAAGAAACTAAATTACAGAATCTCCACCTAGAGATTCCATAATTTAAGCTAGAGATTTTAAGCCTTTCCTCTCCTTTCTGCCACCCACTCGCCAAGTCGGGCGAAGTAGAGATAAAAGAGAGGGATAAAAAATATCGCCAAAAATGTCGCCGCAAGCATCCCGCCAATAACCCCCGTGCCGATAGAATGTCGCCCAAGCGCGCCCGCACCGCTACTAAGTGCCAGCGGGAGCACGCCAAAGCTAAAGGCAAGCGAAGTCATCACAATTGGGCGGAATCTAAGCTTTGCTGCTCTCACAGCAGATTCAAACACGTTCAAACCCTCTTTCTCACGCAAATGCGTGGCAAACTCCACGATCAAAATCGCATTTTTCGCACTGAGTGCAATCAATAGCAAAAGCCCCACTTGAAAATATATGTCATTATCTAGCCCGCGCAAGTTCGTGGCCACTATCGCACCAAACACGCCAAAAGGCACAGCAGTAAGCACCGCCAAAGGCATAAGCCAGCGCTCATACTGCGCCACCAAAATCAAAAACACAAACAAAAGCCCAAAGACGAAGGCGAGATTCCCACTTCCGCTACTTGCCTTCTCTTGGTAGCTTGCCCCCGCATAGGCGATCTCAAAGCCAGCCGGTAGCACCTCTGCCGCGACTTCTTCGAGTGCTTTCATCGCTTCACCGCTAGAGTAGCCGATATTTAAGAATCCAGTGATTTGCGCAGCGGGGAAAAGGTTAAAGCGACTTATGACTTCCGCGCCAATCACGCGTTTATAAGTTACAAGCGCGCTTAGAGGCACGAGATTCCCACTGCTAGATTTCACAAAAATATCATTGAGATTCTCCGGATCCTTGCGATAGTCCTGTGCGCTTTGAGCGATTACGCGAAAAGTCCTATCATAAAGCTCAAAATTATTCACATAGTAGCTCCCAAAAGTTACCTGCATCGTGCGGAAAACATCATTTATATTCACACCTAAAGCGCTTGCTGCCTCGCGGTTGAGGTTCACTTCATATTGTGGCGTCTCTACTGATAGGCTTGTGAAAATCCTGCTAAACTCTGCCCTCTCACTTGCGCGCTCCACAAGCAAATCCGCATAATATTTCAGCTCCTGCATACTCGCGCCCTCGCGGCTTTGTAGATAGGCATTCACCCCGCTAGAATCTAGCCCGATGATAGTAGGCCACTGCCCTAGTATAAAGTTTGCGTTTGGATACTCGCCTAGCTCTTTATTAAGTGCTGCGATGATTTCTCTATCGCTTTGCCCTTTGCCTTTGCGCTCGCTCCAGTCAATTAAACGCTCAAACGCCACGCCACCATTTGTTTTAAACGCACCAACCAAAAAGCTATATCCGCTAATAGTCGTCTGCTCGTCAATAAGCGGATTCTGCGCTAGGGTTTGGATTAGGTATTGTTGCGCCTCGATAGTGCGCGAGAGTGAGCTTCCCTCTGGCAAAAATGTATGGATCGTGATCCCTCCCATATCCTCACTTGGCACAAGAGAAGTAGGCGTTTTTATGATAAGTCCCCAAGTCGCAAAGATAATAACTACAAAAAGCGCCAGCATGAGAATCCCACGCTTTAGTACTCGCGAAAGTGTGAGTGAGAATCTAAAAGTGAGCTTTTCAAAAAATTCGTTAAATTTTTGTATCGGTAAAATTGGCTTGCTATGCCCGCCTTTTAGGAAAAGCGCGCAGAGTGCAGGTGTCAAAGTAAGCGCCACACAGCCAGAGATGACGACAGAGATAACGATGGTAATTGCAAACTGCTTATACATTTCCCCGCTGAATCCGCCCATAAAGCACACTGGCAAAAATACCGCGCTTAAAACTAGCACGATGGCGATAACTGGGCTTGTGATTTCTTTCATAGATTCTATGGTGGCTTCTTTGGCTTTTAAGTGCTTTTCATGCATGATGCGCTCGACATTTTCGATGACGATAATAGCATCATCTACGACAATCCCAATGGCTAGAATAAGCCCAAAAAGCGTTAAGAGATTGATTGAGAATCCAAACGCATAAAGCCCTGCAAAAGTGCCTATGATAGACACAGGGATAGCGATAACTGGGATAATCGTCGCGCGCAAATTCCCCAAAAATACATAAATCACTAGCACCACAAGAACAATTGCTTCGATAAATGTTTTCATCACTTCTTTAATAGAAGCAGTTACAAACTCCGTTGGGCGGAATGGATTAGAATATTTCATACCCTGCGGGAATTTAGCGCTCAAAGATTCCATCGCCTTTGAGACATTATCTGCTACTTCTAGCATATTTGCCCCCGGTTGCAAAGTCACACGGATAGGCACCGAGGGGATGTCATTGTAATAATTATCCGTCAAGTAATCCTGCGCGCCAAGCTCTACGCGCGCAACATCTTTTAGGCGCAGTGCCGAGCCATCGTAATTTGCGCGGATAATGATATTTTCAAACTCCTCGACACTTGTTAAAAGCCCCTTAGTGGTGATAGTGTAGGTAAAAGCGCTTTTGTCAATTGGTTCTTTGCCAAACTGCCCGGGCGCAAATTGCGCATTTTGCTCTTGTATTTTTTCGATGATTTCCAGCGGAGAAAGGTTGAAGCTAGCGATTTTAGCTGGCTCTAGCCAGATTCTCATCGCATAATCTTGCAAACTCCATAGCTCGACATTTCCTATACCTCGGATTCTTTTTAGCTCATCAATGATATTTAAAAGCGCGTAGTTTGCGATAAAAAGCTGATCATGCGCTGGATTATCCGAGTAGAGATGATAAAGCCCCACAACCGCGGTGCTTTCTTTTTTCACATTTATGCCCGAGCGTTGCACCTCGCTAGGTAGTTGGCTGATGATAGCTTGCACGCGGTTATTGACATTGACAAGCGCCATATCAGGGTTTATGTCATTGGCAAAAACCACCCTTACAGCGAGATTCCCGCTCGCACTTGAGCTTGAGCTCATATAGAGCATTCCTTCTACGCCATTAATGCTATTTTCTAGCACGCTTGCCACGGTGGTTGAGAGCGTGCGCGCGTCAGCACCAGAATAAGTCGTCTGCACCGAAATTTCTGTTGGCACAAGCTTTGGATACTGCTCAATTGGCAGATTAAACATACATAAAAGCCCAGCAATCACGATGATGATACTAACCACCGCAGAAAACGCAGGGCGATTGATGAAAAACTTTGAAAACATAAAAATCCTTTTGTTTTGAGAAATAAAAGGTGAAATTATAAAAGATGACACTTGGTGTCTGTCAAGGGGGAAAAGTGAAATTTGTTGAGAAAATTTGCGGGGAAATTGGAAATTATTTTTTTCAGAATCTTTAATGTTTAGCTTAATCCCAACTTAGATTCTCAAAGCTTCTTTTTGCAGGGGGACAAGGGGGCTTGAATTGCGAAGTCGCTCCCCTTATCCCCCTTACAACCCCCAAACCCCCGACAACGCTAGAAGGTGCGTGCCGCACACTGCATTCCTTAAAATAGCTTACTTTGCTAACAAAATTTGTTAATTCTTGCTACATAGTTTCTAACTTTCGCCTAAAAAGCGTTAGTTTTATATTCTTTTGCGTTGGCTTGTGATAGAGTGAATACTTCTTTCTTGTAAGAAAATCAAACAAAAGGAGTGGCTATGAAAAAGAACATCGTGTTTTTTGAAGCGCGCGGAGGAAGTGATAAGGGACCTGATGGGCACAGAAAAGATACTATGCCGATGGTAAATGCCCTAAAAGCTAAGGGCTGGAATGCGGAGGTGGTGTTTTTCACCGATGAGATTTTGCGTGATGAAAAAGAGCGCAACAAAATCTATGAGCATGTGAAAAATACAGCTGATGGCTATGTTTCTCGCGTAAATCCGGGCAATCTCAAAGAGGAGCGATTGTATTTTGATGTATTGCGTAAGCTCTGCGCTGATGGGCTTGTGGGTATGCCTCACCCTGATGCGATGATAGGCTATGGTGCAAAAGACGCGCTGACAAAGCTTGCGAGCACGGATCTTGTGCCTGATGATACTTATGCTTATTATGATCCAGCAGAGGCGAAGAGAATTGGCGTGGCATTTAGCGAAAAGCATGATTTCAAAAAGACTTTCCCCAAAACTTTGGCAAAAGGCGAGCGCGTATTGAAGCAAAATCGCGGAAGCACAGGGGAGGGCATTTGGCGCGTGAGACTAGAGAATGCAAGCGATTATAATAAAGTGGATTCTCTACCACTTGATACAAAAATCATCTGCACCGAAGCAAAAGATAATCACACAGAAGAGCGCAAGTTAGGTGAGTTTATGGACTTCTGCGAGCATTATTTGGTAGGCGATAATGGTATGCTTGTGGATATGACTTTCTTACCGCGTATCAAAGAGGGCGAGATAAGAATCCTCATGCTTTACAAAACACCGGTTTATGTCGTGCATAAAAAGCCAGCAGAAGGCGGCGATGCGTTCTCTGCGACACTTTTTAGCGGGGCGAAATATCGCTACGATGAGCCAAAAGATTGGCAAAGCCTTATTGATTGGTTTTTAGTGCAATTGCCCGGAATCCGCGAAAAACTAGGGAATTATGACTTGCCACTTATTTGGACGGCGGACTTCATCCTTGACACTGACAAAAATGGCAAGGATAAATATGTGCTAGGTGAAATCAACTGCTCTTGCGTAGGATTCACAAGCCCAGCAGAATATATGGAAAAAATCGCTGTAATGGTGGGCGATAATATCGTGGATATCGTAAGCGAGAAGCTCAAATAACACCACTTCTTTAAATCCGTGTCTTTTGGGTTTTTGTATTTGCACAAAAGCCCAAAAGCGCGAAAAATTTAAATCCCAGTTTGTGTGGGGTATACTCTACTTTTTTAATTATTAAAATTTTGCAGATATTCCGACACTTTCCCACCCCGCAAATTTTATTTTCGCTCTATTTTTTCACCCATTTTCTACATTGCAAAGCACAATCACAAACCCATTTCCCATAAAATCTGCTCATTTTCCCCATATTACAAAGAGATTTAAGAGTAATTCTTAAAATCTTAAGATAATTTTTAGATTTTTTGCATAATAATACGCCACGGAGAAACTTTCTCCACAAACTACATTTTCCATTTATGAAAGGCTTACAAATGAAAAAATTTTTCTTACCGCAAGTGGCTATCATTTTGAGTATGCAGTTGGCGCTCGCCGATGAGCTAGGCACGCAAAACACAAACGCACAAAACGCCCCAAGCACAGCGACCCCACAAGCCACACACACACACACATCAGACCAAAGCAAAGGCTCTTCGCACTCTTCCCTCGCTCAAAGCGATGAAGTTATGGAATCTGCCCGCTTAAACAAAGTTACCGCGACCGCTTCAATCATGCGCTCCAAGCTCGATGAGCTCAATCGCAATGTCTATACCATCGACCGCGACCTTATCGAGGACAAAGGCTACAAAAGCACAGAGGAAATCTTCCGCTACACGCCATTTGTTGGCATTACCAACACCGGCTTAGGGAGCAACCTCGACTTGCGCGGACAAGGCAACAAGGCAAATACCAATGTCTCCGTCCTCATCAATGGCATTTATTCCAACATGCTAGATTCCAGCCACGGCGTCACTCCGCTAAACACGCTTTCGCCAAACGCTATTGAATCTATCGAGATTCTCCCCGGCGGTGGCGCGGTGCTGTATGGGAATGGCACACGCGGGGGCGTGGTAAATATCATCACGCAACGACGCTTTGACAAGCCCTACTTTAACGCTGGCATTAGCTATTCTGATGTAGTCTCTTCCACAGGGGACAGCTACAACGCAGACGCGAAGTTCGGCACTAAAATCGGCGATAGCACGCATATCAGCATAGGCGCAGCATATATCAATCGTGGCGGACCGCGCATAGGCGATCGCACCACAGGCGCACAAGCCAACTTCGCGCTTTTGCACGATTTTACGCCCGGACATACGCTAAGCTTTGATATTGACTACTTCACAGGCAAGATTAAGACTACGCCAAATAATTCTTTCATGGACAACGCCACACCTAGCAAGGCTGATAGGCTCACCAAGGGCAATGGCGAGCTGAATAACGAGCAGCAACGCCTTGATGTGAGTCTAGGCTATGTAGGGCAAATCACGCAAAACTCAAAGCTTGATATCAAAGCCTTCTATCATCTCAATAAGATTGATTATGTGGATTCTGTAACGATACTTTCAAGCTATCGTGCTGGTATGTTTAACACGACTAATGCAGCAGCCGATCAAAGTGGCTCACTTTTTGATGATCAAAAAGCAGGGCTTATCGCAAAGTATGACTTGACACATACCAATGGACGCTTTTTAGTTGGATTTGAATCTGTCTATAATCGTGGCAAAAGAGTGATGAATCAATACATTACAGCAGCAGGCTCTACGACCATGAACCAACAAACAATACCATTTGTCTATGACCACACGATTTACATTCCTTTCACGGGGACAAAATGGACAAACTCTCTCTTTGCACTTGAGAAATACGACTTTACAGAGAGATTCTCTCTTACAGGTGGTGCGAGATATGAAAACGCACAATACAGCATTGATGTAACCAACGACCAATACGGACAAGTCGTTATGACTACAGGACAAACAGAACGAACACAAGTAACTTCAAATGCAATCGCCACAACAAGCTATAGCAAGAATCTTAGCAACTTCGCCCTAGAGCTCACACCAAACTACAAATACAGCGATACAGGAAATGTCTATGCGAAGTTTGAAAAAGGCTATTTTTCACCAAGTCCAAATTCCTTACTAAGAAGAGCAGGCTCAACTGCGCCAAGTCAGCAAGCTACAAATCCTTCTCGCTATGAAGCTACAAACCTAAAGCAAGAGGATTATTATACTTTTGAGTTGGGATTGAAAGACTTTTGGGCGGATAGAGTGGTATTCTCCGCTTCACTTTTCTACACGCTTACAAATAATGAATTCTACACAATCGGCAACGCGCACTCTGTGGGTGGTGTAGAATATGGGAACTTTGATGCAACTACACGCATGGGGCTTGAGGTATTTTCAGAGCAGTATTTGCTTGATGATTCCTTGCGCTTGAGTGAGAGCTTCACCTACATTGACGCGAGCATTAGCAAAGGCGCCGCAAAAGGCTACAAAGTCCCTTATGTAAGCAACTATAAAGCGACTTTTGGTATCAGCTACTCCTTTAATAGAATCTTTAGCATTTGGAATCAAAACAGCTTCTATGGCGCGCAAAAAGACATTATCCAATACAGCAATAGTGTTGCGCAAGCGCAAGACACAATCCCAGCTTACAGCCTAAGCGATATAGGGATAAATGCGAAGTTTGGCGACTTGAGCCTAAGCGGTGGGGTAAGAAATGTCTTTGATACTTTCTACTATAGCTACTACAATGGCGATGCAACCGACACAATCGCGGGCTATGGCTACCTAATCGGACAAGGTAGAAGCTACTTCCTAGAAGCAAGATATACATTCTAAGAGGCTTTGTCATTGCGAGGATTCTAATTAAGAATCCGAAGCAATCCAAAGAAACCCCTCATTCCTATCATTGCTAAGCCGACTTTGTCGGCAAAGCAATCTATAACTTTAAACTTTTTAGAAACTTAATAATTTAAATAATCCAAATAATTCGCGCGTATAAAAGCAAAATTTTGGTTCGTGCTGTTTAATTGAATGAAATATATTAAAAACAAGTTTTTGCTGGGTAGTGTGTATTGACTTTTTTTAGATTGCTTGGAGGTTGAGAAATTGTGTTGGAGTTTGGAAGCTCTAGATTCTGTTTAACTCAAACAGAATCTAGGATTGGCAAAAGTTTAAAACTAGCTAAGTTGGGCTTTTAACATCCAAATTGCTTTTTGCAAATGCGCGACTTTGTCATCTGCATACGCTGCACTTACTTTGTCGCCTTGCGCGTCTGCGTCACTTGAAAGCTGTAAAAACGCTTTCAAAAAGTATTCATAATCGCTTAAAATTGCTTTTGCAATTGTTTTGGAATCAAAGCTTGTCGCGCTTTCCTCTTTAATCTTAGCAGCTTTGATCATATCCGCAAGCGTCACATAAGGCACACTGCCTAGCTGCAACACACGCTCTGCGACATCATCAAAAACATCTGCGAACTCCTCATAAATTTCTTGTGTCGCCTTGTGCGTAGGGTGGAAATCCATACCGCGCACATTCCAATGAAAATTATGCACCTTAACATAAAACACTTGCGCGTCTGCCTGAATCTGCTTTAATTGCTCGATAACTTTACTCATCGTTTCTCCTTTAGTGTAAAAGTATTTCTTAGCGAGCTAAGAACTAGGCAAGATTCTAGACTAACTTTGTAAATGCTTTTCCCTCTAAATAATAATTTTTATCAATTAGCTTTTATTTGTGCTAGCTTTTGGCATAAACTTTTAATTTATTTTGAAATTTTAAGCTATAATCAGCACTTTAATTTTACAAATCCCCAAAAGGAGTGAATGATGAAAAAACTTGCAATGCTAGTATTTAGCGCAGTTGTGGCGTTTGGATTTTTAGGTTGTCCGAGTAAAAATGAGCTTGGAAATACAGCAGATTTTGATCTTAATGGTGCGCCATCTTGGGTACTTGGAAGCACTGAAAAAGACAAAACTTTTGGCGTAGGAAGCGCGCAGATTACCAACAATCGCACAGATTGGGCGATTAAAGAAGCTACAATCAAGGGCAGAGCGGACTTAGCAGCGACGATTGAGACAAAAGTCGAGGAAAAAGTCAAAGCGCTTGATAGCGCAGAAGGTAGCGAAATGGTCGTGGCTATCCGCTCAAGCGTGGAGCAAACGCTTTCTGGCGCGCAAAGAACCGATACTTGGATAAGCAAGGGCGGGGTTTTGTATGTGAAAATTGAGATTCAGACAATCGATAGAAAGACGCTTGATAAGAATCTTGCAAACCTAAGCAAGGTAAATAAAGAGGCTGCGAAAGCACTTTCAGAGGCTGTCGATGAAATCATCGATGGCAAACAATAATTTCACTTTTGGTCCTATCCTCTCGCGGCGCTTTGGCTATTCTTTGGGGGTTGATTTATCCCCGAGTTTAAAGCAGTGCAATTTTGACTGCCTTTACTGCGAGCTAAAGCCTGCCCGCGCGCAAGATTCTATGCAAGAGGTGGCGCAAGTCCCGCTTGTGATAGAGCAAATCGCGCAAACCCTGCATTCCTTGCAAAAATCGCATGCGAAGGTCGATGTCCTCACATTTACCGCAAATGGCGAGCCTACGCTTTATCCGCATTTGTATGAATTGATTATGGAATCTAAAAAGATTCTGGCTACTTTCAAAGGCGCGCCTTTTGGCAACATTAAGACGCTTATTTTAAGCAATGGCTCGCTTTTTTGGAAAAAAGAAGTGCAAAAGGCGTTGCTTGAATTTGATATGGTGAAATTTTCGCTGGATTCTCTTAATGAGCGGATTTTCAAGCGTGTGGATAGGGCACATAAAAGTTTAGACATTGCGCAGATAAAAGAGGGCATCGCGGAGTTTTCGCGCATTTTTAAAGGCGCGCTTATTGGCGAGATTTTGCTTGTGAAGGGCGTGAATGATGATATGGATTCTGCTAGGGAATTAGCGGGATTTTTGCAAAGTATTGCGATAAGTCGCCTTGATATTGGCACGATTGATCGTCCTAGCGCACACAAAGCCACGCCCCTAACGCAGGAGGAAATCGAGCATTTTGCAAGTGTGTTTGAAAATATTTGCGTATGTCTACCACAGAGAAATCCTGCAAAACAAAGCGCGTCGCAAGAGCAAAATGCACTACAGGGGCAAAACGCATTGCAAGCGCAAAGTGTGTCGCAAGAATCAAAGCAAGAGCTAAACAAAGATGAGATTCTTGCACAAATTGCCCGTCGTCCGCTAAGCAAAGAGGATTTGCAGATTCTCTATTCCCCTTTAAGCCAAAAGCGCGCGCAAGAGCTTGTGGATTCTCAAATGCTTGCGTGGGTGAAAGTTGGGAGCGTGAGTTTTCTTAAATGCGTGAAATAATAACCTTTTAAAGAAAAAATTTTAATAAAAAATCTTGCCTTGCTTTATCGAAAAACTCAAAAGATTCACATTTGATAATGAAAGCTTTTCGTAAAATCCCACTTTTTTCAAAAAATCAAAAAAAGAGCCAAAAATACTCATTAATTAAGTAAATATTAAGTTAATACTCGGAAATATTCCGCCTGTTTTTACTATTTGTAAGAATTATTATTAATTAACAGGAGGTAACTTCAACCATGAGTCGCGTTTTCTCATATACAACTTTATTGAGTTTGTGTGCGTTTCAAATATTGCACGCGCACAATGCAGATTCTCAATCTTTAGAGAATCTTAATAGGGGGGGGGGCAATACAGCCTTCAAGGCAAAAAGTATGACTTCATTCTTGCGCAAAATACAGCAGAGCAGGATTCTCAAAGCATGCAAAATACTTTAGATTCTCAAAATGCAGATGAAAATAAAGTAAGGCTTAATAAAATAACCGCTTATGGCAGGACGCAGTCTCCTTATCAAAGCAGTGCTGGCGAAATCACGCGCTCAGTCATAGAATCTAATCCAAATGGCAATGGCGATATTACAAGCATTTTGAAGCTTTTGCCAAATGTGCAGTTTAACAATGCTTCTGGCAGTTCAGCCACGCCCGGGGAGATTAGCCCGGCAAATATCAGCATCAGCGGTGGCGTGCCATATCAAAATAGCTTCCAACTTGATGGCTTTGAGATGAATAACGATCTCGATCCCGCTGGCTCTAATACTAACCTGCAACAACGCCAAAGAGGTGGTATGAGTCAGGGGCTAAATATTGATACAAGCCTTTTAGATTCTATTGTTGTGCAAGATTCTAATATTAGCGCTGCGTATGGACGCTTTAGCGGAGGTGTGATAGAAGCAAATATCAGAAAACCGCGCACTGATGGTTGGCACGCTGGCGCATCTTGGCAATACACGCAAGATAAGCTAACAAACTACCATCTCTACGACAGCTATATGTCAAACTTTGCAAATGGGACAAATGAAAACTATCAAGATGATTTCAGCAAGCATATACTGCGCGCAAATGTAGAAGGTTATGTGACAAAAAATCTAGGCATTGTTGCAGCCTTTTCTACTGCGCGATCCAGCATGCCAAATACCTATACAAGCAACGCTGGCACTTTCACGCAAGATCAAAAGCGCGTGAGTGATAATTATTTAATCAAACTTCATTATAACCCAACCGAGCGCTTTACTTTGGAGGCAAATCTCACCTATGCGCCACAGGATAATACTTACTTCACGCCAAATTTCAAAAATTCGCGCTATCGCATGCGAAGTGGGGGATTACAAGGTGGGCTAAAAGCGCTTTATAATAGTGATTTAGGCTTATGGACGACATCGCTTGGATATTCAAGGTTGGAGAACTCAAGGCGTAGTGATGTGAATTATTACACTATGTTAAATGGCGCAGAGGGGCAATTTGGTAGCGTAGATCAGATTCAAAATAATCTTACCTTAAAAAGCGATATGCAGTTTAATCCAATTGAAGCTCTTGCTGTAATGCATGCTTTTCGCGTTGGAGCGGAAGCTATCTACCAAGATGCGACGCGCGATAGGATAGAGGATTCCCATATGTATATTTATGGTAATGGCTTAACAAATATCCCAACAGGACAAAGTTGGAATGGTTTGCCTGATAGCTTTGGTTTTATTTCAGCAAATGCTACACAATACTATCAAAGAATGGGCGTAATTAAAGCAGGTAAAACCTCTTTTAGCACCACTACCTATGGACTTTATGCAGAAGATGATGTAAATGCGGATTTAGGCAGCGGAGGAGCTTTGAACGCTAGGCTTGGTGTGCGTTTAGATGGGGATAATTATATGAACAAGCATAAATTTGCCCCGCGATTTTCTCTAAGCTACATTGCACCTTGGGAAGAATCTTATAAGACACAATTTACCTTTGGGGCAAATCGCTACTACTCACGCAATTTGCTAGCATATAGATTCTATGCTGATGCGATAAATTCTCGCGTGGCATATTGTCGCAGTGGCGTAAATGATGCATGGCAGGAATGGGCAGGAGCTGGGACTTGCACACAGATTGGACCTGTGCCACCAGTCTTTAGCAATGGTATCGTAACCACAGGTAATAGGCTGGATTCTCTTGATGTGCCTTATGATGATGAACTTATGTTTGGAATCTCGCAAAATCTTTTTGGATTATTTAGCGCAAATGCAAAATATATCCACAGAGAAGGCAAAGATCAAATAAATACAATCTTGCAAGGTAATACGCAGTATTTTGGAAATGGTGGCAGGACGCGCGCAAATATCTTTACTCTAAGCTTGTCAAATATCGCGCCTATTGAGACAAAGGGAGTTAGGCACCATTATCTTTTAGCGCTTGATTGGAGTGACACAAAGCGTAATTTTAATACGCATAGTGCGGATTATAGCCTTAGTGATGCGGTGGCTTATAATGGTGCTGTGACAACTTACGCAAATATGCCAGCGCAAAACTACAACCAACCTTGGACGCTACGCCTAAACACTACACATAGCTTTAATATCTCGCGCACAAAATGGGTGTGGAGCAACTTTTTACGCTATAGAGGAAGTGTGGAGCGCGTGGTGTTGGAAAGTTTGGCAGGTACCGGAGGTTGTACCGCTGGAAATTTGGGCGGGTGTGATGCCTACTCTACCAAAAAAATCCCAAATGCTTTCACTTGGGATATGCGCTTAGGCTTTGAAGTAGATGTATGGCGCAAAAACACTCTTTATGTCAATGTAGATATTTACAATCTGCTTGATACAAAAAATGTAACTACGCTAAGTGGCGCTGATGGAGTGCTTTTGTATGGAATCCCAAGCAATGCCGCTGTAATGGCATACGAGCTAGGGCGGCAAATATGGGTGCAAATAGGCTATAAACTTTAAGATTCTCTTGCAAGAGAATCTTTTAAGAGGACATTTTAAGGAAGTGAAAAAATGCGGGCAAAAAAGATTTTGTTTTTAGGTGTTGGGTTGGTTGCTGTGTGCGTGGCTGTTTGGCTTGTGGTGTGCTATACAAGGGATTTTGCAAATGTGAATCCATATGCCAAATATCGCACTATGTATGCAAAGCCTATAGCACAGTGGGAGAAGCCAGAGATTGATGAAGGTGTGGAGTGGCAGGAGCTAAGCGCATTGCCAGAATCTATTCCATCGCCAGAATCCAACCCTTTCAGCGAGCAAAAAGCGCAACTAGGCGAAAGGCTTTTCAATGATCCAAAGCTTTCAAAAAGCGGGCAAATCGCGTGTAGCTCGTGCCATAATAGCGAGCTTGGCTTTGGCGATGGGCTAAAGGTGAGTATCGGGCATGATCGCGCGCATGGACGCAGAAACGCGCCAAATATAGAAACAAGCGCATTTTTTGAGGAGCTATTTTGGGACGGGCGCGTGAGCGGGCTAGAATCTCAAGTGATTTTTCCGCTAAGCGATCCTATAGAAATGGCTAGCACGCCAGAAATCGCGCAAAATGCGGTGAGGGAAAATCCGCTTTATTATGGTTATTTTATTTTGGCATTTGGCAATGAGGAGCAAAAAAGTCGCTGGAGCGCGCTTTATAGCGATGCTTTGCCGCCGGTTATCAAGCCAACGCCAAAGCCAAATATTGAAGCGCGCCTTTATCCACCGCAAAACACAAAAAATACGCCAGAATCTAAAGACGATCATAGCAATCTAGCCCTTCTCACACCGGAGCAAAAAGAAGAAGTGCGCGCACAGGCAAATGCGCTTTTTGGCGAGGCAAGCTTTCATAAAATATTAAGCCCAAAGGAGCGCGCAGATTCTCTAAAAGATCCGGTGAATATGGCAAAAGCGCAACTCAATGTAATAGATAAAAAATGGCTACAAGCCTCGCGCACACTGCCACAATCGGCAAAAAATGAGGCGCTAGCGCTTATGACTTTTGAAAATATCGCCAAAGCGATTGCGACTTATGAACGCAGCTTAATCCCGCAAAATACGCGCTTTAATGCTTTTGTAAAGGGCAAATACAGTGCATTAGATGATTTTGAGCTGTATGGTTTGCATATTTTCCGCACTAAAGGGCGCTGTATGAATTGCCATTATGGCGCGGGATTTAGCGATGGTAAATACCACAATATTGGGCTTGCGCTCTATGGGCGCTCTAGTCAGGATCTCGGGCGCTATGAGGTGAGCGGGGAGATGGCGGATATCGGCGCATTCCGCACGCCCTCACTCATCAATGTCGCCAAAAGCGCACCATATATGCATAATGGTATTTCGCCAAATTTAATAGGCGTTATCCATCTCTATGATGTGGTGTTTCCCGTGCCAGAGGTTAAAATCCTAGAATCTAGCGAGCCAAAAGCGCAAAAAACACATCTCATAAAACCGCTAAACCTAAGCACAGAGGAAATGCAAGCACTCGAGGCGTTTTTGAAAAGTTTGTAGATGCTTTACAAGTTTGTTGATTGAAGTTTATTTGTTAATTAAAAAGCTAAGAAGTAAGCAGGGGAAGCTTATTCTCTCTTAGCAAGCTCTCTAAAATCCTCTTCATTTAGGACTTTTACGCCCAAAGTTTGTGCTTTAGCAAGCTTGCTGCCGGCGTTTTCCCCGCAAAGCACAAAGTCAGTTTTCGCGCTCACTGATGAGCTCACGCGCGCGCCAAGGGATTCTAGGATTTCCACAAAATGTTCGCGTGGCTGGGAAAGTGTGCCTGTGATAACCACGCTTTTATTTGCAAATGCGCTATTTGTGGCGCTTGTATCAAGTTGCGGGATGCTAGGTTTTAGAAGTGTGAAAATCTGCGCGATAAGTGCCTTGTTCGCGTGGCTAAACTCACAAAGTGATTTTGCCATCTCTTCGCCAAAGCCATCAATCTGCGTGATTTGCTCCACGCTCAAATCAAACACGCCAAGCCCAAACTGCCTTGCGAGCTTTTTGCTCGCGCCCTCGCCTATATGCTCTATCCCAAGCGCGTTGATAAGTCGCCACAGCTCCACACAGATGGTGTTTTGAATGCTTTGCAAGAGATTATTTGCGCGCTTTTCTTTCCAACCTTCCAGCGCCAAAAGTTCCTCTTTTTTCAAGCTATAAAGATCCAAAATCCCGCTAATTAACCCCTTATCAAAGAGTTCATATACGATTTTTTCACCCAAGCCATCGATATTAAGTGCCTTTTTTGAGGCAAAGTGAATGATGGATTCTTTGACACGTGCATGGCAGTTGAGATTCTGACATTTTATGAGAATCTCCTCGATTAGCAGTTCCTCGCCACACACAGGGCAGAGCGTTGGCGCGATTATTTCGCGCTCACTGCCATCACGCAAGGCGCTTAGGGGCTTTATGATTTTTGGGATCACATCGCCACTGCGGATTACCACAACCTTATCATTGATGCGAATATCCTTGCGCCTAATCTCGCTAAAATTATGCAAAGTCGCGCGCGTGATGGTCGCGCCTTCAATTTCTATTGGCTCAAGCTCAGCTACTGGGGTAATCGCGCCACTTCTACCCACCTGAAAAGTCACATCTATAAGCCTTGAAACCTTTTCCACCGCGGGGAATTTATACGCACACGCAAAGCGCGGGGATTTAATCGTCCAGCCAAGAGAATCTTGCATTTGCAAAGAATCCACCATCACCACCATACCATCAAGCATAATCTGATAGCTCTCTCTCGCCTCTTTTAGCTCCTCATACACTTGCAAAATCTGCTTTTGCAGGGAATCTAACGCGGATTCTGTGGATTCTAAGTTAGATTCATTATTTTCATCATCAAATAATGAAGGCGCGTTTTTTGGTGCATTTTTTGTCTCAATTTGAGAATCCACCGCACAAAGGTGCAAAAACGGCAAGGTGCTAAAGCCAAAGGATTCTATATTTTTTAAAATCTCATAAAAACTCAAAGTTTCAAGCGTGCATTCTCCCACGCCCCAGGGCATAAAGCGCAAAGGACGCTTTGCGGTAATCTTAGAATCTAGCTGGCGCAAGCTCCCAGCCGCCGCGTTTCTAGGATTTGCAAAAAGGCTTAAGTCCTCCTTTGCGCGCGTGTTATTAAGCGCGTCAAAATCATTTTTGCTAATCACCACTTCCCCGCGTATTTCGATTTTTTGCAAATAGGGGATTTGCAAGGGGATTGAGCGGATTGTGCGCGCATTTTGCAAGACTTGCTCGCCTTGTGTGCCATTCCCGCGTGTGAGCGCGCTTACTAGCATACCATTTTCATAAAGCAGATTGAGTGAAGCGCCATCAAACTTTGGCGAACACACAAAGCGCGCATTTGGGAAAACCTTTAAGATTCTCTTTAGCCACTCGCGCAATTCGTGTGCGTTAAACACATCATCCAAACTCCACATACGCTTGATATGCTCGCCTTTTTCAAACTCTTCAAGTGGCGTATCGCCTATGCGTTGCGTTGGGGAAGTGTAGTCAATCTCGCTTGTATGCGTGCTTTCATACTCTTTGAGCGCGTGATAAAGTATGTCATATGCCTCATCGCTTGCAATGGGCTCATCAAGCACATAATACGCATACGCCATTTTTTTGAGCTCTTCTACGCCGTTTTTATAACTTTGGGAATCTAAAATCTGCAAGTTATCCTCATAAATTTGTGGAATTTTGGAAAAAATAAGGTAAAATTATAGCCAATTTTTTGCTATCCACTCGCTAAATCTTATCAAAATACGCCTTAGGAGATTGCTTTGATAGATAATATTGATACCACGCTGCATTTAAAAAACGAAGCGCAATTCCTTTGTTTCACGCTTGAAAAAGAAGAGGATAAGGAAAGCCAGCTTTATGCGATGAATGTTTTTAAGGTAAAAGAAATTATTTACTATACTGATGTGCTGACAGAGACTGAAGGGCAACAAGATGGCGTATTGCTAGGCTTTCTCACTGTGCGCGGGACGACGATACCGCTTGTAGATATGCGTAGGTGGTTGTATTACAACCCAGCTGAGCCTAACCGCGATTTGCGTCCATTTTCTGTTGAAAGTCCAAATGACAGAAGCCTTGTAGTGATTTGTAATTTTTCAAATTACACCGTTGGGCTAAAGATTCTAGGCGTTAGGCGCATTATCCAAAAAAATTGGAGTGAAGTTAATGTCGGCAGTGAGTTTGGCATTGATGGGAACTCAAAAGTGACTGCCACGACAAAATATGACGATGGCACGGTTATCCAAATCCTTGATGTGGAGCGTATGGTGGCTGATGTTTTCCCAATGCAAGATGCTTCGCGCCAGCTAGAGTTAGAAAGCATTAGCGCGATACATAGTAATAGAATCGTGCTTTTGGCAGAAGATTCTAAAACAGCAGCAAAATCCTTGCAGCACATCATTGAAAGGCTTGAGTTGCAGTATTTTACCTTTCCAAATGGCAAGGCGCTTTTGGATTATCTCAATAATGCGGGTGTGGCGCAGATGGTTGGCGCGATTATCACAGACCTTGAAATGCCGATGATTTCGGGCTTTGAAGTGCTTAAAAGGGTGAAAGAGAATCCAGAAACAGCGCATATTCCTGTGATTATAAACTCATCTATGAGCTCAGATTCTAATAGACAAATGGCAGAGGCGCTCAAAGCTGATGCTTTCATCACAAAATCTAATCCAATCGAAGTAGAGCAGGCGCTTAAACGCTTGCTAAAAAGCTAGAATCTAGGCTTTGGCGAAGTGAAATTTTGCGAATTAAATTTGCTTAATGCATAAAAAATAAAATTTTCTAAAAAGGGTAACAATGTATAGAACTCATCTTTGCGCAGATGTGAGCGAAAAACTCATCGGAGAATCTGTGCGCGTGTGCGGGTGGTGTAATAGCTACCGCGATCATGGTGGTGTGGTGTTTTTAGACTTGCGAGACAAAAGCGGTATCGTGCAACTTGTGTGCGATCCAAACTCTAGCGCGCATAAAATCGCTTCAAGCGTGCGCGATGAATTTGTGCTTATTGCCAGCGGGAAAGTGCGCGCGCGCGGTGAAGGGCTAGAAAATCCAAAGCTAAAAAGTGGCAAGGTAGAAATCGTGCTAGATTCTCTTGTTATTGAAAATAAATCGCTCACACCGCCAATTGATATTAACGCCACGACTACTACAAGCGAAGAATTGCGCTTAAAATATCGCTATTTGGATTTGCGCGCGAGTAAGAATTTTGAAATTTTTAAATTGCGCTCAGATGTGGCGATCGCAGCGCGCAATTCTTTGCAAAAAATGGGCTTTTTGGAAGTGGAGACGCCTATACTTACAGCCAGCACGCCAGAGGGTGCGCGCGATTATCTCGTGCCTTCGCGCGTGCATGACGGGCAGTTTTTTGCCTTGCCACAAAGCCCGCAACTTTTCAAGCAATTGCTTATGGTGGGCGGATTTGATAGATATTTTCAGATTGCAAAGTGCTTCCGCGATGAGGATTTGCGCGCGGACAGACAGCCAGAATTTACTCAAATCGATGTGGAAATGAGCTTTTGCGATGAAAATGATGTGATGGAAGTGTGCGAGAATCTACTTAAAGATATTTTTAGCGCTAGTGGCGTGGAGATACACACGCCTTTTGCGCGTATGCCTTATAGCGAGGCGATGGAGACTTATGGAAGCGATAAGCCAGATTTGCGCTTTGAGCTACCTTTGGTGGAAGTGGGCGATTTGTTTTTAGATTCCACAAATGAGATTTTTGCAAATATCGCCAAAGATAGCAAAAACAACCGCATAAAAGCGCTATGCGTCAAAGGTGGGGATTCTCTTTTCACGCGCAAGACTTTGGGCGAGGCGGAAGAGTTTGTGCGTAAGTTTGGCGCAAAAGGTTTGGCGTATATTCAAGTCAAAGATGAGGGGCTTAAAGGTCCGCTTGTGAAGTTCCTAGATTCTAGCCTTTCGGCTTTGATAGAGCGCGTGGGCGCGGAAAAGGGCGATATTATTTTCTTTGGCGCGGGGAATAAAAGAATCGTGTGGGATTATATGGGGCGCTTGCGTCTTAAAATCGCGCAGGATTTTGGGCTGATAGATTCTCAAAAACTAGAATTTGTGTGGGTGGTTGATTTCCCAATGTTTGAGCGCAACGATGATGGCTCACTTTCAGCCTTGCATCACCCTTTCACAATGCCAAAAAATTTGGAATCTAGCGACGCAGAATCTATCCAATCAGTCGCATATGACATCGTGCTAAATGGCGTGGAGCTGGGCGGTGGCAGTATCAGAATCCACAAAAATGAGATTCAGCAAGAAGTCTTTAAGCTTCTTAACATTTCGCAAGAGCAGGCAAAAGAGCGCTTTGGATTCTTGCTTGAGGCGCTAAGCTATGGTGCGCCACCGCATGGGGGCTTTGCGATAGGCTTTGATAGGCTTATTATGCTTTTGAGTAAAAGTGAGTCGTTGCGCGATGTCATCGCATTCCCTAAGACGCAAAAGGCTACATGTCTGCTTGTGGGCGCGCCAAGCGAAGTTGATGAGGCGCAGTTGCGAGAATTGCACATACGATTGCGCAATCCAAAGAATTAAACACATTTCAAACAAGGAGGCAGGTTATGAAACAGATTTTTTTAATCATCGGAGCGCCCGGCAGCGGGAAAACTACGGACGCGCAGATTATCGCAAAAAATAACGCTGATAAAATCGTGCATTATTCCACAGGCGATTTATTGCGCGAAGAGGTGGCAAGCGGAAGCGAGCGAGGCAAGCTTATTGACAGCTTTGTGAGTAAGGGCAATCTCGTGCCACTTGAAATTGTGGTGAGCACGATTGTCGGGGCTATCAAAAATGCGCCAAAAGATGTGATTTTAATCGATGGCTATCCGCGCAGTGTGGAGCAAATGGAGGCGCTAGATTCTGAACTTAAGGCGCACAATGATGTGAGGCTAAAAAGCGTCATCGAAGTGGTTGTAAGCGAGCAAGTGGCGCGCGATAGGGTGCTAGGGCGCGCGCGTGGGGCTGATGACAATGAACAGGTTTTCAATAACCGCATGAGCGTGTATCTCGCGCCACTTCAAGCGATAGAGGAATTTTACAGCAAAGATGGCTTGTTGCACAAAATCAATGGTGAGCGCACGATAGAAGAGATTGTGAGCGATATGAACGCGCATATTCTCTCTAAATTATAGAATCTGGTTGTAATCTAAAGGCTTAGATTCTCAAACTGCAAAAGTGCGTTAGAGAATCTATAGAATCTGGCTAACCAAAAATGGTAAAATATGCACGCGAAAGCGGAGCTTTGGCGGACTTGTTCGCCAAAGTGATACAATCTAAAGGCTTAGATTCTCAAACCACAAAAGCGCGTAAGAGAATCTATAGAATCTGACTAACTAAAAATGGTAAAATATGCACGCGAAAGCGAAGCTGGAGCGGAGGCGAAGCGGGATTCATTCCCGCGGATGATACAATATAAAGGAATTAAGGAGAACACAATGAACTTAGACAAAATCAAAATAGGCTCAAACCCTGACGCCATTAACGCGGTGATCGAAATCCCCTATGGCTCAAATATCAAATACGAAGTCGATAAAGAATCTGGCGCGGTGGTGGTTGATCGCGTAATGTATAGCGCGATGTTTTACCCGGCAAACTATGGCTTTGTGCCAAATACGCTCGCAGATGATGGCGATCCTGTAGATGTGCTTGTGCTAAACGAGTATCCATTGCAAGCTGGAAGCGTGATTAAATGCCGACTGGTTGGCGTGCTGATAATGGAAGATGAAAGCGGAATGGACGAAAAGCTGCTAAGCGTGCCGGTTTCAAAAATCGATCCTCGTTATGAGAAAATCCAAACCTACCAAGATTTGCCACAAATCACGCTTGATAGGATTAAAAATTTCTTTGAAACTTATAAAATCCTAGAGCCAAACAAATGGGTGAAAGTAAAGGATTTTAAAGGGATAGACGACGCAAAGCAGATTCTAGAAACTAGCATTCAAAACGCCAAAAAGTAAGATTTTAATTAACCTCTTTGTCTTATAATTAAGCCCTTTAGCAACAGCTTTACGCAAATAAGGTCAAATAAGTCAAGGAGGAAAAAGTATGAGCAAAGAGCAATTCGCGCAGTTTATCGCGCAATACAACGAGCAAAAATCACAACGAGAAAGCGAAGGTGTCCCACCACTTCCACTTACAGCAGAGCAGACGCGCCTAGCGATTGCGATTTGCAAAAGTGCAGAATCTAGCGATGAGCAGAGGGCATTTGCAAAAGAACTTCTAATCCACCGCGTAAATCCCGGCGTTGATGATGGCGCAAAACTCAAGGCAGAGTTTTTAAGCGAGATTCTTAAAAACGCAGATTCTAAGCAGACTACTTCTCAAACAACCCCGCAAGTTTTTACACCACAAGAAGCAGTAACCTACCTTGGCACGATGCTTGGTGGCTACAATGTCGCGCCACTTATTGAGGGGCTCAAGCTAGCAGATTCTGGGCTTGCAAAGCTTTGCGCAGAGGCACTCAAACACACGCTATTGCTTTATAATAGCTTTGATACCATTGCTGAGCTTAGCAAGACAAATGCCCTTGCAAAGGAAGTTTTGCAATCTTACGCGGAGGCGGAGTGGTTTTTGGCAAAACCGGAATTAGAAAAAGTCATTAAAGCCTGTGTTTTTAAAATTGATGGCGAGACAAATACCGATGATCTAAGCCCTGCAAGCGATGCTTTCACAAGGAGCGATATTCCATTGCATGCAAAAGCAATGCTAAAAGCGCGCATTGAAAACTACGAAGAGCGTATTCGCGCCATTAAAGAGCTAGCCAAAAAGCATAATGCGCAAGTCGCCTACACAGGCGATGTCGTCGGCACAGGCAGTAGCCGAAAGTCCGCGTGCAACTCCATTATGTGGCATTTTGGCAAGGACATTCCCTATATCCCAAACAAGCGAGGCGGCGGGCTGGTGCTGGGCTCTGTGATAGCGCCAATTTTCTTTAACACCTGCGAAGATTCTGGCGCGTTGCCGATTGTAGTTGATGTCAAGGATTTGAATGAAGGCGATATTATAGAAATCCACACGCAAGAGGGTGTTATTAAAAAAGATGACAAGCAAATTGCGACATTTAGCCTCACGCCTGTCACGCTAAGCGATGAAATCCGCGCAGGTGGGAGGATTTCCCTCATTATCGGGCGCAATCTCACCGCAAAAGCGCGTGAGTTTCTCAAACTTCCCCCAAGCGAAGTGTTTAAAAAACCAAAAGAGCCAGCGCAAAAAAGTTGCGGTTACACTCAGGCGCAAAAAATTGTCGGGCGCGCATGTGGCGTTGAGGGCGTGCGTCCGGGCACATACTGCGAGCCAAAAACCACCACCGTTGGCAGTCAAGATACCACAGGCGCGATGACGCGCGATGAGATTAAAGAGCTCGCGGCAATTAGCTTTGGCGCGGATTTTGTGATGCAGAGTTTTTGTCACACAGCCGCGTATCCAAAGCCCGCCGATGTGAGCTTACAAGCGACTTTACCAAACTTCATTTCTTCAAAAGGCGGTGTGGCGTTGCGTCCAAAAGATGGTGTGATTCACTCATGGTTAAATAGATTCTGTCTGCCTGATACGCTTGGCACGGGCGGGGATTCTCATACGCGCTTTCCTATAGGTATTTCATTCCCCGCAGGAAGCGGGCTTGTGGCGTTTGCGGCAGTGACTGGGACGATGCCACTTGATATGCCAGAATCTGTGCTTGTGCGCTTTAAAGGCAAGCTCAATCCGGGCATTACTTTGCGCGATTTAGTCAATGCGATTCCCTACTATGCTATAAAACAAGGGCTTTTGAGCGTGGAGAAAAAGGGCAAGAAAAATATTTTTAGTGGGAGAATCTTAGAGATTGAGGGCTTAGGCGATTTGAAGGTCGAGCAGGCTTTTGAGCTAAGTGATGCAAGTGCGGAGCGCAGTGCGGCGGCGTGTAGCGTGCGCTTAAACAAAGAGCCAATTATTGAGTATTTGAAATCAAACATTACGCTTATTGAATCTATGACAGCTGATGGCTACAAAGACGCTACGACCCTGCAGCGCCGTGCGGAAAAGATGAAAGAGTGGATTGAAAATCCCGTGCTTTTGGAGGCGGATTCTGACGCGGAGTATGCGGCGGTGATTGAGATTGATTTGAGCGATATTAAGGAGCCGATTTTGGCATGCCCAAATGATCCTGATGATGTGGCGACGCTAAGTGAGATTTTAAACGATCCTAAGCGCCCAAAAAATATTGATGAAGTGTTTATCGGAAGCTGTATGACAAATATCGGGCATTTCCGCGCCTTTGGGGAGATTGTCAAAAATGAAGGGCAGAGTAAAACGCGGATTTGGATAGCACCGCCAACAAAAATGGATGAAAAAGAGCTGACAAAAGAGGGCTATCTCTCGCTTTTTGGCGCGGCTGGTGCGCGACTAGAGGCGCCGGGCTGTAGCCTTTGTATGGGGAATCAAGCGCGCGTGAGGGATAATGCGGTGGTGTTTTCTACCTCAACGCGTAATTTTGACAATCGCATGGGCAAAGGCGCGCAGGTGTATTTAGGAAGTGCCGAGCTAGGTGGAGTTTGCGCGATTTTGGGACGCTTGCCAAGTGTGGAGGAATACCTCCAAATCGTGCCTAAGAAAATCCACGGACGAGAATCAAGCGTTTATACTTATCTCAACTTTGACAAAATCCCGGATTTCACGCTTTAAAAAGTTATCAAAAGGGTAGGTTTAGATTTTAAGCTTACTCTTTAATATAAAAACACCTAACAAGCAAAACTAGCTTTTATTTATTGCTTCTATAAGTGAGGATTCCTTTGCTTGCGATACTATAAGCTATTTGCTTTTTCCAAAATCTTTCGCATTTTTGGCTGATTATTGTATTTTTCTTGCAGGATTTTATAAGCTTGCGGGAGTGGCTTGCAATATTGTATTATTTTTTCATCAAGCTCTTTTTCTCTCGCCTTATCATATCCATATTCACCGCGAAAATAATTGCAAGCGCAAGCATTTTGTATGTGTGTTTGTAAATCTTGCGGATAAAGCATTTTAGATTCTATAGTGCTTGCTATATTTGTATCTATTTGCTTTAAAGATATATCAAAGCTTTTGTAAGTGCAAATTCTCTCCCCATTTTCAAAAGCTTCTAGGCTGATTTTCACTTCTTTTGCATTTTCCCACTGTACTTTGAGCGTTTTATATCCATAGATTTCACTTTCCTCATCATCAAATGTTTGTATGATATTTTCCATAGATTCAATCTCTTGCGGGAGATAATAACCCTCTGAAAAACTATTTTTCATGTCTCTGTAAGCTTTTGTGATATTTGTGTCTGTAAAAGTCTCTTCTTGCTCTACTTGCGCAAATAAGCTATTGCAGCAAAATAATAGAATTAATATATAACGCATTTATTCCTGCCTTTTAACGAAAAGAATATTCTTGATTTTACTATATAAAATCTATTTAATATTGTTTTTCACACCCCGCGCTTACCTGACTTTCGTGGATTACTCCATAGATTGCCTTGCTTGTGTCTTTGGATTCTGGTGGGATATAGGCTACTTTTATCCATTTAGGATTGCCAGAATCTCTGCCTAATTCCAAAATCAAGCCCTTATTTTCCTCATATTCACAAGGCTTTGGCATATCAGTTTTTTGAATCTGTTTTGCAATCTCACCATTTGGGGATTGGCGTAGATTGATGTAAGCGTCCTTAGAGCTAGGAAAAAGGAGATATTCACTAGAAAGTTCGCGTTTGTCAATATGCCATCTTTTTGGTTTCTCTAATATTTTTATAGAATCTGCCTTAATGCTTGCGTAATAGTATGTATCACTTTCGCCCTCTAAATGCTTTTCAATATAATAATCTTTCAAAGTGAGCGTTGCGCGCACTGCTATTCCGCCTAAAATATACTCATCTGTTTGATTTAGCTCATCTTGCAAAATACTTAGAAATTTGCAAAAAGCTATTCTTTTGGAATCTTGCATCTCTTGTAAGCGCATCATTTAGAAATATTGCAAAAAGCATTGGCTCATTGTCATTGTCAAAAAGCCTAGGAATAGCATTTGGTATATCAGGGAAAAACACCAAACGCCAATAAAAATCCGCTTCATCTTGATACATCTGCCATTCTAGCACGCCACTTAGCGTTATTGTCCCCTTGTAATATATCCTAGATTCCGTCTCTTTGTCTTTATGTAAGGTGCTGGTGTAGGGAGTTTGACTTAGCATATCTTGAAAATGCGCATTATGCACATTAGCATAAATCACATTCATAGCAAAAAACATAAAAATCACTAAACGCATTAATATCTTTCAAAATAAAAATTTCATTTCTTTGTCCCTTTATTGCTTTGTTTATTAAGGTTTAGCCTACCAAATAAATATTAAAATCCCTCGGTTTAGTATATTCTGACTTAGTTTCTAAGTGACCATTTCCAGCAATTCTTAAAATCTCATAACCCCAAAAATCACAAATGTATTGAAACTCCCATAAAAGATTCTCTTTCTTATTTTCTCTAGTTAATGCCTTGCTCCAATTCTCTACTATCAAGGTAAAGGAATTAAACCCCGCGTCCATTAGCCAATCTAAATATTCTACCCAAGAGAAAGGATTCCCCGGCTCATTTAGCCAAATCATACTTTCATCAGTCGGTGTTTGAAAGGCGGCTTTGGCTGCTTTCTCAAACTCATCATAAGTATAGAGTTTTGAGCCATCAAGTTTGACTACAAATAAATCTTTACTATCTTTTAACGCTACTTCTTGTGTATTTTTTAGCTTATAGACTCTATTGTCTTTTTTATCTTTCATTGTGTATGGCATATTTTCCCCTCATTCTCTATGAATTTCAACAAAGGATTGTCTTTGGAAACTTTAAAACTATTATAAAATTAATTTTAGCATTTTTATAGTGTCGGTGGTCTTTCATTTGAGAGAAAAATCAGGAATTACCAACGTAGAGATATTGAAAGATTTAGAAAAAAACATATTTAATGATAAATAGTTTGTAGCTTAATGTTTTATCTTGCATTTTATATCATTATGCGTTATAATGTTATAAAACTTCAAGGCAAAAGGTAAAAAGTAATGATAAAAAGCTTTAAAGATAAGCGCACACAGGATTTTTGGCAAAGTGGTAAAGCTAAGCATTTACCTAGCGAGATTCTTACACGCGCGCTTTTAAAGCTTGAGGTTTTGGATTATGCTTATCAATTAGAGGATTTGCGCTCACCACCGAGCAA
Source organism: Helicobacter sp. MIT 00-7814 (assembly GCF_003364115.1). Lineage (GTDB taxonomy): Bacteria > Campylobacterota > Campylobacteria > Campylobacterales > Helicobacteraceae > Helicobacter_F. Next base: position 4,665 of record NZ_NXLL01000023.1, on the reverse strand, counting down.
TCATTTAGAAAAGTTAAGTGGTGATTTAAGCGGATTTTACAGCATTCGTATCAATCAAAAATGGCGCATTATTTTTACTTTTGAGCAGGGCAATGCTTATGAAGTTTCTATTTTAGACTATCATTAAGGAGTAATTATGAGAGTTCGCACACATCCGGGAATTTTACTTAAAGAATTATGGCTAAAAGATTTAAATCTTACACAAGAGCAGTTCGCACGCGCATTAGGCGTTAGTTTTAAGACAATCAATGAGCTACTAAACGCAAAAAGAAATATAAGCGTAGATATGGCAATGCGCCTTGCTTGCGCCCTTAATACAAGTGCAGAATTTTGGCTTAACGCCCAAAATGCTTATGATTTAAGCTTGCAAGATAAAAGTAAATTTGCAGAAGTGGAAGTCTTAATAAAGCCCGCGTAAGGGTTTATTAAGTAAAACACTTTTGCGCTTGTTGCAAGTCCTCCGCTGTGTCGATGCCTATGCTTTGGGTTTGCACGATTTTGAGTGCGATTGTTTTTGCGTGGTAGAGTGCGCGGAGTTGTTCGAGTTTTTCAATCTCTTCAAGTGGGCTTTTTGGGAGCTTGCAAAAAGCCTCTAAATTCTCTTTTCTGAATCCATAAAGTCCCAAATGCCCAAGGTAGGGATTTTGCTTGATAAGTATAGAATCTAAACCATCGCGACTATAGGGAATCCCAAGCCGAGAAAAATAAATCGCCTCGCCTTTAGCATTGAGCAAAACTTTCACAAGATTTGTGTCCGCGATTTGTGAAGGCTCAATGACTTTTGCAAGGGTGTTAAGAAACGCACTAGATTCCGCGCTTAAGCTTTGGAGTGTTTCTAACACGCTGGTTTCAATGAATGGCTCATCTGCTTGTAGATTGATAATAATCGCATCACTTTTAAGCCCTAGCTTTTGTGCTGCTTCAGCGCATCTATCTGTGCCACTTGTATGCGCCTTTGAAGTCAGCACGCAAGGGATTTTGTAGCTTTTGCATACTTCCAAAATCGCCTCATCATCGCACGCTACGACTACTTCATCGACTTCATTTGCCCTCTGTGCCGTGCACACTACCATAGGCACGCCACCTATTTCGCAAAGCACCTTGCGCGGGAGGCGCGTAGATTCTAAACGAGCTGGGATTATAATCATTGCGCATTCCCCATGGCTTCGCTTTGTGCGGCAGCGATGAGCGGATTTATGACTAAGTCCAAATTGCCTGCAAGCATGATTTCTTCGAGGCTGTAAAGCGTGAGGTTGATTCTATGATCGCTAAGGCGGTTTTGTGGATAATTATAAGTGCGGATTCTCTCGCTCCTATCGCCACTGCCAACTTGATTTTTGCGTGCTTGGGCGTTTTGAGAGATTTGCTCTTCAAGCTGTGCTTCATAAATGCGCGCCTGAAGGATTTTCATCGCTTTGTCTTTGTTTTTGTGCTGGGATTTTTCATCTTGCATTGACACGCTGATGCCTGTTGGAATATGCGTGATACGCACCGCAGAATCTGTCGTATTTACCGACTGCCCGCCATGCCCGCCCGCGCGGAAAACATCGATTTTAAGATCGCTTGGATTGATATTGACTTCCACCGCATCAACTTCAGGCATAATCGCCACGGTGATTGCAGAAGTGTGAATGCGCCCTTGAGATTCCGTCTCTGGCACGCGTTGGACACGATGCGTCCCACCTTCAAACTTCAGGCGTGAATACGCGCCTTTGCCTTTAATGAGCGCGATTATCTCTTTATAGCCACCTACGCTATTTTCGCTTGAGCTGATAATTTCTACCTTCCATTTTTGCAAATCCGCATAGCGACAATACGCCTTAAACAAATCGCCCACAAAGATTCCCGCTTCATCGCCACCAGTGCCTGCGCGCAACTCCAAATAAATGCTTTTATCATCATTAGGATCTTTAGGGATTAGAAGGATTTTGATTTGCTCTTCAAGCTGTGATTTTTGAGAATCTAGCGTTTTAAGCTCTTCTTTTGCAAGTTCGCCTAGCTCTTTGTCCTCGAGCAGAACCTTATTTTGCGCGATTTGCTCTAGCGTGTGGAGATATTCTTTAGCGCTTTTGGCAATTTCTTCGATATCGCTTTGCTCTTTGCTTAGTGCGGTGAGCTTTTCCACATCAGCGAGTATTTCAGGCTTTTGTAAAAGCTCGGTGATTTCATCATAGCGAGCAATGATTGGATTGAGTTTTTCTGTCAGCATTGCGCGCTAGATTCTTTAAATTTTAGAGTAGAGGGGATTATGCGCTAAGTGCGACTTTTTTCACGCTTGCATTGAGACGAGAAACCTTGCGTGAAGCGGTATTTTTCTTTAAAATTCCCTTGCTTACAAGCTTATGAATCTCTTTATTCGCGACTTTTAAGCACTCTTGCGCTTTTGTGATATCCTTTGCCTCGAGGGCTTCGCGCAATGCACGCACCATATTTTTAAGCTTTGTTTTGTAGTAGCGATTGCGCTCTGTTCTTACTTTTGTTTGTCTGATACGCTTTTGCGCGGATTTATGATTTGCCATAAGACTTAATCCTTTTCTAAAAAATTTTAAGGCAAAATTCTGCCAAAACTTTAATTAAATAGAGTTTAAAAACACACAAAGGGCAAAAAATGAGTAAAAAATCCGCTCAAAAAATTTTTGGCACAGATGGTGTGCGCGGAAAAGCTGGGCAGTTTTTGACGCCAAATTCCGTCATCAAGCTTGGCTCAAGTGCTGGAATCTTTTTTCAAAAAAACAGACAAGAGGACAAGCAAGAAGCTTATACAAAAAGGATTCTAGTGGGTAAAGACACACGCCGCAGCGGCTATATGATAGAAAATGCGCTTGTCTCAAGCCTCACTTCTGTGGGCTATGATGTGATACAAGTCGGACCTATGCCGACACCCGCGATTGCCTTTTTGACGGAGGATATGCGCTGTGATGCGGGCATTATGATAAGTGCTAGCCACAATCCTTATGATGATAATGGGATAAAGTTTTTCGACCATAGCGGTTACAAGCTCGATGAAGAGAGCGAGCGCAAGATTGAGGCGATTTATGCTGATGAAGAGTTGCAAAATTCGCATCTTAAAGTCGGGCTTGAAATTGGTAATTCAAAGCGCATCGATGATGTCGTGGGGCGCTATATCGTGCATATTAAAAATTCTTTCCCTAAGAATCTGACTTTGCAAGGAATGCGTATTGTATGTGATTGTGCTAATGGTGCAGCGTATAAAGTCGCGCCAACGATATTTAGAGAGCTTGGGGCAGATGTGATTGTGATAAATAACGAGCCAAATGGGCATAATATCAACGAGCAGTGCGGTGCGATGTATCCGCAGATTTTGGCTTCTGAAGTCAAGCGCTACAGAGCAGATATCGGCTTTGCACTAGATGGTGATGCGGATAGGCTGGTGGTGGCTGATGATGAAGGCGAGGTGGTAGATGGCGACAAGCTCCTTGGGGCGTTAGCGCTGTATCAAAAGCAAAATGGCACGCTTAAAGGTGGCAAAATCGTGGCAACTTTGATGAGTAATCTCGCGCTTGAAGAATTCCTCAAATCCCATGATATAGGGCTTGTGCGTTGCAATGTCGGCGATAAATATGTCATAGAATCGCTTAAAAAGCATAAGCTTAATTTTGGCGGGGAAAATAGCGGGCATATTATTTTTAGCGATTATGCAAAGACTGGCGATGGGCTTGCTAGCGCGTTGCAGGTGCTTGCATACTTACGCCAAAGCAAGCTAAGATCCTCAATCGCGCTCAATCCTTTCAGTCTCTATCCTAGCCAGTCGCTCAATCTCAATGTGTCGCAAAAAATCCCGCTAGAGCAGATCGAAGGCTTGCAAGAGATTCTAGATTCCATCACGCGCGCGCATCATCGCCATTTGGTGCGCTACTCTGGAACGGAAAACAAGCTGAGAATCCTTATCGAGGGCAAAGATGAGAATCTCTTGCAGTCCCAAATGCAAGAGCTCAAAAGTTTTCTTGTAAAAAAACTTGCATAGATTCTATGATTTAGTTTAGAGGCAAGACTTTTGATACGCGCATTTTTGGCAAAATTTTTAGCACAATGCAAGAATCTTGGCGCAAAAAGAATGCTTTTTTTTCTTTGCGTTGCGCTTCTTACTTTTGGGGTAGATCAAGCTTTGAAGCAGCTTTTTTTAAATGGATTCAGTATAGAATCTAGCGCAATCACGCTCGGCGGACGCGCACTTGTATTTAATGATGGCGTGGCGTTTTCGATGTTGAAGTCTTTGGGTGAAAGCTTGAAGTATTTGCAGATTTTCCTGCTTATCGTGCTTTTTTGCTTTACGCTTTTTAGCGGACTTTTGAGGCAGAATCTTGTGGCGTTTGGGCTAGTTTTTGGCGCTGGGGCGGGGAATATCATCGATAGATTTATCCATGGCGGCGTGGTGGATTATGTGTTTTGGCATTATGGATTTGAGTTTGCGATTTTTAATTTCGCAGATGTGATGATTGATGTTGGCGTGGGACTGGTGCTTTTGGGACTTTTGCTTGAGCGCAAAAAGTCTTGCAAGAATAAATAATGCCGAGACTAAATATAAGCACCTAAGCGCAAACCGAGATTTTGCGCTAGCAAAATCCAGATAAAATGGAATTAAGGAATTCAAGTTACGCGCCAGCGTAACCCTTAAAAAGCGTTGTCGGGGGTGGGGGATTGATA
>NZ_NXLL01000022.1 GCF_003364115.1 Helicobacter sp. MIT 00-7814 | reverse complement strand
CCCAGCTCCATTCCGAACCTGGCAGTTAAGCTCCTCTTCGCTGATGATACTGCACTTTGCAAGTGTGGGAATGTAGGTCGATGCAGGGATAGGGGAAAAATTCTTACATAATACTTCATAAAACTTCTTGTTTGAAATCACTTCTTAAATTTTAATTTATTGTTAGCTTTGGTGAAGGTTTGATTTATTGATTGCTTTTTAATATTTAGAAAAAGTAGTTTGGTGGTTGGGAAACTTGGATTCTGAAATACAAACCTATACTTAGAATCTATAGCTTAAATTATGCTAAAATTATGCTCTTAAATAGATAAAAGGTATATTATGGCAAAGCAAACAAAGCAAACCAACTCAAAACCTCAAAAGTCCCTAGAAACCGCACTTTTTACCGCAGCTGATAAGCTTCGCAAAAACATAGATGCAGCTGAATATAAACACATAGTGCTAGGCTTGGTGTTTTTGAAATTTATCAGTGATAGTTTTCAAAAGCTTTATGATGAGTTAATAAATGATGGCGAGGACGCTGAGGAAGAGGATTTTTATATCGCAAAAAATATCTTTTTTATCCCGCAAAATGCTCGCTGGCAAGACCTAATCAAAAAGGCAAAAACGCCTAGCATTGGCAAGGATTTAGACTATGCCTTAGAGCTTATCGAAAAGCAAAATGAAAGCTTAAAAGGCGTTTTACCAAAAGTCTATGCAAAAGAAAATCTTGATAGTGCTACGCTTGGGGATTTGATGAATTTAATTGATTCTATAAGCTTAAAAGAAGCAAATACAAGCGATATTTTAGGGCATGTTTTTGAGTATTTTTTGGGTGAATTTGCTTTGGCTGAGGGCAAAAAAGGCGGGCAGTTTTACACTCCAAAAAGCGTTGTAGAACTGCTTGTAAGTATGCTTGAGCCTTATAAAGGCAGGGTGTTTGACCCGTGCTGTGGCAGTGGAGGTATGTTTGTGCAAAGTGAGGAGTTTATCAAAGAACATCAAGGAAAGATAAATGACATATCTATCTTTGGGCAAGAAAGCAACCAAACCACTTGGAGGCTAGCAAAGATGAATCTAGCTATGCGTAAAATTGACTCCTCGCAAGTGAAATGGAACAGCGAGGGAAGCTTTTTAAACAACGCACACAAGGGGCTTAAGGTGGATTTTATCATCGCAAATCCGCCTTTTAATGACTCAGATTATTTTAATGAAAGCCTTGCAAATGATGCAAGATTTAGCTTTGGCACGCCTCCTAGCTCAAATGCAAATTATGCGTGGATTCAGCACTTTATCCACCACCTCGCACCAAATGGCAGGGCTGGCTTTGTGCTTGCAAAAGGAAGCCTTACGAGCAACACAAACAGCGAGGGCGAAATCCGCAAGCAAATCATCGAAGCAAATTTGGTTGAATGCATAGTCAATCTACCCGCAAAACTCTTTTTAAACACACAAATTCCAGCCTGCCTGTGGTTTTTAAGAAGAGGCAAAACGCACACAAACACACTTTTCATAGACGCAAGAAATCTAGGCACGCTCATCAACCGCAAAAATAAAATCCTCACAAATGATGATATAAAGCTCATCTCAAGCACCTATCACAAATGGCAAAAAGCCCAAGAAAATGCCGACTTAAACGACTACGAGGACACAAAAGGCTTTTGCAAATCCGCATCACTTGAGGAAATCCGCGCGCTTGAGTATATACTCACACCCGGACGCTTCGTAGGGCTTGAAGATAATGATGAGGAGTTTGACTTTGAGGGCGAATTTGCAAGGCTCAATGCAGAGCTAAGAGAGCAAATAAAACAAGAAGAAATCCTAAACAAACAAATACTTGCAAGCCTTGATATGATAGGTACTAAGGCTGAATAATGGAATCTAACTTTTTTCAATCATTGCAAAAAGAAAGCTGGGAGGAAGTGAGACTTGGGGATATTATAGATATAAAACACGGCTGGGCTTTTAAAGGAGAATTTATAACCACAGAGCCAAATAATAATATTTTAGTAACACCCGGAAATTTTCACATTGGAGGTGGTTTCAAATCAAATAAATTCAAATATTACAAAGGAAATTTTCCAGCAGAATACATATTAAAAAAAATGATATTGTTGTAACTATGACAGACTTAAGTAAAGAAGGTGATACGCTTGGTTTTTCGGCAAAAATACCAAATGACGATTTTACATATTTGCATAATCAACGAATAGGACTTGTCAAGTTTATATGTAATCCAGATAATATTTGTAAAGATTTTATTTATTGGTTAATGAGAAGCAGAAATTACCAGCAATTTATTGTTGGAGCTGCTACAGGAACTTCAGTAAGACACACCTCTCCTACACTTATAAAAAGCTTTACCTTTAATATACCACCCCTCAAAACCCAAGAAAAAATAGCACAAATTCTAAGTAGCTTTGATGATAAAATAGATTTACTCCACAAACAAAATAAAACCCTAGAAACCCTAGCCCAAACATTATTCCGCCATCATTTTATAGAAAATGTTAAGGAAAGCTGGGAGGAAAAGGCATTAAGCGAGATTGCTGATTTTCTTAATGGCTTGGCTTGTCAAAAATTCCCTCCAAAAGATGATATAAATAAATTACCTGTTTTAAAAATCAAAGAATTAAAAGAAGGTTTTTCTACTTCATCGGATTGGGCTAGCTCTGATATAAATTCAGAGTATATTATAAAATCCGCAGATGTAATTTTTGCTTGGTCGGCTTCTTTGATGGTTAAAATATACTATGGTAAAAAATGCTTTCTCACCCAGCACCTTTTTAGAGTTAGTTCTAAACTATCCCAAAAATGGTTTTATTATTTTGGGTGTGTTTATCACTTGAAAGAATTTATATCCATTGCTTCGGCACACGCCACAACAATGGGTCATATAAAAAGGCAGGATTTAGATAACGCAATGTGTGCTGTGCCAGATTCTAAAACTTTAAAAGAATTTGATTGTGTATTTGTTCCTCTTTTTTCTAAGTTAGAAAATAACGCTAAAGAAATTCAAAACTTAGAATCTCTGCGTGATATAATTTTAAAAAAGATTTTGGGGTAAATATGAACAACTTCATCATTTTTTCAAAACTAATTTTTAGAATATGATATAATTTTTTTAAAAAATTAAAGGAGATTTACAATGAGAATTTCAAAGGTAAAAATAAAGAATTTTAGAAGCTATAAAGATGAAATAGAAATTGAATTTGGAAACTTAACCGCACTTGTTGGAAAAAATGATTTTGGTAAATCTACTATATTAGAGGCATTAGATATTTTTTTAAACGAAAATTCTGGTGTTGTAAAGCTTGATAAAGATGATATTAATAAACAAGCTTTAATTGAAAATGAAAACGCAAATATTAGAATAACCATAGTTTTTGATGATTTGCCTAGTGAGATTATAATTGATTCTACCAACCCTACCACATTAAGCGATGAGTATTTGTTAAATAATGACGGGAAACTTGAAATTATAAAAGAATACAAATTTGGATCAAAAGCAACTGAAAGTGTTTTTATCAAAGCCTATCATCCGACTAATGAAAAATGCAATAATTTATTAATAACAAAAATTGCAAGCTTGAAAAAAACTTTGGAAGAAGAAAAAATTGAGTGTGAAGATAAAACGAAAAGTGCAACCATAAGAAAAGCTATATGGAATCATTTTAAAGACAATTTGCAGTGTGAAGAAGTTGAAATCGACGCAAGTAAAGAAGAGGCTAAAAATATTTGGGAACAATTAAAAAAATATATGCCTTCATATTCATTATTTCAATCAGATAGAAAAAATAGCGATGGGGACAATGAAATACAAAATCCAATGAAACTTGCCGTAAGTGAAATTTTTAAAGATGAATAGATACAAAAAACACTAGATAAGGTTGCAGAGAAAGTTAGAGAATCGCTACAAGAAGTTACTAAAAACACCATTGATAAGCTAAAAGAGATGAATCCAGAAATTGCTGATAGTTTAAACCCAAATATACCAGAAACTAGTAGTTTAAAATGGGTAGATGTTTTTAAAAATGTTTCCATAACAGGCGATGAGGATATTCCTATTAATAAACGAGGAAGTGGAGTTAAAAGGCTAATTTTATTAAATTTCTTTAGGGCTGAAGCTGAAAGAAAAAGAAATATAGCAAAAGCTCCAAATATTATTTATGCAATAGAAGAGCCAGAAACTTCTCAACATTTTAATTATCAATATATGCTTATTAATGCTCTTTTGGAACTCTCCAAAACAGATAAAACTCAAGTCATTCTTACCACACATAGTCCATCTATTGTTAAAATGCTTGATTTTGACAACATAAGACTTTTAAAAAATAATGGAAACTCTAAAGAAGTTGTTAAAATAGAAAAACAAAGCATGCCAATACCTTCTCTTTATGAAATAATTTTCTTAGCTTTTGGCGAAGCCTATGAAGAATATCATAATGAGCTATATGGTTATATACAGGCCGAAGATAAGTTTAAAGAATATGAAAAACATAAACAAACCATAGAATATATTAAGATAGATCCAAGCAGTAAAAAAACATTTAAGCAGAATGTAATTTTAACAAAATATGTAAGGGATCAGATACATCACCCAGAAAATAAACTTAATAGAAGATTTACAAATGAGGAGCTTAAACAATCAATTAAAGATATGCGGGATTTTATTGAAACAAACATTAAGCAATCACAGGACAATTAAATGCCAACCAACCAAATAAATGAAAATACTATAGAAGCAAAGGCTATAGAGCTTTTAACAAATCTTGGTTATAAGTATAAAGAAGCTAAAACTTTACAAAGAAAAAGTGATGAGTGGATTTTGCAAGAGGAGTTTTTGCGCTCAATTTATGCTTTAAATTTCGCTCAAAATAAAAGATATGATTTTTTAACTGAGGAGCAAAAGGAAAATTTAGTCAAAGAAGCCTATAAAAAGCTCATTCAGCTTGCAAGTGATAATAACGAGCTTTTAGAGCAAAATAAGGCTTTTCATAATTATCTTATTAATGGTATGAGTTTAAGCGTGTTTGCTGGTGGGGAGGAGCGGAGCGTAAATTTAGAGCTTATCGACTTTGAAAATATGGCTTTAAATGAATTTTTAGCAACTCGTCAATTTTCTTTTCGCCAAAAGGCTACAAATCGCTTTGATATTTTGCTTTTTATCAATGGCTTGCCTTTGGTGGTTTTTGAGCTGAAAAATCCCCTTGATATAAATGCGACTTTGGAAAATGCCTTTAATCAAATTCAAACTTATAAGGCAGAATCTTGCGCGCTTTTTGTTGCAAATGAATTATGTGTTATTAGCGATGGTTTTAGTGCTAAGGTGGGGAGTTTGAGTGCGGATTTTTCCCGTTTTTTATCGTGGAAGATTAAAGATAAGCAAGCAGATTCTAAACTTGAGCTAACAAATCTTATAAATGGCTTGTTTAATCCTAGCGTTTTGCTTGATTTTATCCGCTTTTTTATCACTTATGAAAATGTGAAATTTCTTGATAAAAACGGCTACGCACAAAGTAAAATCATCAAAAAAATCGCTGCTTATCATCAATATTATGCTGTAAATAAAGCCATTTTAAACGTGCAAAAGGCGATGAGTGAGGGCGTGGCTGGAGAAAGCAAAAAAGGCGGTGTAGTCTGGCACACTCAAGGTAGTGGAAAAAGCCTTTCTATGGTGTTTTTTGCGGCTAAGGCTTTAGACAAGCTAGGCAATCCAACCCTTGTAATTTTAACCGATAGAAACGACTTAGATAATCAGCTTTTTACCACCTTTAGCCACTCAAGCGAGCTTTTAAGAACCACTCCAAAACGCATAGATTCTACAAAAGATTTAAAAGATACACTTAAAAACATAAAAGGTGGAATCATATTTTCAACTATGCAAAAATTTAAAGATGAGAATGAACACTTTGAGACTTTGAGTAAAAGAGAGGATATTATCGTTATCGCTGATGAAGCGCACCGCACGCAGTATGGTTTTGAAGCGAGATTAAGAGGCGAGAAAATCAGCTATGGTTATGCGCAAAATGTGCGTGATGCCCTGCCAAATGCTACTTATATAGGCTTTAGCGGAACGCCTATAGAAAAAGATGATGCCAATACGCGTAGTGTTTTTGGGGATTATATCGATATTTATGATATGAAGCAAGCTGTTCAGGACGGCGCTACTGTGCCGCTGTATTATGAAAGTAGGCTTGCTAAGATTCATTTGAGTGATGAGGGTAAAGGTAGGACGATGATAAGCTTTTAATTTGGGTATAATGCTCTTATTTGATTTGTTTTGAAACCTTAAGCTAAAAAGGAGATAAAATGAAAAAAATAAAATTAATAGCTGTTGGATTGTATTTAGGTGTATTGTTTCAAGCATGTGCAATTTTAGAGCCGGTGGATACTAAAAAATACGGGTCTATAAATGACTATAAATTTGCGTATATTAAGCCAACCGAATCTATTAATTCTGGTGTTGGTGTGGGGTTTGGTAATGGCGGAGCTGGAGGATTTTTTATGGGTGGTGCAAATGTGAATAAGTCGCTTAATCCAAGCAGTATTATTTCTGGGGTTCTCATTAAAAAAGGACTTATAATAGTAGATTCCATAAAAGATCAAGATAAGACATTGATTGTTAATTATGGCCAAGGAGAAAAAAGGAACGTGATAGGAGGACTTGGGGGTTACACACTTGGAGTAACTATTCAGATGATTAAAGCTTCTACGAATGAGCCTGTGTATATTTGTAGCGCGGAAGGACAGGGTGAAACGGAGGTTGATGATATTAGAGAAGCTATTAGTCGTTGTTTATCAGAACTAGATTAAATATCGTTGCAATCTTATATTTTAGATTCTAGTTTTTTAATATCCCCATCGCGCAGGTCGCGATGTCGTGCGGTGGGATAAGATTTATTGAAAAGTCATCTTTTTTGTAGCGCGCGTTTGTATTTGCGTTTAAGGTGAGATTGCGTGCGCCGATGAGCTTAAAGCGCTCCTGTGGCGTGTTGCCAAAAAGCGTTATAGAATCGCGCCCAAGCGCCCACGCAAGGTGCGTGATGCCCGTATCCCCACCGATAAGTAAATCCGCCTTTGATACCAGCGCTTTGACACAATCAAGGCTAAGCCCGCAAAGTGGCGTGAGCGTGAGCCTAAGAGCGCCTGTTTTATGCGTTTTGCTAAGTGCAATTATTTCGCGCGCCTTGCTCGTGTCTTTGTGGGAAAGCAAAATAATCTGCGCGCCTTCACCAAAAATGCGCGTAGAATTGCTTGCAAAATCCCCACAGGAATCCTCGCTAAGCCCACTCTGAAAATCCCCGCCCCCACAAAGTTTCTCGTCTAATAAATCAATAAGCTCACTAAATTGCGCGCTTGCGTAAGTCTTTGAAGGAATTGACGCTTCAAGCACAAAGATAATAAGCCTTTTATTTCGCTCTAAAATTTTTTCTACATGCGCCCTTGCTTCAGCACTATAGGCAAAGCCCTTCTCGCGCTTGCAAAGCATTGTCTCTAGCAACTTTTGAGAATCCTCGCCTTTTGATTCCCTTGATCCCGCTAATCCCGCGCACAAATCCCGCGCTTTTCCAATCCCAGATTCTGCCAAAGTCTCTAAAACTAACAAGCCATTGCGCTTTAAAATATTTTCTTCATAGCCAATTTTTACGCGCCTTGTGTAAAAAAGTGCGCTTAAAGATTCTTTAGCACTTGCAAAGCCAAAGCCGATAAACTCACGCTTTTTTAGCATTGCGCCCAAAAGCGCGGATTTTAGCAAGCCCTGCATATCAAGCACAATGTCAAACTTTTCAAGCGCACACAAACGCTTTCTTAAGGCAAGTTTTTCGCGCAAATTTGTTTTTTTAAGTTTGATAATTTCTAGTGTGTCAATTAGTGGAGAATCTTGCAAAATCCCCGCAAAGCGAGAATCCACAAACCAAGTGATATGCACTTTTTGCCCACTAGATTCTAGCATTTCTCTCAAATAAGCTAAAAATGCCGCGCTTACGATGCAATCCCCAAGCGCGGAGAGGCGGATAATGCCGATTTTTAGCAAGCTTATTCCTTGATAATGGTGATTTCTAGCGATGCGATAGGCTTTTGCAATTTTGGCAAGGTTTCGGCGCAAAGATACAGAGAATCTTTTGTAAAAATTTTTAGCTCACAGCGCGCGTAATCAAACTCATAGCGCAGTTTTGGCGCATTTGCACCCTTATGCAGGCTTTGTGCGAGCGCGATGATAAAGCTTAAATATTGCAACTTTTCAAGGCTAGGCAAATCATCGCTTAAAAGCGGCTCTTGTTTGGGGATTTTTTTATCGCTATATTGTATGAGAAGCTCGATAATAATGCGCTGTGTGTGGGAAAATCCATACTCTAGCCCATTTAGCAAAATGTATGCGCCATGCAAATTTGCCTGATAAAAATTTAGCACCACGCCAATTTGACTTAAATACGCACCAATGCCTAAAAGCGCGCGTAACTCCTCGTTACATTTATGCAATGGCAAAAGCGCGTCAAAAATCTTTAGCGCGCTTTGCTTAAGCGCTTTTGCTTGCTTCTCATCTAAAGAGAATCTATCTTGCAGGCACGCGATTGAGGGGTTAAAATTTGGCGGGAAATGGAGATTCTGATTTCTTAACATATCTGCTAAAAATACACCTTCTCGCACGCCCGCGCCACTTGTGATAAGACGCTTGCCTTGCAAATGTTCTAAAAAAAGGCTCAAAATCAGCGTCCCGCTGCGAATAGTATCAAGCCTATCTTGCGGGACAAAAGATTCTAGCTTGTGCATAGGCGCGTGGATAATTTTGTCAAAAAAATCCTTGTGCTTAGCGATTTCATACTCATAGCCATGAATGCGATTAAAGGGGTAATTTGTCTGCTTCATTATAAGCTTTGAAAGCGCGCGGATACTCCCACCCACGCCAAAAATCACAGAATCTTTATACTGCGCGCCGAGCTTTGAAAGCTCTTGTTTGATGTAATGCGTCGCGCCGGCGATATCGCCTTTGCTTTCATTTTTAGAATCATTTTTGCCCGCACCCTTGCGCCCTTTAGATTCTGCCTTGTCAAAAAACAGCTCTTTTATGCGGATTGTGCCGACATTTAGCGAGATGGTGTCGATGATTTTCCCATCTCTTATAAGCGCGCATTCCGTGCTACCACCGCCGATATCAATGGTAATGCCATTTTTTTCATATAATAAATTCGCACATGCAATCCCGCCATACAGCGCCTCGCTCTTGCCATCGATAACCTTGATACTAAGCCCGCATTCTTTTTTCACGCGCGCGAGGAATTCCTTTGCATTTGGCGCATCACGCAGGGCAGAAGTCGCCACACAAAAAAGCTTGCGACTTTTATGCGCCTTTGCAATTTGTAGAAATTCTTTTAACGCACTCAATGCGCGCTGCATCGGCACAGGCTGCAAGATTCCATTGTTTTCATAGCAACCCTCAGAAATGCGCACCTTGCTTTTAACTTCACAGATTAAATGGAATCCAAAACGGCTTGTCTTGCGGAAAATCGCCATTCTCGCCGAGTTTGAGCCAATATCTATGACGCTGGTGACTTTTGCCATTTACTCTGACCTTTGCAGTTGCTCAAATTTATAGCGTAGCTCCTCGATATTCTCGACATTGTCAGGATCTGGCATAATCGCATCTACAGGGCAAACTGAAATGCAATTAGGCTCATCATAATACCCTACACATTCCGTGCAAAGATCTGGATCAATCACATAAAAAGGATCCTCTGCCTCAATAGCAGTATTTGGACACTCCTCGCGACACGCATCGCAAGCTATACATTCATCGCCTATCAGTAAAGACATCTTTTCTCCTTAAAATGCTGTTGTGAAAAATAGCTGTGTTTTTAACCAAAAGCTTTTTAATCTTTCCTTAAAACGCCAAAACTTACATCAAGCCCGTGCGTATGTGGGGCTAAATGACTAAAAATCACACAGCTTTGTGGCAAAAGTGAAAGGAGGGAATCATAACTTTTGCTTGGTAAATAAAGTGCCTGCGCGCCCGCAAAAATCACCTTTTTGACTTCAGCGCTATTGCGCACAATGCAAATGGGTGTGAGCATAAGGCGCGAAGCAAAGAGAGTGAGATTTTTTAGCTCTTTTGCGCTTAAAAGGTTAGATTCTAAAAGCACGCAATCCGCGCCATAAAGTGCAGATTCTAAAATCTCATATTCACTTACAAACGCGCTTTTATGGATAATTGGCAAGCTTGTATAACGGCGCAAGTGGGAAAGAAACTCTAAATGCTCAAAAGCAAGATTCTTAGAGTGTTTGGTTTGCGCTTTAGTTTGTTTTTCAGACGCACCTTGTTCTAAAAAAAGCAGAATCCTAAGCGTATCAATGCAAAAAAACGCATTTTTATTTTCCTGCGTTTCACGCTCAACCTCCTTTTCAGCCTCTTGTGCGCCTTGTATAAAGGCATACAGCTCATTTGGTGGCAACTCACAAGCCCTATTTGCACCAGAATCTTTGCGGGTGAAATCCTCTAAACTCACCCTTGAAGTAAAAGGACAATACGCAAGCGTGCGCCCTAGCGCGTCAAAGTCAAGCAAGGATTCTCGCTTTTTTAGCGCGCTTAAATGCGTATCAAGCGCATTTTGGGAATAAGGCTCAAAAGAAGTGCTAAAATGCCACATTAAATTGCTCCAAAAAAGAAATTTTGTGATTGTATCACTAAAAAGGTAGAGAAATGGCTGGTAAAAAATGTGCTGTGGTGGGCTATGGCTATTGGGGTGTAAATGTCGCGCACACGCTTTGCGAGGTTAGCGGGGCGGAGTTTTACGCGCTTTGTGAGATTGATGGCGCGCGTGTGGAATTAGCGCAAAAAACCTATCCAAATCTTAAATTTTATGCGGATTTTGAGACGCTTTTGAGAGATAAAAATATCGAGTGCGTGTTTCTTATCACACCACCACACACGCATTTTTTACTTGCAAAAAAGGTGCTAGATTCTGGTAAGCATTGTTTTGTGGAAAAGCCCTTATGTCTGCAATCCGCGCAAAGCTTAGAACTCTATGAATTAGCCGAGAAAAAAAATCTTGTGCTTTATTGCGATCATATTTTTTTACATTCCCCTGCGGTGCGGTATTTGAAGGAAAATCTTAGTGACTTTGGCAATATCATCTCAATCACTGCAAGGCGCATAAACTTGGGACTTTTTCAAGCGCAAACTGATGTGATTTGGGATTTGGCGATACATGATTTGAGCATTATTGATTATTTGGTGGGACTAGAAATTAGGCGCGCGAGCGTGTTTAGCACGAAATATCTCAACCACCCAAACCCCGCACTTGCAAATATTAGCCTAGAGCTAGAAAATGGCGTGATTGTGCTTATCCATGTTTCGTGGCTTTCCCCTACAAAAGTGCGTGAGCTAAGCATTGGCGGGAGCAATCAAAGCGCGATTTATGATGAGACAAAGCGCGAAAAGCTCAAAATTTATAAAAGCGGCGTGGTGGTCAATGAGAATCTTACGCGCAATGACTTGTATCAAAAAATGGTGGAATACCGCCTAGGCGAGACACTAAGCCCCATGCTACCGCAAAAACTCGCGCTCAATGCCTCGATAGAATGCTTTTTGACACTTATTAGCGAAAATGAAAAGCACATAAGAGATAATCTCGCCTTTTATCGCGCACATACCTTGCGCGTGATAAAAGCGCTAGAATCTTTAAGTGAAATTCAAAGCAAGGGATAAAAAGTGATTTTTGCAGATTCTGCTTTGCTTGAGTGGCAATTGAGTGAGAATCTGCAGTGTTTTTAGCGTGGCTGGATAGATTGATTATTTGCAAGTTTTTCAGAATCCACCTTTTGTAAAAAGCGTGAAAGTGTTTCAGCAGCTTGTAGATAGGCTTTTGCACTTTTGCTTTGTGGTTCAAAAAAGACAATGGGCTTGCCATTATCCCCGCCTTCGCGCACCTTTGGCTCTAATGGGACTTGCGCTAGAAGTGCGCTTCTATAGCTTTGAGCAAGCTCATTTGTGGTGCTTTTGCCAAAGATTTCATATTCTTCCCCGCAATTTGGGCAAATAAAACCGCTCATATTTTCAATAACGCCCGCTATTGGGATATTGAGCTTACTAAACATATCTAAACTGCGCGCGCTGTCATCTAAGCTCACTTTTTGTGGCGTAGTGACAACCACACCAGCACTCACCGGCACACTTTGCGCAAATGTCAGCTGCGCATCGCCTGTGCCCGGTGGCATATCTATCACAAGCACATCAAGCGCGCTCCATAGCACATCTGTAAGCATCTGCTCAATCGCACGCATCACCATAGGACCGCGCCAAATAAGGCTCTGCCCCTCTTCATACAGCACGCCGATACTCATCATTTCCACGCCATAGCTTTTTAGCGGGATAAGCTTTTTTTGCGCTTCATCAACTTCTGCCTTATTTGCGTTTAATCCTAGCATACGCGGGATATTTGGTCCATAAATATCTGCATCTAAAAGCCCAACTTTTTTGCCCTGTTGCGCTAGTGCTATGGCGAGATTCACACTTGTTGTGGATTTCCCCACGCCTCCTTTACCTGAGCTCACCATCACAAAATGCTTAATTTGCGGTGCGAGATTCTTACTTTGTGGCTCTGGCTTAGGTGCTGGCTCTGGAGTGGAGATATTTATTTTTGCATTTTCTAAATTATGCGGTTTTAGCGCGCGCAAAATATCTTGCCCAAGCTTTGTGACAATCTCGCTTGAGCTTGAAGGAATGCTAATATCAATGCTAGGTGGCGTGCTTGTGGTGTCGATATTTTTGACAAAACCAAAGCTTACGATGTCTTTTTGAAAGTTTGGATAAATCACGCCTTTGAGAATCTCTAAAATCTGCTCTTGTGTCATAATAAACTCCGTGTTGTTGTATTTTGGTTGTTGTGATTTTTAACAAAAAAAAGTAAATTAAGTTTCCCCAATTTGCGTCTAATTTGTGCCTAAAATATCGCCAACTTGCAAGCGCGCACCTTGCAAATACGCAAACGCACTCATCGCATTTTTACTCGGTGGCTGAATCTTAGCAATCTTTAAACTCCCGCGCTCACAGCCCACGCGCACAAAATCTTTGGTAATTTCCAGAATCTCACCCGCTCTAAATTGCCCCTCACTCTCAAATCCTAGTATTTCGCTAAGCTTAAGTCCATTTTCACAAAACACACTAGGCCAGATTCTAAACGCACGATAGGCGTTAAAAATTTCGCGCGCATTATGGAATCTCACCAGTCCTTGCTCTTTTTTAATTTTCTTGCAATAAGTGCAATCCGCACTGCATTGCTTTAATGGCAGAATCTTTTCTTTTAAACTGCGTAAAAATACTTGTGCTCCGAGCTTTGCAAGGCTAGATTCTAGCTCTTGTATATCCTGCCCTACATTTTTCACATAGCCAAATCCTAGCACCGCGCCAGAATCTAAGCCCTTTTCCATCTGCATTACACTCACGCCAAAAAAATCTAAATCTTCTAAAATCATCTGTTGCATTGGACTTGCCCCGCGTAAATGTGGCAAAAGCGAAGCATGGATATTTACACAAGGCGCGAGCTCTAAAACCTCTTGGGGAAGAATGCACCCATACGCCACGACAAGGATTAAATCAATTTCAAGTCCGCGCAAAGTTTGGGAATCCACGCGCTGTGGTTGCAAAATTGGTAAATGCGGGAAGTGGTGGGAAAAAAACTCCTTGCAAATTGGCGCTTTAAGTTGCATTTTGCGCCCGCTTGGTTTATCTTGCTGTGTGAGAAGCCCCACAAACTCGATATTTTCATTATGCGCGATATTTTTTTTGTGAATCTCCTCAAAGGCGATTTTTGCAAACTCCGGCGTGCCTGCTAAAAGAATTTTCAAAGGTTTCATTGATTTATTCCTTTCTATATTGATTCTGTCGTCTCAGCGGGAGTGAATCCCGCTTCGCCCATTCCTTATTGGACTATCACTTTGGCTAACGCCAAAGCTCCGCCTCCGCTTTCACCTTCGCGGAAGTGAATTCCGCTTCGGCTCCAGCTTCGCGACCACACAAGACCTTTTTTTGATTCTGGCAAGTTAACAGCCTTGCGCTAAATCTTCTAAAACCTGCTTTTTATACGCCAAAAAGCGGTTTTGCAAAATGGCTTTGCGTGCATTTTGGGTAAGCTGATGATAAAAGTAGAGATTATGAATAGTAGAAAGCCTGTGGTAGGTGATCTCGCTACTCCTATAAAGATGATGCAAATACGCGCGCGAGTAGTTTTGACACACATAGCACGCGCAGTTTTCATCAAGTGGCTTGGTATCAAGCGCAAAGCGCGAGGATTTGATATTGAGCTTGCCTTTGCTTGTGAAAATGCTTGCATTGCGTGCATTGCGAGAAGGCATCACGCAATCAAACATATCAACCCCGCGCGTAATAGCCTCTAAAATATCTTGTGGCGTGCCAACCCCCATAAGATAGCGCGGTTTATGCTCTGGCATATAGGGCGTGGTAAATTCTATCGCTTCTTGCATTTCCTGCGCGCTTTCTCCCACCGCAAGCCCACCTATGGCATAGCCATCAAAATCGCCCAGCTCTGCTAATCTTAGCGCGCATTCCTTGCGCAACTTAGAATCTACCCCGCCTTGAATGATTGCAAAAAGATGATTTGTAGGATTTATGCCTTTTTGCTTTTGCTCTAGGTGGTATTGCAGGCTCATTTGCGCCCATTGTATTGTGCGCTCAATCGCCTTTTCTAGCTTATCTTTTGTCGCAGGCAAGCCCACAAGTTCATCTAAAACCATGCAAATATCGCTATTTAGCGCGTATTGAATATCTAGCACTTTTTTGGGTGTGAAAAGATGTTTGCTCCCATCAATGTGGGATTTAAACTCCACGCCCTCATCGCTAATTTTTACATTTTCACCCAAACTAAATGCCTGAAATCCCCCGCTATCGCTTAGATAATTCCCGCTAAAATTTGCAAACTTATGAATCCCGCCAAAAAATTTTAATCGCTCAATCGCGCCTAAATGTGTAGATTCTGCAGAATCCACGCCTTGTTTTTGCAAGCGCAAATACATATGGTAGGTGTTTGCAAGGATAATTTTTGAGCCAATATGATTTGTTATATCATTGCTATCAAGCGCCTTTATACAGCCTTGCGTGCCAACGGGCATAAATACAGGCGTTTCCACCACGCCATGAGCCAAATGCAAACTTAGCGCGCGCGCTTTTGCATTGTTTTGAGAATCCGCCTTGCTTTGGATTTGTATTTGCATCAACAAAACTCCTAAAATATACATTACTTTTTGTTATAATGCGCCCTTAGATTTTGCGCTTTTAAGGACTTTTTTTGAAAAAAACACTCGTGCTTGCTGATGGAATTGTAGCAAAGATTTTTATCCAAAAAATTGTGACACAATATTTCAGCAATAACTCTTATATCATCGTTTGCAAGGATAGCGCAATGCTCCCAGCGCAGATTCCAAGTTCGATTGAAACTTTTGTGCTGGATTATACTTCTGCTTTTCGGCTTTCAAATATCTTTGAAGGAACCTTGCAAGATGTGTTTATTATCATTGAAAATCCAAAAGAGCGCTTTGTGCTGTATGATTTGGTGCGTGAGTTTAACCCAAAGATTAAAATCGTGCTTTTTAATAACCATGAATTTACCACCCACACCGCGCAAGGCACGGATAATGCGGCGGTTACATTGCGAGAGGATTTGCAGAAAAAAGGCGAGGTTGATACAAATTTAGTTGTGATAGATTCTGAAAATCTTGTCGCAAATCGCCTCACGCAACGCCTCCCAAATGTCCCGCTTATCCCTAGAGGCTTTGGGTTAGAGCAAGGTGAATTGATGGAAATCGCCGTGCCACCGGGGAGCATTTTTGCTTATCGTCATATAGGCTCAATCCAGCAAAAAAAATGGCGCATTGTTGGAATCTATCGCCGAGCCGAGCTTATTTTAGCCTCGCATTCTCTTGTGATTTTGC
This sequence comes from Helicobacter sp. MIT 00-7814, assembly GCF_003364115.1. Lineage (GTDB taxonomy): Bacteria > Campylobacterota > Campylobacteria > Campylobacterales > Helicobacteraceae > Helicobacter_F. The sequence goes on along the minus strand of NZ_NXLL01000022.1, from coordinate 21,038 downwards.
CAAATGATGTGTTACTAACAGCGGGTGATTCTGTCGTGCTAAGCGATGTGTATAGGCGCGCAAGAAGCGATATCGGGCAGTTTCCTTCACCTTTTGGGAAGGATATTTTTCTTTATATCGATATAGGTTTGTCAGATGAGTTTTCTTTGCTAGGTGCGCTAGAAGATGCACTTTTTTTGCATAAACATTTAAAAAACAATCAGCTTATTATACAAGTGCTAAATCCCGCAAATATGGAGCTTTTGGAAAAAATCCGCGAAATTATTACAAAAAGTGATGCGCCAAAAGTGCAGCTAAATTTTTCATATAGAATCAGTGACTTTCCCACGCTTTTAGAAAGCGATACCAAAAAGCGTCCGGGGCTTATCATCATTAATCAAGATATTTTTTTCTCGCGCAAAAATCGCTCCGCACTTTATAAAAGCGGTGCGCCGGTGCTAAAGGTGGGAAATGAGCGCATAGAGAGTGTAAAAAGAAGTTTTTTGATTGTAGATTCTAATTTGCAAAAGGCAGAAAATATCGCTTCTGTGATGTTTGATATTTCTAAGCAATTACAGCTTGGCACGAGATTCTATGATTTTGATCCAGATTCTAACCACCAGCACACGCTTTTAAATAATATTGAAAATCTTGCAAAAATTTTCTCTCAACAGCCAGAAATAACGCTTTCAAATTCTTTTAACCCAATTTTATTTTTGCAACAAAATGCAGAAACATTTTTGCAATTTATTCCTTTTGATAGTTCTATCACGCGCACGAAGTTGCTCGCGTTTGTATCGGTGGATTCTCATAAGCTTTCTTTTCTTATAGAGAAAAATCCGCAAATCTTTATCCCGTATTTATAAAGGATTTTTATGCAAGAAATTTCAATCACAACCCCAGCACACAGCTACAAAGTCCATATTGCAAAGGCTTTGCCAAAAATTACGCTTGAGTGCAAGGTGCTTATTGTCTCAAATCCAAAAGTCGCGGGATTGCATTTGCAAAGTCTGCTAGCAAATATTGAGGCAAAAGAAGTGTATGTATGTATAATCCCAGATGGCGAGCGCTATAAAACAATGCAAAGCGTGGAAAGCATTTTAGAATGCGCTTTTACACATCGCCTTGATAGGAATTCTTGCTTTGTGGCTTTTGGCGGTGGCGTAGTGGGCGATATTGTGGGCTTTGCAGCAGGGATTTTTCAGCGCGGGGTTGGCTTTATACAGATTCCCACAACGCTTTTGGCACAAGTAGATTCAAGTGTGGGCGGGAAAACGGGCATAAATAATCATTTTGGCAAGAATCTTATCGGGCTTTTTCATCAGCCAAAATCAGTGTATGCAAATCTTTCTTTTTTACAAACGCTAGATTCTCGCGAGTTTAGCGCGGGCGTGGCGGAGATTATCAAAATGGCAGTGTGCTTTGATGAGGTGTTTTTTGAGTTTTTAGAGCAAAATGATTTGAGTGATTCTAAGCATTTGCAATACGCGGTGGCAAAGAGCGTGGAGATAAAGGCAAAGGTTGTCAATGAAGATGAAAAGGAAAAGGGAATCCGCGCCGCGCTTAATTATGGGCATACTTTTGGACATGTGATTGAGAATCTCACGCATTACAGCAGTTTCTTACATGGGGAATGCGTGGCGATTGGTATGAATATGGCAAATAGGTTGGCGTGCAAGCTTAACCTTTTACGAGATTTAGAGTGCGCGCGTATAGAAAAGCTCTTAACGCGTTATAATTTACCAACGCGCTATAAAATTAGCGATTGCGCGGAATTTTATGAAAAATTTTTCCTTGATAAAAAAAGCAAGGATTCTAAACTCACTTTTATTCTACCACAAGGTTTGGGTGGCGTGCAGATACGCAATGACATAGATAAAGGCGTGATTATGGAAGTTTTAGAGGAATTTAGCAAGTGAAGGCAGTTATTTTTCTTTGTGTTTTATTTTTTGCAAGCGTGAGTTTTGGGCAAAATGCTGCTGAAGCACAAGCGCTAGAATCTAAGCTTGCGCGCATTGATCAAGCAATCGCACAAAGCAATAATCCATGGCTAAAGCAGTATGAAAATATCAAAACCTATGGGGATTTGAGCGAAGAGATTGAAAGGATTGAATCTGAACTTAGCACCTTAGAATCCCATACTAAGGATATTTCACAAATTAACCAACTCAAATCTTCCCTCCAAACGCTCAAAAAACAGCTCGAACTTGTAGAATCTTATGCCAAAAATCCCTACGATCAGCTCCTTGACACGCCAGATATCAAGGACATTCCGCATATTACAAATCCAATTTTGATTGTAAGCGGATATTCTTTTATTAAAAATTTGCAATCCTATCAAAACACGATGGAACACAACCAAAAATTACTTGATAGCTTGCTTGAAAATTTAGAGCAAAAATATGATATTTCTCAAACGCTCGCTGTGCATTATCGCAGTATCCAAAGTGAGAGCGCAAAAGCAAAAGAGTATGAGACGCAACTTTTAGAGCTTAAAAAAATGATCCAAAGTCTAGGATCCGCGCAAAAGATTCTCAAAACTTCGCATGAGATTTATTTCAAAAACATTGATGATGTGAAAAATTCGCTAGAAGGCGAGATTAAAGAGCAAGTTTTTAAGATGATTTCTATTGCGATTGCTATCGTGGCAATTATTCTAATCGCGCTTTCAATTAAGCTTGCTTTGCGTAAATATTTAGATGACAATCGCGTTTATACCGCAAATAAGGTGATTAATTTTTTAAACATTAGCCTTGTGGCAATTATCTTGCTTTTTGCGTATTTAGAAAATGTGACTTATCTTGTGGCGATTGTGGGTTTTGCGTCGGCTGGTTTGGCGATTGCGATGAAAGATTTGTTTATGAGCGTGCTTGGGTGGTTTGTCATCGTGCTAGGCGGAAGCGTGCATGTGGGCGATAGGGTTAAAGTCATCAAAGATGGCGCGGTGTATGTGGGCGATGTGCTTGATATTTCTGTGCTGCGCCTTACGATTTATGAGGACATTACGCTTACTTCTTATATGGAAAATCGCCGTGCAGGGCGCATTATCTTTATTCCAAATAATTATGTTTTTACCACACTTCTTGCAAACTACACGCATGCTGGAATCAAAACCGTGTGGGACGGGATAGACTTCACTATTACTTTTGATAGCAATTACAAAAAAGCGCTCAAAATCGCCACTGAAATTGGCAAAAAATATTCCAAAGGTTATACAGAAGTCACGCGCAAGCGTATGGAGCGCCTAAAGGATAGATTCTCACTGCGCAATATGAATCTAGAAACGCGCGCTTTTTGTATGCTAGAACCAAATGGTATTAGGATTTCGCTTTGGTATCAAGTCAATTCTTATGCCACGCTCACGCTTAGAAGCACGATTTCAGCGGAAATTATCGAGCATATCTTGCAAGAAGATGACATACATATCGCTTACCAAACGACAAAAGTTGTCACCAAAGGAGGCGATGGAATCGGCAATAAGCCTTTTATGCCAGAGGATTTGCAAAATCCTAACGCGCACCACACTAGCCATTCTAGCCACCATAATCACGCTAGCCACGCACACCACACGCATAATGCCTCGCCAAAAGCCCCGCCATTTGCGCCAAATAAGGAAGATGGAATCTAATGCGCGTATTTTTTAAAACCTTTGGTTGTCGGAGCAATCTTTTTGACACGCAAGTAATGATTGCAAATTTAAAGGACTTTGAATGCGTGCAAAATGAAGAGAGCGCGGATATTATTGTGATAAATTCTTGCACCGTGACTAATGGCGCGGATTCTGGCGTGCAAAGCTATATTAATAAATTTAAAGATAGCAAAAAGCTGTATTTCACAGGTTGCGGGATAGAATCTAAAGGCAGGCAAAATTTTAATAACAACACCACTTTTGGCACTTTCCCGCATAGCTTGAAAGAAAATATTAATGCGCTTTTGCTTGAAAAAAAGCGCTTTTTTTATGAGGAAAAAACGCCAGAACACATTGACAGCACGCTTGTGAGTGAGTTTGTGGGCAAAAGGCGCGCATTTGTGAAAATCCAAGAAGGTTGCGATTTTGCGTGCAGTTATTGCATTATCCCAAGTGTGCGGGGTAAGGCGCGAAGTTTCCCAATGCCAAAGATTTTAGAGCAATTGCAACGCCTGCTAGATTCTGGAATGAGCGAGATTATTCTTACAGGCACAAATGTAGGAAGCTATGGGCGGGATTTTGGGAGTGATATTAGCGCGCTGGTGAAAGAAATTTTTAAGCTCAAAGGCTTAAAGCGCCTGCGTATAGGAAGCCTAGAGCCAAGCCAAATAACAGAGGAATTTTTAGAGCTTATCCAATCACCACTTTTTGAAAAGCATTTGCATATCGCCTTGCAACACACAAGCAACACAATGCTAGAGATTATGAATCGCCAAAATCGCGTAGAAAGCGACAAGGCGCTTTTTGCGCGTTTGCGAGAAAAAGGATTTTTCTTAGGCACAGATTTTATTGTCGCGCATCCGGGCGAAAGTGAGCAGGTGTGGGAAGAGGCGTTAGAGAATTTTAAAGAAATGCAAATAACGCATTTGCACCCATTTATCTATTCCCCAAGGAATGGCACGCGCTCAAGTGGGCTAAAAAATCACACTTTGGGCGATGAGGCTAAAAAACGCTTGCATATTCTCAAACAAATTGTAGAATCTAACAATCTCAAAGCAAGGCAAGACTACCAAAAACGCGCAGATTCTAAGCCTTTGCAAGTGTTGATAGAATCAAGCAAAGAAAATCAATTTTTTGGGCTTGATGAGTTTTTTAATAAAATCACGCTAGAAGTGGATTCTAAATCCGCGCCTAATTCCTATACAAACACCCTTGTAAATGGGCAGTGGCTGGAAATAAGCCAATATGTCCCACAGAAAGGAAAAAATTATGCAAAAGTATAAAACGCTCACTTTTTCGCTTATTATTTTGCTTGTCGCTGCGATTATTGCGATATTTTTGCTCTTTAGAGATGAAAGCGTGCTACTTAGTCCGTATGAATTTAGCCAAAAAGTCAAAGAGCTAAGCCCGCAAAAAATTACCCTGCAAGATGATGAAGCAAGCTTTTTGCACGAGCGCACGCGCTATAAAGTGGCGCGAGATTCTCTAAATTTAAATGAGATTGATCCAAAGATTATTTTGCAAGTCAAGCAAAAGCACAATTCTTTTTTGAATGAAATCGGGCTTTTTGTCGTGCTTTTCATCGGGCTAGCGGTGATTATTAAGGCAATCTCAATGCTTTTCACGCAGGCAAAGCCCCAAAAATTAGAGCCAAAAAGGGAATTTGATATTAATGCAAGCAATCTAAGTGGCACCATAGGGCAAAAGCCAACTTTTGAAGGAGGCGACTTTGCGTCTTCCTTGCAAAGTCCGATGCAGAGCGCTACGACTTTTAAAGATGTCGCAGGGATCGAGCTTGTCAAGGAAGAATTAGTTGAAATTATCGACTACCTTAAAAATCCCAAAAAATACCAAGATCTAGGCATTAGACTGCCAAAAGGCGTGCTTTTAGTCGGACCACCCGGAGTTGGGAAAACCATGATCGCAAAGGCTGTGGCTGGGGAAGCTGGCGTGCCGTTTTTTTATCAGAGTGGCTCAAGTTTTGTGCAAATTTATGTCGGAATGGGCGCAAAACGCGTAAGAGAGCTATTTTTGCGCGCTAAGGCAAAAAGTCCTAGCATTATCTTTATTGATGAAATTGACGCGGTAGGCAAGGCACGCGGAGGCACGCGCAATGATGAAAGAGAAGCCACGCTTAATCAGCTTTTGACAGAAATGGACGGCTTTGAAGATTCTAGCGGGGTGATTGTTATCGGCGCGACAAATAAAATTGATGTGCTTGATGAAGCGCTTTTGCGTCCTGCGCGCTTTGATAGGAGAATCTATGTCGAGCTACCTTCGCTTAGCGAGCGCATGCAGATTTTTGAAGTGTATTTGCGGAATAAAAAATACGATTTTGATGTGCAAGAGATTGCGCGTCTTTGCGTTGGATTTAGCGGGGCTGCGATTGCGGCACTTGTGAATGAAGCCGCGCTTTGTGCCTTTCGGCGTAAAAGTAGCGTGATACAAAAAGAGGATATTTTAAATATCAAAGATAAAGTGCTTTTGGGCAAGAAAAAAATCCTAAGCTATAGCGAGGAGGAAAAAAATATCCTTGCGCTCTACCAAAGCGCAAAGGCGCTAAGTGCGTATTGGCTGGATATTGATTTTGATAAAATCTCGTTAATAAGTGAAAGTTTCAAAGAGATTGACAAAGAGCTTGTGAGTAAAGATGAGATGAGTAATAAAATCAAAATGCACCTCTCTGGCAGTATCGCGGTGCAGATGATTTATAATCAAAATTTTAGCAACGCAAAAGAGGATCTTTCCCTTGCAAAGCTCATCGCTGCGCAAATGTGCGAGGAATATGGCATGGGAAAACGGCTTATTACTGATAGTAGCGATATTGTGGAGATTTTAGAATCTGCACGCGCGCAAATGCAGGAGTTTTTGGCAGATTCTAAGGCGGTGCTGCTAAGAATTGCTGAAAATCTCTTAAAAAGTGAGCGTTTAAGCAAGGAAGAGATAAAGGCAATTTTAGATGAAAACTACGCGTTTTAATGGTTTATTGCTTTGCATTTGTATGCTTGCGTTTGCGTTTAGTGTGGCAAATGCGCGCCCTGAAAGTGAGATTGAAATGCTAAGTAAAGACGCACAAAAGTATTTTGTGATAAAAGAGCCATTTTTTTTGGAATCAAAAAAAGGTATAAAATATAAGATTTTTATCGCGCATACAAAGGACTTGGGAGATTCTAAGAATCTGCAATCTACGCCTTATCGCACGCTTTTTGTCCTTGATGGAAACGCGCAATTTCCTATGGCGCTAAATGTTTGCACGCAGGAATTTACAAAAAAGCAAAAAGGCAAAAATGCGCCATTGTCTCAAGCGCCTTTATTAATTGTTGGAATCGGCTACGAGGGAGAAAAGCCCTATGATATGCCTTCGCGCACGCGAGACTTTTTGCCTAAACTCTCGCCAAAAGATTTGAGTATCGCACCAAAAAATGCAGAATCTGTAGATTCTAAGAATCCAAAAAACGCCGAATATGAACGCGCAAGCGATACAATAAATGGGGCAAGCTCTCGAAATGAGATTCTTTTTAATACTATCCAAAATTACAGCGGAGGGCAGGAGGATTTTTATAGCTTTTTGAGCCATGAACTCACGCCGTTTTTGCAAAAAAGCTATGTGATAGATTCCAAGCATTTTGGGATTTTTGGGCATTCTTTTGGTGGGCTTTTTGTGCTTAGCGCGTTGCAGCAAGAGGCGCAGATTTTTAGCCATTATTTTAGCGCCTCGCCTTCAATTTGGATTTTTCAAACGCCTCGCGCTTTGCAGATTCCAGATTCTAAGCGCGTTGTGATAAGCGTGGGAGAGAGGGAAAATGTCGCAATTTTGAAAAATTATGTAGCTTTGCAAAAAGTAAAAAATAGCGATCTTAGCTTTTTTGTAATCCCAAATGTCGGGCATGGCGGAAGTATCAAGCCAAGTCTAAAGCGAGCGTTTGAGCTTTTGGGAGAAAAGAAGTGATTTTTGGGAATCTCACCCAAGCATTTACAGATTCACAAAATCAAGATTCTCAAAAGCAGTTTTTTACGCTTTTAAAGCGTGTTGTGGCGCGGTTTGAAAATAATCCTTATGTTTTTGTTGGTATTAATGCGCAAAATTCACGCGCTTTACAGGAATGCAAGCAAAAAGTCGTGCAAGGACTGAGAGTGCAAAAATGTATTTTTATCGAGTTAGAATCTAAAAAAGCTAGCAAAGTTTTGGCGCAAGCACTTGAAATGGAGGAGTTTTTCACCATGCATAAAATCACGCTCACGCTTTTTTTGCGCGCATCTTTAGCGCAATTTGCCTCGCAAAATTTGCCTTCTTTTTTGCGCCTTTGCGCGCTCAAGGCTTAAAGGCGATTTTTCAAAATCAAAGCGTTGCAAAAAGTTGCAAAATTTGAGAATCTAGCCTTGAGTGAAAGCTAAAAATAAAATTTTTAAAGAAAAATTTTAGCGCGCTTGCATTGAGGCACAAATATGGCGCGCCTGTAAGCGTAATGTGCTCACTCTCATCCACATTGCGCGTTTCTAAAAAATAGCGCGCGATATTTTCACTCACACCATAAAGACTATCGCCCAAAATCGGATGCCCTATGCTGTCTAAATGCACGCGGAGCTGGTGCGTGCGCCCTGTCAATGGCGTAAGCAAAACAAGCGAGGCATTTTGCTTCACGCTTAAAATCTTTAGCAAAGTCTGTGATTCCTTGCCTTGTGCGCTTATAAAGCTTCTTATACTTAGATCTTTTTTGGTATTTTGACTTAAAATCGGCTTATCAATAAGAAAAGCGCCCTCTTTTTCTATCAGTCCATTTTGTCGCAAAGATTCCCTTGTGAGTGCGCCTTTGAGGATTGCTGTGTAGGTTTTTTGAAATTTTTGCACGCTGTTTTTTAGCGCAATTTCGCTTTTCTTATGCAAACCACACACCACAAGCCCGCTCGTTTGAGAATCTAGCCTATGGATCGGGTTTGCGTTCTTACCAAAGTGCATTTTGAGCGCGTCATTTAAGCTCGCGTGGGAAAACAAGCCCTTTGGGTGGGTCAGCAAATCATGAGGTTTGTCATACACGCAAAAATCCTTGTTTGAAAAAAGGAGCGTGAGATTTTTGAGCGAGTCATTTTCCAGTGCGTTAGAATCCGCCACAAAATGGAGCAATTCCACTTTGCCCGCGATAATTTGCGCTTTTTTGATGGTTTGGTTATTTTGCGTCAATCGTCCTTTATCGATGATACGCTGGGCTTCTTTTATGCTAAATCCCAAATCCTGCATAAGGAACAAAAACGCCTTTTTTGGCTGTGGTAGGAGAAATTCTTGCGTGAGAAAGGGCATTAAATTTGTCTTTTTTAGAATCTGGATTCAATCTTTTCTAACTTTGAGGCAAGGGCGATTGTAAAAAATATCTTTTGAAAGGCTAAAAATCCATTCATTTTTTTCTTTTGGCACTTCTGAGCTGAAAAATTCAATCCCGCTTATTTGCACGCCTTTGCTACTTAGGAATTTTAGGCTCAAATGCGCCTTGTTTTTACCAATGGCTTTAGATTCTATCAATTCTAAATCGCGACAGAGGAAAAAAGGCATAGGATTCCCCTCGCCAAAAGGCTCAAAACGCTCTAGCATTTTTAAAAATTCTAAGTCCAAATATTGCGAGCTAATCTCGCCTAATACGCTTTCTTGCATATCCTCACCTAAGCATAAATGCTCTGAAAAAAGCTCCATAAACTCTTGCAAATTTGTAGAATCTAAACTTAGCCCTAGCGCGCCACTATGCCCGCCAAACTCTTTGAGTAAAGGCTTAATTTCTTGCACTTTTTGCGCAGTTTTTATCAAATCCGCCCCGCCAAAGCCCCGCGCCGAGCCTTTTAAGATCCCATCATCGCATTCTGTGCTTAGCACAAAGGCGCATTTTTTGTGCGTTTGGGCTAATTGTGAAGCGATAATCCCAAGCACGCCCCCATGCCATTCTTCCCCGCTTGCATACAAAATATTTGGCAATTGCGTGAGATTTTGCTGCGCTTGAGAGAGAATCTCTTGCTGCACGAGCTTTCTTTGAGCGTTAATTTCACAAAGTTTGTCATAAGCGCTAAATGCGCGCGCAGGTGTTTTGGCAAGCAAAAAATCAAGCGCTAAATTCGCATCGCCCATTCTGCCCGCGCAATTTAAAAGTGGGATAAGATTAAAAGCGATATTTTCGGCATTTATCACGCCAACCTTTTGACAAATCACCTTGCAGAATCCAAAAGGCGCGCTCTGCAAGGATTCTAAGCCTTTTTTAACGAGAATCTTATTCACCCCCACAAGTGGCATCACATCCGCCAAAGTCGCAAGGGCTAAAAATGGCAAAAACGCGCCCATATCGACATTTGCCTGCAATTCCTGCTTTATCCCAGCGCAAAAATACCACGCCACCACGCAACCACAAATATCTTTAAAAGGAAAGGCGCAACCCTCTTGCTTTGGATTTATCACGCATTGCGCGCAAGGCAGTGTGGCGTGTGGCGTGTGATGGTCGGTGATGATAAGAGGGAGGTTGTGTGTTTGGCAATATTCCGCCGCGCTAAAAGCGCTAATGCCATTATCCACGCTTATCACAAGCGCAAAATTTTGCGGCGCATTCACGCGATCTAGGAGATTTGGCGAGATTCCATAGCCATCGCTAAAGCGATTTGGCAAAATGATTTCATAATTTGTGTAATTGATAGCATCAAAAAACCCACTCATCACCGCGCTTGCATTCACGCCATCCGCATCATAATCCCCAACGATGAGAATCTTTCCCTTTTGGCTCATTACTTTTGCAACGATTTTTGCGCCCTCAACCACGCCTTTAAGCAAATGCGGCTGTGGCAAATCTTTAAGGCTTGCAATGCCTTGTGTGGTGTTTCTAGATTCTAAAATCTCTTCAACAAGGCGTGGCGTTAGCATTCGCACTCTCTTACGCCAAAATTATCAAACTCTAGCTCTAGCACTCTAAATTTTGGAAACGCCTCTTGCAGGACTTTGCATAAATGCGCGCTGTCCTCTTTATAGCAGATATTAAGGAATGATGAGCCACTGCCACTTAGCGTGCTACTTAGCGCGCCATTATTTAGGCTTAGTTTTTGCAAACCAAAGAGAATAGGCAGGTTTTTCATACGCGCATTTTGGTGGAGTTTGTCCCTGCTTGCAAGGCGGAGCTTGTCCCAATCATGGCTTAAAAATGCCGCTGTAAGCAAGGAGGAATGAGAGAGATTAAACACGCAATCTTTGAGATTGTAGGTTTTTGGCAATGCTTTGCGTGAGAGTTTAGTTGAAATGCTTTTATGTGGCACAACCACCACCGCGCTAATATCCTTTGGAATAGGCGCTGTGATACGCAAGACATTTTGGGCGATTTCATTTTTTTCACTTTTATGAGAATACTGCAACGCCGCGACATTAAAGCCCCCAAAAAGCGCTGGGGTAATATTATCAGGGTGGTTTTCGTATTTTATGGCGATATTTAGCATGCTGTCTTTATTGAGTGGCTTTTTTGCATACGCATAGGCTGCGTATATCGCGCTCACTATCACCGCCGAGCTTGAGCCAAGCCCGCGCGAGACGGGGATATTATTTTCAAACAAAAACTTGCATTCCGCCTTTTCCCCAAAAGATTGCAGAATCTCAGAAAAAATTTTGACAAAAATATTATCCGTCTTTAGGCGCACATTATCCTTGCCTTCCCCGACAATCTGAATGCTTGTGATTGAAGCAGGCGTGATAGTGATGACATTGTATAAGCTTAGCGCAAGCCCCAAGCTATCAAAGCCCGGACCAAGATTTGCGCTTGTGGCGGGGACGATTATTTTCAATTCCTACTCCTTATCATAAGGTGGCGTGATGCCTCACACAGGTGGCAAAACATAGAGTGGCTCATTTGTGCTTGAAAAATCTTTTGGACGCAAAATCTCTGGCAAACTAAGCGCGTTTTGCAAGAGTGTATTTTGCGCAAGGGATTCTACACTTTCTAGCACAATCTCATCATTTTCTAGCACAAAATATTTATCACTAAAGGCGTGTATCGGCGCGTTGTTGTTGAAATAAAAACTAGGCGCGCTAAAAAGCGCGTAACCTTTCACAAGGCATAAAGTATGCAAAAAAATATGTGTAGCTTTGAGCGCGCTAAAGCGCCCCGGACCTTTGGCGTAATAAATTGAATCTAGCGCAATATTTTTGCTAAAAATCTCGCTAAAAAGGCAATTAAGCGCGTGGGTGGTGTGTCCTGCAAATTCCCATGAGTTTTGCAAGGTTAGGGTTGATTTTACTTCGCTTGGTTTGCGCACGCACTCGCTATTTTTTGATTTCTTAGATTTTGTGGATTCTGCAATGCTGTTTGATTGAGTGGAATCCTCACACTCACTATACAGCCCGGCTAAAAGTGGGGAGTTGATGCTTAGGATTAGAAGGGCTTGTTTAGACATTTGCGTGGCTTATGGTGTGGGAGAATTTGGATTGTTGGAATCTGCCAAATCTTGCGCGTTTAAATTTTGATTTACTGAATCTTGTGCTTGATTTTCTTGCACCTCATTATTTTGTATTTCGTTATTTTGCGCGCCTTCATCTTGCGCCTCGCCATTTTGCAGTGTATCTGTTATTTGGATTTGTGCTGGAGTTGGCGCTGGGGGCAAATTTATAGAATCTTCGCCCTTTGGCGCGCGGATTTTTTGCGTGATACTTGCTGCTTTTGCAGAATCCATTTTTGAAAGGATTCTGCTAACATCTTTAGAATCCATTTGAGAGAGGATTTCCACCGCTTCTTCTTCTTTCATCGCGGAAAGGATATCCGCGGACTTCGCCTCTTTCATCTGCTGATAGCTCACAATCACCTTATCATCGCTTTTTTTCTGAATCTGGTGCAAAATTTCCTCATTTTTTGCAAGCATTTCTTGCACATATTCTTCCCTTGCTTTCATTTGCAAATCCGCCTGCTCATTTTGAGCTTTGAAGTCCGCTAGGAGCTTTTCTTTATGCTTTTGAAGCTCTAGGATTTTTTCATCGACTTCTTTTTGCGCCTCTTCAAGCTTTCGCATTTTTTCGTCCAAAAGCACTTGCGTGGCATTTTGCAAAACTTGCAGGGCTTGCTGTTGCTCATCGATTGTTTGAAGCTCTTGGCGGATTTCATCTTTGCGCTGTTCAAAAATTATATTGCAATCAAGGAGGTTTTCTTGCGCGCAAAAGCTAAAAGAGAGTGAAAGCGCAAAAATCCCGCTAAATAACTTCGCGCGCATTACACAAGCCTTTTGCGATGATGTAGCATGAGTGCGACTTCATCACTTTGCCTTTGTTGCGCGATTTTGAGCTGTTTTAAGCGCGCCTCTTTTTCTTTGGAATCTAAATATTTCATTTTTTCATACTCGATATTTAAGATTTTGTATTCCTCTTCAAGTGCCTTGCGCTGGGCTTTGAGCGAGGAAAGCTCGGAGTAGAGTTGCTCTAAATGCGCCAAAAGCGTGTTTTTAACCTCTAAAACCGCCTTATAAGCGAGATAATTGCCACTTTGTGGAAGTTCGACTTCTGCAATTTGTGTTAAAAAGTGATGGATTTCCTCTTGCTTGTTTGTAATAAATCTATTATGCTCCAAAATCTTGCGCTCTTGGCTATCAAGCGCTTTTTTGCGCACGAGCAAGATAGGGCTAAATTTTGTATCCATCAAGCTAGCTTTCTAGGTTAATAATATCATCGCGCTCAGGGCTTGTGGAGACAAGCGAAATTTTTGTGCCAACGCATTGTTGCAAAAAGTCAAGGTATTTTTTCGCATTTTCTTCTAAATCTGCGTATTTTCTCACACCTTGCACGCTTCCCCAGCCTTGCATTTGGGTATAAATTGGCTTTGCGTTTTCATAATCAGTTGGCACATAATCAATTTTTTGCCCCTTGTATTCATATGCTGTGCAGACTTTGAGCGTTTTTAGGGAATCTAGCACATCAAGTTTCATAATGCTTAAGCTCTCGCACCCATTGAGCCTGCACGCATAGCGCACCGCCACCGCGTCAAACCACCCACATCTGCGCGCTCTGCCTGTTGTTGTGCCAAACTCAAAGCCCTTTTGGCGTAAAAATTCTCCATCTGCGCCATGATCTTCAGTTGGGAATACGCCATTGCCAACGCGCGTGCAGTAAGCCTTTGCGATGCCTAGCACTTTTTTAATATCCCTTGGCGCGAGCCCTGTGCCACTGCATGCGCCAGAAGTGAGCGTGTTTGAGCTTGTCACAAAAGGATAGGTGCCATGATCGATATCTAGCATGCTTCCTTGCGCGCCTTCACAAAGGATCTTTTTGCCGCTATCTTGTGCTTCCCAAACTTGCAAAGTCGTATTACTCACAAAAGGCAAAAGCACCTCGCTATCAGCTTTTAGCTCTTTAAGCAAAGAATCCACACTTGGCAAATCAAGCTTAAAATATTTCGCGTTTGGCTCTAAATCGCGCAAGGTAGATTCAATCTTGCGCTCTAAAAGCGCAAAATCGCGTAAATCACTCATACGAATCCCGCTTCTTGCGACTTTATCCGTGTAGGCTGGTCCTATGCCTTTGCAAGTTGTGCCAATTGCGCCTTTTTGCTTGCTTTGCTCTTTTGCCTTATCAAGCATTTCATGGTAGGGCAAAATCACATGCGCTTTGTCACTGATAAAAAAGCGCCCTTCTAAGTCCTTAAACGCGCTTAGTTCCTCAATGAGCGCGCGCGTATTTATCACTACGCCATTTCCGATGATATTTTTGCAATGCGGATACAAAATGCCCGAAGGCACGAGGTGTAGCGCGATTTTCTTACCATTTACGACGATGGTATGCCCGGCGTTATGCCCGCCTTGATAGCGCACGACAAAGTCATATTCACGCGCTAGAGAATCTACGATTTTCCCTTTTCCTTCATCTCCCCATTGAATCCCTACAACCACATCAGCCATACTCTTTATGCTCCCTCCAAAAGTTTCGCCACGACATTATCTGTATAAATCGCAAAGCCACATGAAGGTGTTTGCGAAATCACATAGCGCCCGCCGATGACTAGCACTTCATTGCCAATAAATGCTCGATAAAATAAATCCTCATAATACCCGCCCGGCGCGTAAAAAAGCGGGGAAAAAATCGTATTTTCATACACGCAAAAAGACGCGCACTCAAGCAAGGATTCTAATTCTTTGCGTAAAAATTGCGGCATAGAATCAAGGCATTTTTCTAAATCCTGCTGACTATGCACCTTTGCAAGTATGCTTAAAAAATCCGCACTTTTGCCTAGCGCGCTATAATCTTGCGAGATAAAAGATTCTATATTGATGTCTAAATGTTGCGCGCAAAGCAAGGGGATTTTTTGATTGCAAATTTGCAAAAATGGCTTTAAACCAAACTCCTCTAAAAGTAGCACAGATAGGCACATCACAGGCGCTAAACTTTGAGAATCCAAAAACTCCACGCCAATTTGATTAAGCTCTGTTGTCGGATAGTCATACACCGGCTGGATATAAAACCACTTTTTGTGGCTTGTCGAGCGCGCGATACGCTTTGTGATGATACGCATCGCATCGACGGTGCTATCATAGCGTAGGACGATTTGGTGATTATCCTCCCCGCTTAGGCGTATCATATCGCGGTTTGAGAAGTCGTCTTGATGGCTTAGGAAGCTAAATGTCGGCGTGGCGATTTCCTTATAATCATTTTCATACAGAATCCGCACGGCAAGGGATTCTATATCGCGTTTGAGTTTCGCGGATTTGTCAAAATAAAGTTTGCTACCTTGCGGTAATTCATGCTCGAAAATCAATGCCATCACCTTAAAAAATATTTTCTACTTAAACTCACAAAGCGCGGATTATAACACAAGCTAACTTAAATTTCTGTCGCTTTTTGGCGTGAAAATTTTTGCTTTTTTAGGCATTTGTGAAATGCTATACGTAAAGAATTGTTAGAATCTTAACTTTTACAAATTTTTGTGAGTGATTTTGCGTGGTATAATGCGCCAAAAATGCAGATAAAGGGTAGTTTATGACTAAGACAATGTGCGCTATAAGATATTTTGGTATTCTGCTTGTGAGCTTTTCACATGGCATTGCACTTGGCATTTTCTCCTTCTGTGTGGCAGAAATCATGGGCGTTGGCACAAATAAGCCTTATTGGTTCGCAATATTTTTAATTTCTATGCTTTTGACTACCTGCGCCTTTTTTCTCCTTATCAAGCACATAGCTGATAAAAGGCGTTATTGGCTTTATGGCGCGCTTATTGTGCTAGATTTTTTTATTTTTACACTGGTAACTTTTGTGCTTTCAGGGTTGGATTCCGCGTGGCTAGTTATCTTTTTCTTTCCTGCATTTTTGAGCGGGCTTATCGGCGGGAGTGTTATTATCTTTAGCAAAATGAAATGGCTCATAATCTTCGCTGTGCCTGCTTCCATAATCGCGTTTATTTTGTGGTTTCTCTGGCTTTTGGAAAGCTAAGTTAGCGAGTAAATCTACATTTTTGCTAGCTTGATTATTAGTGCTCTTGGGAGAATGCGCGCTAGGATTGCGTAAAGTTTATAAAAAAGGCTGGGCGTGTAAAGCGTTTTTCCTTTTAGTGCTGCTTTTATCGTATTTATTGCGACTTTTTGGGAATCTAACTCTGGCAGTTTGCGCGCGTCTTCGCGCGTTTGTCCTAAATCTGGCGTCATTCCTGTCTGCATAAGTCCCGGACATAGTGCGCATACGCCTATACCCTGCGCTTTTAGCTCCTCATTGAGTCCAAGGCTAAACGCACTCAAATACGCCTTGCTCGCGCTATAAACAAGCAGATTCACATTTGGCGCGAAGCTCGCCACTGATGAAACTTCGATGATTTTACTACCTTGCGCTATAAATGGCAGGCAAATCTTTGTAAGCGCGCTAGAGGCGATAATATTCACATTTATAATATCTAGCATATCTTGCAAACTAGAATCTACAAACTTCCCATAGCGCGCAACGCCAGCATTGCTAATAAGCAGGCTAATTTGGGCATTTTGACTTTTAAGCGCATTTTCTAGCGTCTCAAAACTTGATAAATCTGCTAAATTAAGCGCGAAGATTTTACATTTTAGGGGATTTTGCACGCTTTGAGAATCTAGAATCTCCTTCTGCAAGGATTCTAGCTTCTCTTTGTTGCGCGCAATAAACCATAGCTCGCTAAGTTTGCTAAGTAAATCCTTTTGTCCTGCATTCTTTCTTAGCTCAATAATCGCACGAACAAAGCTTGCCCCAAGCCCAGAACTCGCCCCACTAATAATGGCTATATTCATTTTACCTACCTCTCAAGTTTTTATATATCGCGCTAGATTTTAGTCCAAACTACAATCTTAAATCTTTACTCTTCTTTGACGCTCATTCCTATCAGCACGGATTCTATAAGCTCATCGATATCGCCATCTAGCACCGCGCTTGTGTTGCTCGTGGCGTAGTTTGAGCGTAAGTCTTTTACCTGCTGATAGGGTGCGAGGACATAGGAGCGGATTTGATGCCCCCAGCCTATCTCGCTTAAATCTTTGGAATCTATCTCGCCTTGCTGTTTTGCGCGCTCGAGTTCATAAAGCTTGCTTTGGAGCATTTTTAGCGCGGTGGCTTTGTTTTTGTGCTGTGAGCGGTCGTTTTGGCATTGCACGACGATGCCTGTGGGAAGGTGGGTTATGCGGATGGCGGATTCTGTTTTATTGACATGCTGTCCGCCTGCGCCACTTGCGCGATAGGTGTCGATGCGGATGTCCTTTTCCTCAATGGTGATTTGTATATCATCATCAAGCTCGGGGCTTACTTGCACGCTGGCAAAGCTCGTGTGGCGTTTGGCGTTGGCATCAAATGGGGAGATTCTCACCAGCCTATGCACGCCATTTTCACTTTTGGCGTAGCCATAGGCGTTTTCGCCTTTGATGATGAATGCCGCGCCTTTGATGCCCGCTTCCTCGCCATCTTGATAATCCAAAAGCTCGACTTTGTAGCCTCGCCGCTCTGCCCAGCGTAGATACATACGATAAAGCATGCTCGCCCAGTCTTGTGATTCTGTCCCGCCAGCGCCGGGCTGTATGGTGAAAATCGCGTTTGCACCATCATTTTCGCCACTTAGCATAACTGCGATTTCTAGCCCGCTAATTGCGCGCTTTAGCTCGCTTGATTGAGAAAAAAGCTCTTGCAAGCTAGATTCATCATTTTCAGCACTTAAAAGCTCAAAAAGCTCTTCAGAATCTTTTACGCTCCTATCCGCATTTTCAAAAGATTCCAAAAGGCGCGTGATTTTGCGCTTTTGCTTGCCTAGCTCGCCAGCTTTTTTAGAATCCGCCCATAAATTTGGATCTAGCTCCAAGCGCGCGATTTCCTCCAGCTCTTTTTGCAACGTCGGCGGATTAATCATCTTTGCGATATTTTCAACCTTCCCGCTAAGCTCTTTTAGTAGCTCGCCATATTCGTAATTATCCATTTTTACCCTTTGTGAGATTCTCTATTTTGCGATGCGCGATTTACACGCCACCAAAGCGCCTTGTGCGTTTGTGGAATTTTTCGATAATTTTTTCCAACTCATTTGAGGTGAAATCCGGGAAAAGCGTCTTCGTCCAAAAAAGCTCCGCATACGCGCACTGCCAAAGCAAAAAGTTTGAAAGTCGCTTTTCCCCGCCTGTGCGGATGAGTAAATCCACATCGCCAGCGATTTTTGTATCTAAATGCGATTCTATCCCGCGCGCGATGCCATTGAGACAATTTGTAGAATCTAGCGTGCTTAGGCGTGCCAACTCGCCACTTTTATAAAGTGAGAGCACACTACGAGAAAGCTCATCTTTTGAGCCATAGTTAAGCGCGAGAAGTTGCGTTAAACCCGTATTTTGCGCGGTTTGGGTTTGGGTTTGGCGGATTAGACTTTGCAGATTCTCACTTAGCGCGCTAATATCGCCAATAGCCACAAAGCGGATGTTATTTTTTTGATACACCTTAAGCTCGCTTTTTAAATACCGCTCCAAAAGGCGCATGAGAAAATCCACCTCTTGCTTTGGGCGTTGCCAATTTTCCGTAGAAAAGGCGTAAAGCGTGAGAAAAGCGATATTTTTGCTCGCACAATATTGCGTGATTTCGCGCACGACTTTTGCGCCCTCTTTATGCCCAAAGGTGCGATTTTTGCCACGATTTTGCGCCCAGCGCCCATTGCCATCCATTATGATTGCAATATGTTTGAGTGTTTGCATAAATTTCCTTTAATAATCTCTTATAATTCCCGCAAAAAGCGCGCAGGATTCCCCGCATAGAATCCACTTTTTACAATATCCTTGCTCACCACGCTTCCCGCGCCAATGACGACATTATCGCAAATTTTCACAGGCAGGATTGTCGCATTTGAGCCAATGCTGACATTGTTGCCAATTTTTGTGCTTTGCCATTGCGACTTTTGCTTTGAGGGCGCGCCCTCTTTAAACAAATCATTGACAAACATCACGCCATGCCCGATAAAGCAATCCTCTCCAATCTCCACAAGCGAGCAAATAAAGCTATGACTTTGCACGCGCGTTCTTGCGCCGATTTTCACCTCGCTTTGAATCTCACAAAATGGTCCCACAAACACATTTTCGCCAAGCTCGCAACCATAAATATTGCAAGGTGCGATGATATGCACGCCTTTGGCGCAGGATTTTGGGTTGATGCCAGAATCTTGCAGTTTTATGGAATCTTGCAAATTTATAGAATCTTGTGACTTCACATTTTGCCTTTTAAACGCGCGATTAGCTACTCGCGCAAAGATTCCAGCTCGGATTTGATGGATTCTAATTTTTCATTCAAATCACAAAGGCGCTTAAATTTCTCCTCCGCGCCAATTTTAAAATCAAGCGGGATTCTGAGTTCTTTGAGATTTTCCACATCGATAGTTTTAATATAATGTGCGTAAAGCTCGCCAAGCGCCATTTGCCCGCTATTTGAGTAAAAGTAGCAATACAGCCCAAGCGCCTCGATTTTGCTTTTTGCGCGCACGATGACGATGCCGGTGTTTGCCACTGCAAGGGTGGAGTTGAGATTCTCGCCAAAAATGCCAACCTTTGGCGTGCTCCCGCGTAAAGAAAGGCAAATGTCATAGGCTTTAAGCGCGTATTTTTTTATCTTTGCTTTATCGCCTAGGCTACGCAAGGTGCTGAAGTTTTTGCTGATTCCATAATCGCTAAAATCCGCTAAGCCCACATCATAATAAGTGATTTTTGCGTCATTTTTCCCGCCATAGACGCGCTGTCCGCGAAAAATCGTTACTAAATCGCCGAGTAAAAGGCTTTTTGTTTGGGAATCTTGCTCTTTTTTCCTCACAATGGGAAGGTTGTATTTTGGCAGTTCGCTATAAGGCGTGAGAAAGCAAAAGTCATTATTTTTGCGCTTAAAAAAGCACTCCAGCAGAGAATCCAGATTCACAAGGCGATTGTATTTGCCATCTTTTTTCCAAAAGCGCTCATTTTTGGCGTCAATGCTTAAGATCTCTTTGTTATTTGGGGAAAGCACCAGCACGCAAAAATCCGCATTTTGGTGCGGAAAAATATTTTTTGGTAGCTCGATAATCGCCTCTATCAGCCCCTGTTTATAGAATCTTTGCATAAATTCGCTTTCAATGCTTGATTTTTGCAGAGTTTGCGTGCGTAAAACAAACACACCGCGCTTTTTGAGATGATGCAGCGCGTGGATTAAAAACACCCATTCAGAATAAGTTTTTGCCAGCCCATGAAGTCCGCTAAAGCGCTTGTCGTCCTTGAGATACTCCACGCCGATATGTGAGACATTTGGCGGATTGCAAATAATCTTATCAAAGCGAGAATCAAAGCAGGGCGCTTTTAAAATGTCATTTACCATAAGATTTTCAAAGCTTAAGTTTGAGAGTATGCAAGTAAGCTTCGCCACCTTTGCCAAGCGAGAATCTAGCTCCTCGCCATAGAGTGAGACTTGCGCGCGCTTTTCTTGTGCGATTTGAGAAATCATCAAAAACAGCGAGCCAATGCCATAGCAGGGATTATAAATGCTCTCGCCATCTTTAATATCAAGCAAGCGCACCAAAAGTTCATTGACTTCCAAAGGCGTGGAATAGTAATAGAGCTTATTTGCTGTCTTTTTTTGTGTGACAATATGCAAAAATTCCTCGATATCATTGAGCTGTGTTGAGGCACTTTGCAACATTTTAAAGATTTTTAAAAAATTAATATTTGGATTTATGGCGATAAATTGTTCTGCATCTATGAGCTTTTTTAGCTCTAAATCAAGCTGGGCGAAAATATTTTTGCGCTTTTGTCCTTGTGTGATAAAATCCTCTAAAACCTCTGGCGCGTGGTTTTTGAGAATAAAAAGCTCTAACATAATGCTTATAGAATCTAGCATATCCACATGGTAGCGCTTGATGTATTCAAAGCATGAGAGAAGTTTTTCCAAAAGAATTTCCTTAAAAAGTTACTGATTTTTGGCGGATTCTAGCAAAATAACTTTTGAAAATCCATTATAGAC
>NZ_NXLL01000021.1 GCF_003364115.1 Helicobacter sp. MIT 00-7814 | reverse complement strand
AAGTTTAAAACGATTTAGATTTCTTTTCTAAATCAAAGGAAACTCTTTTAGAGTTTGAAAAGAGCCTAGCTCTTCTACAGGATAACTATGTCCGAAAAACACTTCTAAACAATTAGCTAAATCTATCAGAATATTCCACTAGGGATTTTTATTTAATAATCCCTTTTGGGAATATTATATGCGAACCTCTAATGGAGCATTTTGCTCTTAGCTTTCTGCACTATCACTCTTTATCACATAAAATCATTTACGCGCTTTTTGTCTATCAGACAATAATGTTGCGTGCATAATTTTATACAAGAGTGCATTTGTGCTTTTCTTACCGCCACTGGTTGGGGAATATTTTAGAATTTCCCCAACAGGGGGCATATTCTACCTATTCTCCTAGGATTTAGTTTTTAAAGTCCATTAGGAGGACAGCATGACTCTTAGTAAAAGCCTACAAAAGACAAAAGCAATTTTCACACAACACAATGCGGATTCTTTTAACGCACAATTGTTTGAGAATGTAATTGTTTTGGCAAATACATTAGGTGTAAGTGTTAGGTTTTATAACGCTAATGTTCGCAAACAGGGTGGGTCGTATGCGCCAGATACAAATATCGTTAGTGTAAATGCAAATGATAAGCTAGCAGATAAAGTAAGTAGGCACATACTTCATGAACTCATTCATAGCGTAACTTATAGGGCTATAGAATCAAAACAACAAGAACTTCTAGATTCTGCACAGATACAAGGCATACAGGAATTGCATGATGCTTATGAAAAAATAAGCCATCTCAAAAGTGCTTTTCAGCAAGAAAAAAATCTTGCCTATTATGGTGCAGTAAATGTCCATGAAATGGTAGCTGAAGTGTCAAATTATGAGTTTAGGAAAGTTCTGAAACAACACAATGTGCTTGATATAGTTGTTTGCGCTCTGCATAAAATCATTGATAACTATACAAATAGTTACACAGCATTTTATGCACCTTTTGCAATAAAAGATGATGATATAAAGGCACTTAATAAGGAATTGCGCCAATACTGCAAAGCATGGTTTTTACCAAGCTCTGTTGTTAAAACGCAAAGAGATATTGAGTATCTTAAACTTGATCTTGAGCATAGAGCAAAAAACAGCACTGGCACAAAGCAGAAGAATAGTTTGGATTTATTGGACAAAGTCAATAAATACCTAGAAAAAGTATCAGCTTAAAAAAACAAAAGGAGAAAACAATGAAAACAAATACTACACAAACAACAGGCAAGTCAAATGGTCGCACCTCTTATTATAGAGATCTTAGATTCCTTAAGGATACACGCATAGATGAAAACTTTGATCTTAGTCTTAAGCTAAGTGGATGTGTAAAAGCAAGGTCCATTAAGCAAGCTAAGAATGATTTTTGGCGTGCGTTAGAGATGCTTTCAGTATTCATAATATCTTGTGGAGAAATTAAGGATACCAAAGGGATATTTCGTGAGATCATACTTGAAAATTTCGAGCGATCCGAAGCTTTAGAGCTTGAATTGGAGATAAGATTCAACAATCAAATTGCCTTAATGCTAATGGACGAGGAAAAGTATAGCTTGGCTTTATCTATTAGCAATATACATCAAGAACTAGTTGCAAAAAAGCCAGAGTATAGGACAGTGTTCTATGCCACTCGTGGGGCTTTTATGCAAAATGGTTACTTTTTTGTTGCTCCAAAAACATTTATCTTTGGGACTGAAGAAGAAGCCAAAGAGTTTTGCGCAGGAGAGATTATAGATTATTATGGTCTTTCTGGCTTGAAGCTTGATGACTTTGAAACAGCCCTAAAAAGGTCAGTGGAAATATATGAGCAATCTAGCGATAAAGAAAGTTTGCCACTTTATTCAGTGGGTTCAGACATAGTTTTTGTTGGAAAGCCCGTATGTTGTCGCTGTTCAAGTAACAATGAGAACATTCCTGCATAGATGGATATAAATATTTTTGTCCAGATTGTGAGGAGGACTTTTACGCTGTTGAGCTTGCACAGTAAGCCAGATAAGGTAGAAGTTCAACAAGTATTGAATTCCTATCAAATACGATGCTGTGGGAACACTAACTTCCCGCAAGGGTTGTTTTGTTCTAGGATTAAATATGCTATACTACAAGGAGAAAATAATATGGGAGCTGATGTAATGGAAAGAACATCACATAAAGAAGAATTGAACGAAGGATTCAAAGCACTTGTAACAAACTTATTTGGACAAGCAAAGTCTAAACAAGCTATTGAAGTATTTGAAGAAATCGTCAATGATAGAGCTACGGTTACTGCTTTTAACTTTGGTAATTTAAAACAAGAAATCATCAAAGAAGTAAGGCAAGAACTTGCTACAAAAGACTATCTTCATGCAGAATCTGCTAAAACTCGTCAAGAAATGGCTGAGATGAAAGTTGAACTCAAAGTCGATATTGCTGAAGTAAGGCAAGAAATGGCTGAGATGAAGCAAGAACTTGCTGAAGTAAAAGTTGATATTGCTCACATGAAGCAAGAAATGGCTACGAAAGCTGATATTGCTGAAGTAAGGCAAGAAATGGCTGAGATGAAAGTTGGACTCAAAGCTGAAATGGCTGAGATGAAAGTTGAGCTTACCGAAGTAAAGGAGGGTCTTAAAACTACGAATAGGAATATGATGTATGGTGGTATAGCCATTATCACATTGATCATTCTTTTTGATTCACCTCTCTCTGCAATTATAGAAAAGCTTTTGGAAGTTGCAAAGTAACTAACTAGCTTTTCTTTTTCTTACCGCCACTAGTTGGGGAATATTTTAGAATTTCCCCAACAGGGGGTGTATTCTACCTATTCTCCTAGGATTTAGTTTTTTAAAGTCCATTAAGGAGGACACAATGGGATCTAGAATAGTTTCGAATGTTATCAAAGCAAAGGGTTATGAAGTTGTTGAAGGAAAATTTACCTATGCTCAGTATGGGTATTATGGTGTAAATAGTGCGACAAGTTCGCTTATAAGTGCCTAAGGCACGAAATTGCGGGATATTAGGCAACTAATATCTAACTATTATTCCGAAAGTTCAAATGATAGGGTAACGCCTTGAAGGGACTTACTTGATACTCCACTATGCGTAAAGTATGTGTTTATACTTTGGGTGTGAAGCGTGGTAAAGACGGCTGAGAAATACCGAAATAAGTTAAGTAGTTTCACTTTAAAGTTTTGAATTAGAAATAATTCTATAATAGAGATTATTTAACTTCATCGCAATGTAGCTAGAGGTAGCTAAGTATTGATAGGTCGGAGTGCTATAAAATAGCTATGGTAAGAATGTGATAGAGAAAATATCACTGACG
Source organism: Helicobacter sp. MIT 00-7814 (assembly GCF_003364115.1). GTDB lineage: Bacteria > Campylobacterota > Campylobacteria > Campylobacterales > Helicobacteraceae > Helicobacter_F. The sequence continues at coordinate 33,738 of NZ_NXLL01000021.1, read as the reverse complement.
AAGTTGTGAATGTAAGGGTCTAAACGCCGAATATACAGAAATGTATATACTACTAAAGTAGGGTGTGTGTGGTAAAGTAAAAATTGTTTATATGAAATACCATATATTGTTATAGGCAATATCAAGCACACAGGCTCAAAACAACTACCTAAGGTTATATGTTAAAGCTAGGAATAATGGAACTTGGAAAGCTAAGAAGTAGTATTAAACTTAAACACAAGGCTACTTGGGATACATAAATGAGTAATCTATTAAAATCCCTTAATCTTAGTGAGAGCGAAGGCAGGAGCGTTGAAATACTTGTAATGAGTATGGAGCAATAGCCTTTAGTCTAGTGTATGCAAACTGAATAAAACATAAAGATGAAATAAGAAGTTCGAGTATGACTAAGAAAGCAGATTCCATTTAAGGAGGTGCAACTCTTATGAATAGCAATTCTTACACACAAGGTAATAAACAAGAAAACCTTAAATCTCAAAGTTTAAGGAATAATGAATATTACCAAATGCAACATACCTATGATGAACTATATTATAAAAGTAGTCAAAAGCAGAACTTTAATAAGCTTATGCCTATAATTACTAATAGGGATAACATTCTATTAGCTTATAGAAACATTAAACGCAATAAAGGCTCTTTAACTGCAGGTTGTGATAATAAAACAATCAAAAATATAGAGAAACTAGGTATAGATGAGTATGTTAAAAACATACAACATTCTTTATTTAACTATAGCCCTATGCCTATTAGGCGTGTTGAAATACCTAAGCCCTTTAGTGATAAAACTAGACCGCTTGGGATACCTACTATTAAAGATAGGTTAATACAACAAGCCATTAAACAGGTATTAGAGCCAATTTGCGAAGCTAAATTCCATAAACATAGTTATGGATTTAGACCACAAAGAAGCACTAAGGATGCAATTGCTAGATTCAACAGTCTGGTGAATATAAATAAATTGCACCTTGTAATTGACATTGACATTAAAGGATTTTTCGATAATGTCAATCACGCCAAACTTCTAAAACAAATATGGAGTTTAGGCATACACGATAAGAAGCTGCTTAAGATAATCTCAAGAATGTTGAAGTCTGAAATCATAGGACAAGGTATCTCAGAAAAAGGAGTTCCACAAGGAGGGATTTTATCTCCCCTGCTATCCAATATAGTTCTTAATGAACTAGATTGGTGGATTTCTAATCAATGGGAAACCCTTAAAACACGACATTCTTACAGCAAACAAGAACACAAGTATAGAGCAATGAAAAACAGCAACCTCAAAGAATGCCTTATTGTGAGATATGCAGATGACTTTAAAGTTTTATGCAGAAACCATAATGAAGCACAGAGATTGTTTATTGCCATACAAATGTGGTTAAAGGAGCGTTTGGGGTTAGAAATAAGTAGTGAAAAGTCAAAAATTACAAACCTTAGAAAGGAATATAGTGAATTTTTAGGCTTTAAGTTTAAGGCTGTTAAAAAGGGTAAAGAAAACAACAAGACGGAAAAACCAAAGTATGTGGCACATAGCTGGGTGGCTGATAAAACATTACTTAGCATAGTGCTAAACACTAGACAAAAAGTAAGATTAGTGCAAAAAGGTGTCAAAGCGGTAGAGTGGTTAAATTCCTATATTCTAGGAATACATAATTACTATAATGCAGCAACACATTGTAACACTAGCTTTACACAAATTCATGCTAGAGTTAGGCATACTATACATAATGGGCTAAAGCCAAAAGATATTATGGATAAATCAACCATACCTAAATATATGAATGAGCTAGGATATACAAAATCTAAACAGCTTAGAAGTGTATTGGGAAAACCGCTTATACCTATAGGGTATATACAACATAAAACCGCTATGTGTTTTTCACAAGGTAGTGCGTATATAAATTCTAATAGGGAAAAGTTTCATACAAACCAAAAGGCTGTTAGCCTTGAACTATTATTGTATACACTTGAAAATCCTATTAAAAGTAGGAGTATTGAGTATAACGATAATAGAATCAGTAAGCTCTGTGCTTGCTATGGTAAGTGTGAAATAAGTGGAGTTGATTTAGAAGTCGGTAATATGGAGTGTCATCACAAGACACCTATTTACTTGGGAGGCAAGGATAACTACCAAAACTTGATATGGGTTACTAAACCTATACATAAGCTTATTCACGCCACTGATATTGACACAATAGAAAAATACTCTAATTGTGTATTCTTAAGTAAGGAAAGCTTTGATAAGCTTAACAAGCTTAGGAAAATGGCTGGAAATAATCCATTATAGTTAAGAATTACTATTTAATCTTATGTTTAAAAGAGCATATACTAGATGGAACGCCTAGTGCGATGAAAGTTGCACGCTGGGTGTGAAGTGGGGGAAAATTTGGAGATAATATCAAAGAATTACCTATCACTATTACTCACAGCTCTTATGCAAGTTATGGACAAAGAAGATAGGCAAACTGCTATCCAACAATTTGGCTATGACAAATTGCGCACCCTCACACTTGATAAAAGCGATGCCGAAGGCGTTGCAGATGTCTTTATGCTAGTTCTTGAACCAGATCTTGAAATTATGCCAGCAGAATCAAAAACTCAGATTTATGCTTGCGTAAAGGTCTGCGAAAGATACATAGAGCTACATAAAGGCTTAGGTAAAGACTTCGTGGAATATAGAATTTCATGTTGTGATGAAGAAAGAATTTGTGCTTCAAACTACAAAGTGCTTTCTTTTGAGGAATATATTCCTACAATTAAGGATTGCCCTGATGTTTCAGAGAAAGGATTTGTAGAGTTTATTGCTAATATGGCAAGTAAATATGAAATCCGTTTTCTTGCTCCTGATATGTTTTCTCTTTATGAGAGATGTGAAACCAAGGCAAATCTTGTTTCGCTGCAAAAAGTGGAATAGTTGCTGAGACTGCCACGCTCATAATATGGTAAGATATGCAGCAAAAAGGAGCATAAAATCATGCAATCCAACACACAAAAAATAACATTTGTTTTGCCAAAGGCAACAGTTAGCCTGATTCAGCATTTTAAGCGTGAAAAACATCTTAAAAGTGCTTCTGAGGTTATAGTGTTAGCCATAAAAAAAATGGAAAAAGAGGAAGAAATAAAGAAGTGGAGTAATGGTTTTGAGCTTGCTGCCAAGGATAAGCAATTCCAAAAAGAACAATTTGAAATTGCTGAATGGGGAGTGAGTGATGGAATTGACTAAATTTATTTCTTAATGGGATATTTTTGTAATTTTACTTTTTAATTAGCTTCTCAAAAAATTCCTAGAGGGAATACTTTTATTCCCTTGTGGAATACATTTATTCTCTTTATGGAGTTTTTTAACTCTTAAGGTTTCAGCCCGCGTTGGGGATAACATTTTTATCCCTAATAAGGGATTGTTATGCCTATTTAGTTTTTAAAGTCCATTAAGGAGGACAACATGACTACTTTGCTTTCTGTTATTTACACAAAAGCTTCAGATTACAAGATTTGTAACTCTTGTGGTTGCTTTAACTTTTATGATAGAGACTTCTGTCATGAATGCGGAGAAACCTCGTTTGATGATAGTCTTGAACGCGTTCAAGATGAAACTAGAAGGGAAATCGATTTCTACTTCGATGAGTGTGGATACGATTGGGAAGAGGTTATGAATTTAGAAATAGGTATTTAGCTCCAAGCTATCTATCTTAGTCGTAAAGCGTGCATTTTGCACTATTGCTACCAAAGGGCAGATTATATTATTTGCCCTTGGGCAATAATGCTGTCTTTTTGGTTAAACCAAAAAGGATCACACATGAAATTACTTATTGCTTCAATAGTTCTTTTCGCTACTTTGGGTGTAGCTAAAGCCACAATACAATCAGAAAAAGCCACTTGTCCATACACCAAAGATATGAATGCCAAAAAAGCATTCGTAGTTGGTTTTCAGCAAAAAATCGGTCAGTGCCGATAGGAGGCTGATATGAGCAAAGCACCTGATGTAACAACTACTACGAAATATCCACCAAGTCAAGTTTTTGCAGCAATTCTCTTGCATTTTGGAGTTAATCCTAAAGCAATGTGGAAGCGCAATGGCGTTTATGGCTGTGGTAGAAGCGGTTTTAGATTTTATCCAAACGACTACACATTTAGTTTCTCAGAACTGAGATCTAGGTATGTTGGCGGAAGATATGAAAAAGAGCTAGAGGATAGATTTTTTAAGGTTTCAATAGACGAAATTCAGAAAAAAGTCTCATGGCAAGAAATAGCCTTAGTGGCTTAAGATGATGTAGCTATAAGCGTATATATTAGTACTTTTAGCTTCTCAAAAAATTCCTAGAGGGAATACTTTTATTCCCTTGTGGAATACATTTGTTCTCTTTGTGGAGTTTTTTAACTCTAAGCATTCAGCCCGCGTTGGGGATAACATTTTTATCCCTAATAAGGGATTGTTATGCCTATTTAGTTTTTAAAGTCCATTAAGGAGGACACAATGGAATCAGCAGTATATTTTAGTGGAAGTAAGACAAGCATGATGAAGCAAGCAAGAGTATTTGTTAGAGAAATGAACTCTGATGAATATGTGCGTGAGTTAGTTGAGTTTGCAATAGGAAGCAAGGATTTTAAATTCGTGCTTAGTAAGGACTCTTCTGGCAAAGACACCATCAATCTTAAGTATGGTAAAAGGATTTTAGGCGAAGGCTATAAAATCCAAGAAGCTGAGTTTGTGAATGACTATGAGTTTGAAGCAAGCGATGATGAGCCATATTATAGTGATGCTGGCGTATTTGTTGCATTTGCAACTCTTGTAATGAACGGTGTTCAAGGTTCTTGTGAATATGAACGCGCTCAGTGCCATTATGCGCTGATGTCTTATGATGTTGCCGATAGATTTTTTGACAAAGGGACACTTCTTTATGAAGATATAGAACTTTGGCATAAAAACGATCGCACATTTGGGGAGTATGTTGTAGGCAATATGTCTGTAAACACATTATATGCAGATCTTGATTCTATGCGCAATGCAGCAGAACGCTTTGCTAAAGAAAAAGGACTAGAACAGCTCTTGAAAAGATTTGTTCTTGTAACTTATGAAGGCACACAATGGCATTTTGTTCCAAACTTCAAGGAAATTGAATCGACAGACAAGGCTTTTGTGTTGGCAGAACCAACTCAAAAAGACATTGATGGGTTAAAAGTCTTGCTGAACTTTGTGTATGAGCATGGCAGAAAAGTATTTCTAGATGCTATGCAATAAGAGTATAAGGAGGAAAGCATGAAAATAAAAGCTAATCAATGGAATAGGCTCGAAGAGGCGTTGAGAGAATTAGAGAAGCTAAATTGGGCAAGGATTGAAGATCCTCAAGAAAATTTGACTGCAAATAGGCAATATTTTCAAGCCCAAAGTAAAGTTCTCACAGCTCTTGGCTTAATAGGAAGTAATTGGCGTTCTGCTCAAACGGAAAATGCTGGTCTTAGACATTTGGCATATTCTGTAGCGGATTTTGTGATGGGATACCCCACCATGAAAGACAAGCTTTCACGCAATAGCGTTCTTAAAAGCTTGTATGCGCCTTTTAACTAAAAATTAAACAAACGAAAGGAGAAACAATGACACCAGCAATAATTTATCTTGAAACACAAAAAAATATCTTTGAAGCTATCGTTATCGATTGCGATGGATATTTTGAAGGTCTAGGGGCAAATTTACTTCGTGAATTCAAAACACGCGATGATGTCAAAGAGCTGATAGGGCTTGGAAACATTGTTAGCATTAGAAGTAATTTGCGCCCTAAGCATGATTTAGAGGTTATTGTTCAGGCGTTCCATGCAAAGTATGGAGAGAATGTTACAGAATGGGAGCCAGAAGCAATTCATGTGCTTCAAAGTTGCTTTTTTAGGTATGAAACGATATTTTCATATTGCCTAGACATGCACAATGAAAGTCAAAAGATTTCACCCATTCATAACAAAAACTTCTATAGCCATACGAATAGCGTGGAAGATCCCAACGATTTTTATGAGTATTACGAATATGTTTTTACTCTTGAAAACAAATGGCTCGCGCGCGAAAATAACACTCCTTGGCGTTCTTTGGAAGAAATTCTATTGCCAATGTCAATAGGAGCATAATAAATCTAAAAAGGAGCATAAAAAACTCCTTGCTTAGATTGCTTGTTGAAAAAATATAAGTCTTTTTGTGGAATTTGCTTATATTTTCCCTTTGGGTTTCAAAATTCCAAAATCTCTTAAAAATACATCGTTTGTTGATCGGTTGAAAAACTATTCAAAATTTTGTTACAATACTCAGTCGGCGAAAATAGATCCTTTAAAATCCTAGCCTTCAAAAATGGTAACAAAAACGGTAACAAACAAGCTCAGAGATATATCTTGTTTTAGCATATACTGATTGTTTAGGATTTTATTTGGTAGACGCTACTCCGACCACTTTTTGTTGAAAATACTAACTTTTAAAACACAAATAATAACACATTGAAACATTCTAAAATTTAATTTTCCCCACCTTGAATTTTCCTACAACGAGTAAAATTAAGTTCCGTGTGTTTTTGGAATGATAAAAACTTCATACCATAGCCGACAACAATAAAATAGATAAAGAAAAGTGCGAAGCAATTACTAAAACTTCCGGTATAAGATATATCGAATATGAAAGAATAAGAGATAGTAAAATATTTAAAGATTTTGCAAATAAAGAGTAAAAAAACAAGAAATCTAACCATAAAGGAGAAAAAATGAAAAAACTACTGATGATTGCAGCCTTTAGTTTTGTATCGCTTCAGGCTTTAAGTTATGATGAAATGCTCGAACAAGAGTATATAGAGCCAAGTAGCGTTGATTGCAGAAATGCAGAGGAAACAATTGAAGTGGTTTATTTATGCATGTCTAAAGATGCACAACAAGGTGTTGCTATAGAGGATAATTTTTATTCAAGTTATTATCACATCGTTTTAGCAAGACTTGATACTCAGGATAAAAAGGAATTTGAAAAAATAGGCAAACAAATGCCTGAGGATAGGCGAATAAAGCTTGGAGAAGAGAATAATAGTTGGAACAAATTGCGTGCAGAAGAGGGTGTTGTTAATTCCGCAGATTATAATGAAGCTATGCTAGAAACATTGGAAATTGTATATTTAAAATATATCCGAAAAATCACAGATTTCATCTATGATAATCCTAAGTATAAATATATCTTTGATGAAATATTTGCACCAAATTCTAAAGAGTATTACGAACTTATCAATTCAGATCGACAATTTCTATTATTGGATAAAATCATCGACAAAGCAGCCAAAGACAACCTAATAGATAAAACAGGAAAATTGATACAAAAATAAGGAGAAACAATGAAAAAACTACTTATCATCTTAACACTACTAGGCTTTATGTTTAGCTCTTATGCTAAGGCTGATACTGGGGAGGAGCAAGCAAAACAAAACTCTAATACTACGCAAGATATTTTTACTGATGATAGCTTTTATTATGGTGATGAAGGTGAGCATGATGATGGGTATGATGATACAAACGCTCAAAGTGTTTACACAGCCAAAGAGTTTAGCATCATGGCAAAAAGAGCCTTAGAAAACACTCAAAAAAAGCTTGGCTTTTTAAGCAAAAAAATAAAAATTCGTTATGAGGAAAGAAAACTAGATTCTCAAATTTATTCTATCCCTATAGCTATGGTTAGTACAAATGAAAAATATTATCAATGCCTAAGTATATTTAAAAACCCAAATACTACTCTTTTAGATACTTTATGTCTCAATACAGGCTTTTATATCACAAAAAACAAAGGCAATTTTATTACTATAAATAGAGATATTAGTATTGGACAAAGACTTGATGCTTATATAGTCCTTGAAATGTTAGATGATAAGGTAGTATTACATCAATACCGCATTAGGCAAAAAGATAGTAGTGATTATTATAAAACAATAAAAATCCTTGATCTGTATAAAGCAGATAAGAAAAATCAGTTAGTATTAACAAAAGATAATTTCATCCAAATACTAACTAAGATTGAAGATAGTGTGGGCGATGATACCATCCGTCAAGCTTTATTAAATAGTAGGATTACACAGCCTCAAAAGATGAGCATTCCTTCTTATACTCCAGCACAATTTGCTGATATGGCTGAAAAATCATTAGAACAATATAAATACATTGGATCTATTACACTTGATGAAATTAATATAAATTCTAAAACTTATCCAATTGTCACAACTTACCCAACTGACAAAACTTCCAATAAAACTCTTTCTTGTAAAACTATATTTAATAGTGATTCTTCTACACTTTTAGATAGCTTATGTTATGCAGGCATCTTTACTCTAGCGCAAAAAGATAATTATTTCACTTTAGAAATGGATAGCGATGAAGATGGTTCAGGAATTTACCTCACTCGCTACATCACTTTCAAAGTCTTACTCGATAAAGTGATATTGCATAAATATGGAGTGGATATTGACATTCCAGAGGATGAAAGTAGTAATGGCAAAGATAAAAAAGCTACTCTCATACTTTATAAGGCAAATAAAAATAATGAAATTATCTTGGGTAAAGACAAGATCCAGGAAAAGCTTAAGGGATTTGAATCAAAAGTAAAAGATGAAGATTATGCATGGGTTTTAGATAACTATTAAAATCCAGCCTTAGCTTCAAAGATTCTCTAAAACTTTAAGATTCTCAATGTATAATTATCCCCTTATTTTGGCTGAGTGAAGCGAAATCAACAAAAGGCGTGATTATGGTGGATTATGGCATTAATTTTTGGAGTAATGGGAATTTTATCATCGATGAAGGTTGCGTAAAAATCAACTACAAAACCAAGCCAGCGTTGATTGACATCGTGCAAGAAATCCGCGATAATGGCTACCGCGGTCCGCTACTGCTAAGATTCCCACATTTAATCAAAAAGCAAATTGACACGCTTTTTTGCGCCTTTCAAAAAGCTATCAAGGAGTATTCCTACCATGGGGATTTTAAGGCGGTTTTCCCGCTTAAAGTCAATCAAATGCCAAACTTTGTGCTTTCCCTCGTTGAGCAAAGCAAGGATTTATGCTACGGACTAGAGGCTGGAAGCAAGCCAGAGCTTATTTTAGCCATGGCTTATACCAACAAAAACACGCCCATCACCGTAAATGGTTTTAAAGACAAAGAAATGATAAGCCTAGGCTTCATCGCGGCAAACATGAAGCATGATATCACGCTCACAATTGAGGGGCTCAACGAGCTTGAAACCATCATCGAAGTGGCAAAAGAGATGGGCGAGCCTTACCCAAATATCGGGCTTAGAATCCGCCTGCACAGCACAGGCATTGGTATGTGGGCAAAAAGTGGCGGGATAAACTCAAAATTTGGGCTCACAAGTACGGAGCTTTTGCAGGCAATTGAAATGCTAAAAAAAGAGAATCTGCTACATAAATTTACGATGATTCACTTTCATATCGGAAGTCAAATGAGCGATATTTCACCGCTCAAAAAAGCTCTGCGCGAGGCTGGGAATATCTATGCGGAGCTAAGAAAAAAGGGCGCGAAAAATCTAAAAAGTGTCAATATCGGCGGTGGGCTTGCGGTGGAATATACGCAACATGAAGGCGCAAATAACTGCAACTACACGCTAGGGGAGTTTAGCGGTGATGTGGTGTTTTCCTTGCGCGAAATTGCAAAAAACAAAAAAGAGCCAGAGCCAGATATTTTCATAGAATCTGGACGCTTTATCGCCGCAAATCACGCGGTTTTGGTAGCGCCGGTTTTGGAGCTTTTCTCTCAAGAATATGACGAAAAGGCGCTAAAACTAAAAGAGAAAAATCCCCCGCTTGTCGAGGAGCTTTATGATCTCTACAATAGCGTAGGCGAAAAAAGCGCGATTGAGTATCTGCATGATAGCTTTGATCATATGGAATCTTTACTCACGCTTTTTGATTTGGGTTATATCGATTTGCAAGATCGCTCAAATACCGAAGTGCTCGTGCATCTCATCATCAAAAAAGTCATCAAACTTTTAAAGCACAAAAATCACAATGAAATCATCAGAATCCAAGAGCAAGTCCAAGAGCGCTATTTGCTAAATTGTAGCTTTTTTCAGAGTTTGCCAGATTATTGGGGACTAGCGCAAAATTTCCCCGTAATGCCGCTAGATAGGCTCAATCGCCGTCCGACAAGAAGTGCGAGTTTGTGGGATATTACTTGTGATTCTGATGGAGAGATTGCCTTTGATGCAAAAAAGCCACTCTTTTTGCATGATGTCGATGTGACGCAGGAGGAGTATTTTTTGGGCTTTTTTTTAGTGGGCGCGTATCAAGAAGTGCTCGGTATGCGACATAATCTTTTCACTCACCCAACGGAATTTAGCGTGGAATTTGATGATGATTTAAACAAAGGCTATGAGCTTAGCAAGCCTTTAGAGGCGCAGACGATTTTAGATGTGCTTGATGATTTGGATTATGATACAAAAGAGATTGAGCGTCGCTTGAAGCAGTATATCGAGGAAAATCAGGATTTGGAATCTGAGGAGAAAAAAGAGGTGCTCGGGCGCTTGTATGTTATGCTAAGTGAAAATGGCTATTTACGCACCATTAGCAAAAAAGGGGAATAAGTAGGCTGTATTTTGACAGCATAAAGGCAGGGCATGGATTCACAAAAACTTTCACTTTTTGGCTTGATAAGAGAGGATTTTGCGATTATCAAAACGCGCGATCCTGCGTTGCAGAGCAGTTTTGAGCTGTTTTTTAATTATCCCGGGCTTATTGCATTGGTGCATTATAGAATCGCGCATTGGTTTTATGTGAGGGGCTTTAAACGCCTTGGACGCTTTATTTCCGGCTTAAGTATTTTTTTGACAAATGTCGATATCCACCCAGAAGCGCAAATCGGCAGGCGCGTCTTTATCGATCATGCCACAGGTGTGGTGATAGGGCAAACTGCCATCGTGGGCGATGATGTGACGATTTATCAAGGTGTGAGTTTAGGCGGTGTGAGTTTAGAGAAAAAAAAGCGCCACCCAACGATTGAAAATGGCGTGGTGATAGGCGCTGGCGCGAAAGTGCTGGGGGATATTGTGATTGGGCAAAATGCAAAGATTGGCGCAAATTCCGTTGTGATAAAAGATGTGCCGCAAGAATGCACCGCTGTTGGAATCCCTGCGCGTGTTATCACAAAAGGGCGCACGAAGGAAGCAAGCGCGCTTAACAAGCTCCCAGATATCGACAGAGTGCTGTTTGAATACATTCTTAAGCGTATACAGATTCTTGAAAATAATTCCCCGAGCTTGCAAAATGAGCCTTGCGCCAAAGAGTTAGAGGAGCTAAAAACGCTGTATGAGCATTTCTTGCATACGATTCATAATTAGCAGATTCTGCAATCTCAAGCACGCATAATGACGCAAAATATTCTTTTAAAATAAAAGGAACATAATGCAACTTTTAGCAGAGCTGGATTTAGAAGATTTCATCGCGCGATTTAGCACTTTTTTTGCGCGGCAAAAAGACTTTGCCTTTGAAGGTGATAGGGAAAGTCTCTCGCGCTTTCTTCAAGAGCTAGAATCTTTGCAGTTAAAATCCCCGCCACCTTTAAATAACCTTGAAAACGCGCTAAAACATATCCAAAAATTTGGCACTTTGCATTTAGAAGAGATTTTTGAATTTGTAAAAGTTTTGCGCTATTTTTCCTATCTCAAAAAGGCTATTTTGCCGGAATCTAAGGCGCTTTTTGCTTGGATAGATTCTCTTAAAATCCCGCCAAATTTGCTTGAGCTAAGCGAGATTTTTGATGAAAAAGCGGGATTAAAAGAAGGAATCTATCCGCAACTTGATAGCCTAAAGCACGCGCTTGCAAACATTAAAACCGAGATAAATTCCGCCTTTGCGCGCTTAAAATCAAGTCAAAAGCTCGCGCCTTATCTTGTGGATTCCCAAATCCATCTTTTTAATCAAAACGAGTGCTTGCTTCTTAAGGCTGGCTTTCAGCACGCGCTTTCTGGGAATATTATCGCGCGCTCAAGTGCTGGATTTTTTTATGTTTTGCCTCAAAATGTGAGCGAGCTAAAGGCAAAGCAAAGCGCGCTTAATGACAAGGTGCAAATGCTTACCTATGAGGTTTGCACGCAGTTAAGCGCGCGCTTAAACAAGCATTTTTTGTTTTTGCGCTTCATAAACAAAGAGTTTGATAAATTTGATCATCTGCAAGCGCGCCTAAACTTCGCTAGAGCGCATGATTTGGAATTTGTCTATAAGCTAGAATCCTCTGGCTCACTTACTTTGAGCGAGTTTTGTCACCCTGCGCTGAAAAATCCAAAACCCCTTAGCATAAGTTTTGAGAAAAAAATCACACTCATAACCGGCGTAAATGCCGGCGGAAAAACAATGCTTTTAAAATCGCTCCTAAGCGCGTGTCTGCTAGCAAAGTATCTTTTGCCCTGTAAGATTAACGCGCACAAATCGCGGCTGGTGGCGTTTAAGAATATTTTTGCCATCATCTCTGATCCGCAAAATAGCAAAAACGATATTTCTACATTTGCGGGCAGAATGCTAAAGTTTTCAAAAATTTTGGAGCAAAATCACTTTTTGCTCGGCATTGATGAAATCGAGCTAGGCACGGATTCTGATGAGGCGGCGAGCCTGTATAAAAGCTTGCTAGAATTTTTAAGCACCAAAGATTGCAGGGTTATTCTCACCACGCACCACAAGCGCCTAAGTGCAATAATGGCGCATAGAAGCGATGTGGGGCTTATCGCGGCACTTTATGATGAGAAAAATTCCCGCCCACAATTTGCCTTTTTACAAGGAAGCATTGGTAAAAGCTATGCGTTTGAAACTGCCCTGCGCTATGGGATTCCGAGTAATATTATCGCGCAGGCAAGGGAATTTTATGGCGCGGATAAGGAGCGTTTGAATGATTTAATCGAGCGTTCAAGCGCACTAGAGCTTGAATTGAGTGCAAAAATCGCGGAATATGACAAAAAGCTAGCAAAGCTAGATTCTAAACTTGAAGCGCTTAAAATCCAAGAGCAAGCGCGAGAATCTGCGCTAAAAGAGCAAGAGCGCGCGTTGCAAAAAACCTACCAAAGCGCGCTTAATGAGCTAAAAAGTGTTATGAAAGAAAATGATAATAAGATAATCCACAAGGCGCTAAATAGCGCGCATAGGACTTTGCAGGATTCTAGACAAAAGATGACAAAAGAAGCTCATAAAATGCAGAATCTACCACAAAAGAGCGAGCCACTTAAAATTGGCGATTTTGTGAAATTTGGCAATACAAGGGGGCGGATTTGCGCGATTGAAAGCAAGTATTTGCTGCTTGAGACAGAAGATGGCAAGCGCGTAAAAGTGCAGGCAAAAAATATTCACAAAACGCCAAAGCCCGCTCAAAATATCAAACTTTCACTTGAACACAGTGCAATGCAAAAAGGTGCAAGTCCTAGCCTTGATTTGCACGGCAAGCGCGTGGAAGAGGCGCAAGAGATGATGGAGGAATTTTTGTCAAATGCGCTTATCGCGGGCTTTGATGAAGTGCTAATAACGCATGGAATCGGTGGCGGAAAACTAAGCGTAGCGGTGGCAGAGTTTCTTAAACAACACCCAAAGGTGCTAAGCTTTAGCGATGCGCCACCAAATATGGGTGGCTTTGGCGCGAAGCTTGTGAGGCTGTAAAATATAGATTCTGATTTTTTGAAAACTTTAAAAATTTTAGTGTAGAATATGGGCTTTATTTTTTGCATTTTTGCATAAAGGATTTGGTTATGAAAAAACTTGTTTTTGGTGGAATCGTTGTAGTTGTGCTAGTTGGGGCGTTTGTCGCATCTAGCTTGTATGTAGGTGCGCTAAATAAAAAGGCGTATGAGGAGGTGAGCGCAAATACTGATGCTTATATTAGCACATTTAGCAAGGTTGCCGCAAAAGCCTTGAGCGCTAACCGTTTGCTTATAGGCTTTGATATGGAAGATGAAGAGGATTTAGCGCGTGAGTTTGAGGAGCAAATCAAAAAGAATACTTCTTTTTCCTTCTCGCCTTACAAGAGTGGATTCTTAAGCTCAAGCGCAAGGGTGACACTTTATCTCAAAAATGATATCTCGCTGTATGGCGATATGAAATTTTACAATGTGCCTTTTGGCAAGCGCGCAGAAATCACGCTTATAAGCCCAGATCTCAAGGAGCTTGAAGCTGATGTTTTCAAAGATGGAATCTTTGCAAAAGTTAGCATTTCTAAGGGCTTTGGCGATGCTGAATTAGAGATTAAGCCTATAGATATTAATTTTGGGCAAGATGGTGAAAATATGCTTAAGCTTCAAGGCGCGAAGCTTAGCTATGGCGTGAATGATGAGTTTAAAATTTCAGAGGCAAAGTTTGAGCTTGGGCTTTTTGAGTTTGGGCGCACTTATGGGTTTTTTGATAATAAAAGGGACTTTATGCTTGTGAAGGGCGCAAAGTCTTATCAAAAATATAAAGAGCCTGTGGGCTTAGAGGATATTTTTGATTTGAGTAAGGAAATCACCTCGAACTTTAAAGGCTCGATTGAGCGCATCGAAGTAGATCCCGGATACTCGGAGTTTAAAGTGGAAAATTGGGATTTCAAAGGTGAGATGACATTGGCGCTTGCAAAAGGTGTTGTTTCTGGTAATGTGGCTAGTGGGCTGAAAAAATTTACAATAACAGACAATCCTCGCAAAAAGCAGCAGATTCTAAACCTTGCAGATGTGAAGTTAGAGCTTGATTTTATAAAGAATCTTGACGCTATGCTTGCTGGCAAAAAGATAGACGAGCTGCCACGCGCGGAATTTGTGCTAAAGAATGCGCAAATGCTTTTTGATGGCAAAAAGATAGAGCTAACAAGCGATTTGTCTTTTGCTGAAGTCCCTGTGAATGGAGGAGCATTTTATTGGCTTGCGGAGGAGGATATCAAGTATAATTTGCATGTTTCAAGTAAATACAGCGTGCGCGAGCTGTTTGAAAGATATGTAAAAGATGGCTTGATGCTTGAAGATAATGAGACATTTGCGATTGGTGATGAGATTTTCAAAAAAGATGAAAAAAGTGGCAAATATACGCTTGATGTGGCGCTTGAGGCAAAGTCATTGAGAACTAATCCGCATATACTTATCAATGGTAAAGATATCTGTGAAACAAGCTTTGGCGCGGAACTAGTTCCATGCTCTGGTGGTATTGATGATGACGATGATGATGAAGGCGTGTGGGGATTTGATGACGATGACGAATAGTTAAGCGGGGCTTTAAAGCCCTGTTTAGCGGATTTTGTATTTTTTGTCTATATTATCTCCGCCTAAATTTTGCTTCTACTTCTTATCCTAGCGTTATTTTATTTTCATATTGTATGATTTTTCTTTTTTATGATTTTTCTTTGGCTTTGCGCGCAACTCGGTATTTTTAATTGATATAAATACAAGATTTTCTAGCGGGTGTTGTTTAGTAGTTTATAGAATCTGCCAACTCTTGCGAATTTAGCAGATTCTATAAGTATTAATCTTGAGCTAGCGGGGTGTTGAGGTTTGCTTTCATTTCTGGTGGCAATTTTTCTTCAAAGCGAGCAAATGAGAAGCTAACGCCTTGTTCTTGCGCTTCATTTAGAAGTTCTTGCGCCTTGTGCATGTTTTCCACACTTCCGCCCTGATAAGGCTCAAAAAGGCAATTTATCACAGCCAAGGCATATGCGCCTTTTTTGGCATTATCATGCGCTGAGTGCGGGGAAGTCATATATGAAACGCACTCGATAATAAACCTATCAAACTTCCAATGATCAAGCAAAAATGCCAAAAAGCTTAGAGAATCTTCATTGCAAAACTCTTCCTCTATGAGGCTGATATTTTTGAAATTATTTTCTTTTAGCATTTGCAAAAACTCCTTGTCTTTCCCCAACACGCGCAAAGAGTTTGAAAACAAAATAATCCCAAGTCGCAGCAACATCGCGCAAGGCACGAGCATTTGGGAAAGCTTTTTATCCTCTTCTGAAAGCCAATCTGAAACGAAATTTGCCTCTTTAGCGCAAGTGCCCAAAAATTCATTTGTATCTAATCCATAAGGCGAAACATCGACAGTGAAAGAATTTCTTAAAGAATTTGCTATGGCTATATTTTTGACATTATTAATGCCAAGCAGCGAGACGACTTGCTGGATTGTGGCAATTTCTCGAGAGAATCCATAAAAAGGAGAGTTCGCAAGACGCAAAAGTTCCGCTGTCAAAAGCGGGTCTTCTTGTATGATATTCACGACCTTTGAGACATCGACATCCGCACCTGCAGAATCCACATAATCACGGAGCTTAACGACTGTCGTCGGCAAAGGCGGGAGATTATCAATCGTTTTTAATAATACATCATTCATTGCAAATCCTCTCACTAGATAGAGTAAAGTAGCGTATTATATAAAAAATTCCTTAGCGAAGCTTAAAATACTTGCGCTTTCAAGCAATTTTACCACATTTAGCTACATTTTCTTAAGAATCTCACGCTTCTTTTTAAGCACCAAAACGCTTGCCACAAAGCACAGCACAAAAAGCCCAAGCAAAGCATAAAAATGTGGCATAATGCTTGAAAATTCCGCGCCCATTTGATTAAGACTAATAAAACCTCGTATGCCATGATATGCTGGGATAAGCTCTGCTAAAAACTGCAAAAAGCTAGGCAACAGCTCGCTAGGCCAAATAAAGCCCATAATAAACACCAGCGGCATTGAAGAAATAAACACAATTTGCGTTGGGATACTTTCATCTTTTAAACACGCGCCTAATAGCGTTCCGCACGCGCCACAGCATAAAATAAACGCGCCTGCAAAGCACCAAAAATCACTCACACTTGCATGGATATTCACACCAAAAAGTGGAAAAAATACCCCAAAATATAGCAAAAACCACACGCAGTAAATGCTACCAAAGGCGAGGATTCTAGCGCTTATGAGCTTTGGCAAAGAGGCTTTGAGAAAATAAGGAATCTTTATTCCTTTTGATGTATCGTCTCGTGCGAGTGAATCGCACTTCGCCTCCGCTTCGCGTGCGCTCGCGATCATACTCGGCGTTTTTTGGTTGATAAGATTTGTAGATTCTGCAATGTTTTTTGGTTGTTGAGAATCTATTCCATCAATTGGTATCGTCTTCGCGGGAGTGAATCCCGCTTCGCCTCCGCTCCACTGCGTTGCGCGTTCATACTCGCCGTTTTTTGGTTGATGAAATTCTGTAGATTCTGCGACGCTGTTTGATTGTTGAGAATCTAGCAATTTTCTATAATTGCGTGCTATGCGGTTTTGATACGCGCCCAAAATCGCGCTTCCGCCAATAAGCGTTTGGTGTAAAATAAACACAAGCACCGCAGCTAAGGCGTAGTTGATATAGCCAAGACTTGGGTTATACAGCGCAATGGCTTCATAAGAGATAATATTTGGCGTTAAAAGATTGCTATTTTTTTGCCTATAAAGTTGCTCACTTAGGGAATCTAGCGCGTTTTTCACCCCTTCGATAATCGCGCCATAAATAAGAAAATATGACGCATTGCCCATATAGCTCACCACGCTTCCTACGCCCATTTGCGCGTTTGCTTCAAAGCCTTTGGGGATAAAAAGAATGCCTGAAGCTTCAAAATTTTCCACTAAAATTTTTGCCTCTTCCAAACTCCCAACTTCCTGCAAAAGCGTGATTTGTGGCGTAGCACCAACTAAAAAAATAAGCTCATTTGAAAGCGTGCTGTTATCCTCATCGATGATGATGAGATTTTGCGCGGTGACATTGTCGTTGAGATAAGGCATAGGATAGAGTATCCCATACACCATCGAGCCTACAAATATCACAATCATCACAACGCGATTGCTAAAAATCGCCCTATATTCCGCAAGCAAAATCGAAAGAAAGCTCATTTTTTCCGCCTTAGCGCATAGATCCCCACACCTAATGCAAAGAAAAGCAAGAAAACCATCAATTCTCCTAGAATCTTAAACGCGCCTTCCAAACTTCCGCCATAGTTTGCCTGCTGCACGAAAAGCTCCATAAAGCTAGAAATGGGCAAAAACTTACTCCATAAAAGCGCGGGAAGATTCATAGAATTTTGCGGATAGGTAATGCCCGCAAACGCAAGGCTTGGCGCGGTATATACAGCGATGACGCCGATACTTTTGCGCACATCTAAAAGAATGGATTGTATAAATACCACCACGCCATTAACGCCAAAAAGCAAAAGCGCCAGCCCAAAAATGAGAATCCCCAAACTTCCGCGCTGCTCATAGCCGAGATTCTTTAAAAAAATCAGCATACAAAGTCCCCAAAACAAAAACACAAGAGAATTAAAGCAATAGCGGATACATAGGCTTTTACTCGAGCTTGGCGGATTTCGCAAAAGCCCTATCATACCAAGAGCGCTTAGGATTTGTAGCATACAAGGAAGCAAAAGCGTGAGAAGAAACTGCGCGTAGTTGTTGTTGGCATTATACAGCGGGATAATTTGCGAAAAAATCGGCATAGCCTTGCTTAGCGCAAGTTTCATATCTTGATCGCTGATGAGATTCTTTGCCACCCATTGCGTGGCATTGAGCGTGCCTGAAACTTGCGCAAACGCGGCATTAAGCGATTTACCGATAAGCACAAACTGCGCGTTATAGTAAAATGCGAGCTTCGCGCCACTGCCTAGATTTACATCGCGTTCAAAATTATGCGGGATAACAAGCAAAGCATAAATTTTCGCGCTTGCCAAATCCTCCTTTGCCGCAGCGATAGAATCATATTCTTTTGTTATTTTCATCACAGGCGTGGCATTTGTCTTAAACACCACTTCCGCGCTCATCACGCTTTTATCCAAATCCACCAAACCGATGGGAAGATTTCTAGGTAAAGAATTCACAAATACCGCGTAAATAAACCACGCGATCAAAAGCGGTAGCATAAAATACAGCAAAAACAGAATCTTGCGCCTACTTAAAAAGCGCCACAGCTGGGAAAGCTTTGTAAGATTCTTAGAATTTTTGAGATTTTCTAAAATTTGGTGCATTATTTTTTCTCAACGCTCACAATCGCGCTCATACCGACTTTGAACTCGCCATTATTTTCTAATGGCACCGCTTCAATCTCAAAACTTCGCAAATCATAACCTTTGGAATTTGAAGTCGCGCGCCAAGTGGCAAAATCACCCAACACAGAGACATAGCGCACTTTAAAGCGCTTTTCTTTTTGCAATGCTGGCAAAAAGGCGCTAAACTCTTCGCCCACGCTAAAATAAGGCAAATATTCCTCACTCACAGCCAAACGCAACCACACATCTGCCGTATCTACAAGCATCACAACAGGGAATCCGGTCGGGCTTAGCTCGCCCTCACTTAGCAAAATATTTGACACCTCGCCATCATTTGGCGCATAGGCTTGAATATCCTTGATATACGCTTCAACCTCGCTTAATTGCCCGCTAGCAGCGATTTCTTTTTGCTTTGCGGCTTCTTTGGTTTCCTTAGTCGCGCCATCTAGGGCGATTTTATATTGCTGAAGGGCGGTATTTTCGCTGTATTTGGCATTTTGAAAAGCTGTGTAAGCCTCATCGCGCCTTTGCAAGCTCGCTACGCCATTTTTGTAGAGATCCTCAATGCGCTTGTAGGTGTTTTCTGTCAGCTCGCGCATGGCTTTTGCGCTATTATACACATCGCGCGCAGAGATGATGGTCTCCACCCGCGCGCCCTTATGCGCCTCATCTGAAAGCGCCTTTGCAGCCTCATAGCCCGCTTTTGCCTGTGTGAGTTTGGCTTCTAGCTCGGGGGATTCTATGGTGAAAATCAAATCGCCTTTTTTGACCTTATCACCCTTTTTGACAAGCACAGATTCTATGCGTCCAGCGATTTTTGAGCTTACTTTATACTCGCGCGCTTGAATTTGTGCTTGCAAAGTTTGGGGCTTTGGCGCATACGCTTTATAAAAACTCATTATGAGCCAAATCACCACCAGTGCTAAAATCACCACCACAAAACCAATTTCAAACTGCTTTTTCATCTTGCAAATCCTTGTTTCAAAAAGTAGATTCTAAGTGTAATTGTAGCTTTGCTTGCAAAAATCTGCAAGTAGAATCTATTTTTGATGATTTTTAAAATTTTCTCCTTTTAAAAAAATTTAAAAAATTATATAATTGTGCTTATTTTTAAGGCGCAAAGATTGTTTTAAGGAGAATGTATGTCTAGTGTAATGAAAGTTCTCAAGCTTTTTGTTCCCGTGATTGTGGCGCTTGTGGTGTATGTGCTACCTACGCCGGAAGGCTTAAGCAATGCAAGTTGGCTGTATTTTAGTATCTTTTTAGGCGTGGTTGTGGGGCTTATTTTAGAGCCTATACCTGCGGCACTTGTGGGGCTTGTGGGCGTTGGTGTGTGCATTTGGCTCAAAGTTGGTCCTGTAGGCAGTGGCGTAGATGGCGCGCAAATAGCATCAAAAGTCGCTGTTTCATGGGGATTGGCCGGATTCTCAAATAGCACGGTGTGGCTGATTTTTGCAGCCTTTATGATCGGGCTTGGGTATCAAAGAAGTGGGCTTGGCAAGCGTATCGCGCTTTTTTTGGTTAAGACACTTGGCAAAACGACGCTAGGACTTGGTTATGCGATTTCTATTGCGGATTTGATTTTAGCGCCATTTATCCCTTCAAACTCTGCGCGTAGTGGGGGCACGCTGTATCCGATTGTGAATTCTATCCCGCCGATGATGGGAAGCTACCCGGATAAAGAACCTCGCAAAGTCGGTGCCTACCTCGTGTGGGTGTCTTTGGCGGCTACTTGCGTAACAAGCTCAATGTTTTTTACCGCACTCGCGCCTAACCTCTTAGCAATGGAGACAGCCGTAAAAAGCGGTGTAGAGCCTATTAGTTGGTTTGGCTGGTTTATGGCATTTTTGCCTGCGGGGATTATTTTATTCCTTCTCACGCCATTTTTGACTTATATCTTGTATCCGCCAACGCTCAAAGGTTCTAGCGAGGCACAAAAATGGGCGCAAGAGGAGCTTGGCAAAATTGGTAAAATGAGTATAAAAGAGTGGCTTATGATAGCGCTAGCAGTGTTTGCGCTGGTGTTTTGGATAGGTGGCGATACCTTTGGCGTAGATGCTACGACAGTCGCGCTTAGCGTGATGATAGGTATGGTGTTGCTTGGGATTATCTCATGGGACGATGTGCTGGGAAATAAATCTGCATGGAGCGTTTTGGCGTGGTTTGGCTCGCTTGTCACCCTTGCTGGCGGACTTAAGAATGTTGGATTCTTGGAATTTATCGCAAAGATTGGCGGGGAATATTTGGGGGATTTTGATGCGCTTACCGCGATGGTTGGGGTTATTGTGCTGTTTTATTTGTTGCATTACTTTTTTGCAAGCACCACTTCGCATGTTACTGCGCTTCTAGCGCTTTTCATCACCGTGGCTATGGGGATTGATGGCATTGATGTGCGCGAGCTTACGCTGTTTTTGATGCTTTCTCTTGGGATTATGGGGATTATCACGCCTTATGGCACGGGACCTTCGCCTGTGTGGTTTGGCTCTGGCTTTGTGAGTGGGAAGGATTTTTGGCGACTTGGCTTTATTTTTGGTATGCTGTATTTGGTGGTATTTTTGGTGATTACTATTCCGTGGGTGCGCTATGTGGCGCATGCGTGGCTGTGAGATTCTAAAAATATAGAATCTCTTTGTAAAAAAATTTAAAAGGAAGGAAAAAGTATGGGAAGAGCGTTTGAATACCGCAGGGCGGCTAAGGAAAAGCGATGGGATAAGATGAGTAAGGTTTTCCCAAAACTTGCAAAAGCTATCACCATGGCGGCAAAAGAGGGTGGAGGTGATCCAGCGATGAACGCGCGCCTGCGCACCGCCATTGCCAATGCAAAAGCGCAAAATATGCCAAAAGATAATATCGATGCGGCAATCAAGCGTGCTAGTGGCAAAGATGGGCAGTTTTTTGAAATAACTTATGAGGGCAAAGCCCCAAATGGCGTGCTTATCTTTATCGAATGTACGACTGATAACCCTACACGCACCATTGCTAATATCAAAAGTTATTTTAATAAAACCGCAGGCGCGCAGATTGTGCCAAGTGGGAGTTTGGAATTTCACTTTGCACGCAAAAGCGTTTTTGAGTTTGCGCGCCCGGAAGGCAGGGATTTAGAGGAGATAGAGCTAGAACTTATTGATTATGGATTAGAAGGGCTTGAAATCATAGAAGATGAAGAGGAAGGCGCGGTGGTGCTGGTGCATGGGGATTACAAAGATTTTGGGCGCTTAAATGAAGGCTTTGAAAATCTACAAATTGAGCTTAAAAAAGCAAGCCTGCAACGCTTCCCCACAAGCCCTATAAGCCTTAGCGAGGAGCAACTTTTAGAGCTTGAAAAGCTTCTTGATAGAATCCAAGATGATGATGATGTGCAAGCAGTTTGGACAAATTTGCAGTGAAAATAATGAGTGATTGAGTAAGAGAAAATTTAGTAAATATAATTCTTTGAAATACCCTTAAAGATTCTTAAGGGTATTTTGCAGGGGGATTTGGCTTAGTTTTTATCCTTATCCACCAATTTATTTGCGCCAATCCAAGGCATCATAGCGCGAAGTCGTTCGCCCACTTTTTCGATGCCATGATTTGCTAGATTCTTGCGCTCTGCGTTCATTCTCGCATAGCCTGCCTTGCGCTCTAAAATAAAGTCTTTTGCAAAGCGTCCCTCTTGAATATCACGCAAAATCTCTTTCATAGCCTTTTTAGATTCTGCATTTATCACGCGCGGACCACTTACCATATCGCCATATTCTGCGGTGTTAGAAATCGAGTAGCGCATATTTGCAAGCCCACCCTCATAAATCAAATCAACGATGAGCTTTAACTCATGCAAGCACTCAAAATACGCCATCTCTTCAGGATAGCCAGCCTCTACTAGCGTCTCAAATCCCGCTTTTACAAGGCTTGTAACCCCACCGCAAAGCACTGCTTGCTCGCCAAATAAATCTGTTTCAGTTTCATCTTTGAAAGTTGTCTCAATAATCCCGCTGCGCCCGCCACCAATCGCACTTGCATAACTAAGCGCAACCGCTCTAGCGTCATTTTTGCTAGTATCTTGCTCAACCGCGATTAAGTCTGGAATCCCGCCACCTTTAACAAACTCGCTTCGCACCGTATGCCCCGGTGCTTTTGGAGCTACCATTATCACGCCCACACCTTTTGGAGCTTTAATCTGCCCAAAATGCACATTAAATCCATGCCCAAAAGCAATGATTTTATCCTCTTTCAAGTGCGGGGCAATGTCGCGCTCAAACACATCAGCCTGCAGCTCATCTGGGATTAATATCATTATCAAATCAGCCCATTTTGTAGCCTCGCTCACTTCTTGCACCCTAAAGCCCTTAGCCTCCGCCTTGGCCCAGCTTTTCCCGCCTTTATAAAGCCCGATAGCTACTTCCACGCCAGAATCTCGCAAGTTTTCTGCATGCGCGTGCCCCTGACTACCAAAGCCGATGATGGCTACTTTTTTCTTTTTGATAAGCCCTAAATCGCAATCTTTGTCGTAATATACTTTTAATGCCATCGCTTACTCCTTAAGTTTTGTAATCTCAAAAAACGCGTTAGATTTAAGCAAAACTTCTTTTAAATATTGTTTAAATGCGCGTATTTTGTGTGGATTCACAAATTTGATACTTTTTGTAAGTGAAAAAATGAAAGTTTTTGTGCAATTTGATGCCAAAAGATTTAAAATGAGAAGTTTTCTTGTTATAATCAATCCCCTTTTTGAGTATGAAATTTAACATTTAATAGGAGCCGTGATTATGGGATTATGGAGGAATTTATCGCTTAATAAAAAGTTTGTTGTCTTGCAAGTGCTGGTGTTTTTCGTGCTACTTGTGCCGTTTTTGGTCTTTGTCGATCGCGTGATGAGTAGTCACACGCAGTCCCAAGTCACAGAAGAGCTAAACCAGCTAAATGGCATTATTAATGGCAGTTTGGAAGTGTTTTTTGATGAAATGCTTATAGAATCCAAAAAATCGCTCAATATCTTAGAAGTGGTGTTTGCAAGGATACATGGCACAAAGAGCGCTTCTAGCTTTAAGCGCGAGGGCGAAGTCGCGGTAATTAGAGCGGATAAGCAAAGCGTGCATGTGCCAAATTTAAGCTACAACAATGTGCTTTTGGCAAATTCTTTGGAGATTGTGGATTATTTTTCAAGCATTACAGGAGGCGTGGCGACGATTTTTGTTAAGGATTCTAAGGGCGATTTTGTGCGCATTGCCACATCGCTTCATAATGAAAACAAAATGCGTATGGTTGGCACGAGCCTTGATCGCAATTCTGCGGTATTTCAAGCGATGAGTGAGGGCAAAACTTTTTATGGGCGCGTGAGTTTGTTTGGCAAGGATTATATGAGCGTGTATGAGCCTGTCAGAAACGCGCAAAATGAAATTGTTGGGATTCTCTTTGTTGCGCATGATTTGACAAGCGCGTATGAGAATCTCACCCAAAGCCTGCAGAATCTAAAGATTGGCAAGAGTGGCAAAATCATGGTTGCAGATCTTAAGGGCGATAAATTTATTTTTGGCGCAAGTAACAAGCCTAGTGAAAATGCCTTCATTACGCAGCGCAAAGATGGCTCTTATGCGCTAAAAATCGATAAAAAAACTTATATGTTTTTTGACGCGTATAATAAAGGCGCGGATTTGCATATCATTACACAAGCGCTTTTGTCAGACTTTACTGAGGATAATATTTTCATTGAGCGCGTGATTGTCGGTGGCGTACTGGTGCTACTTGTGGCGATTTTGCTAGCGAGCTGTTTTGTGATTGAGCGCTTTGTGCTAAGGCGATTAAAGCGTTTGTCAAAAATCATTATCGCATTTTTGTCCCATGTCAATTACGAAGGTGAGGCGCCTAAGCCAATCCAAGTGCGCAATAACGACGAATTAGGCGAAATCACAAAGAAGATTAATGAATCTATGGAAAAAGTTGAAAATGGCTTCAAGCAAGATAAACAGGCATTGCAAGACACCATAGAAGTGATTGAAAGTATCAAATGCGGGCATCTTAGCCGTCGCGTGAGCAAAGAACCACATAATCCAAACCTAAAAGAGCTTCAAAAGCTTATCAATGAGGCGCTAGAGCAAACAGCGATTAAGGTTGGCGCTGGAATCCACGCCTTGCAAGAATACGCGCAAGAGGACTTCCGCGAGGGCGTGAGCGAAGAGGGGATAGAAGGGGAGATTCTGAAATTTTATCAAGGTATCAATACTTTGCGTTCTAGCATTGTTACCACTTTCAAAGCGCGTCTTTTGGTGAGCGAAAATCTTAATAAAATCTCACAAGATCTCGCAGAATCTGTAAATAAAATCACGCATGGCGCGAGCACACAGGCTTCTAGTATCAATCAAAGCGCAAGCGCGATTGAGCAAATTAGCTCATCAATGGAAGGCGTGAATGACCGCACAAGCGAGGTTACACAACAAAGCGAGGACATTAAAAAGGTGATTGGCATTATCCGCGATATTGCAGATCAAACAAACTTGCTAGCTCTTAATGCCGCGATTGAAGCAGCGCGCGCAGGCGAGCATGGAAGAGGCTTTGCGGTGGTGGCTGATGAGGTGAGGAAGCTTGCTGAACGCACGCAGAAGTCTTTGAGCGAGATTGAAGCAAATACAAATATCCTCGTCCAAAGTATCAACGACATGGCAGAATCTATCAAAGAGCAAACAGAGGGAATCGCGCAGATTAATCAAGCCATTAACGAGCTAGAAAGCGTGACAAATGAGAATGTTTCCGTGGCAGGGCATTCTAAAGAGATTAGCAGTAGTGTGGAAAAAATCGCACAAAAAATCTTTGAAGATGTTTCGACGAAGAAATATTAGGTTTTGTGTTGGATTTTAGAGATTCTAGTTTTTCAGATTCTTTTTTGTTTAGCTTAACCCATTGGTTTTTTAAAGCTTCTTTAACAAAGGGATAAAAAAGGGCTTGAATTAGCAAGCTCGATCTCTTTACCTCGTATCCCCTAAAACTCCACAAATCCCAAAATGCTTGCGGTGAAAATGCACGCGCTTTCGCTTCTTAAAGTGTAAGCGTGCTTGATTTGCGCGCATGGGGTGCTAAAAGATTGCAAAAGTGCGCGTTCATTTTCGCTTAAGCCTCCTTCTGCGCCGATGAGCACACTTGGACGCGTATTTATACTTTTAAGCACGCAATCAAGTGTCGGGGCTGGAAAATCAAGCGCGATAATATTTTTATATTTTTGCAACACCGCTTGCAAATTTGGCAAAAACTCAATTTCCAAAAGCTCATTTCTCCCGCACTGCTCGCAAGAATGGACAAGAATCTTACGCAAGCGCGCTTCATTTAGCACAATATTTTTTTGCGAAAAATCCGCATAGAAAAAGCTAAGTTTCCCTATACCTAATTCATTCAAAAAAGGCAAGGTTTTCTCAACCACCTTAGAATCTACAATCGCCCAAATGATATGCACGCGCGCATTTGGGCTTTCACTCGCGCCACTATTTGCACTCTTTATAGCATTTACACCATCACTCGCGCCATTTGTCTGCTCTATTATAGAATCCACAAGCTCCAAACGCGCCTTATTACGCGAAAGTGCGGTGATTTTGTATTCATACAACTTCCCGTCAGTTAGATTTGAAAGGATAAGATTTTTTTCCTTCTGCCAACGGCGCGATTTGAAAATATATGCATAAGATTCTCCCTCCAAAGCCAGCTCATTTTTGCCAGCGCACTCATCATACAAAAAGCGCATTACACAAAGCACACAAGCAAAATAAGCGCGTAAAAAAGCGCTTCTAAAAAATAGAGAATCTTTGCAAATTTTATGTATTTTTGCATTGCTTCCAAACTCGTTCTCTTGGCAACTTTCAAAATCTTCAAGCGCATAATCTCGCCAACAAGCACAAGAAGGCAAAATGCACTCATCAAAATAGCGCTAAAGCCAAAACTCTGCGGATTAAAAATAACGATATTTAGCCCGCTTAAAAGCGCGACAGAAAAGAGAAAAAAGATTAAAGGCATACAATACCAAATCCTTTTATTAAGCTGGATTAGGTTTTTGTGAAAAAAAAGATGGTAGAGATTGAGCATAATTGGCACAATGAAAAAAAACGCAAAAATTTTGTGGTAAAACACAAGCCCTTGCAAAGATTCCAAAAGTGCGAGGGATTGCATAGATGTGTCTAAATGCGTAAATTGCTCTATTTGTTCCATAGATTGTGCGTCCTTGTGGGGTAAGATTAACTTTAAGACTTTATTATTACAAACCTTTTTTAACGAGCAGATTAAGGAAGGATAAGGGAGAAAGATGTCAAAACAAGCTGTGGTGCTTTTTAACATGGGCGGACCAAATAGTTTGTATGAGGTTGAGAGTTTTTTAAAACAGCTTTTTAGCGATCCGCATATTTTGGGGATTCGTAATAATTTCCTTCGTAAAAATCTCGCAAATTTCATCGCAAACAAGCGCCTAGAGGAAGCAAAGAGAAATTATCAAGCCATCGGTGGTTGCTCGCCAATCATCACTCACACGCTCAATCTCACAAATACGCTTAACGCGCTAGATTCCACGCGCTTTTATACTTATTGTATGCGCTACACACCGCCATTTGCAAAAGATGTGCTTGCGGATTTGCAGAATCAAAATTTTAGCTCGCTCGTGCTTTTTAGTATGTATCCGCAGTATTCCACCACCACGACAAAATCCTCTCTCGTCTCAATCCAGCAAGCGCTAAGCGAGCTAAAATTTGCCCCAAAAATCAAGGTGATTGAGCGCTACTTTTCGCACTATGCGTATAATAAGCTCATCATCTCGCATATCAAAGAAGCCCTTAATGGCGCGGATTCTAAGGATTTCACGCTTGTATTTTCCGCTCACGCCCTGCCTCAGAGCCTTGTGAAAAAAGGCGATACCTACCCGCAGGAATGCGAGCATAACCTTGCGATGCTTAAAGAAATGCTTGACACGCAACAGCTACATTTTAAAAATATCTTGCTCACTTATCAGTCAAAAATCGGACCTATTAAGTGGATTGGTCCGGCTACGCAAGAAGTGCTTAAATCCTTGAAAAACGACAAGGTGCTGATTTTCCCGCTGTCTTTTACGATTGATAATTCTGAGACGGATTATGAGCTTGCGATTGAGTGCAAGCACCTAGCGCAGCAAAATGGCATTAAGGATTTTCGCGTGGCAAGGTGCTTTAACGACAGGAGCGAGTTTGCGCAATTTATCGTAGATATGGTGGAGGAATTTAGCTAGAATCTTGCGTGAATTTTGGCGCGAGATTCTTTACGGGATTTTTTAAAGTTAGAATCTTGGCTAGATTCTAGGCGAGATTTTCAAGGATTTGTAAAATAAACATAAGGGGGCTTACAAAGTGAAAAAGGCATTGAAGTTTAAACCGCGAGTGTTTTTTTATTGTGCGTTTTTTGCGCTATTTGGGGCGTTGTTTTTGGGCTGTGAGGATTCTAAAGTCGAGCTTTCAGATTCAAAAGGTGCCTCGCAATCGCGCATTGAGGAAATAGAATCCCTTGATAAAGCAAGCTATGCGGGCTTAGAAAATGTCTTTTTAGACACAAAGCTTATCACGCCGGATAACAAGCCTCTTGTGCTTATTTTTGGCAAAAACAACTGCACTTATTGCGATAAATTTAAAGACAATCTCAAAGCAGATTCTGAGACAAAAGAGCTTTTGGCGCGGGATTTTTCAGCGTATTATATTAATATTGACTACACCAAAACGCATGAGGTGAAATTTGGCGATGACAAAAACGAGCCACAAAAAAGTGTGTTTATCCAAACGCTTGATTTAGCTAAACAATATCAAGTGCGCCCGACACCGACTTTCATCTTTGCGGATTCTTTAGGGAATGCGTTTTTTGCCTATCCGGGATTTTTGAAGCCAGCGCAGTTTAGGGCGATTTTGGAGCGCATTAAAGACATTAAAATCG
Source organism: Helicobacter sp. MIT 00-7814 (assembly GCF_003364115.1). Taxonomy (GTDB): domain Bacteria; phylum Campylobacterota; class Campylobacteria; order Campylobacterales; family Helicobacteraceae; genus Helicobacter_F. The sequence continues at coordinate 4,841 of NZ_NXLL01000021.1, read as the reverse complement.
TGCAAAAAGATTCCATCAACGCGCTTTCAGATGAGCTTTTCAAGCTTGTAGAAAATGCGCACTAACACAATGCGCGCAACCACCACCCCAACTTTTAAGGAGAAAAAATGAAAAATTCCACGCTTACACGAGTGCTAGCCCTGCTGTTTGCTAATATGCCTTTGGTGTTGCTTTTGATTGCGATTTATGCGATAGCTTGCGGTGTTGCGACTTTTATAGAATCCGCGCAAGGCTCGCTTGTGGCGCGCGCAAGCGTGTATGGGACTTGGTGGTTTGAGATGCTACATATTTGGCTGCTGCTTAGCCTTATTGGTTGTTTTCTCACTTCAAAATCATGGCAACGCAAAAAATACGCCTCGCTCGCACTTCACTTTTCATTTATCCTTATTATTTTTGGTGCTGGAGTTACGCGATACGCGGGATTTGAAGGCACAATGCCGATAAAAAATGAGCAAAGCTCAAATAGAATCTACTCAAGCGAACCTTACCTCATCATTCAAGCTTTTGACAAAAACACGCAACAATTTCAAGGTGTGGAAATTGAGATGATTGCCCCTGCGCGCAAATACTACATTCTCAATCTTTTTGATGAAGAGTTTTTGCTAAAATTTGGCGCGTTAGAGCATAAGGAAAGCGAGTTTGGCATGCCTTATACTTCGCTTGAGCTTGAAATTTTAGAATCCAAACAAAAGCTTAGCTTGTCTGACAAACTCTTTGGCGTGGGGAAAGAAAAGTGGGAAGATGCCACAAAGCTTGAAATTATCCAATCCCAGCTCGGCGATATTCCAGAGCAGATTCACACAGAAATTGGCGAAAAAGTTTTCATCATCGGTTGGGGGAGCAAGGTTATCGCGCTTCCTTTCAAAATCTACCTTGATAAATTTGTGCTTGATCGCTATCCGGGCTCGCAAATGCCTTCATCCTACGCGTCATTTGTGAAGGTTGAGGACAGCGCGAATAACACGCAAAAAGAGGCGGTGATTTTTATGAAAAATGTGTTAGATTATGGCGGTTATCGCTTTTTCCAAAGTTCGTATTTCCCGGATGAAAGCGGGACGATTTTATCTGTCAATAATGATCCGGGCAAGCTTCCAACCTACATTGGCTACGCACTTTTGATGCTTAGCTGTATTTGGCTACTTTTTGATAAAAATTCCCGCTTTAGCGCCCTAGCGCGTTTTGTGAAGTCAAAATCAAGCCTTGCATGTGCGAGCGCACTGCTTTGCCTTAGCCTTTTGCCACAAAATGCCTACGCGCAAGCTACTCAAGCGCCACAAAACGCGCAAAACACAGAATCTACGCAAGCCCAACAAGCCCCGCAAGATTCTAATCATCAATTTACGCAAAAGCCCACACAAGAGGAAGTCGAGCAATTTATCGAGCTTGTGAAGAAAAATTCCAAAGCCTTTAGCGAGGATTTTGGCAAAATTTTGATGCAAGACTTTGATGGGCGCATTAAGCCACTAGATACGATTGCGGCGGATTATATCCACAAAATGACAGGCAAAGATCACTTTTTAGGACTTAGCAACACACAGCTTTTTTTGGCAATCCTTGTAACACCTGAATATTTTAAAGAAGTCAAGCTTCTAAAAAGCAAAAGCCCAGAATTGCGCGAGCTTTTGGGCAATGATCCCAAAAAGGCGTATATCGCGCCAATTGATGCGTATCTGCCTGATGGGACTTATATCCTTGCAAACTATGTCGAGCGCGCAAATCAAAAGCCTCTCAAAGAACAAAACACTTTTGATAAAGATGTGATTGAGTTTAACGAAAAGCTTTATGTTTTTGGGCTGATTTATTCCACAAAAGCTCTGCGTGTGCTGCCTGACACGAAAGAAGATGTGCAGGATTGGCATGATTTTGACAGCGTGATTATCAAAGCGATGATGCAAAAAGATGACGCAACCTATGCGCGCGTGTATAAAATCGCGGAATCTATCTCGCGTGGATTTTCACTTGGTGTAACGCAAAATAATTGGGATCTTGCTTATAAAGGCTTAGAACTCTTGCAAGAGTATCAAAAAGAGCATGGCAGTGATTTGCTGATTTCGCCCGGCAGGATAAAAGCAGAGATTTGGCTTAACAAAACGCGCCCATTTGAAAGGCTGACTTTTCCTTATTTGCTCTTTGGCTTTGGGCTTTTCATCGTTGCACTCATCGCAATTTTACGCAATAAAGCAGTAAGTAAAAAGCTCAATCTCGCTTTTTACGCACTTATCGCGCTTTGCTTTGTTTTGCATTCCGCGGGGCTTGTCATCCGCTGGTATGTGAGCGGGCATGCACCTTGGAGCAATGCCTATGAATCAATGCTTTATATCGCGTGGGCAGCGGCACTCTCTGGCGTGGTGTTTTTTAGGAAGTCTTCCCTTGCGCTTTGCTCGGCGTCCTTTTTGGCGGGCATCACGCTTTTTGTGGCAAATCTCGGCGATATGAATCCACAAATTGGCAATCTCGTCCCCGTGCTAAAATCCTATTGGCTCAATATCCATGTTTCCGTCATTACCGCGAGTTATGGCTTTTTGGGGCTTTGCTTTGTGCTTGGGATTATCACGCTTGTTTTATTTACGCTCCGCTCGCCAAAGCGCAAAAATATCGAAGATTCTATCCTTTCCCTTAGCGCGATTAATGAAATGAGTATGTTGCTTGGGCTGTTTTTGCTTACTGCTGGAAACTTCCTTGGCGCGATTTGGGCCAATGAATCTTGGGGGCGCTATTGGGGCTGGGATCCAAAAGAGACTTGGGCGCTTATTAGCATTGGCGTGTATGCGATTATTTTGCACCTACGATTCTGCGGGTTTAAAAATATGCCGCTTATTTTTGCCTCCGCGAGCGTGCTAGGATTTTTTAGCGTGCTGATGACTTATTTTGGGGTGAATTATTTTTTAGTCGGCATGCACTCTTACGCGCAGGGCGAGGCAGCGAGCGTTCCGTGGTATATTTATGCGATGGTGGCGTGTGTGGTGGCACTCATCGCTCTAGCAGTCTTTAAAAACAAAAACACACCTTTAGAGCTCAAGCTTTAAGGTGGCTTTTGCTAGGAATCTTGCTTGGCTGAAGCAAGATTCTGACTTCTTAAAATCCTTAATTTATATAATCACACCAACTACAAACTTCTAAATTTCACTTTTCATCTTCTTAGATTCTGTGTAACTTCGTAACTTTATGAAAAAGTTTTTGATGAATTTAATGAGTTTCCTTGAAAAAAAAAAAAAACAATATCATTTGATTGTGCGCTTGAAATACGGCGTAAAAACAAAACAAAAAAAAAGGAGAAAACACAATGACAAAATACTTGAAAATTGCTTGTATTTTGGGAATCTTAGGATTAGGGTGCAATGTAATTGCTGATGATATGCAAAAAGAGATAGAAGCTTTAAAGAAAGAAAATGAGCTTTTGGAATTAAAGAAAAAGAATGAGCAGTTAAAAGCTGGGAAAGAAGTAAAAGAATCTAGCGCAGAATCTGCTGCTGTTGATAAAAGTGGATTCTTAGGATTCTGCAAAGGAGAGCATAAAAATACAGGTTGTTTTATAGGGGTTGAGTTAGGATATGCGCCGAGTGTGGAGAATTACTTAAATACAAAAGAAAACACACCCGGAGCAACCCCAGATACTTTCAATCAATCTACTTACTCACTGCCTATTAATCTAGCCTTAGGTTGGCAATGGTATTACGCACAAAATGCAGGCTTTCAATTTAAAGGGCATGTAGGATATGCGAGCTATAATTCAAGCAATACAGAAAATGGTGTTGCAATAAACTTAAATTCCTCTGCAGTGCATTTTGGTTTAGAAGCCTCATATCTTTATGACTTTATCTACAATGAAACGCACACTTTTGGTGCAAATGTGGGTATTGGCTATGAGTTTGGTGTATTTGTCGGGCAAGGATATAATGTAGATGCTTCAAATACAAATGTCTCCTTTGATTCCTACTTTGCCTCAAGCTTTATCACAAGCATTGGGATTCACTACTTCTATAAAAGCCATCATCAATTTGGGCTAGCTTATCGCTATAAAAGTGGCTACACAATAGGTGAAGGTGGAAGTCAAACAATTGACCTTCAAGGCAGTAGCGGAGATGTCAAATACTCCACCACGCCAAACAGCGCGATAATGCTTTCATATCTTTATAGATTTTAAAGATTTTTAGAATCCTAACATCACTTGTGCGGGCTTTGCTCGCATAAGCCCTCTACAAAAAATCTTGCAAAAACCACATTTTTTCTTAAAAACCCTTGACAAACACTAGGTGTCAGGCTTTATAATTACATTTTCAAACACCAAACAAAGGAGACAAAATGAAAAAATACGCAAAACTTGGCGCATGCGCTGCGGGCGCGCTTTTGGCTGGAAATGTAGCCCTAGCAGAATCTAGTGCGTTGCAAAGCGTGATTAAAGCCTCGCAAATGAAAAGTTTTAAAGGAGATTCTAAAATCTTTAGCGGTGAAGTAAAGGTAACCATGCTTTTTGGTGAGAATGAAAATCGCAATGTTGGCGGAGGCTTGGTTGAGTTTAGCCCAAAGGCTAGAAGCGCGTGGCATACGCACCCAAATGGGCAAACACTAATCGTGGTTGAGGGCGAGATTTACACAGGCACAGAAGATGGAATCACTCAAATTGCAAAAAAGGGAGATGTAATTGAGTGTCCAGCTGATGTAAAGCATTGGCATGGTGCGGGCGAGAGGCAAAAGGGCGCGCATATCGCGCTTACAGGCAGTAAAGATGGCAAAAATGTTATTTGGCTAGAAAAATTGAGTGATGAGGAATATAAAAGCGCGATTAAAAATGCGAAGTAGATTCTAAAGTAATGCAGTGTGCGGCACGCACTTTCTAGCGT
>NZ_NXLL01000020.1 GCF_003364115.1 Helicobacter sp. MIT 00-7814 | reverse complement strand
CCTCCCCCTTATCAATCCCCCACCCCCGACAACGCTTCTTGTGGTTGCGCCTTTGGCACTACCATTTGATTCTAATGCTATCGCGTATTTGAGGTGGTTTAAGAATCAGAATCCCCCTAGTTTTTCCCCGCCGAGTATATGAAAATGCAAATGTGGCACTTCCTGCCCGCCATCTGCGCCGATATTGCTAATCACCCTATACCCGCTTTTTTCAATCCCAAGCTTCTTTGCCACTTCTTTAATAAACTCGCCTAATCCAGCCAAAGTTTCAGAATCCGCGCTCTGAAAGTCTTTCACGCTTTTTTTTGGGATTGCAAGCACATGCACGCGCGCCTTTGGATTAATGTCTTCAAACGCCAAAAAATGCTCATTTTCTAGCACCTTTTTGCATGGTAACTCGCCTGCGATGATTTTTTCAAATACATTCATTGAGATTCTCCCTGCGTTGTATTTCCCTATATTGTGTTATTTCCTTGTCAAAAACGAAATAAACGCGCGCATTATAGCATATTGCTTTAAAATTCTTTTTTAAGATTAAAAAGCCCCTTGATAATGAGGCTAAAGAAAATCCCTTCAAAAATCGCGCCAAAAATACACGAAATATAAAGTGCATCGCTAAGCACACCAAATTTTTGCCCCATACTTGCGACAATGACTAAAAAAGTCAGCGGCATACAATCGCTAAACGCAAAAAGTAGCGTGTGTTTGAGATTCTTAAAATAGCGCAAAAACACCACGCTTGCCGCGCAGATTCTAATACTTAGCATACCTAGCACAAGATAGAGCGCGTGTAGTAAAATATGCGGATTTTCCACCACGATAGGAATATCAATAGTCGTGCCAACATAAATAAAGAAAAATGGCACAAAGAATCCAAAGCCCAAGTCATTGAGCTTTTCAGGTAGTGTGTGTTTGTATTTAAAATAAGTCGCAAGGATAACGCCTGCAATAAATGCGCCCAACACCTTTTCTAATGAGAGCGCAGTAGTTAGCACGATAAAAAGCACAAAAAGCAAAATCACAAAGCGGATATCTTGAGAATTTGTATCATCATGCGGGAGAAGCAAAAGTTTTAGATTCGGAAACCACCAAAACAAAATATTTGCAAGCTTAAAAACACCAACCACGCAGATTAAAAAAATAGAAAGTATTAATAAGCTCTCACCCAACTGCCAATTAAAGCCGTATTTATACGCGCCTTCCATTGTGATAAGCACCGCGATGCTCACCACCTCGCCTAGGATTCCGATTTTTAGCGCGAGATTGAGCCATGGTTTATCCTTGCCATAATCGCGTATAAGCGCCATAATCATACCTAAGCTCATCACAGGCAAAAGCGCTAGGAAAATAATAGGCAACGCCAAAACCACCACACAAAGCGCAGAAAGCCCATACAGCATCACAAAATACGCCCCAGCGCGGTAGAGAAACTGCCTATCCATAGCAAGGAAGTTTTTCAAATCCACCTCCATACCGCATAAAAACATCAAAAACAAAAGCCCCGTATTTGCGACAATCATTATGTAAGTATCATGCGGATTCACAAGACCAAAATAGCCCGCAAAAATGCCAAGCAAAATTTCTGCAACAACGATGGGAATCTTTGTGAGATTGCTTAAAGGCGTGGCAAGGACGATGAGAATCGCAACAATTGCAAATGGCAAAAGAAATTCCATAAATATCAAACCTTAAAAAATGTAATAAATCGTGCCATTATACCCTGCCAAAGCAAAAGGGAACATAAGGGGAAAATTGAAGCGTGCTAAAAATCAAGCGCAAGTGCGAGCCAACTTTTGAGATTAAGCTCATAATAAGAAAGCGCGTAAGAGGCGCTAAAGCGCATTTGCAGGCTCAAGCGCTTGTAATTTATCGCATCTGCGCCAAACTCGCATAGCAAGCCATTTGAGATTCCATCTCTATCATACACGATTGAATGATCACCCAAAATCCCAACGCCATTGCCGGAGAGATTAAAATCGCTCATCGCGCCAAGATTGAGCCACCATTTAAATGTCTCTATACGCCCTAAAAGCTTGCCACCTAGAAAAAAATTTAGCCCATAATCATTTGGATCATGCAAAGAATCCGCCCCGCCAAAACGCCACAAATGCCTGTATGGCACAAAAAGATACTGCTCGATTCTCACATAGGGATAGAGCGCGAGATTTTCAAACTCAAAAACATAGCCATAATCAAGGTTTAGCATAAGGCTTAGCTCATCAAATTGATTTTTGCGCACGGAAGGGATTCCAAAATTTACCCCGCCCTCAATGCCGATGAGATGATAGCCAAGCGCACTTTGTGAAAATGCAAGATCAAAGGCACTAAAAAATCCGATATTTTGCGCGCTTTGTGGCGTTTGAGAGGTTTTTGGGTGGAGGTTACTTTGAGTGAGATTAAGCTGATAGAATCCCTGAAAGGCGGTATTTTTGGCAGTATAATGCAAACTCACGCCTTGCGAAGTGATAGAAAAATCATTATTTTGCATATGCGAGTGCAGGTAACCAAGCCCCAAAGTGTTGTTGTAAGTAGGGCGCTCTTGCGTGCCAAAGGTTAAAGAAAGCATACAAGCTACGCACACAAGCACTCTTAAATACAAAATCTCTCCTTTTAGGTTTTAAGGATTCTAAAAATTTAATAAATATTTTTTGTTTTAAAAATTAAGCGTATAGAATCCTTACAATAGCGCGACTTTGCACCATTGCAAGGATTTGAAAGAAGTTAAATCTTAAGAGTAAAATTATTTCATCTGCATTGCGACTTCTGCAGCAAAATCTTCGACTTTTTTCTCAATACCTTCGCCCAACTCAAAGCGCACATATTTTGTGATTTCAAGCTCATCGCCAAGCTCTTTGCCGACATTTTCTAGCACTTGCGCGATTGTTTTTTTATCATCCATCACAAAAAACTGCCCTAGCAAAGTTAGGCGCTGATCGATAAGCGTATTATCCGCGATGAAGCGCTCAATTTGCCCGGGGATAATTTTTTCCCAAATTTTTTCAGGCTTGCCTTGTTTTTGCAATTCTGCTTCAAAGTCCTTTTTTGCTTGCTCCAACACTGCGGGTGTAAGCTCGCTACGACTGATATAAGTAGGGATTTTATGCAATGGCTTGCCAAGTCTTTGTAGCTCTTCATTTTCCTTTGTGAGCTCTGCGATAAGCGCGACTTTTTCTTGCTTGATAAATTCAGAATCTAGCTCCGTGTAGCTAAGCACTTGAGGTTTCATCGCAGCTGCGTGCATGCAGAAATTACGCGCTAGCTCAGCAGCCTTTGCTTTTGAACTTTCTTTTTTATACGCGATTGCAATAAGCACGCCAACGCGCCCATTTGAATGCACATAGCCATTTACCACGGCATTGCCTTGCACCTTGATGGTGTCGATTCTGCGGATAACGATGTTTTCACCAATTTTTGCGATATTTTGTTGCAAATATTCTTCAAATTTTGTGCCATCAACCACGCTTGTGTTAAGGCTTGAAACTTCGTTTAGCTCGTTATCAAACACGATTTTTGCGCTTTTTTGCACAAGCTCTTTGAAGGTATCATTTTTTGCCACAAAATCCGTTTCAGAGTTGATTTCAAGCAAACTTGCTTTGCTAAAATCACTTGCCACTTCAACGCTTACAACGCCTTCGCTTGCGATTCTATCGGCTTTTTTCGCAGCTTTGCTTAAGCCCTTTTCGCGCAAATATTCCACTGCTTTTTCAATCTCGCCTTTTGTCTCTACAAGCGCCTTTTTGCAGTCCATCATTCCCGCGTCAGTGAGATCGCGGAGTTTTTTTACTAATTGTGCTGAAATCTCCATGATTATTTTTCTCCCTCTTGTAGTTCTGCTAGCACTTCTTGCTTTTCTTCTTCTGTCGCTGGGGTTTGCTCTTGCATAGCTTCTTCAAGCCCGCTATCTTTATTTTGCGCGCGTCCTTCTTGTATCGCTTCCGCCATTTCCTTACAGAAAAGCTGGATTGAGCGGATCGCATCATCATTTCCCGGAATTGGATAATCCACTTTATCCGGATCGCAATTTGTATCAAGTGGCGCAACTACAGGGATTCCAAGTCTTCTAGCTTCTGCGACTGCGATTCTTTCTTTCACCACATCGATGACAAAAATCATATCAGGGACTTTTTTCATATGGCGCACACCGCCGAGGTATTTTGTGAGTTTTTCTTTCTTACGCATAAGCATGAGCTTTTCTTTCTTTGTAAGTAGGTCGATTTGCCCGCTTTCTTCCATTTGCTCGATAACCTCAAGCTTACGCACAGATTTTTTAATCGTGCTAAAGTTTGTCAGCATACCGCCTAGCCAGCGATAATTTACATAAGGAATATTGATAGATTCCGCATATTGCTTGATTGTCTCGCTTGCTTGCTTTTTGGTACCCACAAACATAATTGTTTTGCCCTCACTCGCCGCCTCGCGCACGATATTGTAAGTGTATTTAAAGTAGCGCAAAGTCTTTTGCAAGTCAATAATGTGAATATTTTTGCGCACACCAAAAATGAAGCGTCCCATTTTTGGATTCCATCGTCTTGTCTGATGCCCGAAATGCACGCCGCACTCAAGCAAATCTTTCATCGTAATCATTGTGTCTCCTTTTACTTTGTTTTGGTTTTGCCTCCATACCCATTAGCGCAAACTCTTTTTAGCAGAGAATCCGCAACCGCACAAGGATTGGTATGTGTGAGCTGTTTAGCTTTTAGCCTAAAACTTTAGAAAAAAGCGCGCAATTCTATCGCGCAAATGCTTAAGTGATGGTTAAAATCTCAAAGCAAAGTTTTCTTTACAGAATTGATTTTTCGGAATTAAATTTGCTTAACTTGCATTAACAAGCAGATTTTAGGAGTTGTGAAAATGGATTTTGTCAGCATTATAATGGGAAGCAAGAGTGATTTTAGCGTGATGAATGAGTGCGCGGAGGTATTACGGAAGTTTCAAGTGCCTTTTGAGCTCATCATCTCATCTGCCCACCGCTCGCCTGCGCGCACGCAAGAATATGTCATCGACGCGCAAGAGCGTGGCGCGCAGGTGTTTATCGCAGCAGCTGGCATGGCAGCACACTTAGCAGGAAATATCGCGGCGCACACTTGCAAGCCTGTGATTGGTGTGCCATTGGCTGGAGGTGCGCTAGATGGGCTAGATTCTCTACTTTCAACGGTGCAAATGCCTTCTAGCATTCCTGTAGCCACCCTTGCGCTTGGCAAAGCAGGCGCGATAAATGCGGCGTATTTGGCGATGCAGATTTTGAGCCTTAAAAATGACGAGTTGGCGGGCAAACTCATACAAGATCGCGTGATGAAGGCTAAAAAAGTAGAGCTTGATTCTTCAGAAGTGGAAGTAAGGATTTAACACCATGCAAAATACAGAATCTAGCGCGCAATCCAGCACACAAGAGAGCCCACAAACTCCGCAAACTGCCCAACAAAATAGCGCGCCCACAAATCCACAAAACACCCAAAATACGCAAGCTAGCACCACTGCTCCCACGCCACTTGAGACAAAAGGCAATGCAACTTGGATGAGTTTGGAAGAGTTTTTAAAGCTCTCTGGCTTACCACAGGAAAAAGTCCTAGCACTTATAGAATCTGGAAGTATCCTTAGTAAAAAAGAAGGGGATAAGGTTTTGATAGATGCCACTAGCGGGACTTCAGCACTTGTAAAACGCGTGGAATATAGCCTACTTAGCTCAGATACAAGTGGTAATGCACTTGATCCGCTTTTTGTGGAAAAGACAATTTCAACAATTTTGAGCCTGCATGAAAAGGTAGTCGCAGGGAAAGATGAAACCATCAGCGCGTATAAAAATGAAAATTCTTTCCTCAAAGAAGCGCTTGTATCGATGCAAGAAGTCTATGATGATGATAAAAAGACGATGGAAACCCTGCGCTCCGAGCTAGAGCGCGCACGCGAGGAAAATGAATTTATGAAGCGCAAATATCGCCTTATGTGGGGAAGAGTGTCGGACATGAGCGGAAAATAAGGTGTAAAAAAATTAAAAATAGCCCTAAATTTTGCACTAGTAAAATATAAATTAAGAATAGAATCAAAGGAATTTGCAAAGATTCTAATATTTTCAAAAAAATAATAAAAACAAAGTGGATTTTCCCTAACGGGAAGAAGGGGCGCAAGCTAAAAAGAAGCTTTAAAACACCCTTTTTAGGAGATTTTCAACCCTTAGGATTGTGATAAGTCTATCTTCGCGCTTGCCGATGCCCTGCATAAGCTCTTCGCTCTCACTTATCGTATCTGGCACTGGGTCAATGTCGCTGTAATTGATGCGCACAGCTTCATTGAGCTTGTCAATCACAAATCCCACAACTTCATCTTTATGATACACGACTAAATATCTTGTATCTTGGTCTTGTTTAATGGCTGAAAGCCCAAAGCGCAAGCGCAAGTTAATAAGCGGAAATATGCTTCCGCGCAAGCTAAACACGCCCATTACATAATTTGGTGTGCCGGGCACACGCGTATAATCGATAGGCTTTACAATCTCTTTTACATTAAGAATTGGCACAGCAAATTCTTCGCTCCCTACATCAAAACTAATCACTTGCAAAGTTTCTTCATCAAAGCCCACGCCCTCGCCTGTAGGCTTTTTATTTTGCTGCTTATCAAAAACTTCTTTTAATTGCTCGTTCATTATCCTACTCCCCTTCTTTTAGGTTGATATTGCGTCTTACGACATTGGCGAGATATTCAGGTGTGTAAGGCTTTGTGATATATTCTGTCATACCAGATTCTACCCCGCGCATTCTGTCAGTTTTGCTGTTACGACTTGTAACGGCGATAAGTGGCAGATTCTTAAATTTATTATATTTGCGCACTTCAGAGGCGAAAGTATAGCCGTCCATTTTTGGCATTTCGATATCCACAAGCACCGCATCAATTTGCTTATCACCATTTTTTACGATATCTAAGCCCTCCAACCCATTGCTAGCTTCTAGCACGGTGACGCCGAGGCTTTTTAGGCATTTTTTCATAATCGCTCTATCGGTGTTGCTATCATCAATTGCAAGCACAACATAATCGCTCGGCGAACTTTTTGTTTTTTGCGTTTCTGCTTCATCGATGAGTTTATTAATGCTGACTTTGACGCGTTTTGCCATTTCCATCATACCCGCGACATCAACGATGAGTGTGATTCTACCATCACCCCTTACAGTCGCACCAGCGATGCCTTCTGTGCCTTTGAGATAGTAACCGAGTGATTTAATCACCACTTCCTCTTGTCCGATGAGGTAATCCACAATCACGCCGATTTTCTGATCTGCCAAACCGATGATGACGACATACACTTCATTCATTGCTTCTAACACAGAATCTACCTTGAAAATATCCGCTAAACGCACGAGTGAAAGCACTTCATCGCGCAACCTTAACACGCTCTTGCCATCGACTGCATAAATTTCATCTTGACTAATACGCACGGTTTCAATAACCGATGAAAGCGGAATAGCGTAGTATTCCTCTTGTGCTGCCACAAGCAAGGCTTGGATAATCGCAAGAGTGAGCGGGATTTTGAGCTTTTGGGTTGTGCCCACACCCTTTTCAGATTCTATCTCAATGATACCATTGAGCTTTTCGATATTGGATTTCACCACGTCCATTCCCACGCCACGCCCAGAGACATTGGTAATTGTCTTAGCGGTTGAAAATCCGGGCTTAAAGATAATATTAAACGCCTCTTTATCGCTCATAGCATCAGCTTCGCGCTCACTAATAAGCCCTTTTTCCACAGCTTTTTGCTTAAGCATTTGCGCATCTAAGCCCTTGCCATCATCTGTGATTTCCACCACGATATGATTGCCTTCATTATAGGCTTTGAGCTGGACGGTGCCTGTAGCTGGCTTGCCTGCGAGCTTTCTATCCTCTGGAGATTCTATACCATGATCGCAAGAGTTTCTAATAATGTGGATTAGCGGATCGCCGATTTCCTCTACGATGGACTTATCAAGCTCTGTCTCTTCCCCTGTGATAACAAGATCAATGCTCTTATTAAGCTCGCGAGAAAGGTCGCGCACCATGCGTGGGAATTTATTAAACACCTTGCCGATAGGTTGCATACGCGTTTTCATCACTGCAAGTTGCAAGTCAGTTGTAATTGATGAAATGCTAGAAACCACTTGGTTGAGTTCTTCTAGGAATTTTTCCCCATCATAGCGCTCTTCCACATCGCCATAAATTTTAATAAGGCGGTTTTTACCTAGCACAAGCTCTCCGATGAGATTCATCAAGTGATCCAAACGGCGCACATCCACGCGCACGGTTTGTTCCACATTTGTTGCTGGTGTGTTGCCATCATCTTTTTTCATACCCGCTGGTTTAGCGCTCGCACTTGCAGCAGCTTTTGGCGCAGCTGCAGCTGGTGTGCTAGTAGCTGGCTTTGGCGTCTGGGCTTTTGCAGGTTCTTCGCTTGGCGCATGTGGGGCTTGGATATCTTGTGTAACACCTTGTTTTTTGAGCTCTTCTCTGCGTGCTTTATCCGCTTCTTGGCGTTTTTTTAGCAAGCGCTCGATTTCAGCCTCCACTTGCTCCCCGCTCATTGAAGAATAATCTAAATCCGGCTCATCAGCAAGGGGATTTGTAGAATCCGCACTTGCTGTGGGCGCTGAAGATTCCGCTGTTTGGGATTGTGGCGCTGGGGTTGCTGGCGCAGATTGCGCTTCTTGCGCGTTTTCTGCACTTGGTGTAGCGCCACCTGAAGAAATAGCTTGCAATCTTTTCACCGTATCGGCAATATCAATTCCGCTATTTGCGTCCGTGCCATTGTCTCTAATCGCATTTAGCAAGGCTTTCATCAAATCCACCGACTGCAACACCACATCCATAATATCCGGCGTGATTTTTAGCTCTGCACGGCGCGCTTTATTAAGAACATCTTCCATATTATGCGTCAAACTTGTAAGAATATCAAAATTTAAAAACGAGCTAGATCCCTTAATCGTGTGCGCCACGCGGAAGATTCTATTTAAAAGCTCTAAATCTTCTGGGTTATTTTCAAGCTCGACTAAGTCCTGATCGAGCTGTTCAACCATCTCAAATGCCTCTATGAGGAAGTCTTCCATTATCTCTTGCATATCATCCATTGCTAAACCTCACTTTTTACAGAGTTTAAAATTAAATAATTTGGCTATTTTAGCAAATTATTTCAATAAAATCCTAGAAATTTCATCATAAAATAATCCCGCGTCAAATTTTACCAAATATGCATCCGCTCCCAACTCTTTACCTTTCTCTTCGCTCAATTTATCACAAATCGAAGAGTTAAAGATAATTGGAATCCCAGAAAACCTCGCATCTTGCTTTACTTGCGCTGCAAAATGGAATCCGTCCATTCTAGGCATTTCCACATCTGAAACAATGAGTTTGAGATGATCTTGCAGCTTATCTCCATACTCGCTATAAAGCTTTTCTAGCTTTTCAATCCCATCTTCACCATCGATTGCTTCCACAATCTCAAAGCCCACATTGCGCAATGAAGTGCGCAAAAGCTTGCGCGCAATAAGGCTATCATCTAAAATCAGCACTTTTCCTTCAAATTTTGGAATCTCTTTTCTACTTCCATCATCATTTAGCAGTGTTTTCATCGGATCGTAGAAATTCAAATCATTAATAATACCCTCTAAATCCAAAATAAGTAGCGTTTTATTATCTTCAATCCTCGTGGTGCCTGTGATTTTGCCCCTTTGATTATCATCTCCGCCAAAAACCGCGCCCTCAATATCTTTCCAACTAATGCGCCTAATGCGTCGCGCCTCGTGGATTACAAAGCCAATTTTAATGTTATTAAACACCGTTACGATGACTTTGCGACTTTTGCTTTTGCTAGGATCAGCCTGCACACGCATCCAAGTAGCTAAATCCACCAAAGGCACAATCTCACCACGCAAATCAAAAGTCCCAAGCACATAATCAGGCGCAGCGGGCAAGTCAAAGATATGGTTTGGAAACTCGACAATCCCTTCTACCTTAGCGACATTGATTCCATAAATGCCCTCATAGACTTCCTCTCGTATCTCAAAGATTCTAAAATCCACGAGCTGCATTTCGTTTGTGGCGATTTTTGAAAGATCTTTTCTCTCGTTTAGAGACATTCTCACTCCTAAAAAATAAATCTAGCTCACTTTAAAAACGCTTATTGTAATGCAAAAATACTTCCATTTATATAAAAAGAAGGCAAACAAATATACAAAATCTCTCCTTTTGTGAATCTCGCATCTAAATGAAAGTGTCCTTCTATGATGATTTTTGGCATTTTGCAATGTTTGTTGGAAAAAAATTTTTCATACGCAAGCAATCTTTTTTTGCAAAATTCCTCGCATTTTTGTGAATCTGCCTCAAAATCTCGCACTTTTTTTTGCAAGATTTTTTTCTCTAGATTCTCATACAACTTGCCATTTGTCAAAATATCAGCAATTTTAAGAATCCACAGCCCAAAACTAGAATTTAGCGCGCCAATATAAAATTTATATTTGAAATTTAAAAACAAATCCCCATGCGCCAAACTCACGCTTTTCCCTTGAAACTCCGCAAGCAAAGGCTGTTGCGAGCGCGAGATAATACGCACATTTGGCAAATCCAAATAGCGCAAGCCAAAATCATGATTCCCTTCAAACCAAAATACCTCAGAGCGCTCACTCAAAGCGCGCACAGATTCCAAAAGCGCGCAGTTAGAATCTGTGCTTTTTTTAAGATTCCCCACCAAAACCTGCGCGATATCGCCCATCAAAAACACCTGCGAAGCATTTGTGGAATTTAGCAATGTTAAAAGTGCTTGGCTTGAACTTTTTGCATGCGCGCTATTGCCTCCCCAGTGAGAATCTGCCACAAAAAGCGCGTCATTTGCGATAAGTATTTTTTCCATCATTAAAACCCGCAACCTACGCTACATTCACGCCCACACCACAATCACGCTAGCGCGCTAGATTCCCACTTTTGGTATCCCGCAATCCTCATCAAAACCACACATTAAGTTCGCATTTACCACTGCTTGCGAGCTTGCACCACGCAAAAGATTATCAATCGCACTGCTAATAAAAAGCCCACGCCCGCGTTTAAGCGCAAAAATATCGCACATATTGCTTCCGCGCACATTGCTAATGCGCGGCGGCGTGGTGCAGATTCTCACAAATTGGCTCTCTTTGTAATGCGCGCGCAAAATTTCTAATGGATCAAAATCCTCGCTCACTTCGCTTTTAAGCGTTGCAAACACACTTGCAAGCATTCCGCGCGTAAGCGGGCTTAAATGCGGGACAAAATGCACTTGCAAATTTTCAATCCCCCCAAACTCCGCGCATTTCTCCTCAATCTCAATTTGATGACGATGAGACAAGGGCGCGTAGGCGAAAAGATTTTCATTAATACTTGGGAAATGCGTATCATCAGTTAGCTTCTTGCCCGCGCCACTTACGCCACTTTTTGCATCAATGAAAATCCCTTCTTTTTGGATATAGGGCAAAAATGGCAATAACGCCAAAAGGCTTGCTGTTGGGTAACAGCCCGGATTTGCGACAAGTTTAGCGCATTTGATAGAATCGCGCGCATATTCTGGCAGTCCATACACCGCGCTTTTTAGATTTTTCTTATCCACATGCGCGCAGTATGTGCGCTCATAATGCGCTAGATTCAAGCGATAATCCGCGGATAAATCTATGATTTTTGGGATTTTTTCAGAATCTACGCGCTCATGCATTTCCTTGACAAACTCCATCGCGCTTTTATGCGGAAGCGCGAGGAAGAGAACATCGCATTTTTGGCAAGCTTGCTTGACATCAGCTTTTTGCACTTCATTATCTAAGATTCCAAAAAACTGCGGGTGGATTTCACAAAGCTTCACGCCTCCTTGCGTGTTTGCAAGATAGGCGATTTCAAACCTTGGGTGAGAATGCAAGATTCTCACTAATTCCGCGCCTGTGTAGCCACTCACACCGATGATTCCAACTTTTTGCATACTCTTTCCTTTTAGCCTCAAATAAAGCTCGGCGCATCATTGCTAAAGAGAATCAAATCATTTGGCTGCGTGCAAGCTTTTAGCATAGATTCTAGAGAATCTTTAGTTTGCAAGAAAATCTTTTGCGCGTTTTTTATGTTTTCGCGGAAAATGCTTGCATTCAGCGCGCCTGTGATAATGACGATATCAAAAACCTTGTCAATGCTTTGTGCCAGCTCGATATTTGCCTCGCGCGTAGATTCTACGATTCCGGGTGTGATGATAACCTTGCGCCCGGGATAGAGCGAGGCAAGGCGCACAGATTCAAGCATGCCTTTAAGGTTCCCATTAAAGCTATCATCTAAAATGACTTTTTGATTTGTGATGATTTTTTGCAATCTATGCGCAGTAGGCTCAAAGCGCGCCACAGCGTTAATAATATCTTGTATCTTTATCCCAAGCTCAAGCGCGACACTTACCGCCGCTGCGATATTATAGACATTAAATGCACCCAAAATCTGCGTTTGAAACGCATACCATTCACCAGCAATTTTTAGCTCAAAGCTCGTGCCTTCCAGCGTAGCGTTGATATTCCTACACGCCGTTGGGTAGAAAGATAAAAGCGCTTTTTTGTCAGAATCTAGCTCTTTTGGTAGGGCATTTTCTTTGAAAACAAAGGCTTTTTTCAAGCGGTTAGAATTAAGCAATTCAAACTTTGTATTTGTGATATTTTCTAGCGTTTTAAAATACTCCAAATGTTGCGCGCCAACTTCGCCAATGACGGCATATTGCGGATTTAAAAACTGCGCGATTTCATCAATATCGCCCTTTAGTCGCGCGCCTGCTTCAGTGATGTAAATATCTGTGCTGTATTCAAGCTTTTCATTCACATCAGCCACAATCCCGCGCAGAGTATTCACACTTCTAGGCGTGGCATAGACGCTAAAATGCGTGCTTAAGATTTGCGCGAGATAGTTTTTGATGCTTGTTTTACCAAAACTTGCAGTAATGCTTACAATAGTAAGCCTGCTCATGCAATCAAGCTTATCTTTTGCAATTTGTATGTATTGCTTCAAAAGCACCGCTTCATACACATGAGAAATCACTAAGGCAAAAACGAGTGGCAAAATATGCATAAAAACATTATCCACATCAAAAACAAGTGTAAGCACCTCATCTAAAAGCACAAAAGTAAGTGTGAGCGCAAAAAAGCGCCAAACGCGCCTTGTAAATTTCAGTGGCTTATCTTGCTTAAGTCGCCAAAAAATAAGCGCGACTAAAAGCACCAGCGCGATGATAATGGCGTATTCCTCAAAATCTAACAAATACAGCGCGACAAACACCAACAATGGCAAAACAAAATACCAAATATGCCACATAAATTTATGATGCATGAAAAGGATTCTATAAAAGCTATAGTTATACCACTGCAGCAGCGTGATAAGATAATACGCAAACTCAAAAACTAGTAAAAATCGCGTGATAATGCCTAGAAAATCTTGTATATTCATTATGCCTCACTTTATGATAGTAAAATTTTCAAATCTTTTTGCGCTTTGGGATTCTTGTATATTTTGGGAATCTTGCGCGCCCTTAACCTCTTGCACACGCTCAACCACTGCGCGCTCGGGTCCTCTTTTTAGAAAAATAAGATATTTCTTTAGCAGTTTTTCGCTCCCTTGCGCCCATACTTCCACACTGCCATCACTTAGATTCTGCGCGCTACCAAAAACTCCAATTTGCTCTGCCTTATACTTTGCATACTTGCGATAGCCCACGCCCTGCACTTTCCCAAAGATGAGAAAATGCTTGATTGTCTCTTTATTTTGCGTGCTAATTTGTGCCTGTTCTTGCATATATTGCTCCTCTATAATCTGCGCTTGCTTCATAAAAAAATAATGATCCCCGGGCAATGGCGAAAAAAAGCTATTTTGTATGAGTTCCGCGATTTTCATTCCAGAATCTAGCGGTGTCGCGCTATCTTCCTTGCCCCAAAAAATAAACGCCTCTGCCTTGCATGCGCGAAATTCCGCGCTAAAATCCTCATTTACGACATTTTTAAAGGTTTGATACATTGCCTCATTTAGCCCCGCGCTATCTTTTGCACGCAAGGCTTTTGCGCTAATGCCAAGTTTTTTTGCAATTTTTGCAAGCAAGATTTTTGCGCACACGCTTAAAGATTTTTTCCTCACAATGCCCGCTGAACTTAGCAAAATAAGCTTTTCCTCTGCCAAAAGTGTAGCGACTTTCCCCCCAAAACTATGCCCTAGCATAATCCATTCCAATGAATCCAGCGCCTCATTTTGCGCCTTTAGCTCATTAAAGAAAAGCTTTAGAATCTGCGCGTAATCTTTCGTAAATAGCGCCACTTCGCACGCACTCGCGCCAAATCCGGGCAAGTCAATATAAAGATGCACAAACTCCGCAAAGCTCTTTTCAAAGCTAAGCTTCATCAACTCCTTATTGCTCCCCCAACCATGTAAAAACACAAGCACGCCCTTTGGGTGAGAAATTGAAAGGTTTAAAAAATTATAACTTAGCCCAAAACGCGTATTTTGGTAAGTGATTTCTTTAAGCGCCACTTATTTTCCCTTAGCACGCGTGATTTGCTCGATATAAGAATAGCTTACTTTAATGGGTTTTTTCTTTGGCAGATTATGCGCGAGATTTTCTAGCACTTTTTCAAAATTTTCAAACAAATAATTCGCCCCAGAGCCCGGGATCGGGTTAATCTCATTCAAATACACCTCATCATTTATCACAAAAAAATCACAGCGCACAATTGCGCCTTCAAACATATTTTCATAAATTTTTGCAAAATTTTCCTGCAACGCATTTTGCAAATCTTGCGAGATTTCCGCTTTTTGCAAACTTTGCGTGCGCGAAAAATCTAAATATTTGTTTTCAAAATCCAAAATTTCATTTTTCTTTGGCTCCTCAACGAGTGAAAAAATAAATTCATCCTTAATCTTGCAACCTGCCAAATTATATTCCCTCACATTCTCTATAAAAGGCTCCACCACGACATTTTCATCATATTCAAATGCAGAATCCAGCGCATAATTTAGCTCTTTAGATTCTCTTACAATATTCACACCAATCGAGCTTCCAAGGCGCGCTGGCTTTAAAATAAGCGGAAAATTTTGTTTAAGATTTTCTCTTGTGCGCTGGTTTAGGACTTCATATTCTAGCACCTTCACACCGCGCGAAGTGGCATAAAGCTTTGTCAAAGCCTTATCAAAGCTTAGCACGCACGCTTCAACCCTAGGCGCGATATAAAAGATTTTATAAAAATCAAAAAGCGCGCTTAGCGTGCCATCTTCCCCATCTGCGCCATGTATAAGGCTATAAAGCGTGTGGATTTTTAATAAACTTTTGCGCTTAAAAAATCCCTTATTTTCATAAAATCCCCCAAGTCCCAAAGAGAGCTCTGGGCATTGCTTATACAAGCCTTTTGCAAAAAATGAGGCTTTCATATTGCTAGAATCTATCAAGTAAAATTTATGTTCAGAATCTAAAAAGATAAAAATAAGCTCATTTTTTAGCACCTTTTTTAGCGCAATCGCACTTACAATGCTTATCTCATGCTCAAAACTCGCTCCACCAAAGACAATGCCAAAATTCATTCACCCCTCCTTAAAAATTTGCAAAATTCACGCGCTTTTAAAAAATAAAATTACTCACAAAAATCGCCACAATCACTAATGGCACGATAAACTTCACATAATAAAACCAGATTCCCACAAAGATGCTTTTTATATCCTTATCATTGCTAAGCTCGCGCTTTGCCTCACCTTTAAGAATCCACCCAACAAACAGCGCGCACAAAAGCCCTGTCAGCACAAAAAGTATATTCCCACTCACCCAATTAAAGCTATCAAAAACGCTTTGATTTAGCACACAGGGAACATTCCCAAGCACAAAGATTCCCAAAAGCGTGATGGCGATGCTCTTTTGACGCGAAAATTTAAGCTTTTCTTGCAAAATAGTAATAATGACTTCATAAATAGGCAGCGTCGTTGTAAGTGCTGCAATGAGTAATAACAAAAAGAATCCAACCGCCACAATCGCGCCAAAGTGCATTTGCGAAAAGGCAATGGGCAAAGACTTAAACACCAAATCCGCGCCAAAATCCGGCGTCCCGCCCACGCTATAAATCGCTGGAAAAATCATAAATCCAGCCAATAGCGCAATAAGCGTATTTATCACGCCTGTAAGGCTTGCTACTTTCAATAAATGCTCTTTTTTATCCAAAAATGATGAAAGCGTAATCACCACGCCAAAGCCAAGGGAAAGCGCAAAAAACACCTGCCCCAGCACCTCGATAAAAAGCTTCGCGCTTAGCTTGCTAAAATCTGGGTGAAGATAGAATCTTATGCCTTCCATCGCACCTTCAAGCGTGAGATTGCGCGCGATGATAAGCGCGAAAAATAAAAAAAGTAATGGCATCAAAAAGCTTGCCACGCGCTCAATCCCGCCAATCACGCCACGTGCTAAGATAAACCAATTCACCCCAACAAAAAGCGCGGTAAAAAGCGCCACGCGCAAAGGCGCGCTCTCTACATTCTGCGCATAAAAGCTTTGCGTTTGCTCCAAACTTAGCGGACTTGACAAATCAAGCCCACCGCTAAAAATCCCCACAAGAAAGCTCAAAACCCTGCCCGCTAGCACCATATAAAACGCCATAATCCCAAATGAGCCAAGCGCGCCCAAAATCCCTGTGATTTTCCAGAATCTGTGGATTTTTTTGCCATTCACACTTCCGCCAAAGCAATCGATACTATTGCAATGCGTGCGCCTGCCGATGACATTTTCTACCAAAATCATAGGAATTCCAATCAAAAGCATCGCAATACAAAAAAGCAACACATACGCGCCACCGCCATTTTCCCACACCAAATATGGAAAACGCCAAATCGCACCAAAACCAATAGTCGCCCCAGCAATGGTAAGAATGTAGGTAAATTGACTGCCAAAACGCGCTCGCATGCACCGCCTTTAGTTTTTTGTAAAAATTAAGCGCGCGCATTGTAGCTTGAATAAACTAAAAAGCTTATTAGTCAAAAATTTTCTTAAAAACGCACTCATTTCGCCCACCACAAATAGGGGCTAAAGCCGTATATGGGGGCATTTTGTGGCATGGCGATTCTATCATTCCAAAATGCCACGCGATAGCCTTGCGCGTGAAAATGCGGAATGACATAAAATCCCCAAAGCAAGATTCTATCAAGTGCGCGCCCATAGGCTTCTTTTTCCTCCTCATTGCGCGCGTTTATAAGCCCATTTATAAGCGCATCGACATTTTTTTCATCAATGCGCGCGTAATTGCGCCCGCCACTTTTTTGCGCCGCCTCGCTCCCCCAATAAAAACGCTGTTCGTTCCCCGGATTAAGGCTCTGCCCCACAAGCTCGATAACCATATCATACTGAAAATCCCTCAAGCGGTTTGTGTATTGTATATCATCGACTTTTGTGAGCGTGGCGCGGATTCCAAGGGTTTTGAGATTTTCAATAAAAGGCAGGCAAATGCGCTCAAACGCTTCGTAATTGATGAGAATCTCAAACTCTAGCGGTTGGTTTTGAGAATCCACCAACACGCCATCTTTAAACACAAAGCCCGCTTGCTTTAAGAGCTTTGCGGCGTATTTGAGATTTTCCCTACGATCTTGTGCTAAAAGCGCCTTGTTTGGCTCATGCTTCACGCCTTCCCAATCCACATAACCAGATTCTATATTTTGTGGCAATGCCAAATCCGTGCGCGGGATAAGGTAGGCAAAATTTAGAATCCGCGCATCATCAAGCTCTAGCTTTTGCAAAATTTTGCGCTCTAGCCCCTTTGGGACACCACTTGAGGCAAAGCGGGAATTGTCAAAAATATTTATCGTGCGCTCATACTGATTGAAAAATAAATGCGCGTTGCTCCATTCAAAATCAAAGGCGTAAAAAATCGCCTCGCGCACGCGCTTATCCTTGAAAAATCGCTGTTTGGTGTTGAAAAAAAATCCCTGAAGTGTGCTAGGAAGCTTATTTGGGATAATGATTTTGCTTAAAAGCTCTTGCTTGTTTGTCTGATAGTCTTTCGCCCACACTTTCGCGCTTGACTCCACACGCCAATCATACGCGCCACCTATAAACGCCTGCTGTGCGACAACAGGATCTTTGTAGTATTCAATAATGATAGTATCAAAATTAAAGAAACCTTTGCGCGTGGGGTGATCTTTCGCCCAATAGTTTGGATTTCTCTTATACACAATCTTGCGCCCAATCTCATAAGAATCCACGCTATACGCGCCACTGCCAACAGGAGGCGTGAGAGAATCTGCGCCAAAAGTGTTTTTGCCATTTTTGTAAAAAATATGCTTTGGTAGAATGGGAAGCTGGGAGAGAATAAGCGCGAGTTCGGAATTTTCATTCGTTTTAAACACAAAGCGCACGCGTTTAGAATCTAGCACCTGCACTTCCTTGACATCTGCATAATAGCGCTGGTATTCAAGCTTGCCTAGATTTATCAAAGTATCAAAGCTAAACTTCACATCTTCCGCACTCACCGCCACACCATCGCTAAAGCGCGCGCGCTCATCAATCACGCATTCCAAAAAGTAGCCCTGCGGATCTTTGATAAACTCCTTTGCGATAAGCCCATATTCTGTCGCACTCTCATCAAGCGCGCCAACGCCGAGCGTGTCATACACGAGCGTGTCGAGATTTGAAGCGGGATTGCCTTTTTGGATGAAGGGATTTAGCGAGTTAAAATCTCCTAGCTCGTAACTTTTGAGAATCCCGCCCTTTGGCGCGTTTGGATTTGCGTAATCAAAATGCGTGAAAGTTTTTGGGTATTTTGGCGTGCCAAAAAGTGTGAGCGCATGCATGCCACCTTGCGCCATATTTTGCGCCTTGTCATGCGTCCCCTTAGGTGTCTCACCATATATCCCCTTAGGCGCTTCGCCTTGCGCCCCAAATGCCACACAAAGGCTAAAAATACTGATTATAAAGATTCTCATCGCGTGGATTCTCATTATATTGATTTTTGTTGCATAGATTTTTGCTGTGTAGATTCTCGCCACCAAAACCCCTTGCTTAAAAGCGTAATTTTTGGCGCATTATAGCTTACAAATTTAAGTGTGTTTTGAGTGTAGCAAAAAACCAAATAGTAATTTATTTATAAACCTTGCTTCTATGATTGAGTGCCACGACAACCACGAGCAATTCTTGCTCTCTAATCTTGCAAATTAACCTATAATCACCAACTCTATAACGCCAATAATCTTTAAGATTCCCACGCAGTGGCTTTCCCATATCTTTTGGATTTTCTAATGCTTCAACTTTTTTGAGATATTTAAGAATCTGAATTTGAATGCTTTTGCTAAGCTTTAAAAACTCTTTTTCGGCTCTTTCCTCAAAGCTCACTTGCATTGATATTAGCCTTTTTCATTAACTCATCTAAACTACTTAAGCGCGGATTTTTAAGCAATCTTTCCTCAGCTTCAAGCGCAGATTTGTAATCCTGCATATCTTCGAGGTAGTTTTGCAAAGCATTAGTAAGAATCTGCTCTTTACTTAAATCGCTCTCTTTTTGTGTGAGAGTAAGCAAATGCTCTATTTCTTGTGAGATTATAGTCATGCTAACCCCTTAAAATTTTGTTATGAGAGTGTAACACTTTTTACAAAATGAAGTCAAGGTGTGTGGGACTTATGAGGTGTAGCCACATTTGCATTTTTCCCCGAAACTCTCTATAATGCCTGCAAAATAAATCTAAAACGAAAGGAGAAAAGGCTATGGGTAGCTTTGCACTAGGTTATCTACTTGGTATGACATTTAGTGATACTAGCATTCCAGCTAATGGATACACTATGGATCGCTCAGATAGAGATATGACTTCTGAGGAATGGGCTAAAATCTGCGCTGATGATGACAAAAGCAAAGGCTTAATCACTTCTAAGAAAGAATGGAAAGCAGCCTATGAAAAATACCTCAAAGAAAGCAAAGACTCTAAAGAGGAGTCATATTGGAATGCGTGGGATAGTGCAGCAAAGGCAAAGGTTGTTGAGAGATTGAGGAATCACGAAAATGGATATTGGGTTCTAACTTATCTTAAAGAACCTATTTATCCCCAATTCACGCAAGATGATATTGCTAATTTTATTGAAAGTGGAGAATTAAAAGTAATTAGCTTGGACTCCGTTCCTCCAGTAGGTGTTGTAACAGCTATGTGGGCTGACGAGAGTAGAGAGGAAGCTAAAGATCCTACTTATATAAAACACTTAGAAAGATTAAAGCAGGAAATGAAAAAAGGACAATATAGAATTATTAATTAGCACGAAATAGTGCTAATTAACTTTAATTACCAATTAGGCTTAACTCCCATCTCAACTATCCCCCCATTACTTCCCAAAGGATTCTGATGTAAAGCATTATATTGTCTTTCAAACGCATTTGCTCTACTTGGGCTTTGCTGTCTAAAGTCTCTCATAAATCCTCTTTGCTCTCTCCCACTCATAGTCCCAAAATCTCTAAACATAGAGTTTGAGAATGTATAAGAGCCTGAATATTCTAATCGTGGCGCATTACTTGGAGCAGCTGTAGGTTTCCCTGCTAATCCTCTCTCAAGCATACTAGTTCTTGTCGTAGCAGCTAGCTGATTTGCTCTGCCTACTCCTATTGCCATTGTGCTTTCAGCCCCTATAGCTCCGACATTGGCTAAAGTCTTAAAATTAGGGTTTTGTCAATTTGCAACTTTTTGCAATTTAGCCTATAATGGCGCGATTAGTCGCTTGAGAATGTAAATTAATTAAGAAATTTTAAGGAGTTTTTATGACAATTAGCATACTTTGTGGGGGTTCTGGCACGAGGCTTTGGCCTCTATCACGCGAGCTTTTGCCAAAGCAATTTGCCCCGATTCTTCCGCCACAAAAACAAGATCCAACGCAAAATCCCTACCTTGCGACCACCGCAAGTGAAGAGACTTCAAGCCTTTTTGCTAAAACGCTTTTGCGGAATGCAAACTTTTGCCAAAGTCATAATGCACGCTTTAGCGTGATTACTAATGATAAGCACTTTTTCCTAGCGCAAGATATTGCAAATCAAGTGGGGGTTTTTGTGGATTCTTTTCTTTTAGAATCTGTAGCCAAAAACACCGCGCCAGCGCTTTGCTTTGCCGCGCTCAATGCCTTTGAAATTGATGAAGATGAAATAATTTTAGCCCTACCAAGCGATCATTTAATCAGCAATCAAAAAGCCTATGTCGAGTGCATTGAAAAGGCGCTAGAGCTAAGCGCTAAGGGCTTTTTGGTGACTTTTGGGATTAAGCCAGATTCTGCGCATACGGGCTATGGCTATATAAAGGCAAAGGATGGCATTGTCGAGCAGTTTGTCGAAAAACCAAATAAAGAGACCGCCCAAAAATACCTAGAATCTAAAAATTATTTTTGGAATAGCGGAATGTTTTGCTTTAAGGCAAATGTCTTTTTAAAAGAGCTAGAAACGCACGCCCCAGAGCTTTATAACGCGTGCAAAAAGGCGTATATTTTAAGCAAAGAGCAAAATGCTTTCCGCGCGCAAGGTAAGGATTCTCAAAAAGATTCTAAAAGTGCGGATTCTCAAATTTTGCGTCTCTTGCCAAATGTGAGCGAAGAGATTGAAGAGATTAGCATTGATTATGCATTGATGGAAAAAAGTAGCAAGGTAGCGTGCGTGGAGGGGGATTTTACGTGGAATGATGTTGGGGGCTTTGAAGCGCTCAAAAAAGAGTGGCAAGAAGATTCTCAAGGAAATGCGCATAAAAGTGATTTAATCGCGCTAGATTCTCGCAATAACTTTGTTATCTCGCAAAAGCTCGTAGCCACCATTGGCGTGGAAAATCTAGCCATTATTGATAGCGGGGATTGCACGCTAGTTGCGCCACTTAGCCAAACACAACGCATTAAAGAAGTCGTAAATCTTTTAAAAACCTCTCACCCAGAGCTTACGCAGATTCACAACACCGCGCACCGCCCATGGGGCACTTATAGCGTGCTTTTAGAATCTAGTAATTACAAAATCAAGCAAATTGTCGTCAAACCGCGCAAGCGCCTTAGTTTGCAAAAGCATTTTCATAGGAATGAGCATTGGATCGTAGTAAGCGGGAGCGCGATTGTCACTATTGGGCAAAAAGAGCTTTTTTTGAAAGCTAATCAATCAACCTACATCCCTATGGGCGAGACACACAGGCTAGAAAATCCGGGCAAAATCCCGCTTGTGCTTATCGAAGTGCAAATGGGTGAGTATCTAGGCGAAGATGATATCGTGCGCTTAGAAGATGACTTTGCGCGCAGGTAGCGATTTCAGGGCTAAATGGATCACAACTATGCGCTTAAATCAATTTATCGCTCATAATTCTCAATTTTCCCGCCGTGAAGCTGATGCGCTTATAGAATCTGGGCGCGTGCGTATCGGGCGCACAAAGGCTACTTTGCAAAGCAAACTTAGTGAATCTGATAAAGTTTTTGTCGATGGCAAGCTTTTAAAACCCTCGCATAATTACACCGCGATTATCTATCACAAGCCAAAAGGCGAGATTGTCAGCAAGCGCGATGAGCTAGGCAGGCGCACGATTTATGAAAGTTTGGATTCTAAGTTTAGGGGCTTTAGCTATGTGGGGCGGCTTGATTTTGCAAGTGAAGGGCTTTTAATTTTAAGCGATAATAAAATGCTCGTGCATGCGCTAAGCAACGCGAATTTAGAGCGTGTGTATAATCTTAAGCTTGACAAACCGCTAAGCCAAAAACTCCTAGATTCTCTTAATAAAATGCTAGAATCTAGCGCGCCAATAACGCTCACAAACACCAAAGGCGCGCATCCAAAAACAGCGCAAAAAGAAGTGATTTTGCGTCCATTTACAGAAGTGACAATTCTTAAAGACAGCCAAAGATTCCCAAAATTGCGTGTGAGCTTATGTGAGGGGAAAAATCGCGAGCTACGCAGATTTTTCGCGCAATTTGGCTATGAGATTTTGGACTTAAAGCGTGTAAACTATGGCTTTTGTAATCTCAATGCCCTGCCTTGTGGCAAATGGCGCTACTTCAATAAGGAAGAATACAAGAAATTACATCTCTTTTTGCAGGATTTTCAAGCAGAGAATTAATGCGCTTTTTAATACATTTAAGGTAGTTTTCTAAAACTTTTTGCTAAAATCCGCGGTTTTTAATCACAATTCTTTTATTAAGGATAACACAATGGCAAGGAAATGTTTTTTCACCGGTAAAGGTCCAATGGTAGGCAATAATGTAAGCCACGCGAATAACAAAACAAAAAGACGCTCATTACCAAACTTACGCACAATTAGGATTAAGCTTGATGATGGCACAAGCGTGCGCGTCAAAGTCGCTGCTTCCACACTTCGCACAATGAGAAAAAAATCCTAAAAGTAGAATCTAGCCTTGATAAAGGTGAAACCTCGTAAAAAAGACAAGCCCTCAAAGCCTGATATAAGCCTAAGGTCGGAATTATATCAGCAGCTAAAACCCTTTAGAATCCCTTTAGTTTTATTACAATTTTTTGTAATTTTTGGGACTTTGGGCTATTTGGTTTTGGAAGATTATGATTTAATGCAGGCGTTTTTCCAAACGACTTATACTTTCACAAACACGGGCTTTGGCGCGCTTGGAGAAAGAGATTTTGGCACTATCACCATTATTTTTACTACTATACTTATGGTGTGTGGCGCGGGCGTTATCACTTTTAGCGTGGCTTTTACGATTAGCGTTTTTAATAATAGCAACCTTATAAGCCTCATTAAGGAGCAAAATATGATTTATAAGATTGGCAGACTGCGCAATCATTATGTTATATGCTATCAAAATGAGCATACAATCGAGCTTAGCAAGCAATTTAGAGAATCCCAAATCCCCTTTGTCGTCGTGGATAACAGCGCGGATTTTGAAGCACAGGCAAAAGCGCACAAATACCCCTACTAC
Source organism: Helicobacter sp. MIT 00-7814 (assembly GCF_003364115.1). GTDB lineage: Bacteria > Campylobacterota > Campylobacteria > Campylobacterales > Helicobacteraceae > Helicobacter_F. The sequence continues at coordinate 15,802 of NZ_NXLL01000020.1, read as the reverse complement.
ATTAGCGCAGACCCTCACACGCAACTTGCAATGCTAAAAACGCATCTCTCTTCTGCCAAAGGCATTGTGACTTTTTCATCAAATATCGCTGAAAATATCGCACTCATCGCAAGTGTAAGGCTTTTTGAAAAAGAGCTAGAACGGCGTCCTTATTATGTTATCGCTAATGCAAACACGCAAGAAGAGATAAATAAGCTTAAAAAGTTAGGTTGTGATTTTGTCGTTTCTGCCTCTAGGCTCCTCGCACAGAGAATCTCAGCCATGGCAATCCGCCCGGATATGGAAAATTTATTAGAACAATTTCTCTACAAACGCGATACACAGCTTGATTTGGAAGAAATCATCGTGCCTCGTTACAGCTGGCTTGTGCTGCGTAAGCTCAAAGACGCGCATTTCCGCGATGTGACAAATGTCTCCGTCGTGGCAATCACGCAAAAAGATGGCAAGCAAATCAATATGCCAAATGGCGATGTGGTCGTCACAAGTGAATGCAAAATGCTAGTCATCGGCACTTCGGAGGGCATAAGAATGACAAAACGCCTTATTATGCGTAAAAGCAAGCCAAAAGAGGTGGATTATGTATAAATCTATGCTTAGTGATAATTGCCACGCGGACACAAAATAGGCGCGCAAGCAAGTAGCAAAATTTAGAAAAAAGGCTTAAAAATGCAAGATTCTCAAACTTTTAAAAACTCCCCGCAAACCTTTGAAATCTATCCAATAGAAGGTGGCGTAAGCGTGAGCGAAGGCTTTGTGAGTGAGGGCATAAGCGCTGGGTTGAAAAAAGACAACGCGCTAGATATCGCCTATATTTACGCCAAAGATGGCTTTAGGGTAAGCGCGCTTTTCACAAGCAATACTTTTGCTGCCGCGCCAATTGTGCATTTCAAAGAATGCGTGCAAAAAGATGCGCAAAAGCAAGGCAAAGAAGTAGAATCTAACTTCATTCTTATCACCACAAAAAACGCTAACGCAATGACAGGAAAAGCTGGCGTGGAGGATATTTGCGAGATTTTGCAAAACCTAAGCGCGCGTTTTCCTACCTTAAAAAATCCCATTATGTCAAGCACAGGCGTTATCGGCGTGCGTTTGCCAAAAGAGAAAATTACACAAAGTTTTGAAAAAATCCGCCTTGAAAATTTAGATTTAGATTCCCATTTGCGCGCGAGTGACGCGATTAGGACGACTGATGCTTTTAGTAAAGAAGTTGCTTTTAAGGTGGTTTTGCAAAATGGAGAATCCTTTCACATCGGCGCAATGGCAAAAGGCGCTGGGATGATAGCCCCAAGCCTTGCGACAATGCTTTGCTTTATCACCACAGATTCTGCTATTCCTAAAGAGGACTGCGAGGAATTGCTTCAAAGCGTTGCAAAGAAAAATTTTGATGCCATAAGCGTAGATGGCGATATGAGCACAAATGATTCTGTATTTTTGCTAAGTAACGCCAAAAGTGGCGCGTATGACAAAGAGGCTTTTAAGCACGCGCTAGATTTGGTTACACATAAACTCGCACTTGATATGGTGCGCGATGGCGAGGGCGCGAGCAGGGTTGTAGCCTTTGAAGTGTGTGGTGCGCAAGATGAAAACGAAGCAAAAATCGCCGCAAAAGCACTTAGCAACTCACTTTTAGTCAAAACCGCACTTTTTGGGCGCGATCCAAATTGGGGGCGCATAGCTTCCACCATTGGCGCAAGCGGTGTGCGCGCAAAGGAAGAGAGCCTGCGTATCGAAATTGGTGGCGTGTGCGTGTATGACAAAGGCACAATCCTTTTCACACCAGAAATCGAGGCAAAAGCTGCAAAGGCTATGGAAGCGCAAGAGTTTAGAATCCTTTGTGATTTAGGCTTAGGCAAAGGGCGCTATGTAAGCTATGGTTGCGATTTGGGGCATAAATATGTGGAGATAAATTCAGATTATAGGTCGTAATTTTTCAAGCGTTAAGAGTTTTCTTATACGCTTATGAAACTTTTACTTTAGGAGGGCAGAATGATAGATTTAGCAATCATTGGCGGGGGACCTGCTGGGCTTAGTGCGGGGCTATATGCGACAAGAGGCGGGATTAAAAATGTCGTGCTATTTGAAAAAGGCATGCCCGGGGGGCAAATCACAGGAAGTAGCGAGATAGAAAACTATCCGGGCGTGAAAGAGGTGATGAGCGGGCTAGATTTTATGCAGCCATGGCAGGAGCAGTGCTTTAGATTCGGGCTTAAGCATGAGATGAGCGAGGTTGAGCGCGTTAGTAAAAATGGCAATGTTTTTGAAATCCATGAACTAGGCGGGAAAACGCATCAAGCAAAAGCGGTGATCTTTGCTACCGGTGGGCGTCCTAAACGATCAGGCGTAAAGGGTGAGAATGAGTTTTGGGGCAAAGGCGTCAGCACCTGTGCCACTTGTGATGGATTTTTTTATAAAGATAAAGAAGTCGCGGTCCTTGGCGGGGGCGACACAGCGCTTGAAGAGGCGGTGTATCTTACAAGAATGTGTAAAAAGGTTTATCTCATCCACCGCAGAGATGGATTTCGCGCAGCTCCCACGACGATAGAGCATGTGAAGTCAAATCCAAAGATTGAGATTCTCACACCTTACATTGTTGAAGAGATTAAAGGCGATATGTCAGGCGTTACTTCCGTGCTTGTGAAAAATACGCAAAATAACGAGGTGCGCGAACTTCCGGTGCCCGGAATCTTTGTTTTTGTCGGCTATGATGTCAATACGCAGGTTTTGAAGCAAGAAAATGGCAGTATGCTTTGTGAATGCGATGAATATGGCAGCATCAAGGTTGATTTGTCAATGCGAACGAGCGTAGAAGGGCTTTTTGCAGCGGGCGATGTGAGAATCCAAGCGCCAAAGCAAGTGATTTGCGCGGCAGGTGATGGCGCAACAGCGGCATTGCAAGCCATTAGCTACCTAGAGCAGGCGAAACAATGCTAAAGCTCGGAATCTTTGGCGCAAGCGGGCGCGTGGGAAAACTTCTCATTGAGGAAATCGCCCAAAACACAGATTTAGAAGTTTCAGTTGTTTATGCACGCGATAATTTAGAATCCTTGCACGCGCAGGGCTTATATGTAGCAAAAGACATAAAAGAGTTTTTGCAATCTTGTGAATGTGTGATTGACTTTTCCTCTGCAGCCGGAAGTTTAGAGCTTATTAAAATAGCACTAGAAAATAACCTTGCGCGCCCGATAGTTATCGGTAGCACGGGCTTTAGCCAAGATGATTTTGCGCGTATTAAAAAGGCAAGCCAAATCTTGCCAATCCTGCAAGCAAGCAATATGAGTCGCGGTGTGAGCGTGCTTAACAAACTCTCCAGCCTCACAGCGCGCGCATTGAAAGAAAGCGACATAGAAATCGTAGAAATCCACCACCACCACAAAAAAGACGCCCCAAGTGGCACAGCACTCACCCTCGCGCAAACTTGCGCGCAAGCACGCGGGCTAGACATTGACAAAGTGCGCATAAGCGGGCGCGATGGCAATATCGGCGCGCGAAGCAAAGATGAAATCGGCGTGATGAGCCTGCGCGGGGGCGATGTGGTGGGACGCCACACGGTTGGATTCTACCTTGATGGCGAGTATTTAGAGCTCACGCATAACGCCACTTCACGCGCGACTTTTGCCAAAGGTGCAATCGCAGCAGCGCGCTGGCTTGTGAATCAAAAAGCAGGCTTGTATGGGATTGAAGATTTTTTATGCTTAGATTCTTAGAAAACCACATGCACCAAAGCTAACCTCAAAGCGCGCGTATGCAAATAAAACTTTTTAAAAAAATCGCCACCTTAAGAGAACAGCTCAACTCCTGCGTGCTAGGGCAGGAACGCCTTGTAGAATACGCGCTTATCGGGCTTTTTACTCAAGGGCATATTTTGCTCCAAAGTGTGCCCGGACTTGCCAAAACCACCCTTGCAAAATCCCTCGCAAAGTCGCTAAATCTTAGCTTTAAGAGAATCCAATTTACCCCTGATTTAATCCCTAGCGATATTTTAGGCGCGCAAATCTATAATCCAAAAACGCAAAATTTTCAAACGCGCTTTGGACCAATTTTTACAAATATTTTGCTCGCTGATGAAATCAACCGCGCGCCTGCAAAGGTGCAAAGTGCGCTTTTGGAAGCCATGGGCGAACAGCAGGTGAGTATCGGTGAGGAATGCTATTTACTGCATTCCCCTTTCCTTGTCATCGCTACAGCCAACCCCATAGAATCCGAAGGCGTGTATGCGCTCCCAGAGGCGCAGCTTGATCGCTTTATGCTAGGGCTTGAGCTAGAATACCCAAGCGCGCAAAGTGAGGTTAAGATCCTGCAAAATGCGCATTTGGCAAAAGAACCACTTGCGCTAATGGATTCCCATGATTTAGAGATGATAAAAGAGCGCATTGAGCAAATTTATGTCGAGCCAAGCTTGCAAGAATACATCATCGCTCTTGCGCGCGCCACGCGTGAAAACTTTGTGTATAAAAATATCTCTTGCCTGCGCTTAGGGCTTTCTCCGCGTGCGAGCATTGATATGCAACGCGCTGCGAAGGCTTATGCCTTTTTGCAAAATAGGGATTATCTCACGCCTAGCGATATTTTGGAAGTTTTGCCCATCATCGCCTCACATAGAATCCTACTAAGCTTTGAAGCCTTGAGTGAAGGTATAAGTCCAAAAGAAATCCTAAACGAACTCGCCTCAAGGGTAAAGATTCCTTAAATTTCTTAATAGAATCTTACGCATTATGCCCTAGGATTTACAAAGTCTTAAAACATTCCAAAGATTCTCTAAAACCAAACCGCGTCGAAAAATCTCTCAATCTCATCAACTAAAAATAGTTTATGTGTATGCGAAGCGGAGCCAAAGTGCGATTTAACTCGCACGAGGTGATACGATTAAGAAAATAAAGCTCTACTTTGCCACAAGCACAGGGATAGGCGAAGAGTTAATAAAGCTATTTTGATGCGAGCTAAAGATTCTATACAGCAAAGAAGATTCACTAGCGCCAATCACAAGCAAATCATATTCATTTGCAATCTCTAGCACCACATCGATAGGATTGCCTGTGCGCAAGATTTTCTTGCAGGTTATACCTTCATTTTTAAAGGTATTTTCAAACTCATTGAGAATCTCACTAGAGCGCTCACTTTCGATATTTTCGATAGTTTCATAATTCACAATCCCACTTTGCGCATACACGACGATTTCTTCACTCACATGCAAAAGCGTCAGCTCCACATCTTCGCGCTTGCCAAAGAGCTTGCTAATCGTGCCAATCGCCCTTCTGCATTCCTCTGTATCGCTCACTCCAAATAAAAGTTTTGTCATTTGCCACTCCTTTTTGAATTGATAAATTTACACTGCGCTTCAAACTCCTGCGCGCCAAAACGCACGCAGAAAAGCTCTTCCAAAGCCTCTATCTTACCATAATCTTTGTCAATTATTGCTAGCGCGTTGTTTTTCCACACATTTATAAGCGCGCTAGAGCCAAATTTTCCATTTTTAAAAATCTCAAATACGCCATCATTTTCAATCCCAAGCAAGAGATTCTGTGCGCCTGAAGTTGGTATGCAAGCGACATTTGCCCGCACGCTATGCGCTTTTAAAAAGCAATCATTTGCACCACTTAAAAACTCTAAAAAACTCACAATAATCGCATAAAGATGCAAGAGCGAAGCAAGCGGATTCCCGGGCAAAAGGATAAAAATACATTCTCCCAAAATCGCCACGCTCAAATGCCTACCGGGCTTTAAGCACACACCATCAAAGAGAATCTGCGCGCCGAGCTTTTGCAGCGTGCTTTTTAGCATATCCGCATCGCCCACACTCGCGCCCCCTGTGGTTATCACAACATCACAGCTTTTTAAGCTCCCAAGCGTTTGCTCCAGCACCTCGCGCTTATCTGGCAGTATCCCGCGATACTCGATATCGTGGTGAAATTCACGCAAAATGCTAAAAATGCTTATCGCATTTGTGTTGTAAATCTGATGTGCCTGCGCGCTTTGTCCGGGCTCGATGACCTCATCACCTGTGGAAAAAAGCGCGATTTTTGGCTTTTTGCAAACATTGACTTTTTCTAATCCTTGTGTCGCCACAAGTCCTAAATCAAGGGGCTTTAAGCGCCTAAATGCTGGCAAAACAACAGAATCTAGCGCGATTTCCTCACCTTGCAAGCGGATATGTTGGTTTGGCTTTATCTCATTTGGAAGCTTGATTTTACCATTTGGCAGATTCTCAACTAATTCCAAAGGCACGATGGCTTGCGTGTTTGGCGGAAGTGGTGAGCCTGTCATCACTTTTTGCACAAAGCCTTTTTGCAAAAGCGCATCTTGTGGTTTTTCACCCGCAAGCGTGCGTCCCAAAAGCTCCACCTCACACCCGCTATCCTCCAAAAGCACCGCGTAGCCATCCATCGCGGAATTGCTAAACGCCGGCAATGCGCGCGAGGCGATGAGACTTTCTGCCAGCACAAAACCTTGCGCCTCAAAAATCCCTTTTTGCAAAACTTGCCCTCTTAAAAAATCCCTCTTAAACGCGCAAGATTCCCAAAGGCGTTGAAAAATTTCTGCTAGCTCAATCATTGTTTTTCCTTACTATCCTTGTTGCGTGTATTCTATCGTTTTTTGCTTATTAAATAATTTAATGGAGGATAAAGAATCACCGCCCCTTAAAAAGCGGTGATTTTATAAGAATCTTAGAAGTTGTATTTAAGCTCAAAGCGGGATTTGCCAAACTCCACATCACCTGTCACATAGGCATAAAAGACTGAAAATTCAAAATTTTCATTGAGTTTGTAGCTAAGTGAAGGGGCGATTTCTGTGAAAGTAATGCCCTTACCTTCAGTAATATTTGCTGATTGCTTTGCAACTGCTATTGTGTTGTAGTTGTTATCTCCGCCTACATAGGAGACATCAAGCCCGAGTTTGAGTGGTTTGATGATTGCGTAATTTAGCTGGGCGTAGATTGCCATGATGCTTGTGCCAGCTCTACTGCCATTTCCTATGAAGCCAAAGCCCTCATTTGCGGAGTCGTAGTTATTGCTCCATGCTTTACCAGCGATATTTATCCCGCCTTTTGAATCAAGTAAAACGCCATAACCATCGCCAAAGCTTCCTAGGTAACCGAGTTTGCTTGAGAATCCTCCGATTTTGTAGCCTACTTGCACATTATAGATTCCGCGATTTTTCGCCCATGCATTTGCGTCTGCTCCGCTACCAAAGTTATAAGCTGGTCTTGTGGTGTTGTTAGGTGTATTCCAATTTGTTAGCGCACTTCCATTTACACCTCTTCCCCAGCTCGGCGTAGAGTTCATACCCGCTGCTGCCACTTGTGCCAAAATATGGAATCCGCCAGTCTTATATCCCACTTCACCAAAAGCAAGATAATCAATTAAGCCTACAGCATTCCCCAAAGTCACTCCAAAATCAAAGCCCCCAAGCTTTTCACCCTTAATGTTGAAAAGTGTGAGGTTGTTTCCCATACCCATATTTGCGCCAGCATAACCACTTCCTGTTAAGGCTCCATGCGCGCGCATACCATAGGCGAGGTTATTTGTCATCCAGTTATCAAAATGGCTTAGAGAGTAGCTTAGATTCTTGCCTTTAATCTTTACTTCCGCGCCTGTGCCTAAGTCGGTGTTTTTATCAGTGAAAACTGATGCGATATTTAAGCGCCCAAGGTTGATGGTGGTTTTTATAGATTCCCCAAATTCCTTTGTGCCATAATATGTGGCAATTGATAGCCTATCTGCAAAGTCGTTGTTAATCGCTATTGCTTGACTTCCTGCGATGTCTTTATCAGTATTATTGCCATTAGTGCCCGGTGTGCTTGAGCCTTGATTGAGGTAGATTCCAGCTGTGAAGCTAAAGCCCTCAACCTTGCCGGTTGTGGCGTCAAGCTTCATTCTGTATTGCTGTCTTTGCGCTGCGCCACCTTCGCCATCAGCTGTGCTATAGCGCATAAATGCAAAGCCCTTGAAACTCATTGCTTCAAGCATATTTGGCTTTTTCTCCGCTTTTTCTACTTTCTCTACCTTTTCTCCCGCGACTTTTTCCGTTGTAGCTTCCTCTACTGCGTAAGCTGTGAATTGCCCTACTGCAAGCAAAGCGGCTAATGTTAAAGATATTTTTTTGTTCATGTTCTATTTCTCCTTAATGTTTTGTCTTTTGAGACATAAGAATTGTAGTTATATAAAATAAAATATAAATAAAATTTTTGTAAAAACTTTGCAAAGTGGCGGATTTTTTGAAATTTTACACATTTTTGGCAGGATTTTCTATTTTTATAAGATTCTCTATTTTGACAAGATTCTAGTTGGGGGCATAATTTTAAGCACAAAAAGTGTAAAATCGCGCATTTATTTACTTAAAGCAAGAGGTGCAAAGTGCGGAGTTTTTCGGATATTTTATTAGAATTGCAAACATTTTGGAAAAAGCAGGGCTGTCTCATCGTGCAACCTTATGATATTCCTGCGGGGGCGGGGACTTTCCACCCTGCGACGCTATTAAGAAGCCTAGATTCTAAACCTTGGAGTGTGGCGTATGTCGCGCCCTCAAGACGTCCCACAGATGGGCGCTATGGTGAGAATCCAAACCGCCTAGGAAGCTACTATCAATTTCAAGTGCTTATCAAGCCAAATCCGCAAAACATACAAGAGCTGTATTTGCAAAGCCTTGAAACACTCGGGCTAGATTTGCAAAAACATGATGTGCGCTTTGTGGAGGATAATTGGGAATCCCCGACTTTGGGCGCGTGGGGGCTTGGCTGGGAAGTGTGGCTTGATGGTATGGAAGTGACGCAATTTACCTATTTTCAGCAAGTTGGCGGCGTGGTATGCGAGCCTGTAGCGGTGGAAATCACCTATGGCGTGGAAAGGCTGGCGATGTATATTCAAGGGATTGACAATGTGTTTGATATCTTTTGGGGACAAGGAAGTGCGGGCGAAAAGCTGTATTACCGCGATGTGCATAAAGAGGGCGAGTATGAGTTTAGCAAATACAACTTTGAGAGCGCAGATATCAAAAGTTTGTTTAGCTTTTTTGAGTTAGCACAAAGCGAGGCAAAAAGATGCCTAGAGAACGCACTGCCCTTGCCTGCGTATGATTACACAATGCTTGCGAGCCACTTTTTCAATGTGCTTGATGCACGCAAGGCGATTTCTGTAACGCAACGCCAAAACTACATTTTGCAAATCCGCGAGCTTGCCAAAGGCTGTGCGTTGCTTTACAAAGAACAAGAAAGCGAGCGAGAATCCCGTGTAAAAGGGTGAGATTCTGCTTTAATTATTTAAAAAAATCTAAAAATTTAGCAAGAGTTTTATTTACTAATAGCTTCTTTCATTTCCTTGACATACGCACTGATAGGCTCTATACAAGAATCTTTGTATTCCAAACAGCGCTTTACTATCGCGCTTCCTACGATTACGCCATCAGCATAGCGCGCGACTTCGCTTGCTTGCGCTGGTGTAGAGATGCCAAAGCCCACGCACACGGGGATATCTTTCACCGCTTTAATGGTGCTTACCATTTCTTGCAGTTGGTTTGAAAGTGCGCTTCGCTCACCTGTGACGCCAAGCGAAGAAACGCAGTATATAAAACCCTGCGCGGCTTTTGTAATCATCTCAATGCGTTCTTTTGAAGAAGTAGGCGCGATGAAAGAAATAAGCGCGATATTATAGCGCTCACAAATCGCCCCAAACTCCGCGCTCTCCTCATAAGGCACATCTGGCAGGATAAGCGCGCAGATTCCAAGCGTGTGCGCTTTTTGACAAAATTTCTCAATCCCATAGGCAAACACAATATTTGCATAAGTCATAATCGCCAACGCCACATCGCAACGCTCCCGCACGCGCGCAATCATCGCAAAAACAGAATCCGTGCGCGTGCCATTTTGCAGTGATAAAAGGCTGGCTTGCTCTATCACCGCGCCTTCAGCGGTTGGATCAGAAAATGGAATGCCAAGCTCTATCAAATCCGCGCCATTGCGCGCCATAGATTCAATCAAACGCTCGCTCACCTCAAGGCTAGGATACCCGCAGGTGATAAATGGAATAAACGCTTCTTTGCCCGCAAAAACTTGCTCCAAACCTTTTGCCTTATTCATAAATTTCCTCCCCTCTATAGCGTGCAATCGCCGCACAGTCCTTATCTCCACGCCCTGAAAGATTGATGACTAAAATATTTTCTTTTGGCATTTGTGGCGCGAGGGCTATTGCGTGCGCTATGGCATGGGCGGATTCAATAGCGGGGATAATGCCCTCAATCTTTGAAAGATACTCAAACGCGCGCACTGCCTGCTCATCAGTGATTGCCACATATTGCGCGCGCTTGCTATCGTGCAAATACGCATGCTCTGGTCCAATGCCCGGATAATCAAGCCCCGCAGAAATGCTATACACCGGCGCAATCTGCCCATTAGAATCTTGACAAAAATACGACTTCATTCCATGGAAAATCCCCAAACTCCCAACATTCAAAGTCGCGGCAGTCTCTGGCGTGTCAATCCCCTTGCCCGCAGCCTCTATACCAATAAGTCGTACTTGAGAATCTCCCAAAAAGTGATAAAACGCGCCCATCGCATTGCTCCCGCCTCCCACGCACGCAAGCACTGCATTTGGCAAACGCCCTTCTAGTGCGAGAATCTGCTCTTTTATCTCTTTTGAAATCACCGCTTGAAAGTCCCGCACAATGCGCGGAAATGGGTGTGGTCCCATAACCGAGCCAAGCACATAATGCGTATCATCTAAGCGCTTGCTCCACTCGCGCATCGTCTCATTCACCGCGTCTTTGAGCGTAGCTGTGCCACTCTCCACCGCATGCACGCGCGCGCCAAGCAACTTCATACGATAGACATTGAGCGCCTGACGCAAGGTATCCTCTTTCCCCATGAAAATTTCACATTCCATATTCATAAGCGCTGCGGCTGTCGCTGTTGCCACGCCATGCTGTCCTGCGCCTGTTTCTGCGATGAGGCGTTTTTTACCCATTTTTTTAGCCAAAAGTGCCTGTCCTAGCACATTATTAATCTTATGTGAGCCTGTGTGATTTAAATCCTCGCGCTTGAGATAGATTTTCGCCCCGCCCAAATCTTTAGTCATATTTTGCGCAAAATACAGCAAAGAAGGGCGATTGGCGTAATTATTAAAAAGAGATTGCAGCTGGGCATTAAACGCGCTGTCGTTTTTGTAAAAATCATACGCTTCCTCCAGCTCAAAAAGCGAGCGCATCAATGTCTCTGGCACAAACTGCCCGCCAAACTCCCCAAAATAGCTTTTTTTCTGCATTTTTTCTCCTTTACTAAACGCGCGAAATTTTGCCAACGCCTACTCTTGCCACGCATGCACGCGCGCGATGATTTCTTGCATTTTAGCAAAATTTTTAACCCCTTGAACTTCTATCCCGCTTGAAATATCGATGGCATAAGGCTTTAGCGCCATCGCTTCATCTAAATTTTGAGAATCTATCCCGCCAGCTAGGAAAAATTCCTTTTTCAAACCAGCCTTTTTTGCCTCCTCCAAAAGCGCCCAACAAAAACGCTTCCCGCTCCCTGATTGCAGAGAATCTAAAAGCAAAAAATCCCCCACGCAAGGCACAAGCAAAGCCTCTAGATTCTGTGCTTTGCGCGCTTCGATGATTATGGCTTGTGGAAAATCGCGTTTCAAACAATCCCGCAACGCGCTTATTTCTTTAAAAGGCGCATCGTGGATTTGCACGCAATCAATAATGCCCTCTTTCAACGCCTCCAAAATCCGCGTATTATCACAGCCCACAAACACGCCAACAGCCTTGATTTGAGAATCTAGATTTTTTTTTAGCGCCTTTGCTTGCTGAAGGCTCACTTCTCGCTTAGATTTTGCAAAAACAAAGCCGATAAAATCAGGCTTGAGCGTGTTTGCAAACTCTATATCTTGCACGCGCCAAAGTCCGCAGGTTTTGATTTTCATTGTAAGCACCTTTTAGATTCCATCAAATTTGCCCTTAGTTTCGCCTCTAAGCTCGCTAAGCGCACGCACTTTATCACTTTGCCTCATTAACCCTTCGCCAATCAAAACGCCATCAACACCGCCTTTTTCTAAAAGCGCGATATCCCCTCGCGTGCTAATCCCACTTTCAGCAATGAAAGTAATATGCGCGGGGCAGAGCTTTTTTAGGCGCAGGCTAGTATTTAAATCCACGCTAAAAGTCTTTAAATCGCGGTTATTAACGCCAATTAAGCGCGCGCTAGAATCTAATGCCATTTGCAATTCATTCTCATCATGCACCTCCACAAGCGCGCTTAGCCCCAAGCTTTGGGCGATAGCAAGGTATTCTTGCAACTCCTTTGCGCCCAAAATCGCACAAATTAATAACACACAATCCGCACCCAAAACCTTTGCTTGATAAATCATATAAGAATCCACAATAAAATCCTTGCGCAAAAGTGGCACACTCACAGATTCTCGCAACTCTTGCAAGTAGGAATCCGCGCCCAAAAAATACTTTGGCTCAGTGAGACAAGAAATGCAATCAGCCCCAGCGCGCTCATACTCGCGCGCAATCTCCACATAAGGGAAATCCTGCGCGATGATGCCTTTTGAAGGCGAAGCCTTTTTCACCTCGCAAATAAATTTCATCGCTTCATTTTCCCCGCGCTTTAGTGCGCGCTCAAAGGCAAAAGATTCTAACTTTGAGGCTTTATCTTGTGCGAGAGTTATCATTTGCGCACGCGGGATTTGGCGCATTTGCTCTTGTATGCGCGCTTTTGTATCCTCACAAATTTGCTCTAAAATATTTCTATCGCTTTTCATATCGCATTACTTTGTGAGATAAATTGCTCAAGCTTTGCCTCTGCCTTGCCAGAATCTATAAGGCTTTCCGCCAAGCGCACGCCCTGCTCCAAGCTCTCTGCGCGCTTAGCGATATAAAGTGCCGCGCCTGCATTAAGACACACAGATTCTCGCTTTGCGCCTTTGTCTTTTGCGCTAAGGATTTCTCTTGTGATTTTGGCATTTTCTTGTGGATTCCCACCAATAAGCGCGCTTTTGTCACAAAAACTATAGCCCACATCGCGCGGGCTTATTTCATAGCTTGTGAATTTCCCACAATCCACCTCACACACGAAAGTTTTTGCGCTCAAACTTATCTCATCAAGGCAATCAAGCCCATGCACCACCATCGCGCGCGTCACGCCTAGATTTGATAGCACCTTTGCAAGTGGCTCTACAAGCGACTTTTCATACACGCCCATAAGCTGGAATTGCGCGTTAGCCGGATTTGAAAGCGGTCCTAAGAGATTAAAAATGCTCTTTATCCCAAGCTCTTTGCGCACAGGCGCGACATATTTCATCGCGCTATGGTAGGTTTGGGCAAAAAGAAAGCAGATATTTATTTTTTTCAAAAGCTCCAAAGACTGCGCGGGACTTAGCAAAATATTTACACCCAAAGCTTCCAAAACATCAGCCGCACCGCTTTTTGATGAAGCTGCGCGATTGCCATGTTTTGCGACTTTCACGCCACTTGCTGCGATGATAAAAGATGAAGTTGTGGAAATATTAAAAGAATTTGAGCCATCGCCACCTGTGCCGACAATCTCAAGCACATCAAAATCATGCTCTAACTTCAAACTATGCGCGCGCATAGAAAGCGCTGAAGCTGTAATCTCCTCGATGCTCTCACCCTTCGCGCTAAGAAGGCTTAAATACGCCGCCATTTGCACTTGGCTGACTTTGCCTTCCATAATTTCATTCATCACATTTTGCGCGAGGGTAAAATTGAGATTTTCTCTTTGCAAGAGCCTATTTATCGCCTCTTGTATTGGATTTTGCATCATCGCTCCTAGAACTAAATTTCAAGCCTAAAACAAGGCATTAAAAAAGCGCGTATTTTACCTTTTTTTGGTTGTTGGGAATCTTAGTTTCTTACTTCATCGCTATCAAATGAAGTCTAAAATTTCTGCATAGCGCGGAAAAAATAAGACTTTGCAGGGGGGCGGAAACCCCAACGCACTTCCATAAATCTTTTTAAAAGTGTGGAAAATATCTTTATAAAATCCACGCACCACGCATTCTATCAAATTTTTACTTAAAAACCTTTACAAAGTTATTTCGCGGAAACTTTTGCGCCAAGATGTGGGGCTAGCAGGCACACTTGAGCTATGTGAGTGATGGGATATAACTTTGCGCCAAACCCAAGCCAGCAATGTGGCGGGCGACCAAAGCCAATCCAAACCCAACTAGCCAAGTCACCTAGCAAAAAGCTAAAACAAAGCCCTAGCCCTTACTTAGCGCATTTTTTAGGATTCAAATACGCATAGCTGCGTAGGCGATTTACACAACGCTTGTGGTGGCAACACAAGCCAAATCAAGCTCATCTGTCAGAGCGTAAGTAAAGGAGCAAAAATGAAAGGAATTACAGACAGAAAAGGCATCCTATGGATTGAAAAAATGAAAAAAGGTGAGCGCATACGCTTAAGCACAGGATTAAAAGCAGATGAAAAAAACATGCATCTTGTGTCTGAAAATATGCACGAAGCTTTGGAATATTTTGAAAAAAATGCTGAAGTAAAGAGCTTTTTTGTTACAAAAATTAACAATAGCTCAAAAAATATTGCTAATTTTTCAAGAAAATCATCAAAGGCAAAAACTATCTCAAAATCAACGCCAAAATGTGGGGCAAAAAGTGAGATAACTGAAGGGAATAGAAAGCTTTGGGCTGAAACCTTCGCAATGATAAAATCTACACGCCCAACAAAAAAAGGTTGTGTCTGTGCGCGAAGCTGGAGGCGAAGCGGAATTAACTTCCACGAAGGCAAAAGCGGAGGCGGAGCTTTGGCGTTAGCCGAAGCGATACTTCAAAATGACACACCCAAAAGTGCGAGGCTTTCCCAAATCATAAGCGATCTTTCCTTAGAGCATGTCACACTTAAAGAAAGCACGAAAACCTCCTACCTCTATGCTCAAAGAAAATTGCTAGCTTTTTTTGGTGATGTAGAGATTGGAAAAATTACACGCCAAGACATTGCTGAATTTTACAAGTATCTAAGCTCTAACTCAAAATCGCGTGCAAGATACCTAATGGGCTACTTAGGGCGCATCTTTGAAAGGGCAAGGGTTGAAAATCTAATCACAAAATCCCCTATGTTTAAAGCAAAGCTTGCATGCAAAGAAGCAAAAGAAATTCAACCATTTTCTGAAAATGAAATTTCTCTTTTGCTTCAAAATTGCCAAGACGCGTTGTTTAGGGAATTTTTGCGTTTTAGCTTTTTTAGTGGTGCGCGCGTTGGTGAGATTGTCGCGCTGCAGTGGAGTGATATTGATTTTGAAAAGCGCGAAATTAGTATTTCAAAAACGCTAAATAGGAGGACTATCACTTCCCCAAAGACACACTCAAGCATACGCAAAATTATCATGCTTCCACCATTATTAGAATCCTTAACTTGGCTCAAAAACAACGCAAAAGCAAAATCCCCCTTTATATTTTGCAATGCTTTAGGCAAGCCAATCTCGCAAAGATACAGAAATACAAGCTGGGTAAATCTCCTTCAAAAGTGCAATTTGCCCCACCGCGTTTTGTATAACACAAGGCACTCTTTCGCCTCTATTATGCTTTCACGCGGAGAAAATATCGGCTGGATCTCTCAAACACTCGGACACAAAAATTCTCATATCACCCTAAGTGTCTATGCCAAATATGTAAAAAATGAATCCTACAAGCCAGCACTTTGGCTTTATCAAGCCTAAGGGGGAAACAATGGACGAGCTAAAAGACTTGTTAGAAATTGTGAAGTATTGGCTAGCGGCGTTTGCGCTAATTTGCCTTTGTGTGGGGCTTGTGCTAGCCCCTGATTTAGTGTTAAAGC